>NZ_CP054491.1:1222500-1963983 GCF_013343005.1 Candidatus Reidiella endopervernicosa
ATCACTCAGTGTAGTTCAGCGCTTCAAGCAAGCATATTATTCAATGGCTATTGAGGGTTTTAAGGCAAAGAGTGGTTTGTTTTAAATAGAACCAAAGAACGTCATCTTAGCTGTGTATTGGTTTTCTATGTCATGGATTGTTAAGTGGAAAGCGTTCGATCTGGGTGTGAACGTTCAGTCAATAGTGTTGCAAGGTGAATAACCATTGAAGTAATTCGTTACCTTGTGCTCTAGCGGAAGCAGCTACCGACTAAAGGTGGTTTTCTTCTGGTTATAGAGTTAAGGCGTCAAAGCAGCTAGCACAATCTAAATAGTCCGCCTCTGTACCATAATTAGTGCTTCATTAAACTTTGAAGCGTTGAATCAGTGATTCCAACTTGGATGTTAGTTGTCCCATCTCGTTACTAGATTCTGAGGTCTGCTGTACGCTTATGGCTGTCTCTTTAGCAGAGTCACTAATATTGACTACGTTATTGTTGATCTCTTCTGACATTCTTTCCTGTTCACTAGATGAATTGGCTATTTGAGATGTCATCTCCGAGATATTTGTGACAGCACTAGCAATTGAAGCCAATGCTGCTCCAGCTTCTCCTGCCTGAGTCACGCTTGTTTGAGTCTGATTACTTCCGACCTGCATTGCTGCTGCGGCATTACGAGCTCCCTCTTGAAGATGTTCAATTATCTCTTGAATCTCTTGCGTTGATTCCTGAGTCCGTGAGGCGAGCGTGCGAACTTCGTCGGCGACAACAGCGAATCCCCTACCTTGTTCACCAGCACGAGCGGCTTCTATCGCAGCATTCAGTGCTAGTAGATTTGTCTGTTCTGCGATCCCTTTAATAACATCCAGAACGACACCAACGTTTTCGCTATCTGCTTCTAGTTTATTGATTACAGTGGTCGCTTTCTCAACTTCGCTCGCTAGAGTGTTGATGCTATTGATAGTGCTATTCACAACTTGATGACCCTTGTTGGCATCAATATCGGCTTGTTTCGCGGCTTCTGCTGCCTGTTCGGCGTGGTGAGCAACGTTTTGCACCATAGAAGACATCTCGTTCATGGCATTTGCAACCTGCTCAGTTTCGACCTGTTGCTGATTAACTCTATGGCTTGTTTCGCTTGTAATGGTCTGGAGTAGCTCACTTGATTGAGTCAGATGGGATGATGAGTCTGATATCTGCGAAATCATATGGCGAAGATTTTCGGTCATCTGGTTGACGCTGTTCACGATCTCTCCAATAACGTCATTGCTCTCGATGGTGCACTGATGTGAGATATCATTTTGACTGACAGCCTTTGCAACATCTGAAATGCGTCTTACTTTCCTTAATAGAACAATATTGACCAGCACATAGTTAATGACGCCAATTGATGTGCCGGCTATTAGGCATCCAACAATAAACCAGAGCTTCATTCCCTCTTTCCACTCGACAAAAAATTGAGCGTAGAGAGGAAATACCATGCCCATGAATAGACCACCGGGAGTCGCTATTTTGCGAAAGTTTGTTTTGGGCATCCAAGCCAAGCAAACAGCAAAACTTCACGCGACCGTTTATGCCTGCGGCGCCCGACGTCCTGCGTTCGTTGCGTAATCACCTCTTCGCTGCTCTACACAACTCCCTCAGTGACTCTACGCCGACATAAAGCCGCTGCTGCATCTTCTCCGTCGTTCGCTCGCGCTCTCAACTACGAATAGGCAGACGGCGTCGACTATCGGGGACTAACCGCCCTCACTTCGCTCTCCATGGCGGTCAGCGGATGCAAATCTTTATCTCTTCAAACTGCTTTCACGTAGGAATCGATTTCCACTGTTACAATGGCTCGCATGAGTATGCATCACAATCTTTTACAGTTGCTCTCAAATGGACGCTTCCACTCAGGCGAAGAGCTGGGTAGGGAATTGGGAGTCAGTCGGGCTGCTGTTTGGAAAAGTATTAAGTTGCTACAAAAAATGGGGATGACAATATTTGCGATACGTGGGCGAGGATATTCACTTGAACATTCGGTTGAGTTGCTCGAATCACATAAAATCTGTAGTGAATATATGA
Organism: Candidatus Reidiella endopervernicosa; assembly: GCF_013343005.1. Taxonomy (GTDB): domain Bacteria; phylum Pseudomonadota; class Gammaproteobacteria; genus Reidiella; species Reidiella endopervernicosa. The sequence goes on from NZ_CP054491.1 coordinate 1,224,546, forward strand.
CCAATAAAGACAGGAACCTAGAGCAACTACTGGTGCTCGAGTCGGTTCCCTCGACCAATAGTTATCTTATGGAACGGATTGATAATGATTGGGTTAAGCCTAGAGCAGTTGTTGCTGAGTATCAGAGTGAGGGGCGGGGGCGTCGCGGTAGGAATTGGTGCTCGCCTTTTGCTGCAAGCATCTATCTATCATTATTTTATTCATTTGATCGAGGCGTGGCTGATCTTGGCGGTATTAGTCTAGCTATTGGATTGGCAGTGCGGAAAGCCATCCTTTCACTTATGCCGTGTGAGCTAAGCGTAAAGTGGCCGAACGATCTAATGTGGAAAGGTAAGAAGCTTGGCGGTGTCTTAGTTGAATTGTCTGGTGACCCACTATCTGAATGTAAAATGGTAGTGGGTGTTGGTATAAACTATCGTATGCCTAATGGCACTAATATCGACCAACCATGGATTGATCTCAGTTCTATAGTTGGTGATAACTTGCCCTCACGAAACGAACTGACGGGTGCGTTAATTGAGTCCATTCTAGATGCCTGTTCTGTACTTGATAACAGTGGTTTCGAACAGTTTATTGAAGAGTGGAGCTTGGCTGATGCAGTTGTTAATCAAAAGGTCAGCCTGCAACTTGGCAACAAAAGGATTGATGGAATTGCGCGCGGTATAGACTCATTGGGTTCTATACGAATTGAGTCAGATGGTGTGGTTCGATCATATGCATCAGGCGAAGTGAGCCTGAGAGTCACAGAATGATACTGCTAGTCGATTCTGGGAATTCACGATTAAAGTGGGCACCGTTTAATGCCTATGGAGAGATAGAAGCTCGAGTATTAATCCCTGATTTAGATCGTTTTGATGCTCAACTCACTGCGGCATGGAGTGTGACCGATATCCCTCAAAGAGTGTTGGTGTCGACAGTTTCATCTGAGAAGGTAAATCGAACAATACAAACAGTCAGCAAAGAATTGTGGGGAATAGATGCCGAGTTTGTACGATCAACTCAGTCGTTATTTGGTGTCACAAATGGATATGACACCCCAGAAAAGCTGGGTGTAGATCGTTGGATGGCGATGCTGGCTGCATGGAAGGATTACGAAAGAGAGACAATTGTGGTGGACTGCGGCACGGCGGTCACGATCGACTGCCTAAATGGTGCAGGCCAACATCTAGGTGGCTTAATAACCCCTGGTGTTCAGATGATGCAAGAGGTATTGGGGAAGAATACGTCTGGGATTGAACTATCGAGTCGTGGTCAAGTCGGGCAGTGGGCACGAAATACTGACGACGCTATAGTTAGTGGCTCTGTGCAAAGTGTTGTCGCACTTATCGAGCGGGTTGTGGCGCAGTACAAACACGAATTAGAATCGGAACCGGTAGTTGTGATCACCGGTGGTGATGCTTCGTGTCTTCTGCCGTATTTTAGAATAACAATCAGACATGACCATGAACTGGTACTTAAAGGATTGGCGTTACTCTCCACGGGAATAGAATGAAAAAGCTCTTCATCTTGCTACTTATCTGTAATCTAGGCCTCTTCGGCTGGCTCTATATCAATGAAACGAGTGTTGATGGCGCTGTCACGATTGCACCGATTGCGGATGATGTAGCAAAGCTGCAGCTACTTAGCGAATGGGTTGATACATCTGAGCAACAGCTGATTAATCGTGTCGAGCCTGTATCGGCTCCTATGCCATTCGTCCCCCCCGTTGCTGTTGTGGTGGAGCCACCACCTTCGCAAGATATCTGTTTTGAGATCGGTCCCTTTAAGAGTGACGATCATGCAAGTCAGAGTGCTGAGAAAATATCTGCTGCTGGTTTATCAAGCAGTAAACGCAGAACCTTTGTTGAAGAACGATTTGGTTACTGGGTGCTATTGCCGCCATATACAAGTCGCACCAAGGCACTTGAGGCTGCCACAAAACTCTCTGAAATGGGCATCCAGGACTATTTTGTTGTGCTTGCCAGTGGTAGAAAAAATGCCGTATCACTCGGTGTGTTTAAACAGAAACAGAGTGCTGTGCAGCGCAAGCGTGTGATCGAAAAGATGGGCTTTAAGCCACAGATTGAAGATCGCATGAAGAAAGAGACGCGTTACTGGCTAGATTATCGTGGTAAAAATGCGCTCAGTGAGGCCCTATGGAGTGAGATTGAGGCTATCTCACCCGAGGCTCAGTTGAACAGAATGGCGTGTAAATAATTGGCATTACAGTGATGTTGGTCTAGAATGCGCAGCTTGCAATTGGCGCAGGCCCGTTGCCCATCTATATAGCCGACATAGCACAACTGGTAGTGCAACTGATTTGTAATCAGTAGGTTCGGGGTTCAAGTCCTCGTGTCGGCACCATTTTCTCAAATCCACCGATTAATATTCAGGGCGCTTCACATTTTGCTGGGGCGCGCTGGCGTGGTTGGTTGCGTCAATAATTAGCATAATTATAGGGAGCGTAGGATGTCGGTTGTGCTGTTTACCTGGGAGCTAGGCGCAGGCATGGGGCATGTGATGCCCTATATCAACGCAGCAAAGCGTTTGGTTGATAATGGTCATGACGTGGTCTTTGCAATGCGTGAACTCTCACGCGCCGAACGACTGTTCGAGGGAACCGGGATTCGCTACATCCAGGCGCCTTCGCAGGTAAAGAAGATCGAGGCACCGATTCGCCCCACCAACAGCTATGCGCAGATCATTCATAACACCGGCTTCTCCGATGTCTATCGCCTGACTGCACTGGTACGTGCATGGCAGGAGCTCTACAGGATGGTCAAACCCGACCTAGTAGTACTTGACCACAGTCCGAGCGCCTTGATCACCTCTAAAGGCTTTGAACTAAAGCGAATTTTAATTGGCAGTGGGTTTTTCATTCCCCCTTCCGATGAACAGCTGCCGATGCTCTTCACCAGTCCCAAGACCGATGATGAAAAGGTTCGAAGTGACGAACAGCAGGTGCTCGACAAAATCCTCGAAGTAACCAAGCGGCTTGCTCTCCCCGAGATCAACTCCTGGAAATCGATGTTTGATGTCGATCGCAAGCTCTTTAGAACCTTCAAAGAACTCGATCACTATGGAGGGCGTGATGATTGCGAATATCTCGGTATAGGACCAGATAAGCCAGGCGTAGAACCTGGCTGGCCTGAAGGAAGAGGCAAGCGTGTGTTTGCCTATCTCAAGCCATTTAAAACCCTCCCGGCACTACTGCAGATGCTCAATAAGTTCGGAAATCCGACACTGATATATGGCGATGGTATCAAGCAGGAGACCAAGGATCGATTTAGCTCAAAGACACTGAAGTTTGTCGATCAGCCGCTCGATATGGGGCTGGTGGGTAAAAGTGCGCAGGTAGCTATAACTAACGCCAATCACGGTACCATCGCCTCTCTGCTGTTGGCGGGTTTGCCTCAACTGCTACTGCCACTTCAACTTGAACAGATGATTCTTGCCAGCCGTGTGGCGGCACTGGGTGTTGGTCTTGCTGCTCCAAAGCTACGTCAGGGCGGCATGGCCAATAAGTTCAAGCAGCTCTGTGAGGATGAGCGCTATCAAAAGGCGGCTGATGAGTTCGTACAGAGAAACATCAATTTCGATCGCGAAACCCTTACAAGTCGTTTGGTAGAGGTGGTTCAGAAGCTGTTGAAACATGGTGAATAGGAGCTGAATGCTGCTCGGTTACTGGAAGCGCTTCCATTTCCAGATGGCCATCTCCGGTGTGGTCGGTATGCCGGCCACTCGCATTATCCCCTCCGGTGTCGAGGCGATGGCCAGGCAGGTGATCGACGAGGTCGAGGCGCTCTGAAAAGTCTGGTCTCTCTTCCCCGAGAGGCGATCGACCTGCACCTCTAAGCGGAGACTACAGCGCAACAACCACAGCGCCCCATCTCATCGTATGCCAGCAAGGATATGGCGGGGTGGGGCGCTGTGGTTTTGAGATTGAATCGTTACAGCGCAATTTTGATGGCGAATCACGAGGTGGGGTCTGATACGAGTCCGAGTAAAGGGACTAAATATTCCTGATTCTGGGCGGGCGAAGTGTCGATATTGCGCCACTTTAGAGTCATATCAATAGGATAGATTCTGTTAATTGTGTCACATTAATAAATTAGTAACTCCTTATTTAATATGGGGTGTTGACTTGATTGTGACGGAAGTCTCAGAATGCAACGCTAACTAATTTGTGAAGGTATGCGAAGGCCGTTTTGATAGCGGTCTTAAATAAGAATTTTAACTATCGCAGTGGCAGCTGCGGCTAGGAGAAGAAAAGATGATCACCGTTCAGAAAAAGGAACTGTTCCACCGCTGACCGCCATGGATAGCGAAGTGAAGGCGGTTAGCCCTCGATAGTCGACGCCGTCTGCCTATTCGTAGTTGAGAGCGCGAGCGAACGACGAAGAAGATGTCGGCGTAGAGTCAGTGAGGAAGTTGTGTAGAGCCGCGAAGAGGTGATTACGCAACGAACGCAGGACGGTCGGGGCGCCGCAGGCATAAACGGTCGCGTGAAGTTTTGCTGTTTGCTTGGGCTTGGATGCCCAAAACAAACTTTCGCAAAATAGCGACTCCCCAGTGGCGTCGTGCGAAACGTAACAAACAGGAAGTTTCGGTATGTGCGCGGCTAACGCTGGCAGGAACCCTTGTTTTCACCACGGTTTCAGCCAATGCCGGTCCGGTTGGCGGAGAGATCACAGTCGGTTCAGGTAGCATTACCCAGAACGATGCCGATACCTTAATAGATCAAACAACGAATCGATTGGATATCGACTGGCAAGACTTCTCCAGTGAAGTCGGTGAATCGATCACCTTCGCTCAACCCAATGAACTCTCTATTGCGATCAACCGTGTAATCGGTGGAGTACCAAGTGAGCTAAGAGGCGCGCTGACTGCCAACGGTCGCGTCTTCATTATTAATGACGCTGGTATTACCTTCCACGGTACTTCACAGGTTAACGTCGGCTCTCTGATCGCCACCACTGCCAATACCCTCAATGAAGATGACGGCAGGTTCTCCTTCATCGGTAGCGGCACCGGCAACGTTATCAACCACGGTTACATCACCGTCTCCGAGGGCGGCTTCGCCATTCTTGCTGCGCCCTACGTAGAGAATACCGGTTATGTGCAGGCTGACCTCGGCGAGGTTCATCTTGCGGGCACCAACAGCTTCTCGCTCGATCTGAAGGGTGATGGCCTGATCAACTTCGTCGTCTCAGATGAAAATGCGGATGTGATTGCTGCTGAGGGTGACAAGCTTGGTGTCGATAACAGCGGCACCCTTCGTGCGCGCTCTGGTTTGATCACCATTACTGCAGAAACCGCATCACAGATGATCGATAGCATTATCGGTCTGAATGGTGTGATCGACGCGGATGCCTTCGCTGAAGATGGAAACGGCGGTACCGTGCTGCTCGATAGCCGTGGAAGCATCGAAATCAATGATGGCGCAGTGATTAGTGCAGATGCAGGTGCCAATGGTGACGGTGGTACCGTGCTCACCTGGGCTGACCAGATCAACTACTTCAAAGAAGGCGCGAAGATTTCTGCGCGTGGTGGTGATGAGACAGGTGACGGTGGTTTTGTTGAGGTCAGCGCCAAGAAGGTCGTCTTCCAGGGCGGTATCGACGCATCCGCGCCAAATGGTGAGAATGGTGTTTTGCTAATTGATCCCGATCATATTGTCATTTTGGATCAAAGTGCCACAACTTCCGGAGTTTCTGGATCGACTATTAATGCGACATCAGCTGCTACATCAGGCTCGATTACATACATCAAAGAAGACACCATTGAGGGTTTGAGTGCGGATGTCTTTCTTGAGGCAAACCAGTCAATCACCATGAATGACCTCGTGACCGATGGCGTACTCGATCTTGGCGATTACAATATCGTTCTACAGACATTGAACGCCGATGGTTCAATCGCTTTTGCCAATACCGATAACACTATTCGTGCTGCTGCGGGCGATGTCACAATCAGGACGCTAAATACCTCGCTTTCAGCATCGGCTGCGGCCACAACAGCACAGATAGCCGCTTCAGGTGCGGTCAATATCGGTAACATCGAGATCACCGATGGTGGTTCGCTGACCGTCAAGGCGGGTAACGGCGATCTGAATATCGGATCGATCGACGTGCATGCTGGCGACGGCAATGATCAGACAGCGCTCGCCGATGTTGATCTTCACGCCTTCGGCACCAGTGCGGATGTGGTGATTAATGGCGATGTCTCAGTAACTGCGCAGGCCGATCACAACTTGAATACCGGTGGTACTGATGAGACGGCCTCGGCTATGGCTACTCTTGACGTCACGGCGGGTAATAATATTCGTCTCAATGGCGATCTGAGCGTTGATGCGCAGACCCTCTCCTCCTCAAATCGTGCAATTGACGGTTCGGGTGCGTCGGTCCGTGCGCGGGCAACCGCCGCCGCCACACTTGTGGCAGATGGCGTGCATCTGAGCAGTGATGGATCTCCGGCGCTCTACAGCGTAACGGCAGGTGTAACCGCCAACAACAACAGTGCGGTTACGACAGCAGACGATGGTGCAGAGGCGTCAGTTTTCGCTAGTGCGGATTTGAGTATTACTGCAAATGAGGCTGATATCGAGCTGGATGGCAGTGTGAACGTAGCTGCAAATGCCTACGGATATAACAATAGTGCGACGGCAGAATCTGCTGTTGCGATCACTACGGTCACGGCGATAGCAAATGCCAGCTTCATGGCTAATGAGGATGTGATTCTCCACGGTGACAGCAATCAGGTTACTGCTTCAGCGATTAGCTCACAGAATCACGCGTCTGCCGATAATAGTGATGTGGCCTATGGCGGTGCTGTGGCTTATGGCACGTTGATGGTGAGCGCGAGTGGCGATGCGACGGTCGAGGGCTCGGTATCTATCGATGTCGATGCGCAGTCGTTAAAGAATAATGTTAAGGCCGAGGGAGATTATGCGCACGGTGGTGCGGCAGCCTATGGTCTGATGAGCGTGATTAGCAGCGGGGTCACGGTCACCGACGGTATAACGGTTGATGCGATTACGATCGATGTCGATGCGCTTTCAGATGAGAATACCGTGGTAGCCAAGGACGTTGTCGATGGTGGCGCTTCATACGGCATTGCTAATGCCTATGCCGATGCTGAGCTATCACTGCAGGCGGTCGATGGTGGGGTTACGATTAATGACGATGTAACCGTTTCGGCGACTGCGGACAGTATCGATAACGATGCTTCGGCCTCCTATGGTGCCTATGCGATGGCGCGTGCCGCGGCCTCGGTTGATATTGATGCAGAACTCTCATTCGAGACCGATTACGGTATTAGTGTGACTGCCGATGCCCTGACGAACAGCAATAACGTTGATGTTCCTCTCCTTGGTTATGGTGCAATAGCAGCTGCGATGGCGGATGCACAGCTCAACGTTTCAGTCGATGACGGCACAAGCAGCGGTAGCGCGTTTGTTGCAATGTCGGGTTTTGATGTGCTCGCATCAGCTCAGACGCTAAACAATACGGTTGACGGTGGCCAGTACGGTGCATACGCAAATGCATCTGCTGATGCTAATGCGACTATCCTCGCGCAGGACTCAGTCACCATCAATGGTAGTGGAGATGTCGAGGCATACGGCCTCTCCAGTGATAATACGGTTGATGTGATTGAAGAGTTTGCGCGTGCCGATGCCTCCGTTGAGGCTGATCTGGTGGTAACGGCCTATGGCGAGAATGGCTCTGCAGCATACGGTGGCATGGTAAGCGTCACCGGCGATTTGGGTGTAACCGCCTCGGCTGAGACCTATGGAAACAGTGTCGTTGGATATGGTGTGATCCCATCCGATTTATTGGTCGCGAATGCCTATGGTGACGCAACAGCCACTATCAACGGTAAATATGGTGTCTCGCTGACTGGCGACCTTGACGTAAATGCGGTGGCCTTAAGCAGCTCGAATCTGGTCTCTGCCAGTTATGGCGTTGGCGCGCTTGCATCTGCGCTTGCATCTGCCGATGGTCAAATCATTACTGAATATGGTGCAGTGACTGTCGATGGTGATGTCTCTGTCGCAGCAGATGCCGAGACCTATGGAAACACGGTAAACGCCTACGGTTCAGGTGCTAACGCTCGAGCCAGCGCCAATGCCACTGGCCGTATCTATAGCGAATATGGTGCTGGCGTTTCCATGATCAACGACTCCGATCTGGTTGTGACGGCCGATGCGCTTGCCAGTGGCAATATTGTCACGGCCTCCTATGGTGATTTTGCAGTGGCTGATGCCTACGCATCCGCCTACGGTTATGTCGAAGCCGATGATGGCGTGGTCGATGTTGATGGCACGGTCAGGATTGATGCAACCGCAGAATCGATCGGTAATACCGTTTCCGTCGGTGAGGATACTGTGAGAGCCAATGCCGATGCCGATGCCTATGGCTATGCCTACGGTGCCTATGGTGTGTCGCTGGGCAGTACTTCATCAAGCGGTGGGATGGACGTCTCGGCCGTTGCACTCTCCTCATCCAACACAATTACAGCCGCAGGCTCTGAGGCCTATGGCAGTGCTGAAGCATCAGCATATGGAGCTGTGATTGCACCGGTAGGTGTGGCACAGGTGACAGGAGCTATGTCTGTCGAGGCCGATGCCAAGACCTATGGCAATGTCTTAGTCGCCTACGGTGATGATTCAGAAGGTGCATCATTTGAGGCCGATGCCAATGCGAACGCCCGCGGGGTGGTTATGGGTGAGGCTGCCGTGGTGCTGGGCAGCGGTTCAAGCGATGGCGATATCCAGGTGACAGCCACCGCCATCTCCTCGGCCAACGATATGTCTCAGTTTGGCAGTCAATATGGAACGGCATGGGGCAGCGCAAATGCAACCGCCTCTGCCTATGTCTTCTCACCCAACGTGGTCTACGGGGCCGGTACTGTTGAGGTGACTGCGGATGCGCAGTCGGTTAGCAATAGTGTTGATGTGGCGGCGAGTTCAGATGGCGGTAGCGTGCATCTAGATGCGTTTGCAAGGGCCTACGGCGAGATTCTGGGTTTCTACGGAGTAATGCTGGGCGGTAGTTCACATGAGGGTGGTGTAGATGTCACCGCGACAGCTCTCTCCTCGGGTAACTATGGCGTTGCAGGGGCGGATGGTGGTGATGTTCATGCCAGCGCGGATGCCTATGGTACTGCGGGTGTTAATGCGCCTTATGGTGAGGTTGCAGTGACCACGATAGCCGCTTCTGCCAGTGCGCAATCCCTGGGCAATAGCGGCTTTGCCGATGATGGCTACGGTGTCGTCAATGTGGACGCCAATGCCTTTGCCGTGGCGTACGGCAATGCGATGTACGGTGTCTCAATAGGCGATGGTACACATGCGGGTGATCTGACTGCGGTAGCCACCGCGATCTCTTCGAATAACTACGGTGTGGCGGGCGAATACGGGACCGTGAATGTTGATGCAACGGCGTTGGCCGGAGGCACGATTTATACCCCATACGGCAGTATCAATGTGATGGGTGACATGACGGTTTCGGCTGAAGCACTGGCTTCGAGTAACTTTGCCGAAGTGGGAAGCTACGGCACCGTCAACGGTGATGCGGATGCCCTCTCACTCGGTTACGTGCTTGCACCATACGGTGTCATCAGCCCCGAGGATAATTCGACCACCATTACCGGTACTCTCGAGGTCAGCGCAAATGCTGAGTCTTACGGAAATGTTGGCTTCACTTCGGGTGACTATGGCAGTGTAGAACTGGGTGCTAGTGCAGATGCGTTTGCGTTTGTGCTCGATGTGACTGAGAACGGCATCACGCTCGGTAGCGCCTCAGGCGAGGGCGATCTGACAGTAAGTGCAACGGCCATCTCCTCTAATAACTACGGTATTGTCAGGGATTATGGTGTTGTAACGGCGAATGCAGATGCCTACGGACTCGGTGTTCTGGTAGCTGCCTATGGTATCGATGTTATGGGAACAGCAGGAGTCACTGCTGATGCACAGTCTGTCGAGAACTGGGTGGTCACTCCCAAGTCTTATGGGAATGATCTGCACCTAGAAGCGAATGCAAATGCACGCCTTCTTGTTGATTCTGAAGCGGGTGATGTAACCATCGGAACATCTGACGGTGGCGGGATTAATGTTGCAGCGACAGCGCTCTCCTCGGGTAACTACGGTGTAGTCGGTTATGGTGGCGATATCTTCGGTAGCGCCATGGCCTATGGTGTGGCCACCGTCTTTGCAGACGGAGATTTGGGTTCGAGTTACGGCGGTCATATCCAGGTGACCGGTGTCTCATCGGTCAGCGGGTCAGCTGAATCGAAAAACAATACCCTGATGGCCTACAGCTCTAGTTACGAGGCTTCAAGTGACGCTGTTTACGGCACGCTTGTTGATGCCAAAGCGAATGGTTACGGCGTTGGTCTTCTGGCTGCAGAGTACGGTGTCACGTTGGGTAGTGGTTCTACTGAGGGTGACTTCACCGTTAACGCACATGCACTCTCATCGAACAATCTGCTCGTCGCATCAGATGCGGAATACGGTGTACAGGTGGAAGGCAGTGCCGATGCGCTTGCCACGCTCATTATTGATACTGACTACGGCTCAATCACAGGCGCTGGAGAAATAACGGTTTCGGCTGATGCCTACGGCCTGGCAAATCAGGCCTACGGATATACCTCGAATGACCCCTATTACGGCGCTGAATCAATAGCTGATCTGGATGTTGAGGCCGCTGCGTACTTGATGATGAATGGGCCTGATGGTGTCTCGCTAGGGGATGCCTCTCATGCCGGTGATATTACCGTTACTGCAGATGCGCTCTCCTCAAATAACTACGGCTACCTCAGTTCACAGGACAATGTAAATGCAAGTGCCCAGGCGAGTGCTTCTGGTGAGGTTTATGCTGAATATGGAACGGTGTTTATCAGTGGTTCAATCACAGCTTCTGCTGAAGCGACCACGCTGAATAACACGGCAGTGGCTGCAGAAGACGCCGACGCCGATGCCGATGCCGACGCTAACTTCTCTGTTGCCGGTACCTACGGAGTAACGCTTGGAAGTGCGAGTGGCGCTGGGACCGTCACGGTGTCTGCAGTGGCGCTCTCATCAGGTAATGTCGTTTCCGCCTCCTACGGCGGTCTTGATGCCAGTGCCGAGGGTCGCGCTCGGGCCGATGTCGAGGCTGATTACGGAGAGGTGGTGATCACTGGTGGCGTTGAAGTCACAGCAAGTGCGGACTCAATTGATAATGCGGCATATGGCTCTTATGTCATAGGTGAAACAGAGGTCGATGCAGATGCCTACGGCTATGCCGAAATCTATGGCGAGGATGGTGTAACTCTCGGTAGCGCCTACGGTGCTGGTACGGTGGATGTTACCGTTTCGGCGCTCGCTTCAGGCAACTATGCGGTGGTTGGTGCGGGTGTTGTGCACGGTGGTGAATATGGAAGAGAGGTGTTTGGTAGCGCCGAAGCATATGGACAGGCGGTTATCGTCGCTCCTGATGGAGAGGTGGAAACCGTTGGTTCGGTGACTGTCGATGTAGCTGCCGAGACCAAGGGCAATACCCTGTCGAATCTGGCATACGGTAGTGCGGCTTCCTACGGCGGAAATGTAAACGCCTACGGTAATGCTTACGGTGTCGCTTACATCGCAGGTGAGTATGGCGTGACCATCGGTGAGTCCTCCTCGGAAGCCGGTGTCTCTGTGACAGTCGATGCGCTCTCATCAAACAACACGGTCGTCTCTGAGTATGGAGCGGTCCTGGCGAGTGCGAATGCATATGGCTACAACAAGATCTATGCGGATAACGGTTCGATCTCTATCAACGGTTTGGTTGAGCTGACGGTTGATGCGCAGTCTTTGAACAATGTTGCCTCAGCGCTTGATCAAGGAAGTTTGGGTAGAGATGTCGATGCAGATGCGGACGCAGAGGCATACGGCAGTGTCGATATTCGCGGTGAGGATGGCGTCACGCTGGGTAGCGCGGCACACGATGGCGGGATGGTTGTTAGTGTCGATGCGCTCTCTTCGGGTAATAAGGCCTTCTCCGAGTATGGCAATGCCTTCGCCAGTGCTGATGCGATCGGCTACGGCGAGATCGAGGCCGATGAGGGTGAGGTTACAATCACGGGTAGCGTGACCATTGAGATTGATGCCCAGGCGGCCAACAACACCGCATCTGTCGGTGCTTCTTACGGTGGGTATGCCTCCGCAGATGCCGATGCCGAAGGATACGGTTATGTAGCAGGCCAGTATGGCGTGACGATTACCGGCTCTGAATATGGCGCCATTAATGTTGCTGTGACAGCTGACTCTACAAGCAACATGGCCTATGGCATTAGCTTTGCCGAGGCGGGGGCCGAGGCGTGGGCCTATGGTTATGGAGTTTCTAATTACGGTGCAGTCTATATAACCGGTGACGTATCGGTGTCGGCCGACGCACGGTCTGTTAACAACGATGTCCTGTCATCAAGTGGTTCTGCCTATGGCCAGGCATCTGCGGTTGCCTCCGCATCGATCAACGCCTATGGCGATGTGACGGTCGGAACTGCATCGGCGAAGAGCGATATCGATGTTTCAGCGACTACCCTGAGCTCTGGCAATACAGTGAATGCTTCTAGCGGTGCTGATGTGAGTGCTGATGCTGAAGCCTTTGCCGATATCTATTCGAGCTACGGTGAGGTCAATGGTGTAGGCGATATCTCGGTCACTGCCGATGCGAGGTCGATTGGAAACTCGGCAGATGCCATTAGTGGTGATTCAGCACAGGCCTATGCCGATGCAACGGCTGATCTCGATATTAGAGGGCCATATGGTGTAAGTCTCGATGGCGATGTAGCGGTTAGCGCTGCAGCGCTATCCTCAAATAACATGGTCTCCGCCTCGAGTAGTTATGCCAGCGCCTGGGCGTGGGGTAGTGCGGATGCCGATGTTGAAAGCAGTTACGGAAGTGTTGCGATTACCGGTGCCTTTGAAGTGACAGCCGATGTGCAGTCACTGGATAACGAGGTCTACGGCTATTACTACGGTTATGCGAGTGCAAGCGCAAATGCCAATGGTGACCTCGTTGGCAATACGGGAGTGTCTGTCGGTTCGGTAACGGTCACAGCGTCGGCACTGAGCTCTAGTAACTGGCTTCGGTCTACTACGCTGGTTACGGTGGCGCAATAGCGTCGGCCTCCATAGAAGCGGGAGCACCAAACGGCAGTGTCGATGTGACCGGCGATGTGGTGGTTACAGCGGATGGCCAGTCGCTCGGCAACTCTGTCTATGCCACAGGCAGTTACTACGGTTATGCCAGCGGTGTGGCCAATGCCTACGGTAACTTGACAGGTGATTCCGGCGTCTCTGTCGGTGGTGATGTCACCGTTGATGCCGTTGCGGTGAGCTCCAGCAATGAGGTGATTACCAGTTACTACTCTGCGGAGGCCTATGCCTCAGCCAATGCAGCAGGTGTGTTCAGTGCCAATGACGGTAGCATCGATCTCAGCGGCGATGTGACGGTGAACGCGGATGCGCAGTCGATAAACAACTCGATTACGGTGGTTGGATCAGAGTCGGCGGTGGGTTATGGGTACGCAGATGCTGATCTCTCAATTGATGGTGAAGATGGTGTGTTGATCGGTGGAGACCTGGAGGTCGGGGCGACCGCACGTACCTCGAACAATATGTTCTCAGCGGCTGAGAGTTATGCGTCTGCCAGTGCATCCGCTGATGTGGTCAGTGAGAGCGGTACTATCGATATCACAGGTGTCTTCAGTGTGGAGGCCGACGCGCAGTCATATAGCAATGAAGTCTATGCGAGTAACGATGCTGATGCAGGTGCCAGCGCTGATGCGGCCGGTTATCTCACAGGGCAGAAGGGAGTATCGGTCGGTGGTGTTGAGGTGATCGCGAATGCCATCTCTTCAAACAATATTGCAACGGCCTCAAGCAATGGTACTGCAACAGCAGGGGCCTACGCATCGGCTGAGTTTTATGGAAGTGCCAGTGATGGTGCGGTTACTGTGGCGGGTGATGTCGAGTTGAGCGCCGTTGCGCAAAGCACAGGTAACTACGGCGCTGCCTATGGTAGCTACGCCTATGTCAATGCCAATGCCAATGCCTACGGTATGCTGACCGGAGCGAATGGCGTGACAGGTATCCGGTGGAGTCGATGTTGATGCGTCGGCAGTCTCATCCGGTAATGTGGCGATTTCGGAATACGGCAATGTAACCCTGGCCGGAGCTGATGCTTACGGGATGATGCAGATGTTGGCAAGTGACGGGTAGTGTCGTTGGCAGTGATTTCGATATGTCCGTCGAGGCTCGGTCAATAAATAACAGCGCGGCTGCGGGTATGGAGTCGCTATTGATGCAGGAGCGCGTGCCTACGGGGCGGCTCTTCTGGTAGGTCAGGATGGTGTGAGTGTGGGTAGTGATGTTTCGATATCGGTTACCGCACTCTCTTCAGGAAACGATGTTTCCGGTTACGGTATTTTAAATAATGCATACGGTGGGCAGGCTGTGGCGTTTGCTGATCTGACGGCTTCTGCTGATAGCGGCAGCGTGGTCATAGGCGGCGGTGTAGTGGTGGCGGCAGATGCTGAGTCGGCCTCCAATGAAGTTTATGTCAGCGATTACGGCGACGCGTACGCATCAGCCGTAGCAAGGGCGGATGGGTATATCCACGCAGACGATGATGTAGTGATCGGCGCTGATGTTGAGATCTCTGCCGAGGCCGATTCATCGAACAACTCGGCCTATGTCTCCTCAGATGACGCGATAGTTTCGGCATACGGAGTGGCCTACGGCGCGGTTATTAGTAGTAATGGCAATGTCTCTATTACAGGCGATTTCGAGGTTGCGGCCTCGGCGGATGCCACAGGTAATGAGGCCTACGGTGATGACGATGCGGCTGCTGGAGCGACGGCAGTGGCCTTTGGAAATATCCTGGCTTATAACTCGGTGGTAGTGGAAGGTGTCTCGGTAACGGCGGACGCTGCGGCCTCAAGCAACTTCGCTTCAGCGGATGATTTTGTTAACGCAGGCGCAGGGGCGCTTGCCTACGGGTTGGTACTGGCCGAGCATGGTTCGGTGACCGCCTCTGGTGATGTGGGCTTCTCTGCAGCGGCGGATGCGAACAGCAACACCATACACAGTGAATACGGTGCGGCACACGCAGGCGCCATCGGATACTCGCGTGGATTTGTTACAGCGGACACAGGTGTAACTATTGATGGGGATCTCTCGTTTGGCGCAGATGCAACGGCTGCTGACAACGTAGTGATGGCATACGGTATTGGTGACGATGCTGGTGCCAATGGCCTCGCGGTGGCAATCGGAATGGCTTCAGCCTCTGATGGTTCTGTTGTGATCGGGGGCGACGCGATGCTGTCCGCAGATGCAGAGACCAGAGGTAATAGTGTCGAGGCCGATGAAGATGCATTTGCAAATGCCTACGGTATCGGTGTCATGGGGCTTCACGCTCAGGATGACATCTTGATAGGCGGTGATCTGCTGGCAAGTGGTGTGGTTTCAGCCAGCAATAATGATGTGGATGGTTCAAGTAACGGGATTGCTGGTGCGACCGGCACGCTCTTTGTTACCACCGAAGCCGATGAGGGTAATGTTGAAGTAACAGGTGTCGTTGATCTCACTCTTGATGTCGATTCAGTAAGCAATAACGCGAACTCATATGTCGGAGCCTTTGCCTACGGTGTAGTCAATCTTGAGGGGGCGAACACGATACTCAACTCAGGCGCTTCTGTCTCTGTTGAGGCGCTATCATCAGCCAACGATGGTACCAACGCCCGTGCATATGGTATGGGGATGTTGTATGCCAATGCTGATGGTGGTGCCGATACGGGTGATCTCACGCTCACGGGTGGTGTGACAGTCGATGGGAACGCATATGCGTATAGCAACAGTGCATCCTTCACAACTGCCAGTGCTAATGCAGGCGCGGTGCTCACCGCTGATGAGAATCTGACTCTGACGGGTGATATCGATGTCTCGGCCTCTGCTGAGAATAATCACGATGGTAGCGTCTTCGCAAACGCCTATATGTCGGCGGTTGCGGGAACAGGCAGTGCAAGTGGTGACCTGGTCATTTACGACGATGTCGCAGTGAGCGCCCATGTGGATTCGGAGTCGGGTAGTAATTCGGCGATCGCCTACGGAACAGCATCAATCTACGCTCTGCACGATGTGAAGGTCGAGGGTGATATCGATGTGGAGGTTACCGTTGATAAGGATACCGTGGTCGGAGGCTATGGGTATGCCCTGGCAGATATCGCAGCAGGCACAAACGGTTCGTCTGGTACCAGTGCGGATGGCGATGTATTCCTGCTGGGTACGGCGAGAACCATGGTTGACTCAGTCGATGAGCAGGTTGTTGAAGATGCACATACCAGAGTCCAGACAACTGGCGGTGATATCTATCTGCTGGGTTACGACCCCATTGCAGATGCCACACCGGCGTATCTGCAGACGCATGTAACAGATGAAGATGTCTCAGGTGACAGTCGTGCCAGAGTGACTATCACTCCAAATGGTGGTGATACGGTTTGGGGCTATACGGAGGACTGGGAACATATGTTGGTTCTCGAATCCACCTGGCAGGGCGTGATACTTAAGACGCCGTACGACCCGATGGGACAATTGCCGCCTCTATCTATCGGGCCTAACGGTGAGATCCAGTTCAATAATGGTATTGCCGATCCGAACCTCGCTGAGGAGTTCTGTAATCGCTTCAGCAAATTCTCCTGCGAGACGGGAGATGCCCTGTGAAAAATAACATGTCTGCATGGTGGGTGTGTCTGGTGTGGTTTTGGCTGCACCGCTAACCCTGCAGGCGGAATCTCGTATGCCTGGCGTCGTGGATCGTCCCCAGGATGAGTTGCGTGTGGCCCCGGTGTCTCCTTCGACAGAAGTTACCGATGGTGTTGCCGATTTCAGAGAG
Source organism: Candidatus Reidiella endopervernicosa (assembly GCF_013343005.1). GTDB lineage: Bacteria > Pseudomonadota > Gammaproteobacteria > Reidiella > Reidiella endopervernicosa. Next base: position 1,241,441 of record NZ_CP054491.1, read on the forward strand.
CCGGAAAATGGTAATGAAGTTGTTGCCAATGTCAGTCGAGTAAGCTTTCAGGGTAATACGGTCTTCAAGAGCAAAGCCCTTGAAGAGCTGGCCCAGCCCTATCTGGGAAGTCAGATGACCAAAAGTGATCTGGCTCATCTCAAGTATGAGATTGCTAAGGCCTATTTCAAGAAGGGCTATATCCTCGTCAAGGTAGTTACTCCTCCTCAGAATATTTCTTCTGGAACTTTGTTGGTGAAGGTCTACGAGGGCAAGGTTGGCGAGATAAGGCTGCAGGGTAAGGGTGTTAGTCACGCTATGGCCCGAGCCAGAATGCATGAGGTTGATTCGGGCGATATCTTCAATGAGCGAGATGCTGAAGAGATTACCCGCAATGTTGATGACCTGCACGGCGTTAAAGGTTCATTGAGTGTTGCACCCGGTAAAAAAGCGGGTACTACTGACCTGGTTATGAACGTCACCGATGTCTACGATGACTATCAGCAGATAAGTGTGGATAGTTACGGCAGTGAGCTGACCGGAAAGACAACCGTGGGCGGAATCTTTCATCTGAGTAATCTGATCGGTATCGGCGAGCAGTACGGATTGAAGTTGCGCTATTCCGAAGACGGTTTCTATAGCTACGATATCAATACTGATCTGCCTCTACCGCTGGGTACGACAAGTATCGAGGCGAGCTATTTCGGAAGTGATAATGATATCGGTGGTGATTTAGCAGGCTTAGGGGCATCAGGTGAAACTGAGCGCTTCCGTATCGGTTTTAAAGCATCTCCAGTCAACACAATGCGCCATAAGTTCACTGTGCGTGGCGGCTATGAGGCGAGAGAACATATCTCCTACCTATTTGACATAGAAGAGACGCACGACAGCTTGAGAAAACTCTATGGTGAACTGGGTTACACGCATAGATCAGCTCGTGCCGCATTCCATCTTGGTGCGCGAGTTAATGCGGGTCTAGATGGTCTGGGTGGGGATGAGCGTTATGAGGCTGACGCATCGAGATTTGCGGGAGATCCTGAAGCAATCATTTTCCAGCCTAGTGTCTATTTGGCATTTATCCCGACACCTAAGGACCGGATCAATGTCTTTGCGTATGGCCAGTATGCAGATGAGATTACTCTCTCATCAGACCTCTTCTCCATAGGTGGTTATGGCAGTGTTCGCGGTTTTAGAACCTCGAAAGAGACGGGCGAACATGGTGCAGCTGCAACGATTGACTACACACACACCTTCACCCCAGGCGAGGGCTGGTCGTTTGCCGTTGGACCTTTCTATGATATCGGCCATGTGGATGGAAAGATTGATGGTGCGATTGTCGATGAGACGTTGCACAGTGCGGGTTTGTCTATGGAGTTGAAAGCAACGGTTGCCGGAACTTCGCGTTTGCGATTTGATGTTGCAATGCCACTTGGCGACTATAACGATCCGCTAGTAGATGATGCAACCTTCTATGCCCGTTTTTCACAGCGTTTTTAATCGCTGTTAGAATCTAATAAACAATACATAGAGGGCGTCTGGTGGGTACACCAGGCGCCCCATTTTTTGGGAGAAGATAGATGGGTGTCACCATAACCCTGACCGACAAGGAGCTGCCGGCCTCACCGGCGTTCATTGAGTTTGTTCATGCGACACTGACCGACAGCGACTACGATGTTGGTGAGTGGTTCTATCAGGAGGGGGAGAGCCTAGCGAGGAACGATGGGCGCTTTAAGGATATCCGCGAAAAGGCGCAGTTTGTGGTGGGTCATCCGATTGGTAGCAAGATGCAGCAGCGGCTTTATGTCGGCGTAGAGTCAGTGAGGGAGTTGTGTAGAGCCGCGAAGAGGTGATTACGCAACGAACGCAGGACGTCGGGGCGCCGTAGGCATAAACGGTCGCGTTAAGTATTTGCCGCTTGCTTGGGCTTGGATGCCCAAAACAAACTTTCGCAAAAATAGCGACTCCCCAGCGCTTCTTCTTTGTTATCGGTATTCCACGTACCGGTGGTACTTATCTGACCAAGCAGCTGTTCCGCGCTGCCAACATCGACTATAAAAAGGTCCATAACGCCCTGGCGCATGACGGTTTTCCGCACCTCTCGCACCTCTCCTTCAAGGGCAAGGCGAATATGCACACCAACGGTCTGTTGCAGTTTGCCGAGTACCTGACCATGGTCGAGATCTACTTCAGCAAACATGGTCGACTTGCCTATCGCAACGGCGTGGTTGTACCGAAGAAGTTCACGAAAGGTGTCTACTACTTCGACCTGATCCGTGAGCTGATTGGCGTTAACGCCAACTACCTGCTCACCCTGCGTCACCCGCTCTCGATCTGCCAGTCGGTGATCGACAAGAGTGGTGGCATGCCCGAAGACCGCAAATACGCCCTGCGTAGCGCGATTGAACGCTGGGTGCTCGATGACTGGGTTCACTTTGGTGTGCCGGAGCAGAAGGTGCGTCAGATGGGGTACGTCGAGGCGTTGCTCGGTTACTGGAAGCGCTTCCATTTCCAGATGGCCATCTCCGGTGTGGTCGGTATGCCGACCACCCGTATTGTCCCCTACGGTGCTGAGGCTATGACTGGTGCGGCTGGCCAGTTGTTTGAAGACTTCGGTGTTGATATCGAGCCAGAGGAGTTCAAAGTCGCTGAGCCACCCGAGTTCCAGGCAGACGAGGAGGCGATGGCCAAGCAGGTGGTTGATGAGGTGGAGGCGTTCTGGAAGAGCCTGGGTCTGAACTTCCCTCGAGAGGCGATCGATCTGCGCTTCTAAGTAGAGACTACAGCGCGTTAATCACAGCGCCCCATCCCGTCGTATGCCAGTTAGGATATGGCGGGGTGGGGCGCTGTAGTTTTGGTGGTGGCAATGAGCCTGATGATTTGGCAGATTAATGTGGCTGAGTTTTTAGGTGATTTGTCGAGTCCATGCCAAAGGTGCACATCGTTTGTGCTTCTTCTGGGCGGTTGGAAATGATTATTTTCCTCGACCTATTGCATAGTATTCAAACCCGAGTTCATTCATGGTTTGTGGGTCGTAGAGGTTGCGTCCATCAAAGACAGTTGGTTCAGAGAGAGCCGATTTGATCTTATCCATGTCAGGGCTACGGAAGAGGTTCCACTCTGTGACGACAACGAGTGCGTCGGCGCCCTGCAGAGCCTCGTCATGGTCTTCGCAAAGTTTTAGGTCGTTACGCTCACCATAGATTCTACTTGTCTCTTCCATTGCCTCGGGATCAAAGGCTTGAACCTTTGCGCCTGCTGCCCAAAGTGCTTCCATCAAAACACGGCTGGGTGCTTCACGCATGTCATCGGTGTTGGGTTTAAATGAAAGCCCCCATAGTGCAAAGGACTTCCCAGCTAAATCGCCTTTGAAATGTGTCTCAATCTTTTGGAAAAGACGCTGTTTCTGTCTGTAGTTAACGGCCTCAACGGATCTGAGTAGTTCGGCGTTATATCCAATCTGGTCGGCAGTTCGTTCAAGGGCTTGTACATCTTTAGGGAAGCAGGAGCCACCATAGCCCGCGCCAGGATAGATAAAGTGGTAGCCAATACGGGGGTCAGAGCCCATACCAATTCGGACATTTTCAATGTCAGCACCGAGTTGCTCAGCTAGATTAGCTAATTCATTCATGAAGCTAATCTTAGTAGCAAGCATTGCATTTGAGGCGTATTTGGTGAGTTCGGCTGAACGGATGTCCATCTCTACGAGGCGGTCATGGCTGCGATTGAATGGAGCATAGAGTGTGCGTAACAGCTCAGTCGCACGATGGTTGTCGGTGCCGATGACAATTCTGTCGGGGCGCATGAAATCTTCAATCGCGGCACCCTCTTTAAGGAACTCTGGGTTGGAGACAACATCAAATTCAGCATCCACGCTACGACTAGCAAGCACTTCTTCGATTTGTGCTCGGACCTTGTCGGCGGTTCCAACAGGTACCGTAGATTTGTTAATGACTACCTTATGTTCATCTATGTGCTCACCAATGCTCTTTGCAACGGCGAGTACATGTTGCAGATCGGCGGAGCCGTCCTCGTCGGGTGGGGTGCCAACTGCAATGAACTGAAATAGCCCGTGATCAACGCCTTTCTGGACATCGAGGGTAAAATTGAGGCGTCCTGCGAGACGATTGCTTCGAACAATATCCTCAAGACCTGGTTCATAGATCGGAATTTCGTCGTTGTTGAGCATGTCAATTTTGCGTGGATCGATGTCTACACAAAGAACGTCATTACCGACTTGAGCGAGGCAGGCGCCTGTGACTAGGCCGACGTAGCCTGAACCATATATCGTTACTTTCATCTGATCTTTATCCGTTGTTTTCGTGATGGCCTATAGTCTGTTCGCATTTATTATGGGGCTGCGACTGGGTTTTCACCCTGATTTTAGCTGCAAGAGTCTACAGGAAAATGATGGCCATTATTTTCGCCGGGTCAGAAAAAGGTGATTTTAGGGTTGTGTGACTTTTTTGTCGCTAATCTGTTGACACGCGCCCAGGTTTTGGAGATCATTGCGGGCTTGCATGTGGAGGGGTTCCCGAGTGGCCAAAGGGGGCAGACTGTAAATCTGCTGGCTCCGCCTTCGGAGGTTCGAATCCTCCCCCCTCCACCATATATTTAAGCAGTATGTCCCGCCGGATGCGGGACCAAAGGTTCGGCGGGTGTAGTTCAATGGTAGAACCTCAGCCTTCCAAGCTGATTATGTGGGTTCGATTCCCATCACCCGCTCCAAGTTGGAGTTGAGTCTGGTGGGTTCCAGGTTCACGCAGTATTCGGCCCATGTAGCTCAGGGGTAGAGCGCATCCTTGGTAAGGATGAGGTCGGCGGTTCAATTCCGCCCATGGGCTCCAAATTTGTTTTAGATTTGTCTTTTAATTTATTGATGTTTTGATGGGGAGATCCTCAGATGTCCAAAGAAAAATTTGAACGTACGAAACCGCATGTAAACGTGGGCACCATTGGTCACGTTGACCATGGTAAAACGACACTGACCGCGGCGATTACCAAGGTAATGGCAGAGGCGATGGGTGGTGAGGCCAAGGCGTTTGACGAGATCGATAACGCTCCTGAAGAGAAGGCACGTGGCATAACGATCGCCACCTCACACGTAGAGTACGAGTCAGACAACCGCCACTATGCGCACGTTGACTGCCCCGGCCATGCTGACTACGTCAAGAACATGATCACCGGTGCAGCGCAGATGGATGGCGCGATCCTGGTCTGCTCAGCTGCTGATGGCCCAATGCCTCAGACCCGTGAGCACATCCTGCTCTCGCGTCAGGTTGGCGTACCTTATATTGTTGTCTTCATGAACAAGGCCGACATGGTCGATGATGAAGAGCTGCTGGAGCTGGTAGAGATGGAGATCCGCGATCTTCTCTCAAGCTACGAATTCCCAGGCGACGACACCCCTATTATTACCGGTTCAGCGCTCAAGGCGCTTGAGGGTGATACCACAGAGATCGGCGCACCTTCAATCGTCAAGCTGGTTGAGGCGATGGACAGCTACTTCCCACAGCCTGAGCGTGCAGTAGATGGTGACTTCCTGATGCCGGTTGAGGATGTCTTCTCAATCTCCGGTCGTGGCACCGTAGTTACCGGCCGTATCGAGCGTGGCATCGTCAAGGTCGGTGAAGAGCTTGAGATTGTTGGTATCAAGGACACCGCCAAGACCACCTGTACCGGTGTTGAGATGTTCCGCAAGCTGCTTGACGAAGGTCAGGCGGGTGACAACGTCGGCGTACTGCTGCGTGGTACCAAGCGTGAAGAGGTTGAGCGTGGTCAGGTACTGGCCAAGCCCGGTTCAATTACCCCGCACACCAAATTTGAGGCTGAGGTCTACGTGCTGAGCAAGGATGAGGGTGGTCGACACACTCCATTCTTCAACGGATATCGTCCCCAGTTCTACTTCCGCACCACTGATGTAACGGGTGCTTGTGATCTTCCAGAAGGTATCGAAATGGTCATGCCGGGTGACAACGTCAAGATGACGGTCAGCCTGATTGCCCCGATTGCGATGGAAGATGGTCTGCGCTTCGCGATTCGTGAAGGTGGTCGTACCGTAGGTGCGGGTGTTGTAGCAAAGGTTATTGAGTAACATCAATAAATCGGCTTAAGTCGCAAGAGCGTGAGGTGTTTATCGCCTCGCGCTCTTGCAGTTTTACTAAGTCGAAGGTAGTAAATCTAGGCCAGTAGCTCAATTGGCAGAGCAGCGGTCTCCAAAACCGCAGGTTGGGGGTTCGATTCCCTCCTGGCCTGCCATACATAATCTGCAGTTTCGATGGTTGAGATTGTAGGTAAGAAATTGTCAGGAAGTATTCAAACAGATGAATGCGAAAGTAGAAGTGGAGGGCTCCAGGCTCGATACATTGAAGCTGCTGGCCGCACTAGGTGTGCTGGTTGGTGGTGTCGTGGCGTTCTACTACTTTGCCGATGTCGCGCAGACTTGGATGCGCGTCCTCGCGCTTCTTGCGTTGATTGCAGTGTCGGCGATGATTGCGCTGCAGACGGATGTTGGGCGTAACACGTGGGTATTTCTCAGTGATGCGCGCATGGAAGTTCGCAAAGTCGTCTGGCCGAGCTGGAATGAGACGGTGCAGACTACGCTGGTTGTTCTCGGTGTCGTCATTCTAGTCGGTATTCTGCTCTGGCTTCTCGATATGTTGTTGTTGTCAGGTGTTACATCACTGACAAGCCAAGGGGGTTAATACATGGCTATGCGTTGGTATGTGGTGCAGGCCTATTCTGGCTTCGAACATCATGTAAAGCGTTCCCTCGAGGAGCGTGTTGGTCGTAGTGGCCTGCAGGAACAGTTTGGCGAAATTCTCGTGCCCACCGAAGAGGTGGTTGAAATGCGTGAGGGTCAGCAGCGTAAGAGTGAGCGCAAGTTTTTTCCTGGGTACGTTCTGGTTCAGATGGATATGGACGATGAGACCTGGCACATGGTTAAAGATGTGCCAAAGGTGCTTGGTTTTATCGGCGGTACCAGTGACAAGCCCGCACCGATAACTGATCGAGAGGCTGATGCCATTCTGCAGCGAGTGCAGGAGGGTATAGAAAAGCCGCGTCCGAAGGTTCTGTTCGAGGCGGGCGAAGTGGTGCGTATTACCGATGGTCCATTCAACGACTTCAATGGTGTTGTAGAAGAGGTCGACTACGAGAAGAGTCGCCTGCGCGTTGCAGTATCCATCTTTGGTCGCTCTACACCGGTTGATCTGGAGTTTGGTCAGGTCGAGAAGGGCTAGTAGAAAAAGATTTTGTAATGCCGCTGTCAGGCGGTAAACCGGGGAGCCGCGAGGCGTTTGCACCCACAGGAGTAAAGAATGGCTAAGAAAGTAGAGGCTTATATTAAGCTGCAGGTGCCTGCTGGTCAGGCAAATCCAAGTCCACCCGTTGGTCCTGCTCTGGGTCAGCACGGTCTGAATATTATGGACTTCTGTAAGGCGTTTAATGCGCAGACACAGAGTCTTGAGCAGGGTCTTCCTGTTCCAGTTGTTATTACCGTATATAACGATCGCAGCTTCACTTTTATCCTCAAAACCCCGCCTGCTGCAGTTCTGTTGAAGAAGGCAGCTGGTGTACCTAAGGGTTCTGGTACTCCTAATACCAATAAGGTCGGCAAGGTTAACCGTGCGCAGCTCGAAGAGATCGCGACCACCAAGATGCCAGATCTGACGGCAGCCGATATGGATGCCGCAGTACGCACCATCGCGGGTACCGCTCGCAGCATGGGTCTTGAAACCGAGGGGGTTGAATAATCATGGCTATGATTTCTAAGCGCCAGAAGGCAATCGACGAGAAGGTTGAGGCAGGAAAGGTCTATCCGCTCGACGATGCACTTGCTGCCCTGAAAGAGCTCTCAACAGTTAAGTTTAAAGAGTCGGTAGACATCTCTATCAATCTCGGTATCGATCCTCGTAAGTCTGACCAGGTTGTACGTGGTTCTACCGTGCTGCCAAATGGTACGGGTAAGAGTGTCCGTGTTGCAGTGTTCGCACAGGGTGCCAATGCAGATGCGGCCAAAGAGGCCGGTGCTGATATCGTCGGTTTTGAAGATCTCGCCGAGTCAATCAAGGGTGGCAACATGGATTTTGATGTTGTTATCGCTTCACCTGATGCAATGCGAGTGGTTGGGCAGCTCGGTACCATTCTTGGTCCGCGTGGCCTGATGCCTAATCCGAAGGTAGGCACCGTGAGCCCAGATGTGGCTGGTGCGGTTCGCAATGCCAAGGCGGGTCAGGTTCGTTTCCGTGCAGATAAAGGTGGCATCGTTCACTGCACCATCGGCAAGATCGATTTTGAGGTCTCTGCACTGCGCGAGAATCTGGTGGCGCTGCTTAACGATGTTGTAAAGCTGAAGCCTTCATCGGCTAAAGGTCATTACCTGAAGAAGATCACGGTCTCCAGCACCATGGGGCCAGGTATCTCTGTCGATCAGCCCAGCATCGGATTGTAATTAATTAAATAGCCAGCCTGATGGGACAACCCTCAGGCGGGTTTGACGTACTTTGGGTCGTCGTGCTTCATTGCGACGGTCGTCAAAGACCGTAGGTGCCGAGCAAGTAGTTGATGTGAGGCTTAATGGGTTTCCAGCCTGCGTAGACGGTGTTCCCAACTAGGATTTCCCTGGTTTTCGGTCACCGTGGGGTGGGGTCAGTAGTATCGGCTCCTTAAGGCCAAGCGTGGTGTGCAGTGATGGCGCCACAAGCAGGAGGTATATCCAGTGGCATTAGGACTGGAAGACAAGAAAGCAGTAGTTGCCGAAGTATCGGCGGTTGCAGCCGACGCACATTCTGCTGTCGCGGCCGAGTACCGTGGTTTAACGGTAGGTGAGATGACCGAGTTGCGTGCAGCTGCACGCAATGGCGGTGTCTACCTGCGCGTAGTCAAGAACACTTTGGCTCGCCGTGCTGTTAACGGTACCGACTTTGAATGCATGCAGGATGGTATGACTGGCCCGCTGCTTCTGGCATTTTCTCAGGAAGATCCAGGTGCTGCGGCGCGTGTAATTAAGGACTTTGCCAAGGATCACGACAAGCTCGTGGTCAAGATGGTTTCAATCGGTGGGCAGATGCTCCCCGCTTCGGAGCTGGCACGTCTGGCAAGTATGCCAACACGCGATCAGGCTATCAGCATGTTGATGGCAGTAATGCGTGCTCCGTTTGACAAGTTTGCTCGTACCCTCAATGAGGTGCCTGGCAAGATGGTTCGTACGGTCGCCGCAGTTCGCGATGCGAAGGATGCTGCCTGATTCAGGCGGCTGCTTAAAGTGTATTTTCCTGTGCCTTGCGGCACAGGGTGACTGAAAATCAGGAGTTAAGAAAATGGCAGTATCTAAAGACGATATTCTGGAAGCGATTTCCAACATGACCGTAATGGAGGTCGTTGATCTGATCTCCGCTATGGAAGAGAAGTTCGGCGTAACCGCAGCGGCAGCAGTTGCTGCAGCACCTGCTGGTGGCGGCGACGCTGGTGGCGCTGCTGAAGAGCAGACCGAGTTTGACGTTGTTATGACCAGCTTCGGTTCTAACAAGGTATCGGTCATCAAGGCTGTTCGTGGTATCACCGGTCTTGGCCTCAAGGAGGCTAAGGAGCTGGTTGAAGGCGCTCCTTCTCCAATCAAGGAAGGCGTTGACAAGGCTGAGGCCGACGAAGTTAAGGGCCAGCTCGAAGAGGCTGGTGCTAGCGTAGAAATCAAGTAATCGATATTCGATACTTGCAGCTTTACGCTTAGCAGATTCGGGTATTGGCTGGCGGCTTTGTGTCGCCGGCCTTTTTCCTGTTGTTTGCAAATAATCTGCAGTGGAAGCGGGTTAGTTAGGGGTAAGAGACTACCCAATCTTTAAAGAATATCGCTCTCTGGCTGAACCGAACGAGGTTGGCGGGAGATGCAATACAGAGTGTGACGAATCGAGGAAACACCATGGCCTACAGCTTTACCGAGAAAAAACGCATTCGCAAGGATTTCGGCAAGCGCCCCAGTATTCTGGAAGTGCCCTATCTGCTCGCAACCCAGCTGGATTCTTATCGAAAGTTTCTGCAGGCCGGTGAAGAGGTCCAGGGGCGAACAGAGGCGGGGCTGCATGCAGCCTTTACTTCGGTATTCCCGATTGTCAGCTACTCGGGTAATGCTCACCTCGAGTATGTGAGCTATCGTCTTGGTGAACCCGTATTCGACGTGAAAGAGTGTCAGCAGCGAGGTATGACCTTTGCTGCTCCTCTGCGTGTTCGTGTGCGTCTGGTTATCTACGACAAGGATGCACCAGCTGGTTCGAAGACCATCAAGGATATCAAGGAGCAAGAGGTCTACATGGGTGAGCTACCTCTGATGACCGACAACGGTACCTTTGTTATTAACGGCACTGAGCGAGTTATCGTCTCTCAGCTGCACCGTTCTCCTGGCGTTTTCTTCGATCACGACAAAGGTAAGACTCACTCATCAGGTAAGCTGCTCTTCTCGGCTCGAGTTATCCCTTACCGTGGTTCATGGCTCGACTTTGAATTCGATCCCAAGGATCTACTGTTTGTCCGTATTGACCGTCGTCGCAAGCTGCCAGTAACGATTCTGCTGCGCGCACTTGGGTTTACCAATCCAGAAATTCTCGACATGTTCTTCGAGACAAATGCCTTCCATATTGATGGCGAAAGCGTAAACCTTGATCTGGTTCCAGAGCGTCTGCGTGGTGAGACTGCAACCTTTGATATCAAGGTGAAGGGTAAGGTGCTGGTTGAAGCTGGTCGCCGTATTACCGCACGTCATATCCGTGAGATGGATAAAGCGGGTGTCACCTCGCTGGAGGTTCCTGCTGAGTACCTTCTTGGTAAAGCGATTTCGCATGATGTTGTTGACCAGGAGACTGGTGAGCTGATCTGTAAGGCCAATGATGAGATCACCGAGGAGCTGTTTGGTAGTCTGGTGCAGGCGGGTGTCGGCGACATCCAGACCCTCTACACCAACGATCTCGACCACGGCCCCTACATCTCCTCTACCCTGCGTACCGACGCGACTCAGTCTGAGCTTGAGGCCCAGGTTGAGATCTACCGCATGATGCGTCCTGGTGAGCCACCGACCAAGGAGGCTGCGCAGACCCTGTTTAATAACCTCTTCTTTAATGCAGAGCGTTACGACCTCTCAGGTGTCGGTCGGATGAAGTTCAATCGTCGTCTCAGACGTGACGAAGATACCGGCTCTGGTGAGCTATCTAAAGAGGACATCATTGAGGTCATCAAGGAGTTGATCGACATCCGTAACGGTAATGGCACCGTCGATGATATCGACCATCTCGGTAACCGTCGTATTCGTTCTGTAGGTGAGATGGCGGAGAACGTCTTCCGCGTCGGTCTGGTGCGTGTCGAACGTGCGGTTAAGGAGCGTCTCAGTCTGGCAGAGACCGAAGGTCTGATGCCGCAGGAGCTGATCAACGCCAAGCCTGTTGCTGCAGCAATTAAGGAGTTCTTCGGATCCAGTCAGCTGTCTCAGTTTATGGATCAGAATAACCCACTCTCTGAGGTGACCCACAAACGTCGTGTTTCGGCGCTCGGTCCGGGCGGTCTGACCCGTGAACGTGCCGGCTTTGAGGTGCGCGATGTGCATCCGACTCACTACGGCCGTGTCTGCCCAATCGAGACCCCTGAAGGTCCAAACATCGGCCTGATTAACACCCTCGCGGTCTATGCACGTACTAACAGCTACGGTTTCCTCGAGACCCCTTACCGTAAGGTTGATGATGGCAAGGTGACCGATCAGGTCGACTACCTTTCTGCTATCGAAGAGGGGCAGTTCATTATCGCTCAGGCAAATGCCACGCTTGATGATAATGGTGCGTTGAGTGATGAGCTGGTCTCGGCGCGTCATTTGAATGAGTTCACCATGACCACCCCAGATCAGGTCCAGTATATGGACGTCTCGCCAAAGCAGATCGTATCTGTTGCTGCGGCACTGATTCCGTTCCTTGAGCACGATGATGCTAACCGCGCGCTGATGGGATCGAACATGCAGCGCCAGGCGGTGCCAACTCTGCGTGCCGACAAGCCGCTTGTTGGTACCGGTGTTGAGCGTACCGTTGCGACCGACTCTGGTGTAACCGAGGTAGCGCTACGTGGCGGTGTGATTGAGTCGATTGATGCTTCACGAATCGTGGTGCGCGCCAGCGATGAAGAGACCGTTGCCGGTGAGTCGGGTGTCGATATCTACAACCTGACCAAATACACCCGTTCAAATCAGAACACCTGCATCAATCAGCGTCCACTGGTTAAACCGGGCGACAAGATTCTGCGCGGTGACGTATTGGCCGATGGCCCCTCAACCGATCTCGGTGAGCTAGCGCTGGGTCAGAACATGCTGGTCGCGTTCATGCCGTGGAACGGTTACAACTTTGAGGATTCGATCCTCATCTCTGAACGTGTTGTTCAGGAAGACCGCTTTACTACTATCCATATCGAAGAGCTGACCTGTGTGGCTCGTGATACCAAGCTTGGTTCTGAAGAGATCTCGGCTGATATCCCGAATGTTGGTGAGGGCGCACTCTCCAAGCTGGATGAGTCGGGCATCGTCTACATCGGTGCTGAGGTTAAGCCGGGCGACATCCTGGTCGGTAAGGTTACACCCAAGGGCGAGACGCAGCTGACTCCGGAAGAGAAGCTGTTGCGTGCGATCTTCGGTGAGAAGGCGTCTGATGTTAAGGACACCTCACTGCGCGTTCCATCTGGTATGGACGGTACCGTTATCGATGTGCAGGTCTTCACCCGTGATGGTGTGGAGAAGGATTCACGTGCGCTCTCCATTGAAGAGACTGAACTCGAGGGATTCAAGAAGGATCTCAACGACCAGTTCCGCATTATGGAGGGCGATGCCTACCAGCGTGTAGAGAAGATCCTGCTTGGCAAACTCTCTGATGGTGGCCCGAACAAGCTCAAGGCGGGCGATAAGGTCACCAAGAGCTATCTTGCTGATCTGCCTAAGGAGAAGTGGTTCGAGATCAAGCTGCGCAACGAAGAGAGTGGTGAGCAGCTAGACGCGATCGCTGATCAGCTCAAGTCGCTGCGTAAGGATTTCGACGCCAAGCTCAACGAGAAACGCTCCAAGATCACTGCGGGTGATGACCTCGCACCAGGCGTACTGAAGATGGTTAAGGTCTACCTTGCCGTTAAGCGTCGCATCCAGCCGGGTGACAAGATGGCGGGTCGTCACGGTAATAAGGGTGTTATCTCAACCATCGTTCCGGTTGAGGATATGCCTTACCTCGAAGATGGCACCACCGCTGATGTTGCACTCAACCCGCTGGGCGTTCCTTCGCGTATGAACGTCGGTCAGATTCTTGAGACCCACCTCGGCTGGGCGGCCAAGGGTGTCGGTAAGCGCATTGGACAGATGCTCGATACCCAGCGAGAAATCGCTGAGATGCGTGAGTTCCTCGATAAGGTCTATAACACCAGTGGTAAGCAGGAAGATCTCGATAGCTTTAGCGACGAGGAGATCGTTGAGCTGGCCGGTAATCTGCGTAAGGGTGTGCCGATGGCAACACCTGTATTCGATGGCGCGGCTGAGGTCGAGATCAAGCGCATGCTGGAGCTGGCGGGACTACCCGAGAGCGGTCAGCACACCCTCTACGATGGTCGTACCGGTGACGCCTTTGATCGTCCGGTCACGGTTGGTTACATGTATATGCTCAAGCTGAACCATCTGGTCGACGACAAGATGCATGCGCGTTCTACCGGTCCATACAGCCTGGTTACCCAGCAGCCGCTCGGTGGTAAGGCGCAGTTTGGTGGTCAGCGCTTCGGTGAGATGGAGGTCTGGGCGCTGGAGGCTTACGGCGCAGCCTACACCCTGCAGGAGATGCTCACCGTCAAGTCCGATGATGTTAACGGTCGTACTCGTATGTACAAAAATATCGTTGATGGTGACCACAGAATGGAGGCGGGCATGCCCGAATCCTTCAATGTACTGGTTAAGGAAATTCGCTCCCTCGGTATCAATATGGAGCTGGAGCAGGACTAGTCGGCTGCGGTTATCGCATCTAGAGAAATATGTTGTACCCGGGCTGCATCGTAGCCCGGAAGCGCGACAGGAGAGAGTAGCGTGAAAGATCTACTGAAATTCGTAAAGCAGCAGGGCCAGGTTGAAGACTTCGATGCCATCCGTATTGGACTCGCATCACCCGATATGATCCGTTCGTGGTCATTCGGTGAGGTGAAGAAGCCGGAGACGATTAACTACCGTACCTTTAAGCCGGAGCGTGATGGTCTGTTCTGTGCCAAGATCTTTGGCCCGGTCAAGGACTATGAGTGCCTGTGCGGTAAGTACAAGCGCCTCAAGCATCGCGGTGTTGTCTGTGAGAAGTGTGGCGTTGAAGTGACACTGGCCAAGGTCCGCCGTGAGCGCATGGGTCATATCGATCTGGCTAGTCCTGTCGCCCACATCTGGTACCTCAAGTCACTGCCCTCGCGTATCGGTTTGCTACTCGATATGACCCTGCGTGACATTGAGCGCGTCCTCTACTTCGAATCTTTCGTCGTAGTTGATCCCGGTCTTACTACCCTTGAGCGTGGACAGCTGCTTAGCGACGAGGCTTACCTCGAAGCGCTTGAAGAGAACGGTGATGAGTTTATTGCGCTGATGGGTGCTGAGGCGGTGTTGGGCCTGCTGCGCGGTATTGATATGAAGAGCGAAGCTGCCCAGCTACGCGAGGATATTCTTGCCACCGGTTCTGAGACAAAACTTAAACGTCTGACCAAGCGTCTGAAACTGGTTGAGTCGTTCATCGAGTCAGGAAACAATCCCGAGTGGATGATTCTGACGGTGCTGCCAGTCCTGCCGCCTGAACTGCGTCCACTGGTGCCGCTCGATGGTGGCCGCTTTGCTACCTCAGATCTAAACGATCTCTACCGTCGAGTGATCAATCGTAACAACCGTCTACGTCGTCTGCTTGAGCTCAATGCGCCCGATATCATCGTGCGCAATGAGAAGCGCATGCTGCAGGAATCGGTTGATGCGCTGCTTGATAACGGCCGCCGCGGTCGTGCCATCACCGGTAGTAACAAGCGTCCACTGAAATCACTGGCCGACATGATCAAGGGTAAGCAGGGTCGTTTCCGTCAGAACCTGCTCGGTAAGCGTGTCGACTACTCTGGACGTTCCGTTATCGTGGTTGGCCCGACACTGAAGCTGCATCAGTGTGGTCTGCCTAAGAAGATGGCGCTTGAGCTATTCAAGCCCTTTATCTTCAGCAAGCTGCAGCTGCGTGGTCTGGCGACCACCATCAAGGCAGCAAAGAAGCTGGTTGAGCGTGAGGGTGGTGAGGTCTGGGATATCCTCGAAGAGGTTATCCGTGAGCATCCTGTCATGCTTAACCGCGCACCCACCCTTCACCGTCTCGGTATCCAGGCCTTTGAGCCTGTCCTGATCGAGGGTAAGGCGATCCAGCTGCATCCGCTGGTCTGTGCGGCATTTAACGCCGACTTCGATGGTGACCAGATGGCGGTCCACGTACCGCTCTCAATCGAGGCTCAGCTCGAAGCGCGTACCTTGATGATGTCAACCAACAACATCCTCAGCCCCGCCAACGGCGAGCCAATTATCGTTCCTTCACAGGACGTGGTTCTCGGGCTCTACTTCATGACGCGTGAGAAAATTAACGCTAAGGGTGAAGGCATGGTGTTCCGTGACGTGGCTGAGGTGCATCGCGCCTATGAGTCGGGTCAGGTACATCTGCAGGCACGTGTTAAAGCGCGTGTTATCGAAAGCGTTGCAAATGATGATGGTGATCTGGAGGAGAAGGTTCGCCTGGCCGAGACGACTGTTGGTCGAGCACTGCTCTCCGAGATCCTACCTGCAGGCATGTCATACGATCTGGTCAACCGTGTATTGAGCAAGAAAGCGATCTCTCAGCTGATCAATGTCTGCTATCGCCAGGTTGGTCTGAAAGAGACGGTTATTTTTGCAGATCAGTTGATGTATACCGGTTTCCGTTTTGCAACCCGTTCTGGTTCATCGGTTGGTGTTAACGATCTGGTTATCCCAACTGAGAAGGCAGAGATCCTCTCCTCAGCCGAGGCTGAGATCAAGGAGATCGAGCAGCAGTACGCTTCGGGTCTGGTTACCAACGGCGAGCGCTATAACAAGGTGGTCGATATCTGGTCACATACCAATGAGCAGGTCGCCAAGGCGATGATGGATATGCTCGGTAGTGAAGATGTTGAAGATTCACAGGGCAACATGGTCAAGCAGGATTCGTTTAACTCTGTTTACATGATGGCTGATTCCGGCGCTCGTGGTAGTGCGGCGCAGATTCGTCAGCTGGCTGGTATGCGTGGCCTGATGGCGAAGCCGGATGGTTCGATCA
This sequence comes from Candidatus Reidiella endopervernicosa, assembly GCF_013343005.1. Lineage (GTDB taxonomy): Bacteria > Pseudomonadota > Gammaproteobacteria > Reidiella > Reidiella endopervernicosa. The sequence goes on from NZ_CP054491.1 coordinate 1,257,757, forward strand.
TCGAGACGCCAATTACTGCGAACTTCCGTGAGGGCCTGAACGTCCTGCAGTACTTCATCTCGACTCACGGTGCTCGTAAGGGTCTGGCCGATACCGCGCTGAAGACCGCTAACTCCGGTTACCTGACCCGTCGTCTGGTAGATGTTGCGCAGGACATGGTGGTCACCGAAGAGGATTGCGGTACTACGCGAGGCCTGAGCATGACGCCGTTGATCGAGGGTGGTGACGTTGTTGAGCCACTGCACGAACGTGTGCTCGGTCGTGTTGTTGCTGAGGATGTGACAGCACCGGGTAGTGATGAGGTTGTTGCCCCTGCGGGTACCCTGCTCGATGAGGCGTGGGTAGAGAAGCTCGAGGCGATGAGTGTCGACCATATGCTGGTCCGTTCATCGATTACCTGTGAGAGTCGCTACGGCGTCTGTGCCTCCTGCTATGGCCGCGACCTCGCTCGAGGTCATATGGTTAATATGGGTGAGTCGGTCGGTGTTATTGCGGCTCAGTCGATCGGTGAGCCGGGTACCCAGCTGACCATGCGTACCTTCCACATCGGTGGTGCGGCGAGTCGTTCAGCTGCAGTTAATAATATTCAGGTCAAGGCGAAGGGTAAGGTTCGTCTTCACAACATCAAGGTGGTCAAGCACGAATCTGGTCACTATGTGGCGGTATCTCGTTCGGGTGAGCTGACTGTGATCGATGATCATGGTCGTGAGCGTGAGCGTTATAAGGTGCCTTACGGTGCCAACCTGACCGTCGGCGATGATGATGAAATCGAGTCAGGACAGATCGTTGCAAGCTGGGATCCTCATACTCACCCGGTTGTGACCGAGGTAGCTGGTTTTGTACAGTTCCACGAGTTTGCCGATGGTGTCACGGTTGAGAGTAAGGTCGATGATGTAACCGGTCTCTCAAGCCTGGTGATTACCGATCCTAAGCAGCGTGGCACAGCGGGTAAAGAGATGCGCCCAATGGTCAAGCTGGTCGATGCAGAAGGAAATGACCTGCATCTGGCTGGTACCGAGATCCCTGCGACCTACGTTCTGCCTGCCGGCGCGGTTGTTATCGTTACCGATGGTGGCGAAATCAAGGTCGGTGACGTTATCGCGCGTATCCCACAGGAGAGCTCAAAGACCCGTGATATCACCGGTGGTCTGCCGCGTGTTGCCGACCTGTTCGAGGCGCGCAAGCCGAAAGAGCCTGCCATCCTTGCTGAGTACACCGGTACCGTCAGCTTTGGTAAGGACACCAAGGGCAAACAGCGTCTGATTATTACCGATTCGGATAACATTCAGCACGAAGAGCTGATTCCTAAGTGGCGCCACGTAAACGTGTTCGATGGTGAGCATGTAGAGCGTGGTGAGACGATCGTTGATGGTGAGCCGAATCCACACGATATCCTGCGACTGCTGGGCGTTCCTCAGCTGGCTGACTACCTGGTCAAGGAGATCCAGGATGTTTACCGTCTGCAGGGTGTAAAGATCAATGACAAGCACATTGAGACAATCATTCGTCAGATGTTGCGTAAGGTTGAGATCACAGAAGCTGGCGATAGTCGCTATCTGAAGGGCGAGCAGGCCGATCGGGCTCGTCTGGCGGTAGAGAATGAAGCGCTGGTTACAAGCGGAAAGCATGCCGCACTGTTTGACCCGCTTCTATTGGGTATTACCAAGGCCTCTCTGGCGACTGAGTCGTTTATCTCGGCTGCGTCATTCCAGGAGACCACGCGTGTCCTGACCGAGGCTTCAGTGCGCGGTAGCCGTGACGATCTCCATGGTCTGAAGGAGAACGTTATCGTTGGTCGCTTGATTCCATCGGGTACCGGTCTTGCGTTCCATAATGAGCGCCGTCGCCAGCGTCAGGAGCAGTTTGGTATGACCGCGTCTGCAGCGGCCGAGGCGTTGGCGAATGAGGTCTCTGAGCTGGAAGAAAAGGCAGTCGAAAGCGAAGAGTAGTCGTCATGTTGGGTCGATTCGCCATCGATTGGTAATAAATCTTGGCGTAAGACTCGATTATGGCTTGACAGAGATGTGGGGCAGGAATACAATTCCGCCTCTTTTCCCGACAGGTCGGTCATTGAGCCGGTCTGTCTTTTGTTATGAAGCCCGGAGTTTGAAGGATGGCAACGATCAACCAATTGGTACGTAAACCGCGCAAGAGTAAGCGCGAGAAGAGTAATGTACCTGCACTTCAAGCGTGTCCACAGAGACGTGGTGTCTGCACCCGTGTCTATACTACGACGCCTAAGAAGCCGAATTCAGCGCTGCGTAAGGTTGCTCGTGTGCGCCTTACCAATGGCCATGAGGTGACCTCATATATTGGTGGTGAGGGTCATAATCTTCAGGAGCACTCTGTGATCCTGATTCGCGGTGGTCGTGTAAAGGATCTGCCGGGTGTGCGTTACCACACTGTTCGAGGAACGCTGGATACCTCGGGTGTGGAGAGTCGTCGTAAAGGACGCTCGAAGTACGGAGCGAAGCGCCCTAAGGGGTAGTTCGTAATTTCTGCGAATAGAGTGGTTGAGTAACGATGCCTAGAAGAAAAGTAGTTGCCAAGCGAGAAGTTCTCCCTGATCCCAAGTTCGGGAGTGAGATGCTTGCTAAGTTCGTCAATATGCTAATGGTAGATGGCAAGAAGTCTGTCGCTGAGAAGATTGTCTATCAAGCGTTGGATCTGATGGTTGAGAAGAGCGGTGAGGACTCAATGGAGGTTCTCAACAAGGCGCTCGATAACGTCCGTCCCATGGTTGAGGTTAAATCTCGCCGTGTAGGTGGCGCGACCTATCAGGTGCCAGTTGAGGTTCGTCCGGTTCGTCGTACTGCGCTGGCAATGCGCTGGTTGATTGATTCGGCTCGCAAGCGTAGTGAAAAGTCTATGCATATGCGTCTCGCTGGTGAGATGACCGATGCAGCTGAAAGCCGTGGTTCTGCAGTCAAAAAGCGTGAAGACGTACACCGTATGGCGGATGCCAATAAGGCGTTCGCACACTATCGCTGGTAAGCGGTTGCGAGTGTAGGTCTGTGGCCCGCAAGACCCCAATAGAGCGTTACCGAAATATCGGGATTATGGCGCACATAGATGCGGGGAAGACAACGGCCACGGAGCGGGTTCTCTTCTATACGGGGGTCTCGCACAAGATTGGAGAGGTTCATGATGGTGCTGCCACCATGGACTGGATGGAGCAGGAGCAGGAGCGAGGTATAACGATAACCTCGGCAGCAACAACCTGCTTCTGGAGTGGAATGGATAAGCAGTTCCCAGAGCATCGAGTCAACATTATCGATACTCCGGGGCACGTGGACTTCACCATTGAAGTAGAGCGCTCATTGCGCGTTCTCGATGGTGCTGTTGCAGTGTTCTGCGCGGTTGGAGGTGTTCAGCCGCAGTCTGAAACGGTTTGGCGTCAGGCTAATAAGTATCACGTTCCGCGGCTGGTGTTTGTGAACAAGATGGATCGCTCTGGCGCAGATTTCTTGCGAGTTGTTGAGCAGATCAAAGAGCGGCTTAAGGCGAACCCGGTGCCGATTGTTCTCAATATCGGTGCTGAAGAGAATTTTAAGGGTGTTGTCGATCTGATTCGTAACCAGGCAATTTACTGGAGCGAAGATGATATGGGTGTCACCTACGAGGCGAAAGAGATGCCCGCCGATCTAAAGGGGCTTGCTGCCGAATGGCGCGAGACGATGGTCGAGGCGGCTGCTGAGGCATCAGAAGAGCTGATGGATCGCTATCTCGACAGCGGCGAACTGAGTGAAGAGGAGATTCGTCAGGGGCTTCGCATTCGTACCTTGAGTAACGAAATAGTCCCTGCGCTTTGCGGTACGGCGTTTAAGAACAAGGGTATCCAGCGGGTGCTGGATGCGGTCGTAGAGCTGATGCCTTCTCCGGCTGATGTTCCGCCCATTACGGGGCTGCTTGACGATGCTGCGCAGAGTCAGGGTAGTCGCAAGAGTAGTGATGATGAGCCGTTCGCGGCGCTGGCGTTTAAGATCGCAACCGACCCCTTTGTGGGGACGTTGAGTTTTTTCCGGGTCTACTCGGGAGTGATCAACTCGGGCGATACGGTCTTTAATCCTGTTAAAGGGAAGAAAGAGCGGATCGGACGTATTGTGCAGATGCATGCCAATAGTCGAGAGGAGATCAAAGAGGTCTTGGCAGGTGATATTGCCGCCGCTGTTGGCCTCAAAGATGTCACTACTGGCGATACGCTATGTGATATCAGTAATGTAATTACGCTTGAGCGTATGGAGTTTCCGGAGCCGGTTATCTCTGTTGCAATTGAGCCTAGAACGAAGCCTGATCAGGAAAAGATGGGGGTTGCGCTGCAGAAGTTAGCGCAAGAAGATCCATCCTTTCGAGTCCATACGGACGAAGAGACTGGGCAGACAATTATCTCGGGAATGGGCGAGCTACATCTTGAGATAATCGTTGATCGCATGAAGCGCGAATTTAGCGTTGATGCGAATGTCGGTACGCCGCAGGTTGCTTATCGTGAAACGATACGCAAGCCGGTAGAGGCGGAAGGCAAGTTTGTTCGTCAGTCGGGTGGTCGTGGACAGTATGGACATGTCTGGCTGAAGCTTGAGCCGCTAGAGCGTGGCGCAGGTTATGAGTTTGTAAATGATATTGTTGGTGGTGTTGTTCCAAAGGAGTTTATCGGCGCGATCGATAAGGGTATCCAGGAGCAGGTGGCTAACGGTGTTATAGCGGGATATCCCGTGGTAGATGTCAAGGTGACGCTATATGACGGCTCCTACCACGATGTGGATTCCAATGAGATGGCGTTTAAGATTGCTGCCTCAATGGGATTCAAGAGCGGTGCTGCATCTGCGGATCCAGCGCTGCTAGAGCCGATTATGCAGGTTGAGGTCGAGACACCCGAAGAGAATATGGGTGACGTGATAGGTGATCTCAACCGCCGGCGCGGAATGGTCCATGGAATGGAGGACAGTCCGGCTGGTAAAAAGGTGAACGCTGAAGTGCCGCTGGCAGAGATGTTCGGATATGCAACCGATCTAAGATCCGCCACGCAGGGCCGAGCAACATATTCGATGGAGTTCTCGAAGTATAACGAGGCTCCAAACAACGTGGCAGATGCCATTATTAAGAAAGTGTCATGAGTTCAACAGAGTTGAAGAGGTAAAGCGCCGTGTCCAAGGAAAAATTTGAACGTACGAAACCGCATGTAAACGTGGGCACCATTGGTCACGTTGACCATGGTAAAACGACACTGACCGCGGCGATTACCAAGGTAATGGCAGAGGCGATGGGTGGTGAGGCCAAGGCGTTTGACGAGATCGATAACGCTCCTGAAGAGAAGGCACGTGGCATAACGATCGCCACCTCACACGTAGAGTACGAGTCGGTTAACCGCCACTATGCGCACGTTGACTGCCCCGGCCATGCTGACTACGTCAAGAACATGATCACCGGTGCAGCGCAGATGGATGGCGCGATCCTGGTCTGCTCAGCTGCTGATGGCCCAATGCCTCAGACCCGTGAGCACATCCTGCTCTCGCGTCAGGTTGGCGTACCTTATATTGTTGTCTTCATGAACAAGGCCGACATGGTCGATGATGAAGAGCTGCTGGAGCTGGTAGAGATGGAGATCCGCGATCTTCTCTCAAGCTACGAATTCCCAGGCGACGACACCCCTATTATTACCGGTTCAGCGCTCAAGGCGCTTGAGGGTGATACCACAGAGATCGGCGCACCTTCAATCGTCAAGCTGGTTGAGGCGATGGACAGCTACTTCCCACAGCCTGAGCGTGCAGTAGATGGTGACTTCCTGATGCCGGTTGAGGATGTCTTCTCAATCTCCGGTCGTGGCACCGTAGTTACCGGCCGTATCGAGCGTGGCATCGTCAAGGTCGGTGAAGAGCTTGAGATTGTTGGTATCAAGGACACCGCCAAGACCACCTGTACCGGTGTTGAGATGTTCCGCAAGCTGCTTGACGAAGGTCAGGCGGGTGACAACGTCGGCGTACTGCTGCGTGGTACCAAGCGTGAAGAGGTTGAGCGTGGTCAGGTACTGGCCAAGCCCGGTTCAATTACCCCGCACACCAAATTTGAGGCTGAGGTCTACGTGCTGAGCAAGGATGAGGGTGGTCGACACACTCCATTCTTCAACGGATATCGTCCCCAGTTCTACTTCCGCACCACTGATGTAACGGGTGCTTGTGATCTTCCAGAAGGTATCGAAATGGTCATGCCGGGTGACAACGTCAAGATGACGGTCAGCCTGATTGCCCCGATTGCGATGGAAGATGGTCTGCGCTTCGCGATTCGTGAAGGTGGTCGTACCGTAGGTGCGGGTGTTGTAGCTAAGATTATTGAGTGATTGAGATGACTAATCAGAGAATTCGTATCCGTTTAAAGGCTTTTGATCATCGTCTGATCGATCAGTCAGCTCGTGAAATTGTAGAGACCGCAAAGCGTACCGGAGCACAGGTTCGTGGCCCGATTCCTCTGCCTACCAAGATGGAGCGTTTCACCGTTCTGATCTCTCCGCACGTTAATAAGGATGCACGAGATCAGTATGAGATTCGTACTCACAAGCGCCTGATGGATATTGTCGATCCTACTGACAAGACCGTAGACGCGCTGATGAAGCTCGATTTGGCGGCAGGCGTTGATGTTCAGATTAAACTGAACTGATTCGAAGAAGATTAGAGTAAGAGGATTCTTAGCATGGCAATCGGAATAGTCGGTCGCAAAGCTGGTATGACCCGCGTATTCACAGAAGAGGGTGTTTCTATCCCCGTCACTGTGATCGAGGTTGAACCAAATCGTATTTCACAGATTAAAACTGTTGAGAGTGATGGCTATCGCGCGATTCAGTTAACAGCCGGTTCGCGCCGCGCGTCTCGTGTAACCAAGGCGATGGCAGGTCACTTTGCCAAAGCTGGTGTCGAGGCTGGTCGAGGTGTTTGGGAGTTCACGCTTGCTGATGGCGAAGGTGATGATCTTGAAACCGGCGGCGAGCTTAAGGTGGGTCGCTTTGAGGCGGGGCAGATGGTTGATGTGACCGGTACCAGTATTGGTAAGGGTTTCGCTGGTGGCGTTAAGCGTCACAACTTCAAGATGCAGGATGCCACTCATGGTAACTCCATCTCTCACCGTGCGCCTGGCTCGATCGGTCAGAACCAAACCCCTGGACGTGTTTTCAAGGGTAAGAAGATGGCCGGTCATATGGGTAGTGTGCGCACCACCACGCAGAACCTTGAGGTTGTACGTGTTGATGAAGAGCGCAACCTGATTCTAGTTAAGGGTGCAGTTCCTGGTTCGAAGGGCGGTGATGTAATCGTGTTGCCCGCCGTCAAGACCCGTTCCTGAGGAGATATCGATGGAGCTTCAAGTAAAAAATTCTGATGGCGCAGCCTCAATTGAGGTTGCAGATAGTACTTTTGATCAGCCATTTAATGAGACTCTGATCCATCAAGTGGTCATTGCGCATATGGCTGGAGCCCGCGCTGGCACTAAGGCTCAGAAGAATCGTTCTGATGTTTCTGGTGGTGGTGCAAAACCCTGGAGACAAAAGGGGACAGGCCGCGCAAGATCTGGTACTATACGCAGCCCGATTTGGCGAAGCGGTGGTGTGACCTTTGCTGCACGTCCGCGTGACTTCTCGCAAAAGGTCAACAAAAAGATGTATCGCGGTGCAATCCGCTCGATTCTCTCTGAGCTACTGCGTCAGGAGAGGTTGGTTGTAGTTGGTAGCTTCACTGTTGATGCGCCAAAGACCAAGCAGATGGTTGAAAAGTTGAAGGGTTTAGATTGTGAGAAGGCGCTGATCGTAAGCGAGGCACCCGATGACAATCTCTATCTTGCTGCGCGCAATCTTTATGGTGTGGCTGTTACGGACGTGGCGGGTGTTGATCCAGTCAGTTTGGTTAATTTCGATAAGGTGGTCATGACAGTTGACGCCTTACGTATGGTTGAAGGGTGGTTGTCATGAATCAGGAAAAACTGATGCAGGTGCTGCTGGGGCCGATTGTCTCAGAGAAAAGCACAATGATTGCCGACCAGCATCAGCAGTTTGCATTTCGTGTGCGAAAGGATGCAGACAAGGCCGCTATTAAAAGCGCCGTTGAGCTGATGTTTGAGGTGAAGGTTGCCAAGGTTAACGTTGCCAATGTTAAGGGTAAGGTTAAGCGCTTTGGTCAGCGTTTTGGTCAGCGTTCAGATTGGAAGAAGGCTTACATTACGCTTGAGCCTGGTCAGGATATCGATTTCCTGGGTGCCGAATAACTTCGGTCAGATAATAGAAATACAGAACAGAAGATTGCAGTAAGGATTTGATATGGCTCTCGTAAAGGCAAAACCGACATCTCCTGGACGCCGCTTCGTCGTCAAGGTTGTAACGCCGGGTCTTCACCGTGGCGAACCGCATAAGCCGTTGCTCGATAAGAAGAGCAAGAATGGTGGTCGTAATAATAATGGTCGTATTACGACTCGTCATCGCGGTGGTGGTCACAAGCAGCGTTATCGTCTTGTTGATTTCAAGCGGAATAAAGATGGTATCGATGCCCGTGTCGAGCGTCTTGAGTACGATCCAAACCGTAGTGCGCATCTTGCGCTGCTGCTCTATGCAGATGGTGAGCGTCGTTACGTGATCGCACCGAAGGGTGTTGAGGCCGGTGAAGTGCTGCGTTCGGGTGATGATGCGCCGATCAAGCCCGGCAACACGCTTCCGTTGCGCAACATGCCAATGGGTTCTCTGGTGCACTGCATCGAGATGAAGCCAGGTAAGGGCGCGCAAATTGCACGTTCTGCTGGCACCTCGGCTCAGTTGGTTGCTCGAGAAGGTATCTACGCCACATTGAGGCTCCGCTCTGGTGAGATGCGCAAGGTACATGCTGAGTGTCGTGCGACCCTCGGTGAGGTTGGAAATAGCGAGCATTCGCTGCGCTCTCTGGGTAAGGCCGGTGCAACACGCTGGCGCGGTGTTCGTCCTACCGTTCGTGGTGTGGTTATGAACCCGGTAGATCACCCTCATGGTGGTGGTGAAGGTCGTACCTCTGGTGGTCGTCATCCTGTTAGTCCATGGGGTATGCCAACCAAGGGTTACAAGACACGTTCAATGAAGCGCACCGATAAGATGATCGTGCGTCGTCGTAAGAAGTAAAGGATAGGGGTATCTGCTGTGCCGCGTTCAATTAAAAAGGGTCCATTTGTAGATCTGCATCTGGCGAAGAAGGTCGATGAGGCTGTTGCTACTAACAACCGTCGTCCGATTAAGACCTGGTCAAGAAGATCTATGGTGTTGCCGGAGATGGTTGGTCTGACAATCGCGGTCCACAACGGTCGGCAGCATATGCCGATTCTGATTAACGAAAACATGGTTGGCCATAAGTTGGGTGAGTTCGCACTGACCCGGACCTATAAAGGTCACATTGCCGACAAGAAGAGCAAGTAAGAGGTCTGGGTATGGAGCAAGTTACTGCCAAAATGCAATATGCGCGGATCTCCCCGCAGAAGTGTCGTCTGGTTGCTGACCAGATTCGCGGTCTGCCGGTTGAGCAAGCACTGAATGTACTTTCATTTAGCCCCAAAAAGGGTGCCGATCTAGTTAAGAAAGTACTCGATTCTGCCATCGCGAACGCTGAGCACAATTCAGGTATGGATATTGATGAGCTTTTTGTTAGCACCATCTTTATCGATGAGGCGCCTACATTTAAGCGTTTTCGTGCACGTGCCAAAGGCCGTGGTGATCGTATTATCAAGCGTACCAGCCATATCACTGTACGTGTCGCAGAAAAGTAAATTCGAGAGAGAATTGTAATGGGACAGAAGGTACATCCAACAGGTATTCGCCTCGGCATCGTTAAAGATTGGACGTCGAAGTGGTATGCGGACAGCAAGAACTACGCAGAATTCTTGAATACGGATCTGCGCGTTCGTGACTTCCTGAAAAAGAAGCTGGCTCACGCATCTGTTAGCCGTATTCAGATTGACCGCCCGGCGCGTAATGCGCATATCACCATCCATACCGCTCGTCCCGGTATCGTAATTGGTAAGAAGGGTGAGGATATTGAGGTTCTGCGTAAAGAAGTCTCTGAGCAGATGGGTATCCCTGTCCACATCAATATCGAAGAGATTCGCAAGCCTGAGCTCGATGCAACGCTGGTTGCAGAAAATATCGCTCAACAGCTTGAAAAGCGTATTATGTTCCGCCGTGCAATGAAGCGTGCAGTGACAAATACCATGCGTCTCGGTGCTCAGGGCATCAAGATCAATGTTGGTGGCCGATTGAATGGTGCTGAAATCGCTCGCAGCGAGTGGTATCGCGAGGGTCGTGTTCCACTACACACCCTGCGTGCTGATATCGACTACGGTACCGCAGAGGCCAATACCACCTACGGAATCATTGGTGTGAAGGTGTGGATCTTCAAGGGTGAAGTGTTTGGTTGGGGCGAGACTGAGTCTGAGACCGAAACCAGCAAGAACGCTGCACCTGCTGCCAAGTAATTAGTAAAGAGAATTTACGAGATGCTACAGCCAAAACGTACAAAGTTCCGCAAGCAGCACAAGGGTCGCAATCGCGGTCTGGCTACTCGTGGTGACAAAATTAGCTTCGGTGAGTTTGGTCTGAAGGCCACATCGCGCGGACGCATTACTGCACGCCAGATTGAGGCTGCTCGACGTACCATTACACGTCACGTAAAACGTGGCGGTAAGTTGTGGATACGTCTGTTCCCTGACAAACCAATTACCAAAAAGCCTATTGAGGTTCGTATGGGTAAAGGTAAGGGTAATGTGGAGTACTGGATCTCTCAGATTCAACCAGGACGCGTCCTGTATGAAATTGAAGGTGTAGATGAAACTACTGCACGTGAGGCATTTAAGCTTGCTGCAGCAAAGCTTCCAGTTAAAACAACATTTGTAAGTCGTACGGTGATCTGATGAGTGCGAATGAACTTCGTAGTAAGGGTGTGGATGAGCTAAACCAGGATCTTCTGGAGCTCCGCCGCGAACAGTTTAATCTGCGTATGCAGCAGGGCACAGGCCAGTCGCCACGCCCACACCTATTTAAGAAGAATCGTCGTGATATCTCGCGTATCAAGACCGTTCTGAATGAAAAGAAAAGAGCAGGTGATGCGTCATGAGTGAAGAGAATAAGGTCTCCCGTACTGTTTCTGGCCGCGTAGTCAGCGACAAGATGGATAAGAGCATCACCGTAATGATCGAGCGTCAGGTCAAGCACCCGCTCTATGGGAAATTCATCAAGCGCAGCACCAAACTGCATGCTCATGATGAGAGCAATGAGTGCGCGATTGGTGATTTGGTAGTTATCGAGCAGTGTCGTCCGCTTTCAAAATCGAAGACCTGGCGTCTCGTTGAAATTGTGGATAAGGCTGTACAGGCCTAGGTCAACAGAAGAAGTATAGGCGGATTGAATCATGATTCAGATGCAGACAGTTTTGGACGTGGCCGACAACAGTGGTGCTCGTCGTGTGATGTGTATCAAGGTGCTGGGTGGCTCTAAGCGTCGTTATGCCAGAATCGGTGACGTTATTAAAGTCAGCGTAAAAGAGGCTAACCCACGCGGTAAGGTTAAGAAGGGTGATGTATATAATGCAGTAGTTGTACGTACTGCCAAAGGCGTACGTCGTACTGATGGTTCCATCATTCGTTTTGATGGTAATGCTGCAGTACTACTGAATACACAACATCAGCCAATCGGTACGCGTATCTTTGGCCCCGTAACCCGCGAGCTGCGTAGCGAGAAGTTTATGAAGATCGTTTCACTCGCTCCAGAAGTACTTTAATTTAGAAGGTTGTTGTCATGCGTAGGATTAAAAAAGGTGACGAAGTCATCGTAACCACGGGTAAGGACAAGGGCCGTCGTGGAAATGTGCTGCAGGTTCGTGATGACAGTCGCGTGCTGGTGGACGGTATCAACATGGTCAAGCGCCATACTAAGGGCAATCCACAGGCCGGACAGGCTGGTGGCATCATCGAAAAAGAGATGCCGATCCAGGTCTCGAACGTCATGCTCTTTAATGCCGAGACTGGCAAGGGTGACCGTGTAGGCATCCGTACTCTGGAGGACGGACGTAAAGTGCGCTTCTTCAAGTCGAACAACGAAGTTATTGACGTTTAAATCGGATAGAATAATGGCCAGATTTCAAGAGTATTATCGTGAGTCCGTCGTGCCTCAGCTCAAGGAGAAACTTGAGGGTGCGAATGCGATGGAAATTCCACGTATAACCAAGATCACGCTGAACATGGGTCTTGGTGAAGCGATTGGCGATAAGAAAGTCGTCGAACACGCAGTAGCAGACATGATCAAGATTGCAGGTCAGAAGCCTGTAGTCACTCACGCTAGAAAATCGGTTGCCGGTTTTAAGGTTCGTGAAGAGTGGCCAATCGGTTGTAAGGTTACCCTTCGCCGTGAGCGCATGTATGAGTTTCTTGATCGCCTGATCACCATCGCTATACCACGTATTCGTGACTTCCGGGGTCTTAACGGTAAGTCATTCGATGGTCGTGGAAACTACAGCATGGGTGTTCGTGAGCAGATCATCTTCCCGGAGATCGACTATGACAAGATCGATGCACTCCGTGGTATGGATATTACGATCACTACGTCAGCGCGTACTGATGAAGAGGGACGTGCGCTTCTCGAAGCGTTTAACTTCCCGTTCAAGAACTGAGGATTGATTAATGGCTAAAGTAAGCATGATCGAGCGCGAAACAAAGCGTGCCAAATGTGTAGCAAAGTATGCAGACAAGCGTGCTGCACTCAAGGCAATTATTAACAATCCTGAGACGAGCTATGAGGAGATGATGGCAGCACAGGCCAAGCTCCAGAAACAGCCTCGTAATGCCAGCAAGTGCAGACAGCGTAATCGTTGTGCGATTACCGGTCGTCCTCACGGTTTTTACCGTAAGTTCGGGCTGTCACGTAACAAGCTGCGTGAAGCCGCTATGCGTGGTGACGTTCCAGGTCTAGTCAAGGCTAGCTGGTAGTAGACAGAAACCTAATTTACAGGGGATTTCCAAGTGAGTATGACGGACCCTATCGCGGATATGCTGACGCGAATCCGAAATGGACAGGCTGCAGGCAAGGTAGAAGTATCAATGCCAGCATCGAAGATTAAACAGGCGGTTGCCAACGTTCTCAAGAGCGAAGGTTACGTTACCGATGTGCGTCACGAAGAGGTTGAGGGCAAGAAGCAGCTAGTCGTTGCGCTTAAGTACTTCGAAGGCAAGCCAGTTATCGACAATATCAAACGCATCAGCCGTCCTGGACGTCGTTTGTATAAGGGCAAGGATGATCTGCCTACGGTATTAAATGGCCTTGGTGTTGCTATTATTTCGACATCGAAGGGCGTAGTTAGTGACAGAGAAGCGCGCGCCAATGGTAGCGGCGGCGAAGTCCTCTGCATAGTTTCCTAGTGGGTGGTGTTTAGATGTCCAGAATCGGAAGAAAACCCGTCACGATCCCTAAGGGTGTAGAAGTTACCCTGAATGGTCAGAATATAAGTGCCAAGGGCAGCAAAGGTACGATGCAGCTCGAAGTCAATGAGACTGTAACGGTAAACCAGGATGGCGACAGCCTGAGTTTTGCACCTGTAAAGGAAAGCAAGACTGCGTGGGCGATGACCGGTACAATGCGCTCCCTGGTTAACGGAATCGTTAACGGTGTTAGTGCTGGTTTCGAACGCAAGCTAGAGCTGATTGGCGTTGGTTATCGTGCGCAGGCTAAGGGCAGTACGCTCAATCTGAGCCTCGGTTTCTCTCACCCTGTTGAGTACGCTGTACCTGAGGGTATTACAATCGAGACACCGAGCCAGACTGAGATCCTTGTAAAGGGTTGTGACAAGCAGAAGGTTGGTCAGGTAGCAGCAAATATTCGCGCGTGTCGTCCACCAGAGCCTTATAAGGGCAAGGGTGTTCGTTATTCCGACGAAGTTGTTGTACGTAAAGAAGCCAAAAAGAAGTAAGGGTTCGGTAAGATGGATAAAAAATCTACACGTCTACGTCGCGCACGTAAGTCACGCATCAAGATTAGAACCCTTGGTGAGAATCGACTCAATGTGCATCGCACGCCGCGTCATATTTATGCGCAGATCATCTCGCCGGACGGTAATACCGTCCTCGCTGCCGCATCGACTCTACAGTCTGATGTTAAAGAGGGTCTTGAAGGTACCGGCAATGTTGCTGCTGCAGTAGCTGTAGGCAAAATGATTGCCGAACGCGCAAAGACTGCAGGCGTAACCAAGGTCGCCTTCGACCGCTCCGGTTTTAAATATCATGGCCGTATCAAAGCACTTGCCGATGCTGCGCGTGAAAATGGTCTTGAGTTCTAAGGGTTAGATTATGGCAAATATGAATGCACAGGCAGCGGGTGACGATCTTCAAGAGAAGCTCGTTCACGTTAATCGCGTAGCTAAAGTTGTAAAGGGTGGACGTCAGTTCGGCTTTACCGCACTTACTGTAGTAGGTGATGGCAAGGGTCGTGTTGGCTTTGGATATGGTAAGGCACGCGAAGTACCTGTAGCGATTCAAAAGGCTATGGAGAAGGCGCGCAAGAACATGAAAACCATCAATCTTAATGCGAGTACGCTCTACTACCCGATCAACGCTGTGCATGGTGGCGCTAAGGTCTACATGCAGCCGGCATCTGAAGGTACTGGAATTATTGCTGGTGGCGCGATGCGAGCAGTTTTTGAAGTCCTCGGTGTTCGCGATGTGCTTGCCAAAACGATCGGTTCACCGAATCCGATCAATGTAGTTCGCGCTACCATTAAAGGTCTGGAAGAGATGTCATCTCCAGAGCAGGTTGCTGCCAAGCGCGGTAAGAAAGTTGAAGAGATTTTGGGATAAGCCATGTCTGCATCAAATACAATCAAAGTGACGCTGGTCAAAAGCACCAGTGGTCGACTGAAGAGCCATCAGGCCTGTGTTCGTGGTCTTGGTATTCGTCGCATGCATCAGACCGTTGAAGTACTCGATACTCCAGAGAATCGTGGCATGATCAATAAGGTCTCCTACATGCTAAACGTTGAGGAAGCTTAAAATGCGTTTGAATACAATCAAGCCAGCACCTGGCACTAAAACCGATGCCAAGCGAGTTGGTCGTGGTATCGGTTCGGGCTTCGGAA
This sequence comes from Candidatus Reidiella endopervernicosa, assembly GCF_013343005.1. Classification (GTDB taxonomy): domain Bacteria; phylum Pseudomonadota; class Gammaproteobacteria; genus Reidiella; species Reidiella endopervernicosa. The sequence goes on from NZ_CP054491.1 coordinate 1,272,864, forward strand.
AAACCTGTGGTCGCGGCCATAAGGGTCAGAAGTCGCGTTCAGGCGGGTTCACCAAGGTCGGATTCGAGGGTGGTCAGATGCCGCTCCAGCGCCGTCTTCCTAAGATCGGCTTCAGCTCGCGTATTGGTCGTGAAACAGCCAATGTACGACTTAGTGAGCTGGCCAAGATTGAGGGAGACGTTGTCAGCATCGAGTCACTGCAGAAGGCAAATGTGATCGGTAAGAACATCAAGCGTGCCAAGGTCTTCTCATCGGGTGGTGTTGACAAGGCGTTCACTCTCAGCGGAATTACCGCTACCAAAGGTGCTCAGGCTGCGATCGAAGCTGCCGGCGGAAAAGTTGAGGCATAAGTGGTCAAATCAGCCTCTGCAATGGCCGGTGGCATGGACACCGGGAAACTATCTGAGCTAAAACAGAGGCTCTTTTTCGTCTTGGGTGCTCTGATCGTATATCGAATTGGTGCACACATCCCTGTTCCAGGGATCGATCCTGTCGCATTGGCGAAGATGTTCGAACAGCAAAGCGGCACCATATTGGACATGTTTAACATGTTCTCGGGTGGTGCTTTGATGCGTTTCACCCTTTTCGCACTGGGCATCATGCCCTATATCTCAGCCTCTATTATCATGCAACTGCTAACGGTGGTTGTACCAACCCTTGAACAGTTGAAGAAAGAGGGAGAGGCAGGGCGTCGTAAGATTACTCAGTACACTCGATATGGCACGCTCGTTCTCGCGACTTTCCAGGCCATTGGTATTGCTATCGCTCTACAAAACCAGACTGTTGCAGGGCTTTCGGTAGTCATTAGTCCTGGCGTTGGTTTTATCTTCACAGCCGCTGTGACGCTGGTCACCGGAACTATCTTCCTGATGTGGTTGGGTGAGCAGGTGACTGAGCGTGGTATCGGTAATGGTATATCCATCATTATCTTCGCTGGTATCGTTGCTGGTCTTCCTTCCGCGATTGGTGGAACCCTTGAGCTTGCTAGAACCGGTGAGCTCAATGCACTGACAATCCTATTCCTATTTGCTCTTGCCATTGCCGTCACTGGATTTGTTGTATTTGTTGAGCGTGGTCAGCGTCGCATCACTGTTAACTACGCTAAACGACAACAGGGCCGCAAGATGTATGCGGGTCAAAGCACACATCTACCCTTGAAGCTGAATATGGCCGGTGTCATTCCTCCCATTTTCGCATCAAGTATCATTCTATTTCCTGCAACGCTTGGTAGTTGGTTCGGCAGTGCTGAGGGTATGGGCTGGCTTAAAGATCTTTCTACAATGGTGTCACCAGGTCAGCCTCTTTATGCAATGTTCTATGCGGTGGCGATCATCTTCTTCTGCTTCTTCTATACCGCGTTGGTGTTTAATTCCCGCGAAACCGCAGATAACCTGAAAAAATCAGGTGCTTTTATCCCCGGGATTCGTCCTGGTGAGCAGACGGCCAAATATGTAGACACCGTACTTACACGCCTAACACTGGCTGGTGCAATCTACATTACTGCAGTATGCTTGCTGCCCGAATTTCTGACGATCTACTGGAACGTGCCGTTCTACTTTGGCGGAACATCGCTGCTGATTATCGTCGTTGTAGTAATGGATTTTATGGCGCAGATGCAGACACACATGATGTCGCATCAATACGATAGCCTGCTCAAGAAGGCTAATCTTAAGTCGCAAAAACGTCCAAGCTAAGTTTCGTTTTCTAAATTATTTCGTTAAGGAGTGTCCCATGAAAGTCAGGGCATCTGTTAAGAAGATCTGTCGTAATTGCAAAGTTGTTAAACGCAAGGGTGTTGTTCGTATCATCTGTAGCAGTGACGCTCGTCACAAACAACGCCAGGGTTAATTTCTCACCCGATTAGGATTGATTTATTTTGAGTGGCGCGATATTATGGCGCGCTTTCCCCGGCTGGTCCGGGTTTTGTAGCTAGGAGTGAAGTAGTATGGCCCGTATTGCTGGTATCAATATACCGACAAATAAACACACGGTTATTGCACTGACATCGATTTATGGCGTCGGCCGTACTCGGTCTGCGAACATATGCGAGACCCTTGGAATCAACCCGGCAGCAAAGATCAAAGATCTGACCGAAGGTGAGGTTGAGAGCATTCGTGGCGAAGTTGCTAAGATCACCGTTGAGGGTGACCTACGTCGTGAAGTTGCTATGAATATTAAGCGTCTGATGGATATGGCTTCATATCGCGGTATCCGTCATCGTCGTGGTCTACCTGTCAACGGACAGCGTACCAAGACAAACGCACGTACCCGTAAGGGTCCGCGTCGCGCAGTACGTAAGTAACTCGCACGGCTACTGAAGTTTAAGAAACTTATCTCGGAATTTAGAAATGGCTAAAGGTAAAGCAGCACGCATTCGTAAGAAGGTGAAAAAGGACGTTGTCGACGGTATCGCCCACGTACACGCCTCTTTTAATAACACCATCATTACTATTACCGACCGTCAGGGCAATGCGCTCTCATGGGCAACCTCAGGTGGTTCAGGTTTCCGCGGTTCACGTAAGAGCACACCTTTCGCGGCACAGGTTGCTGCAGAGCGTGCTGGCGCTGTTGTTGCTGAGTTCGGCATGAAGAATATGGAGGTCCGTATCAAGGGACCTGGCCCTGGCCGTGAGTCGGCAGTTCGTGCTTTGAACAACGCCGGTTTCAAAATTACCAGCATTACAGATGTGACGCCGATTCCACACAACGGCTGTCGTCCCCCTAAGAAGCGTCGCGTTTAATTTACGGAGTTACCTGTGGCTAAGTATATCGGTGCCAAGTGTCGTCAGTGTCGTCGTGAGGGAAGTAAACTCTTCCTCAAGGGCGAGAAGTGTTATACCGCGAAGTGTGCGATTGAGAAGCGTCCTTTCCCACCTGGTCAGCATGGCCAGCGTCGTACCCGCCTTTCTGACTATGCACTTCAGTTGCGTGAAAAGCAGAAGCTACGTCGTACCTATGGCGTACTCGAAAAGCAGTTCCTCGGCTACTACAAAGACGCGGCTCGTAAGAAGGGCTCTACCGGTGAGAACCTGTTGCAGTTCCTCGAGAGTCGTCTCGATAATGTTGTTTATCGTATGGGTTTCGCGGCATCTCGCTCAGAGGCTCGTCAGCTGGTCCGTCATAACGGTATTACCGTCAACGGTGGCAAGGTGAATATCCCTTCATATCAGCTCGCTGCTAGCGATGTTGTTGCCGTCAATGAGAAGAAGCGCAGCCAGATCCGCATTCAATCTGCTATCGAACTTGCGCAGCAGCGCGGTTTTGCTGATTGGATCGATGTTGATGTGAAAAAGATGGAAGGTGTTTACAAGAATCGTCCGGAGCGTAGTGATCTCTCCGCAGACATCAATGAGCATCTCGTTGTCGAACTGTATTCTAAGTAAACGCTAAGGGGATTGGGTTAAATGTCGGCTTCTGTAACGGAATTTCTTAAGCCACGTCTAGTTGACGTGCAACAGGTATCAAGCAATGTTGCTAAGGTGACACTGGAACCGCTCGAGCGTGGTTTTGGTCACACTCTTGGTAATGCAATCCGTCGTATCCTGCTCTCTTCTATGCCTGGCTGTGCGGTTGTAGAGGTAGAGATTGAAGGCGTCCTGCACGAGTACTCAACCATTGAGGGTGTACAGGAAGATGTGATCGATATCCTTCTCAATCTCAAGGGCCTCTCTATCACCATGCATGCACGTGAAGAGGCTACCCTAAAGATCAACAAAAAGGGGCCTGGTCCTGTTACTGCCGGTGATATCACCGTTGATCATGACGTAGAGATCGTCAATCCTGACTTTGTGATTGCTAACCTGACTAAGGAAGGCGAGATCAATATGAGCATGAAGGTTCTACGTGGACGTGGCTATCAGCCATCTACCGTTCGTGCAGCAGAGGGTGAGGATTCACCAATTGGTGTACTTCAGCTTGATGCCTCATTTAGTCCAGTGCTACGTGTTAGCTACTCAGTAGATCGCGCCCGTGTAGAGCAGCGCACCGATCTCGATAAGCTTGTTATTGAAATCGAGACTAACGGTACCATCGATCCTGAAGAGTCAATTCGTCGTGCTGCAGGCATTCTGCATGATCAGCTCTCAGTATTTGTAGATTTGCAGGGCAAACAGGAGACTGCAGCTGTATCTAAGGAGCCTGAGATCGACCCGGTTCTGCTGCGCCCTATCGATGATCTGGAGCTGACTGTTCGTTCAGCCAACTGTCTCAAGGCGGAGAACATCTATTACATTGGTGACTTGATTCAGCGTACTGAGGTTGAGCTTCTGAAAACGCCTAACCTTGGTAAGAAGTCACTTACCGAAATCAAGAACGTACTGGCCTCACACGGCCTCTCAATGGGTATGCGTCTCGAGAACTGGCCACCAGCCGGACTCGAGAAGAGCGCCGGTTGAATAACACTCTAGTTTAAGAAGGTATAAACCCATGCGTCATCGTAATAGCGGCCGTCAGTTAAATCGTAATAGCAGCCACCGCAAGGCAATGTTCAAGAACATGGCTGTCTCATTGCTCAGCCATGAGGCAATCAAGACCACACTGCCTAAGGCCAAGGAGCTGCGTCGCGTAGCCGAGCCTCTGATCACCATGGCTAAAAACGACAGCGTTGCAAATCGTCGTCTCGCCTTTAACCGCCTACGTGATCGTGATGCAGTCACCAAGCTGTTTAATGAGCTTGGTCCACGTTATAAGGATCGCCCTGGTGGTTATATGCGTATCCTCAAGTGTGGATTCCGTGATGGTGACAATGCAACTATGGCCTATGTCGAGTTGGTTGATCGTCCAGATGTTGAAGAAGAGACTGCTGACGAATAGATCTATTTGTCTACTTAAAAGCCGGGCAATGCCCGGCTTTTTTGTGTCTGAGATTTGATGCCGCTTTGCTGCTAGGCTTCTTTTATGATTGTTATTGCGACTGACTTTGGCATTGACGGACCCTATCTAGGTCAGATGATTGCCGCCATCTATGCGCAAAACAATCAAATTCCCGTTGTAACGCTCTTCTCTGATCTACCTACATACGATATTAAGGCTTCGGCATATCTGCTTGAGCCTCATATCAACTTCTTTCAGCAGGGAACGGTATTCCTGTGCGTCGTTGATCCCGGTGTCGGTGGCAGTCGCTTGCCTATCGTGGTTAAGGCGGACGGTCGCTGGTTTGTTGGGCCAGATAACGGCCTCTTTGCGATGATTGCCAGGAGGGCAAAGCTTGTTTCGTATTGGGTAATCAGCTGGCTGCCTGATCAGTTATCGGCCTCCTTCCATGGTCGTGACCTGTTTGCGCCGATTGCTGCTGAACTGGCATTGTCAGGCGTCAATGATAAACATATGCATGCTGTTGAGCAGGTTACATCTGATCCTTCCTGGCCGGAGGATCTCAGTGAGGTGGTTTATGCGGATCGCTATGGCAATGCTATTACCGGAATCAGGGCATTAACACTCGATAACAGCGATAGACTGATCGTGAACGGTACGGAGATCTCATCAGCACGTACCTTCTCCGAAGTTGCTGTTGGTGAGCTGTTTTGGTACGAAAACTCAAATGGCTTGGCTGAAATTGCCGTCAATAAGGGGAGCGCAGTAGCCGCTCTCGAGATTGAGCTGGGTGCTCCTGTCGTTCGTGTTCTGGGTACCTAGCACCACTAAGTACTATCTCTGTTTAGCATTGGTTTGAGGAAATGCCCGGTGTGGGAATGCGCTACATCAGCAATCTTCTCAGGCGTTCCTGAGGCGAGAATTTCCCCGCCCTTGTCGCCACCCTCTGGACCGAGATCAATGACCCAGTCGGCTGTTTTGATGACATCAAGGTTGTGCTCGATGACGACGATGGTATTGCCGTGGTCGCGTAGGCGATGCAACACAACGAGTAGCTGTTCGATGTCGAAGAAGTGTAGGCCCGTGGTCGGTTCATCAAGTATGTAGAGTGTATTGCCTGTGTCACGTTTCGATAACTCCTTGGCCAGTTTAACGCGTTGCGCCTCACCACCCGAGAGAGTGGTGGCGTTCTGTCCAAGGCGAATATAAGAAAGACCGACCTCTACCAGAGTCTTAAGCTTTCGAGCCAGAGGTGGTACCGCCTCAAAAAATGGCAGCGCCTCCTCTACGGTCATTTCTAATACTTCGTAGATATTTTTTCCCTTGTAACGTACTTCGAGGGTTTCGCGATTATAACGTTTACCCTTGCAGACATCGCAGGGAACGTAGATGTCGGGTAAGAAGTGCATCTCTACCTTGATTACACCATCGCCCTGACACGCCTCACAGCGACCACCCTTGACGTTAAAGCTAAATCGCCCAGGTTTATAGCCGCGTGAGCGCGCTTCCTGGGTGGCTGAAAAGAGCTCGCGAATTGGCGTGAATAGACCTGTGTAGGTGGCAGGGTTCGATCTCGGAGTGCGGCCAATCGGGCTCTGATCGATATCGACAACCTTGTCGAAATGGTCGAGGCCCTCGATCGCATCACAGGCGGCCCCGGTAGAGCTTGCACCGTTGAGTTCTCGAGCGGCCTCGGGGTAAAGGGTGTCGTTAATCAGGGTCGATTTGCCGGAGCCAGAGACACCCGTAATGCAGGTGAACAGTCCAACGGGAATCTCGATGTCGACTCTCTTGAGGTTGTTTGCGCACGCACCGCGGACGGCGAGCTGTCGTGACACGTCGGCAGGCGTCCGTGTTTGTGGGACCGCGATCTCGCGTGCACCACTTAGATACTGCCCCGTCAATGAGGACGGACAGTTCATGATCTCGGCGGGTGTTCCCTGCGCGACAACCTCTCCACCATGTACGCCGGCACCTGGGCCAATGTCGACGACGTGGTCGGCTGATCGCACCGCATCCTCATCGTGCTCGACGACAATAACGGTATTTCCCATGTCGCGTAGATGGGTGAGTGTGTCTAGAAGGCGTTGATTGTCACGCTGATGCAGGCCGATGGATGGCTCATCAAGAATGTACATTACACCGACCAGGCCCGCGCCAATCTGACTGGCAAGCCGGATACGCTGCGCTTCGCCACCCGACAGGGTGTCGGCACTGCGATCGAGGGTCAGGTAATCGAGGCCGACATTGACCAGAAAGTTGAGCCGGTCACCGATCTCCTTGCGCACCTTGGCAGCGATCTCGCCACGACGCCCCGGTAGTTCCAGATTCGCAAAGAAATCGCGTGCTTTACCAACCGGCAATGCGGCAATGGCGGGTAGGTTATGTTTGGTGATAAAGACGTTGCGCGCGCCGCTGTTAAGGCGCGTACCGTTGCAGCCGGGACAGAGTTGATCGGCGAGATAGCGTGATAGCTCCTCACGCACCACGTTGGACTCGGTCTCTCGATAACGACGCTGCATATTGGGAATAATGCCTTCGAAGGCGTGTACCTTGGTGGTAATGCTCTGGCCGCGCTCCTGCAGATACTGAAACTCTATCTCCTCTTCACCGCTGCCGTAGAGTACTGTTGTTTGAATCGATTCAGGCAGCTCCTCGTAGGGGGTTTCGATATCGAATTTGAAATGGTCGGCAAGCGAGCTGATCAGGTGGAAGTAGTACATGTTGCGACGATCCCAACCACGTACTGCGCCACCTGCCAGGCTGAGATGAGGGTTGGAGACCACCTTGTCGGGGGCGAAGTAGGTCTCAATGCCGAGTCCATCACAGCTGGGACAGGCTCCGACCGGGTTGTTGAAGGAGAAGAGGCGTGGTTCCAGTTCGGTTAGTGAATAGCCGCACTCGGGACAGGCAAACTTGGCGGAGAAGAGCAGCTCAGGTTGCTCGGGCTGATCCATGTAGGCAACTCGCGCCAGTCCATCAGAGAGGCTCAGTGCGGTCTCGAAGGACTCCGCAAGACGGGTCTGAATATCTTCGCGTACCTTGAGTCGGTCGACGACCGCTTCAATGGTGTGTTTGCGCTTCAGGTCGAGTTTGGGTGCGCTGTCGAGTTCTATGATCTCGCCATTGATACGAGCGCGGATAAAACCCTGTGCGCGTAGCTCCTCGAGAATATGCAGGTGTTCACCCTTACGTTCGCTGATCACAGGGGAGAGCAGCATCAGTTTGCTCCCCTCTGGCAGTTCCATCACCAGATCGACCATCTGACTGATCGTCTGAGCCTCGAGGGTGGTGCCGTGCTCGGGGCACTGCGGTGTGCCGGCACGGGCAAACAGCAGGCGCAGGTAATCATAGATCTCAGTGATGGTGCCGACGGTCGAGCGGGGGTTGTGTGAGGTCGACTTCTGCTCGATGGAAATTGCTGGTGAGAGGCCCTCGATATGGTCAATATCGGGTTTCTCCATCATCGACAGAAATTGGCGAGCGTAGGCAGAGAGCGACTCGACGTAGCGGCGTTGACCCTCTGCGTAGATGGTGTCGAAGGCGAGCGATGACTTGCCAGAACCGGAGAGGCCAGTAATAACTATCAGCTTGTCTCGCGGTAGGTCGAGATCGATATTTTTCAGGTTATGGGTGCGCGCGCCACGCAGGTGAATCGTGTCCATCGGTCGTTTCCAGAGGGCAAGTCAACCTGATACTATACGCCGTCCTGCTACTCTCTGGCACATATTTAATGAGGCGTAAAAGTAGAGGCGGAGACGCCCAAACCCTGGATCGTGACGAGCGAAGAGCGACTGCTTCTCTCGCTGCAATTTTTGCCCTGCGTATGTTGGGGCTGTTCATGATTCTGCCGGTTTTTTCACTCCACGCCGAGTCACTGGAGGGGGTAACCCCAATGTTGATCGGTGTGGCGATTGGTGCCTACGGTCTTACTCAGGCGGTGTTACAGATCCCCTTCGGCATGCTCTCGGACCGCTTTGGTCGCAAGCCTGTCATTACTCTCGGTCTACTGTTATTTGTCATTGGTAGTGCGGTCGCCGCCTCATCTGAATCGATCCACGGCATCATTCTTGGTCGCGCCCTGCAGGGATCGGGCGCCATCGCCGCAGCAGTAATGGCGCTGATCGCCGACCTCACCCGCGAAGAGCGCCGCACCCAGGCGATGGCAACCATCGGCATGAGTATTGGTATCTCCTTTGCCGTCTCGCTGGTGCTTGGACCGATGCTCGCCAACTGGATTGGGCTCTCGGGCATTTTCTGGATGACGGCGCTACTCGCATCTATCGGTATTGCCGTGCTGCACCTACTGGTGCCGACGCCTAAAACAAGCAAATTCCATCGTGAGTCGGAGGCGGTACCGGCTCAGCTCGGCGCGGCACTACGCAATCCGGAGCTACTGCGCCTCGACTTTGGTATTATGATTCTGCATATGATTCTCACCGCGTTGTTTGTGGTGATGCCATTGGCGCTGCGTGATCGTGCCGGGTTGGCAAGTGACTACCATTGGATGCTCTATCTGGGGGTAATGCTGCTCGCCTTTGTGGCGATGGTGCCCTTTATTATCATTGCTGAGCGAAAACGACGCATGAAAGGGATCTTTCTCGGTGCCATTGCTGCGATCTCTGTGTCGCAGTTCGCGCTCTCCTGGTTAACCTCGGAGCTGGTTGCAGTCGCGCTACTCTTGTTTCTCTTTTTTACCGCCTTCAATCTGCTTGAGGCGAGCCTGCCATCGCTGGTCTCAAAGATTTCACCTGCAGCGAGTCGCGGCTCCTCGATGGGAATCTACTCCACCTCACAGTTTCTAGGGGCCTTTCTAGGCGGCGTAGTCGGCGGCTGGAGTTACGGTAGCTACGGAGTGGAGACAACACTGATGATGGGTGGTGTGATGGCATTGCTCTGGCTGCTACTGGCCAGCGGTATGGAACAGCCGCGGTATCTGAGCAGCTATCTGCTCAGAGTTGAACAGCTCGAAGCCGATCAGGCAGCACTGCTGGGCGACAGGCTTCGAGAGGTGCGCGGCGTGGCTGAGGCAAGTGTTGACGGTGAGGAGGGTGTTGCCTACCTCAAGGTCGATAGTGTGGAGTTTGATGAGGCCGAGCTGCGTGAGTTTTCGCTAGCCGAGGCGTAGAATCGACCGGGTTTGGTCACGGTCGAAAATTGTTGATCAGAATAATAGTTAGAGAGATAGAGGGGAGACTTATCAATGGCACGCGGAATTAACAAGGCAATACTGATCGGCAACCTGGGCAAAGATCCCGAGGTGCGTTACACAGCGGGCGGCTCTGCGGTGGCAAATATCACCCTGGCGACGACTGAATCGAGAAAGGATCGTCAGAGTGGCCAGTGGACGGAGCATACCGAGTGGCACCGTGTGGTTCTCTTCGGCAAAACCGCCGAGACGGCAGGCGAGTACCTACGCAAAGGCTCGCAGGTCTATATCGAGGGACGTATTCAGACCAGCAAGTGGCAGGATAAAAGTGGCCAGGATCGCTATACCACTGAGGTTGTCGCGAATACGATGCAGATGCTGGGTGGACGTGGAGGCGGCGGTGCCGGAAACTTCAGTCAGGATGATCGTGGTCAGTCAGCACCAGCGGCTGCGCCCGCATCGGCGCCCGCAGCCGCCCCTGCCGGTGGCGGCAACTTCGACGACTTCGACGACGATATCCCGTTCTAAGTTGAACGCCAGCGTAACGGAGTAGGGGTGTTATGAAGACGCTGCTCGTCACCGGCGGAGCCGGTTTTATTGGTGGAAACTTCGTCCTGGGGCTGATTGCTCAGGGCAGCTATCGGGTGATTAATCTCGATGCGCTGACCTATGCCGGTAATCTCGACTCATTGAGTTCAATCAGTGACCACCCTGACCACATCTTTGTGCAGGGCGATATCGGTGATCGTAACTGTGTCGATGCACTGCTGGCTGAGTACCGCCCCGATGCGGTGGTCAACTTTGCGGCAGAGAGTCACGTTGACCGTTCAATCGACGGGCCGGCCGATTTTATCCAGACCAACGTGGTGGGTACCTTTAACCTGCTTGAGAGTGTGCGTGATCACTGGCAGCGATTGGAAACGGTCGAGCGTGAAGCGTTCCGCTTTCTGCACGTCTCGACCGACGAGGTCTACGGTTCTTTGGGTGAGCAGGGGCTCTTCACTGAAGAGTCTCCCTACGCCCCCAACTCACCCTACTCTGCCTCAAAGGCCTCCTCCGATCACCTGGTGCGTGCCTATCACCACACCTATGGTCTGCCGGTACTCACCACCAACTGCTCCAACAACTACGGCCCCTACCAGTTCCCGGAGAAGTTGATTCCTTTGATCACCCTCAACGCGCTGGCGGGTAAGTCACTGCCGATCTACGGCGATGGTCAGAATGTGCGTGACTGGCTCTACGTCACAGACCACTGCAGTGCGATCGAGACAGTGCTCGCAGAGGGACGCCCCGGTGAGGTCTATAACGTTGGTGGTGATAGTGAGAAGAGCAATCTCGAAGTGGTGCAGACGATCTGTGCACTGCTCGATCAGTTACGCCCAGCTGAGTCTGGAAAGCCCTATAACGAACTTATTACCTACGTCGCCGATCGTCCCGGACACGATCAGCGCTACGCCATTGATGCCAGCAAGCTCAAACAAGAGTTAGGTTGGCGGCCGGCCGAGAACTTCGAGAGCGGACTGCGCCGTACCATTGAGTGGTACCTCGATCATCTCGAATGGTGTCAGCGAGTACAGGATGGCAGTTATCGTGGTGAGCGTCTCGGTCTGGGTGACGAGGCGGCAGAGGCGTGAAGGGAATCATTCTCGCCGGAGGTACCGGCACAAGGCTCTATCCGCTGACCCAGGTGATCAGCAAACAGCTGCTGCCGGTCTACGATAAACCGATGATCTACTATCCGCTGACGGTGTTGATGCTGGCAGGTATCGATCAGGTGTTGATCATTACCACCCCTCACGAGCAGCATCTCTTCAAGGCCCTGCTGGGTGATGGCAGTCAGTGGGGCATTTCTATCGAATACGCCGTGCAACCCAAGCCCGAGGGGATAGCGCAGGCGTTTCAGATCGGCGAGCGTTTTATCGATGGTGATGCCTGCTGCCTGATCCTTGGCGATAACATCTTCTACGGTCACGGCCTGGCCGAGGACCTGCAACGCGCCTCTCAGCAGAGCGAAGGCGCGACGATTTTCGGCTACTGGGTAAAAGATCCGGAGCGTTACGGTGTGGCGGAGTTCGATGGTGATGGTCGGGTGACCGATATCGTTGAGAAGCCACAACAGCCGCGCTCCAACTACGCGGTCACTGGGCTCTACTTCTACGATAGTCAGGTCTCTGAGATGGCCGCGCAGCTTAAACCCTCTGCCCGTGGTGAGCTTGAGATTACTGATCTGAATAATATCTATCTACAGCAGCAACAGCTGCGCCTGGAGCGGCTCGGGCGTGGTATCGCATGGCTCGACACCGGCACCCACGAGTCGTTGCTGCAGGCCTCTAACTTTATCCAGACCATTGAGGCGCGACAGGGTTTGAAAATTGCTTGTCCTGAGGAGGTCGCGTTTGTGCGAGGTCTGATCGATGGCGAGCAGCTGCGGCAGCTCGCCGCGCCGATGCGCAATAACGGTTACGGCGACTATCTGCTCGGCCTGCTTGATCGCGAGGGGCCACTGTGAAGATCATCGAGACGGCACTTCCCGGTGCGGTGATTATTGAACCAAAGGTATTTGGCGATCAGCGCGGTTTCTTTATGGAGACCTGGCAGAGCAGTCGTTATGCCGATGCCAACATCGGCGATCGTTTTGTACAAGATAATCTCTCGCGCTCTAGTCATGGTGTGTTGCGTGGGCTTCACTACCAACAGCCCTATGCGCAGGGCAAGTTGGTGCAGGTGCTGGAGGGTGAGGTCTTTGATGTGGCGGTTGATATCCGTGTCGGTTCTCCCAGCTTCGGTCAGTGGGTCGGGGTGATGCTGACCGGTGAAAATCGTCGTCAGTTTTACGTGCCGGAGGGCTTTGCACACGGTTTCTGTGTCAGCAGCGAATCGGCGCTCTTCTGCTACAAGTGCACCGAGCTCTACCATCCGGAAACCGAGCAGTCGATTCGTTGGGATGACCCGGCTATCGGTATCGAATGGCCGCTTGAGCAGCCGCTGCTTTCGCAGAAAGATCGTGATGCGCCTGTCTTGGCAGAGCTCGATCAGGCGTTGCTACCGCAATTCAGCGCGGCGGGGTAACTGACGGCGTGTCTCCAAAGCGTATTCTACTGCTGGGAGCCAACGGACAGGTTGGTTGGGAGCTGCAACGCACACTGGCCCCGCTGGGGCAGGTCGTAGCGGCGGGGCGTGCCGGCGGTGAAATATCAATCGATCTCGCATCGGCCGATTCAATCCATGCCGTTATCAATGAAGTGCGCCCCTCTCTGATCGTCAACGCCGCCGCCTACACGGCAGTCGATCGTGCCGAGCAGGAGGCCGAGTTGGCAGAGGCGGTTAACGCTACCGCCCCTGGAATTCTGGCCGAAGAGGCGAAGACGCTGGGTGCTGGACTGATCCACTTCTCGACCGATTATGTCTTCGATGGTGAGCAGCAGACTCCCTACCTGGAGAGCGATAGTACAAACCCCCAGGGTGTCTACGGGCGTACCAAGTTGGTGGGTGAGCAGGCCGTCGCTGCCAGTGGCTGCGATTATCTACTGCTTCGTACCAGTTGGGTCTATGGGCTGCGCGGCCACAACTTTCTGTTGACCATGCAGCGCCTGGCGCGCGAGCGTGACCATCTGAGTGTGGTTGAGGATCAGTACGGAGCACCGACCTGGAGTCGAATGATTGCCGAGACCACGGCGCAGCTGGTGGGGCAGGTCTACCAGAGCGAGCAGTGGCGCTCTGAGCTAAACGGGCTCTACCACCTTAGCTGTGGTGGGATGGTCAGCTGGCACGGGTTTGCTGAGTCAATTCTCGCGGCGATGGGCGATGGGATCGCAGCGCTGGAGGCGATTCCCAGTAGCGGTTATCCCACACCGGCCAAACGTCCCGCCTATTCGGTGCTCGATAATGGCAAGCTCCAGCGGGTCTTCGGTCTCGAACTGCCAGGCTGGCGCAGCGCCCTGGCACTGGCATTGGCCGATCAGCACGGCTAACGGTGCCCTGAGTTCCTGTTTGTAGTAGAATTTCCTTCCGATTCCAACCTGTTTCCATTCATGTCACGCACGCTCTATATCAAGACCTTCGGTTGTCAGATGAATGAGTACGACTCCGCCAAGATCGCGGACCTGCTCTCAGCCTCACACGGCATCACCCTTGCAGAAACACCTGAAGAGGCCGATATCCTGCTACTCAACACCTGTTCGGTGCGAGAGAAGGCGCAGGAGAAGGTCTTCTCTCTACTGGGTCGCTGGAAGACGCTAAAGGCGAAACGCCCCGGTGCCGTGATCGGTGTCGGTGGTTGTGTGGCGAGCCAGGAGGGCGATGCGATCCGCGCCCGTGCACCCTTTGTCGATCTGGTCTTTGGCCCACAGACCCTGCATCGCCTGCCGGAGATGCTTAATCGCGTCTGGAGCGAGCGCGGTGCGGTGATCGATGTCTCATTCCCTGAGATCGAGAAGTTCGACAACCTACCCGCTCCGCGTGCCGAGGGGCCGAGCGCCTTTGTCTCGGTGATGGAGGGGTGCTCCAAGTACTGCACCTTCTGTGTGGTGCCCTACACCCGTGGCGAAGAGATCAGCCGCCCCTTTGATGATGTAATCGCCGAGGTGGCCGCCCTGGCAGGGCAGGGGGTGCGCGAGGTCAATCTGCTTGGGCAGAACGTCAACGCCTATCGCGGTGTGATGCATGATGACGAAGTGGCCGATCTGGCACTGTTGATCAGTTACGTCGCAGCGATCGACGGAATCGATCGCGTGCGCTACACCACCTCTCATCCAGTCGAGTTCAGCGATCGTCTGATCGAGGTCTACGGTGAGGTGCCGGAGCTGGTCAGCTTCCTTCATCTGCCGGTACAGAGCGGCTCCGATCGAATTCTGGCACTAATGAAGCGTGGCCACACGGTGCTGGAGTATAAGGATAAGATCCGTCGTCTGCGTGCGGTGCGTCCCGAATTAACCCTCTCCTCTGATTTCATCATTGGTTTCCCCGGTGAGAGCGATGCAGATTTCGAAGAGACCATGAAGCTGATCGAAGAGATCGGGTTCGACCACAGTTACAGTTTTATTTACAGTCCACGCCCTGGTACCCCGGCGGCAAGCCTGCCGGATGATGTGCCACTGGAGGTGAAAAAGGCGCGACTGGCGCGGCTGCAGGCGAAGATCAATGAGCAGGCGGCGGCAATCAGTGCCGCGATGGTCGGTTCCCGTCAGCGTATTCTGGTTGAGCGGGTCTCACGTAAGGATGAAAACCAGATCTCCGGCCGTACCGAGAACAACCGTGTGGTCAACTTCGACGGCAGTGCCGAGCTGATCGGCCGTTTTGTCGAGGTTCGTATCACCGAGGCCTATGCCAATTCGCTGCAGGCTGAGTTATTGAACGACTCAGTCGCCCACTGCGCATAAGCCCCTCTATCCAGGAACTACCTCTTGAACGACCATCCCGAATCGCATGATTTCCTTCTCGAACCGGCCGACAACGAACGATTGGCTAACCTTTGTGGTGCGCTCGATGAGCATCTGCGTCAGCTCGAACGGCGTCTCGGGGTTGAGATCAGCAACCGGGGCAACCACTTTGAGGTGATCGGTGATGCGCTCGCGGTAACCCGCTGTGGTGATGTGCTGCAGGCGCTCTACCGTGCCACCGAGAGCGAGGTGCTCTCACCACCCGATATCCATCTCTATCTGCAGGAGTCGGGGGTTGAGGCGTTGGCGGCAGCGGAGCCACCTGCCAAAGACGATGTGGTGATTCGTACCAAGCGTGGTCAGGTCAAGGGGCGGGGTCCCAACCAGCAGAAGTATCTGCGCAACATCGTCACCCACGATATCAACTTCGGCATCGGCCCGGCGGGCACCGGCAAGACCTATCTGGCGGTGGCCTGTGCGGTTGAGGCGCTGGAGAGTGATCGCGCACGACGTATCCTGCTGGTCCGTCCAGCGGTGGAGGCGGGTGAACGACTCGGTTTTCTACCCGGCGATCTGGCGCAGAAGGTCGACCCCTATCTACGCCCGCTCTATGACGCACTCTACGAGATGCTCGGTTTTGAACGGGTGGCTAAGCTGATCGAACGTAACGTGATCGAGGTGGCGCCGCTCGCCTATATGCGAGGCCGGACCCTAAACGAATCGTATGTGATTCTCGATGAGGCACAGAACACCACCGTCGAGCAGATGAAGATGTTCCTCACCCGTATCGGTTTTGGTTCCACGGCCGTGATTACTGGTGATGTTACCCAGATCGATCTACCCCGCCACCAGAAGTCTGGGCTGCGTCATGTGATCGAGGTGCTGAAGGATGTCGAGGGGATCAGCTTCACCTTCTACAGCGCTCAGGATGTGGTACGTCACCCGCTGGTGCAGCGTATCGTCACGGCCTATGAGGCGTTTGAGAAGGCGCACGATGATGAGGACGGTAGCTCATCGTGAAGCCGGTAATCGATCTACAGAACGTCAGTAGTGAACACGACATCCCTTCACAGATGCAATTTGAACAGTGGAGTGCCGCCGCGCTGGAGTCGCAGCGCGACCAGGCTGAGTGCACCATTCGTATCGTTGAAGAGGCGGAGAGTGCCGATCTGAATCAGGCCTATCGCGGCAAGCTGGGCCCTACCAATGTGCTCTCGTTCCCCTTTGAGCAGCCCGAGGGGCTGGATGAACTGTTGCCGCTGATCGGCGATCTGGTGATCTGCGCTCCGGTGGTCAAACGTGAGGCGCAGCAGCAGGGTAAGACAGAGCTGGCGCACTGGGCACACATGGTGGTGCATGGCACGCTGCATCTGATCGGTTATGACCATATTGAAGAGCACGATGCCGAGCAGATGGAGAGCATCGAACGAGAAGTGATGGCCCGATTGGGCTTTGATAATCCCTATGAAGAGGAGTAACAGGGAGCAATGAGCGAAGACCGACCTAGAAGCGGTTCCGGGCGCTCCTGGCTTGAGAGATTGAGTCAGGTACTGTTTGGCGAAGCCCGGGACCAGGATGAATTGGTAGAGCAGCTGCGTGATGCAGAGCGCCGTGACCTGATCGATATCGATGGTCTGGCGATGATCGAGGGGGTGATTCAGGTCTCCGAGATGCAGGTGCGCGATATCATGATTCCTCGCTCGCAGATGGTGGTGGTTGAACGTGACCAATCCCCTGAACTTTTTATTCCCGAGATTATCGAGTCGGGTCACTCACGCTTTCCGGTTATCGGTGAGAGTCGTGATGAGGTGGTTGGCATCCTGTTGGCCAAGGATCTGCTCAATTTCTGTTTTAACGATCAGGATGATCGTTTCACCATTCGTGACCTGCTGCGTCCACCGGTGTTTGTCCCCGAGAGCAAACGGCTTAACGTGCTACTGAAAGAGTTCCGCGCCAGTCAGAACCATCTGGCAGTGGTGGTCGATGAGTATGGCGGTGTGGCTGGCATGGTGACCATCGAAGATGTGCTGGAGCAGATCGTTGGTGAGATCGAAGATGAGTACGATGTCGATGATGATCTCTTTATCTTCAAACGTAGCGATAGCGACTTTACGGTTAAGGCGCTAACGCCGATTGATGAGTTCAACGAATACTTCTCCTGCAAGTTCAGTGAGAGCGAATTCGACACCATCGCCGGGTTGGTCGTAAAACAGTTTGGCCATCTGCCCAAGCGGGGTGAGCGGGTCTCGCTCAATCGCTTCAGTTTTGAGGTGGTCCGCGCCGATACCCGTCGTATCCATCTACTGCGTGTGACGCTGCTCGATGCGGTCGATAACGTTGATAAGCAGGCTCAATCTGAGCAGCCACCTGTCGCCTAGCGGGGAAACTACAGTTGATGTGGATCGATCGTTGGCCAGGATGGCGAGGCTACTGGCGTGAACTGCTGGCACTGATCGTTGGGGCGCTGTTACCGCTCGCCTTTGCCCCGTTCGGTTTTGTTGTGTTTGCCTTCGCCTCGCCAGCGACGCTCTTCCTTCTCTGGAATGGAGTGGATGCCCGTCGCAGTTTTCGTATCGGTTACCTCTTTGGTATCGGCATGTTTGCCTTTGGTGCCTCCTGGGTCTACGTCAGTATTCACGATTTCGGTAATGCACCCCTGCCGCTGGCACTGCTAGTCACGCTGCTTTTTATCGCGGTTCTGGCGTTTTTTCCTGCGCTGCTCGGTTATTTCGGCGCACGCATCTCACTCGCGGCAAGAGGCCGCTATCTGCTGTTGCTACCTGCCGGTTGGGTGGCGCTGGAGTGGGTGCGTGGTTCGATCCTGGGTGGTTTTCCCTGGCTGCTGCTGGGGCAGGGGCAGATTGATACGCCGCTGTCGGGTTACGCCCCCTGGCTGGGTGTCTATGGGGTGAGTTGGGTGGTGGCGTTAACGGCTGGGGCTGTTGCGCTGCTGATTCGCACCAGATCGCTACGCCTGCCGACTGTCGTGATAGCCGTACTCTGGCTAGTACCGCTGCTACTCAATCAGTTTAGCTGGACCGAACCGCTGGGAAAGGTGCGGGTGGCGCTGTTGCAAGGCAATATTGAACAGGACCAGAAGTGGCTGCCCGAGGTGCGTGAGATGACGCTGCGGCGCTACGCCGAAATGACCATGGCCAACCCCGATAGTGATCTGATCGTTTGGCCAGAGACGGCCATTCCCGCCTTCCTCCACTGGGTTGAGGGGAGTTATACCGAGTCACTGCAGCAGTTTGCGCGACAGAGCAAGACTGATCTACTGATCGGTGTTCCCTATCAGGAGCAAGAGAGTTACGACTACTACAATAGCGTAGTCAGTTTTGGTGCCGAGCAGCGCCTCTACCACAAGCGCCATCTGGTGCCGTTTGGTGAGTTTCTCCCATTCAAACCGGTGTTGAGTCTGCTCGGAAACTTCCTGGCGGTACCGATGACTGACTTTGCACGCGGTGGAGAAGAGCAGCCGCTGCTCAGTGCGGCGGGTTACCCGGTCGGCACCTCGATCTGTTACGAGGCGGCCTTTGGCGAGGAGATTGCCGCAACGCTACCAGAGGCGGCGCTACTGGTGAATGTGACCAACGACGCCTGGTTTGGTCACTCACTGGCACCGGCACAGCATCTGCAGATCTCACGCATGCGCGCTCTGGAGACGGGGCGTTACATGTTGCGAGTTGCCAATACCGGTATCACCGCCATTATCGGCCCAGACGGGAAGGTTGAGGCACACACCGAGCAGTTTGAGACTACCGTGCTAAAGGGTGAGGTTGAGGCCCGAGAGGGGATTACACCCTATGTTCGATGGGGAAACTGGCCTGTGTTGATCTTACTGTTTAGCATGCTCGCGACTATATATTTGACCAGGGGTAGAGCCGATGCGTGAAGTGGTGCTGATAAACGTTTCGGGTGAGGATCGTGCAGGTCTGACTGCCGCGTTGACCGAGATTCTGGCGCGCTACAACATCGATATTCTCGATATCGGTCAGGCGGTGATCCACAACACCCTCTCACTCGGTTTTCTGGTTGAGGTGCCGCAGTCACTCAACGCCTGTCCGGTCTTTAAGGAGCTGTTGTTCAAGGCGCATGAGTTGGGTGTGCAGTTGCGTTTCACACCGATTGAGGCTGAGGAGTATGAGGCCTGGGTTACTCATCAGGGACGAGCCCGCTACATCATTACCCTGTTGGGACGTCAGATTACCGCGCGCCACGTTGCCGATGTCTCGGCAGAGATCGCCCGCCAGGGGCTGGAGATCGATTCGATCAATCGTCTCTCCGGTCGTATCTCACTACAGGATGCAGAGCGACGTGAAAACGCCTCAGTCGAATTCTCGGTGCGTGGCACGCCTACCGACCTTGGTGAGATGCGTAGCCGCTTTATGGATATCACCGTTGAGTCGGGGCTCGATATCGGCCTACAGGAGGATAACGTCTATCGTCGCAGTCGTCGGCTGATCGCCTTCGATATGGACTCAACCCTGATTCAGGCAGAGGTCATCGATGAGTTGGCCATACGCGCGGGGGTCGGTGAGCAGGTTGCGGCGATCACCGAATCGGCAATGCGCGGTGAGATCGACTTCAGTGAGAGCTTTCGCCAACGCCTGGCACTGCTTGAGGGGCTCGATGTTTCGGTGCTGGAGTCGATTGCCGAGTCACTGCCGATCACCGAAGGGGCCGATCGGCTGATGCAGAACCTGAAACGGTTTGGTTTTAAGATCGCGATCATCTCCGGCGGCTTTACCTACTTTGGTGAATATCTGCAGCAGCGCTGGGGCGTAGATTATGTGCACGCCAATCAGCTGGAGGTGGTCGACGGCAAGGTGACCGGGCGTAGCTCGGGCACGATTATCGATGGAGCGAAGAAGGCCGAGCTGCTGCAGATGATTGCCGAGAAGGAGGGGATCTCACTTCAGCAGTGTGTGGCGGTGGGCGATGGCGCTAATGACCTGCCGATGCTCAATACTGCAGGGCTTGGCATCGCCTTTCACGCAAAGCCAATTGTAAAGGCAGGTGCCAAGCAGTCGATCTCGACCCTGGGTCTCGATGGCGTCCTCTATTTCCTCGGAGTGCGTGACCGCGAGGCGATGGTTTGAGACTATGGCGTCCGCGAAAAGCGGTAGTGGCAATAGAGATCGAACATACAGTGAACTGGTTATAGAAAATGTCTGAAAACAACGAAATTGAGAGTGCGCAGATTGATGAGATACTGAAGGGGATTACCATTCCTTCGCCGCCCCAGATTATGGCCGATCTGCAGATGGAGATGGTGATGCCCGATCCTGATCTCTCGGCTATGGCTGACCTGATCAGCAAAGATGCGGGCCTCTCCGGCAGTGTTTTGAAGACGGTCAATTCGCCCTTCTTTGGACTGCGTCGTGAGATTGTTTCGATCAAACAGGCGGTGACACTGCTTGGTATCAAAACGATCCTTAATCTGGTTAACGCCTACTTCCTGCGCAATGAGATGAGTGGTGAGAATCATCACCGATGAGATTGCGACCGCGATGAACCGCTTCTGGGACTCGGCGACCGACGTGGCCAATGCGGCGATGGCGGTCAGCAAGCAGATCAACCAGGGCAACCCCGACGAACTCTATATGTTGGGATTATTCCACAACGTTGGCGTACCGATGATGATGCAGCGCTTCGAGAACTATCCCGATGTGCAACTGCAGGCCTACGCCTCGGAGGCGGGCCATATTAATGTGATAGAGAATGAGCTGATCAATACCAGTCATCAGGTGATTGGCTTCTATATCGCCAAGGCGTGGAAACTGCCGGAGGCGACCCGTGAGGTGATTCGTGTCCACCACTCAATTGGACGCATCGGTCCGTCGCGCGATGAGCGTAGCGAGGCGATCAAGCGCCAGCTGTTTATACTCAAAATGGCCGAGCATATCTCGGGTCTATATCGGGTGCTGGGTGATCAGGAGGTCGATCACGAGTGGAGCCGCCTCAGCCAGGATGTCCTCGCCTACTTCGGTCTGAGTGAGTATGAGTTTGAGGATGTGGCCGGTAGTGTGCACGAGATGGGTATCGGTGCGCACAGCTACTTTATGTGACCAAGCTGCGAGGCCGTATCGTCCACGGCCCCGCAATGATCTATAGGTGGCTATTCACCACTGTGTGAAACCCTGCGGAATCGAGTCTCATGACATTTGGGGCAGGGTGGAATATGACCGCTCTTGTGGAAGTGGACCTGCTCACCGCACGCCTTGCACTCCAATGTACCGATGCCGGTAATCTCCCCGGTGTGCCACTCGCCGAGTGCATCGGCGCGTCGCGCCAGCTCACTGAGTTCAATCGAGGTGCGATCGGCGATAAGGCGGAACATCTCCAATAATCGATCCTCGATCAACTGCATGTCGAAACGAAACCACTCTCCCAGCTCGCTGCCGGACTCATTGAGATACTCGCCAGCATTCTCGACATCGCGCTTGAGGTAGTTGCCGACCTTCTCCGCCTCTTCACGAGTCAGCTCTCCCAGCTCAACCGCCTTCTCACGGGCATTTTCGATATTGTGGGCCAGATTGGGGATTGCGTTCTGTTCCGCATCGATAATCGCTCCCTTTACTCGCTCTAGCATGCGGTTATAGGCATCCACTAACCGATTGTTCTGCTCGTCGCTCATCGCTTGCTCCTCGTTGTTATAGCTCTTGTCTCTAGTGTCGCTCATGTTGCTTGATCTGCAAAGTGATCGTTGTTAGGTATGGGGCGGATTTGATGTGAGTTGAGTGTTGGAGGTGCTTGAGTGGCGAAAGAGTGTAGGGATGGATTTTTATTGAAATGACGAAGGGGGTTATAAAAAGCTGTTTAATAATTCCCGGTATTTTTCCATTGCGGACCGTACGGAGAATGACTCACGATTCGCTCTCGAGAAGCGGTGCACATGTCGCGATATAGCTGATGATCCTGTCGTAAGGTTTTACACGCCTCTACAAATTCATCAATGGCATCAGGGGTGCACAAAAGCCTGTTTTATGATTAATAACAATTTCCGGAGTGACGAGATATTGCTGGTTATTACGGGTTTTCCACACGACATCGCCTCCGCAGGTGCGTAGCCGAATCCCTCTAATCTGGATGGGAACAGTAGTGCGTCACACTTTGATACGCAGCGAGAAGCTCGTCGCTGCTGAGGCGGCCCAGTGCCTTGATGTTGGATGCTGGGTGCGGGTTGTTGGGTAGTGTTGTGCCGGTGTGACTCAAACGAAAGTTGCTGCCCAGTTGTTCCATTATTGGAGACAGCAGATCAGCGCCCTTTCTGGTTGATAGGTTACCGACAAAGAGGAGTTCAAACGGTTCTGAGGTCGATACGCGCTCCCTATCTGGTGTCGGAGTAAAATGCTCGGTGTTAACCCAGTTATGAATCGTGTGAATGGGCAATGGTTTGTAACTTGCTGCTAGACTCTCTGCTGTGTAATTACTGACTGTGATGATTGCTGAGGCTCGAGAGAATGATCTATTGATATAGGGTTTGATTAACAGCCTGTGATAGAGACTCTGAGCAGTGGATTTGTATGCTTTCAGACAAGGGTCAAAGATGTTGTGGTGTTCGATAATGATAAGAGGGATATCTTGCTGATGAAATGCAAACCCCGTCCATGAGTTAGCAATAATGATGTCGGTACCCGTTGGGGCTCTGGTTCTATTAGTAAAGGGCGCGATCTCAAGTGCATGGGGAAACCACGTGGTAATCACCTTGTAACCACACCCTTCGAGAGCTTCGGCAAGGAGGCGCGTATAGATATCAGCGCCGCTATTGGCTGATATCGCAGGTAGCCATATCTGGGTCGGATTCATCGATCGTTTCTCATCTCATACCACCTATCGCTCCTGTCTTGATGGGAAAGCCAAGCGGATATAGGGATGGGTGACAGGTTCTGGTGCATAGTTATCATTATGTTTGTGTCTGTCAGCTACATCTGGTGACAGGCTGTCGGAATCATGCGGGAGACAATTTTCTTCCGGATCCTATCTCTGTTGTCCGTTGAGTTGAACCTACGTTATCCTTACGGGCCTGATTTTGGTCAATTATAGGCACTTTTCGATGACGTTGGGCGAGCAATACATTCCTGGCTCTCTTGAGACCGCAGCCCAGAGCTATTGGGAAGAGAATCAATCGTTTAAAGCGGTGGACGATACCTCCCGCGAGAAGTTCTACTGCCTCTCCATGTTCCCCTATCCGTCGGGGCGTCTGCATATGGGCCATGTGCGCAACTACACCATCGGTGATGTGGTGAGCCGTTATCAGCGCATGTTGGGCAAAAATGTGCTGCAGCCGATGGGGTGGGACGCCTTTGGCCTGCCCGCAGAGAATGCGGCGATCAAGAATAATGTTCCGCCTGCTAAGTGGACCTACGAGAATATCGACTACATGCGGAGTCAGCTCAAGCGCCTCGGCTTCGGCTACGACTGGGAGCGTGAGCTCGCTACCTGTCATCCCGACTACTACAAGTGGGAGCAGTGGCTCTTCACCCGTCTCTACGAGAAGGGGATGGTCTACAAGAAGACCGCGCCGGTTAACTGGTGTCCTAATGACATGACGGTACTGGCCAACGAGCAGGTCATCGACGGCTGCTGTTGGCGCTGTGATACCGAGGTGGAGCGTAAAGAGATCCCGCAGTACTTCATGAAGATCACCGCCTACGCTGACGGACCTTGAGGGGTTGATAATCGCCCGGTTGGCCCTGAGCAGTCCCCTGGGGCTCAACTGGCCGAGAATACGCGGTGGCGCTCTCATCGGGATGTACATGGAGTGAGGCCGCTGGAAAGGTCGCCACCGGCTCACGCGACCCCGATGGGAGGGCTCTCTGCATGTCGCGGATTGCCTTGGCAGCGCTGCTGGCGGCGCCCCCAAGCGGCCGAGAATAGCGCCGAGCTGGCCGCCTTCATCATCGAGGAGATGTGAGTAGACTGGAGACCTCCGAGGGCGGCGATGGATCGATGGGTGAGTTCACCGGCTCCTCGCGACACCCGATTTCGCGCTAGTGCCACCATCTTGCAGGCGCCAATTGTGTTGATGGTATCACACCGGGCGCGTGATGGCGGTTCCGACCACGACCGGCGCCGATTTCAACTGCCCAAGTTGGCCTGCCGATTACCCAGGTCATCGCGCGCCCATTGATACGATGTGTTGGTTTGATCTGGCATCCAGCCGCCTTCCCGAAAGGGGGGCGTGTGACGAATCCTTGAACTTATGGATCTCCTGGCAAGGCGTTGCGCTATTGCCAACCACATCTTGAACAGGCAGGGCGGGTCGTAACGGTGGTATCAACACGCAACCTGCATCTGTCTTTCTGCGCGTTTCTGGCTGCTGATTACGGGTGGTCTCCAAACGTGGCCGCAGTACCCGTACCGAGGCATAGTGCCGGAGTTGCCCAGATGTCGAATTCGATAGGGATTCACCAATCCGCATGCGTTGAATTCGTCGACACGACGCCCCAAAGTTTGGCAAAGGCGGAGGTGAGACCGCACTGCACACGCTTTATGGGTCTCCTGGATGAGCACGGCGAGCTATGCGTGTCGATTGATGAACGCTCGACGAAAAGCGACTACGGCGCCCGGTCCGATCGCGCATCGGTGGTATTTGGCATACCGCAATCCTGCATCTGCTCTTATGAGTTTCGTCAAAGTTGATGCGTGAGGGGGCCAGCGATGAGCACGGATCAAAACCTGCTTACTCACCATGGCATGTTAATGGATGGGCAAAAAGTCTTTGATAGGGCGAATATTCCGATCCGCAGCAGGCCTGATTGAGAGGTGCGCTGGTTAGCCGACGAGTGGTACTTGATCACCAAAGTGCCCCGACCAGATATGTAGCGCGCTGGAGTGGAAGAGACTCGTGCCGAGGAGGTGCATCCACCTTCTCAAAAGGGTCTGGGCGATGGCGAGTGAGCACAGGGGCGAGCTTGGCGGTGTGATTGAGACGCACGATGCGAGTAAGGATGCGCGCCGCGAGATCCATGAGTCGCTGCAACAGGCGCTGGCCGATTTCGGCAAGTACCAGTTCAATACCGTCGTTGCTGCCTGTATGAAGATGATGAACACCCTCGGTAAGGTTGATGGTGAGGGGGCCAAAGCGCTACGCAATGAAGGACTCTCGATCCTGCTGCGCCTGCTCTCACCGATTGCACCGCATATTAGCCATGCACTGTGGCAGGAGCTTGGATATGGCGATGACATCCTGACTGCCGCATGGCCTGCGGTTGATGAGGCTGCGCTGGTAAAGGACTCGATCGAACTGGTGGTGCAGGTCAACGGCAAGGTGCGGAGCCAGATCAATGTTGCGGCCAATGCGGATAAAGATTCGATCGAAGAGGCTGCGCTGGCTGACGAGAAGGTGCAGTCCTTTATCGATGGCAAGACGATTCGCAAAATCATTGTAGTTCCGGGTCGTCTGGTCAACGTGGTTGCCAACTAAGGGGTATCGAGTGAAGCGTTATATCATCAAAGGGTTGGTGAGTTGGATGGCACTCGTCATCGTTGTCTCGATGGCCGGTTGCGGTTATCACCTACGTGGCTCGGTCGAACTGCCGACCGAAATGGCGCGTACCCATATTGATGGCAATGCGCTGCAGCGCAAGCTGACACGAGAGTTGGCAGAGCGTCTTCGTAGCAATGGCGTAGAGGTGGTGAAGAGTAAACAGGCAGCCACCGCGCAGCTGCGTATCCTTAAAATGACCAGTGATCGCCGCACACTCACCACGGGTGGCAAGGGCGATGTGCAGGAGTATGAGCTCTACACCGAGGTGGTGTTCGATCTGCGCGACAGCCAGGGTGTGATCCTGCTGGAACCGCAGCATGTGTCGGTAACCCGTTATCTGTTTTTTGATCCACTCAAGGTGCGTGCCAAGGCGGGTGAGATGGCCGAGATGCGCAAGAAGATGAATAGCGCCATTGTCAGGCAGATGTTGCTGCGTCTACGCCACGCGGCTCCAGCCAAAGAGGCACAATGAAACTTCGCTTTGATCAGCTACAGGCCAATCTCTCAAAGGGACTGGCACCGATCTATCTGATCAGTGGTGACGAGCCGCTACAGATTCAGGAGGCGGCTGATACGATTCGACAGGCAGTGCGAGAGGCGGGTTACAGCGAACGCGAGGTGATGCACGTTGAGAAGGGCTTCGACTGGAATAGTCTCGCGGCTGCCTCCAGTGCCATGTCGCTGTTTGCTGAGCAACGTCTGCTCGATCTGCGTATGCCGAGTGGTAAGCCGGGTAAGCCGGGTAAGCCGGGTGGTGCGGCTCTGACTGAGTATGCGGCACGACCCGCTGAAGATACGATTCTGTTAATCACCTCTGGCAAACTCGACAAGTCGGCGCAGAACAGCAAATGGTTTAAATCGCTCGACAGGGTAGGCGTTACCCTGCAGGTCTGGCCGATCGATATTCAGCAGCTCCCCAACTGGATTGCACGGCGCATGAAGCAGAAGGGGATGAGCCCGACGCGCGAGGTCTGCTCGCTGATCGCCGAACGGGTTGAGGGCAATCTTCTTGCGGCTGATCAGGAGGTAGAGAAGCTGTTCCTACTGCATGGTGCGGGTGAGATCGATCTGGCCACAGTTTCAGCAGCGGTTGCCGATAGTGCCCGCTTCGATGTCTATAGTCTGGCTGACTCGGCGCTGCTTGGAAACACGGCGCGCGCAGTACGTATTCTTGATGGTCTGCGTGCCGAGGGTGTCGAGCCGATTCTTATCCTCTGGGCGCTAACGCGCGAGATTCGCCAGCTGGCGAAGATGGCGCATGAGCTGGCGCGGGGTGGTTCACTCAATTCACTCTTCTCCAGCTACCGTATCTGGCAGTCACGCCAGCCGCTGCTGCGCAGTGCGCTTAAGCGTCACAAGGTGGCCGACTGGGACGCGATGCTCTCCGCCTGTGCCCATCTAGACCGGGTGCTAAAGGGGGCGGCGCAGGGCAGTCGCTGGGATGAACTGCTACAATTGACCCTTCGCCTGACCGGAACCGATCCGATGGCTCGGGCAACGGCCTGAACGGCACCGATTACGAGAGAAGTTCGATGGATATCAAACAGTACATGAGAGAGACGGGTGAGCGGGCGCGTGCCGCCTCGCGCAGCATGGCCCGTGCCGATTCCAATGCCAAAAATGCCGCGCTGTATGCGATCGCCGAGGCGCTGATCGCTGACAAGGTAGCCTTGATCGAGGAGAACGCCAGGGACCTCTCAGCTGGCCGCGAGCGGGGACTCGACGATGCGTTGCTCGATCGCCTTGCGCTCAATGATGAGCGTATCGATGGCATGGCCGAAGGTCTGCGACAGATCGCGGCACTGCCCGATCCGGTCGGCGAGATCACCGATCTCAACTACCGCCCCTCCGGTATCCAGGTCGGTAAGATGCGTGTACCGCTGGGTGTAATCGGCATCATCTACGAATCACGCCCCAACGTGACCGCCGACGCGGCGGCGCTCTGTCTCAAATCGGGTAACGCCACTATTCTGCGTGGCGGCTCCGAGGCGGCCCACTCCAATCAGGCGATTGCAAAATGCATCCATCAAGGGCTTGAGGTCGCTGGCCTGCCTGCCGATGCGGTGCAGGTGATCGAGACGACTGATCGTGCTGCGGTGGGTGAACTGATCACCATGCCGGCGTATGTCGATGTGATCGTACCGCGTGGTGGCAAGGGGTTGATCGAACGCATCATGGGTGAGGCGCGCGTGCCGGTGATCAAACATCTGCACGGCGTCTGCCACGTCTATATCGATGACGACGCTGATCTGGAGAAAGCGATTCAGGTCGCCTACAACGCCAAGACTCACCGTTACGGCGTCTGTAACGCAATGGAGACGTTGTTGATCTCTGAGAGCATTGTGGAAGAGGTGCTACCCGAGTTGGCGGCAATGTATATCGAAAAGGGGGTTGAGCTGCGTGGCTGTGAGACCACCTGTCGCATGGTGCACGATGCCAGGCCAGCGACTGAGGAGGATTGGGATGAGGAGTACCTCGCGCCGATCCTCTCAATCCGCGTGGTCAAGGATATGGCCGAGGCGATCGAGCATATGCACGCCCACAGCTCAGGACATACCGAGTCGATCATTACTGAGAACATCACCCGTGCACGTCAGTTTATGACTGAGGTCGATTCAAGCTCTGTCATGGTCAATGCCTCGACCCGCTTTGCAGACGGTTTTGAGTATGGCCTGGGTGCTGAGATCGGTATCAGTACTGACAAGATTCATGCGCGCGGTCCGGTCGGTCTTGAGGGACTCACTTCGCAGAAGTATGTCGTCTTCGGTGACGGTCATATTCGCAACTAACAGCGGTCGATCAGCCTAGATGAAGGCGATCGGCATCTTTGGTGGCACCTTCGACCCGGTCCATATCGGACATTTGCGCCCAGCGCTGGAGTTGAAAACGTCACTTGGTCTGGCTGAGGTGCGAATGGTGCCGTGCCGGATACCACCGCATCGCAATAGTCCTGTCGTCAAAGCTGAGCAGCGTGTGTTGATGTTGCAGGCGGCGCTTGAGGGAGTTGGAGAGTTGAGTCTTGATCTGCGCGAGATGGAGCGCGAAGGTCCCTCCTACATGGCCGATACGCTTACATCGCTGCGTTGTGAAATGCCGGAGCAGCCGCTCTGTCTGATTATCGGTATGGATGCGCTGTTGGGGCTGCCGAGTTGGCACCGTTGGACGGAGCTGATTGAACTGGCCCATCTGGTGGTAATGGCTCGACCCGGTTATGAGCTACCCAATGAGGGTGTTGTCGCTGAGCTGGTAGCAGCGCATCGACTCTCTAGTGCGGATGAGCTGCACGGTCGTCCCGCTGGCGGTATCTGGTTTAGTGAAGTGAGCCAGCTCGATGTGTCGGCAACAGCGCTACGAGCGTTGATAGCGAAGGGGCGCACAATTCGTTACCTGACCCCCGATGCAGTGTGTGAGGTGATTGAGCGTGAAGGGCTCTATCAAATTAATTAAATGAACTGTCTGGAAAATTAGATGCAAGCTGAAGAGTTAAAGAGTCTCGCCGTTGAGGCGCTGGAAGACCTTAAGGGTATAGAAATCGAAGTATTGGATGTGCGGGGAAAAACCAGCATCGCTGATTTCATGGTTGTCGCCACCGGTACCTCCAGTCGTCACGTTAAATCACTGGCTGACAATGTGGCGCTGAAGGCGAAACAGGGTGGCGTTCCTCCACTGGGCGTCGAAGGTGAGCAGGGGAGTGACTGGGTATTGATCGATCTGGTCGATGTGCTGGTCCACGTGATGCTGCGTGAAGCACGCGACTTCTACAATATTGAGAAGTTGTGGAGTGTCGATGCTGAGAAGATCCTCGCCCAGCGCGAAGCGGCCGACGAAGAGGAGTAGCCGACCGTGCAGATCCACCTGATCGCGGTCGGTAACAAGATACCGGGCTGGGTGGTGAACGGCTACGAGGAGTACGCCAAGCGCCTGCCGCGTGAGTGCTCCCTGAAACTGGTCGAGATCAATCCAGGTCATCGTGGCAAGAATGCCAATCTGGAAAAGGCGATGGTCGATGAAGAGCATCGAATCTTCGATGCGATTCCTAAAAATGCCCGTGTCGTTGCCCTAGAAGTCAAAGGCAAACCCTGGTCTACCCAGCAGCTCTCACAGCGACTCGAGAGCTGGCTCGGTGGCGGTCAGGATATCGCGCTGTTGGTCGGCGGTCCTGAGGGGCTCTCTGAAAACTGTCGTAAACGAGCAGATGAACTCTGGTCGCTCTCTCCCTTAACCCTTCCCCATCCACTAGTTCGCGTTCTTCTCTCCGAACAGCTCTATCGCGCCTGGAGTATTCTGCAGGGGCACCCATATCATCGTTGAGGTGTGGCGCAATCCTCTCTCAAGACAGTAGGGTGTTGCGATAGATGATGTGTGGAGTTGTTGTGGCAGCGTTGCGAAGGAAAGTAAGTTTGTACGCTACTACAGTGCGTGGAAATCGGGTCTGTTTTAGAAGTTGATGTCTCTCTGGAAGTTTAATGATGAAAGAAGAGTTTGAGTTGAGTGCTGGTGCAGAGGTGCTGGTTGTAATACCGGTAAGTGACTCTGTCCCCAGGTTGTTGACGACAACGCTCGGTTCCCTGACGGGGCAGAGTCTCGATGCTGGCGACTATCAGATCTTAATTGTCGAAAACGGTCCTCAGAGCAGTGAGATGCAGGGCCTGTTGTCGTCGATATCGGATGATGAAAACTATAAGGGATACGCTATTGATCAGCTTTCGCTTCATGAGCCCCTAGGCGCCCTACAGGCTAAGAGGATCGGGGCAGAGTCTCGTGTTTCAAAATTACTGCTCTTTCTCGATCCGGGAGACCAGATTGAGAGTACCTATCTGGAGAAGTCGGTTCTGGCGCTCAATAACTGTGAGGGTGCCGGGTGGGTAGCACCGGTAAAGCAGGAGCTGCTACCGCTGATGAGACTGGTTCAGCCGAAGTCGTTCAGTAGCTTCCGGGCTCTCAGCAAGCCGGTTCTCTCACCTGGACACCTATACCGTAGCCAGCAATGGCTAAAAGCCAGTCGTAAGATACCCTCCGCAGTCGGTGGTGTTGAGGTCTTTGATGAGTGGTATGTCCAGATTCGCCTGATGGCAAAAGGGTTGTGGGGTTTTGCCCTTAGGGATGTGGTCTATATCGGTGAGCGGGATACAAAAATACTCTCAATGCTTGATACCAAGAGATATATGGCAAGCATCTATCTGACCATAAGAAAGAATATGGGTCTGTTGCTGTTGGTGTCCCGGGCAAGGTCTGCGTTCAAAAGAGAGTGGCGAAAAGGGTGGGGTTATAAGTCGAAGCTAAACCCAGGGTGGATTGTCGATAAAATTCAGGCAGCGGCGATCAGGCGCTTTGGATTTGGTGATGTATCGGCATCTCTGGGTGGCAGGGGGGTGGTTCTGGCAATGCTGTTTCCGGAGAGGTTCATCACCCGGATGCTGACGACGCATACCAATATATCGCTTGCTGAAATTCACTGTGAATTTTATACCAAGCCAAATCTCGACTGGTCGCCGACCGTTGATCGGCCTGCTGGGTCAAACTCAGTTCTCTTTGCACAGAGCAACTGGACGATAGGTGGAGCTGAACGGGTATTGCTCACCTGGATGAAAGCGGCCCGTCCCCACGTGGCGGGTAGGATTATCGACGTTTGTGGACGAGAGACCCGGCACGGCTCAGGTGATGGGCGTGAAGAGGGAAATGTCTACTACGAACAGGATGTCAGGGATGAGTTTGCCGGGTTGTGTGATGTTCAGTTCAGTCTCGAAGGGATGGGTGAGACTCCGTTGCAACGCATGAGGATCTGCTGGGATCTTATCTGCAGGGAGAGGCCGGCGCTGATTTTTATCTCAGGAAATGCCTATCTCTATGCGCTGTTACCGCTGATCAGAAAGTGGTTCCCAGAGATTGTGGTCGTCGATATCCTCCACAACGAGTGGTACAACCACAGGGACTGGTTCAACATTTCGTCGGAGTATTCTCGTTACATCGACCAGCGAGTGACGATCTCGGAGTATTGGCGTTCCGTTTTGGTAGACAAGTATGGTGAGAGCAGGGATCGTGCCTCGGTCTTTCTCAATTCCATCGATCTACAGCGTTTCGATCCAGACCGCTATAGCGATAGCACTTTCCTCCTTGAAGACTCCGAATCCGACCGTAAGGTGATCGCGTTTATCGGACGTCTGCATGAGCAGAAGCGACCAGGTGTCTTTTTCGAATTGGCGAAGCAGTTTGCGACTGTTGAGGGATACCGTTTTGTGGTCGTTGGCGATGGGCCTGAAATGAGTGCTCTACAGGAGCGTTACAGTGCACTGTCGAATCTGATCTGCTTAGGTCCCAGCGACGATATTCCCAGGATATTGGCGTCAGTTGATCTGGTTGTCTTCTCCTCTCAGTTTGAGGGCTACCCACTCACCTCGCTCGAAGCCTCTGCGATGAAGGTGCCGTTTATCGCACCCGATATTGTCGGTTTCAGAGAGCAGGTTGAAGATGGCGATGGAGGGTTGCTCTATCGTGCGAGCGCAGACGACTCTCGCGATGCAGAGCATATCAAACAGCTCATAGAGCAGAGATGGGATGAGCTGATGGCTATGGGTGAGCGAGGGCGTGCCTATGTGGAGGCAAGCCATTCATCCAGTCTGCTCGAGCCGAAGTATGGTGAGTTTCTTGCGGAGCTGATGCGTGAGACTGGCTCTGAGCGGCAGAGATTGCCGAATGCCGATGGTAGAAAAGGCTGTTTTACATATTGGTATGCCGAAGACGGGCTCTACATCGATCCAATATTTCATGGACGTGAATCGATCACGTCTGATGCGCCAGGGGATTCTCTATCCCAGCCACCACATGTTCGGGCATGCCCACCACCCCTTTGCGTGGGTTTGTATGAAAGATGGCACCAAGCTGAGTAGGCAGGCTACCGAGAATATTGAGAAGAATTATAAGTCATTGTCTGGACTTGAGTCTGATTTGAGAGTGCTGCTCGAAAAAGCACAGGCATCCAACAGCGACTCGCCGGGAGTCGCTATTTTGCGAAGCTTGTTTTGGGCATCCAAGCCCAGCAAGCGGCAAAACTTAACGCGACCGTTTATGCCTACGGCGCCCCGACGTCCTGCGTACGTTGCGTAATCACCTCTTCGCGGCTCTACACAACTCCCTCAGTGACTCTACGCCGACATAAAGCCGCTGCTGCATCTTCTTCGTCGTTCGCTCGCGCTCTCAACTACGAATATGCAGACGGCGTCGACTATCGCGGACTAACCGCCCTCACTTCGCTCTCCATGGCGGTCAGCGGTTGTCGTGAGCGGCGAGGCGTTTATCCGTAGCGATCCGAATAAGGTTAAGGCCCTCTTCTCCGGATTTGATGTGACGGTGATAGTCTTTCTTCGCCGACAGGATCTCTACATGGAGTCGTCGTATAACCAGAACAAGAAGATGAGACCGTCTCAGGTAGAGCTGGACGTGCTTCTATCTAGAACAAATTCGGTGCTCGACTACGCGACTCTTCTCGATGGCTGGTCTGCCTGTTTTGGCGAAGAGAATATTGTCGTGACCCCGTTCGAACGAAGTAGCTTTGGCGATGGTCTGGAGCGTTATCTCCTTAGTCTGTTGGGCGTGGAGTGGAGTCGGTCATATAAAACCGAGCTGAAGAATCCAGGGCTCAATCGTGATTGCCTCGCCTTTGTTTCTGAGCACTTTCTGCCGGAAGAGGTGGGGGCTCGGGAGAGAGGCAGGGTGATTGAGATGCTGGCCCAATACTCCAGCGAGCACTCAGATGGCAAGAGCCTGAAATATAATCTGCCGCCCTCCAAGCGTCTGGAAATCATCGAGAAGTACAGCGCTATCAACCGTGAGGTGGCACAGCGCTATCTTGGTAGAGAGGATGGACGTCTGTTTCTCGATCCACTGCCTTCGTTAGAAGATGAGTGGCAGCCCTATAGCGGACTCAGTGATGAGCGTCGGGACGAAATTATTCGCTATTTGGTGGGGCGGGTATCCGTGTGAAAAGTCATTCCGAGAGCGCCTCGGCACCGCGGAGCGAGTAGTGAGCAATGGAAAGACGCTCTATCTACACATTGGGCTGCACAAAACAGGAACCTCCTATTTGCAGAGCTTCCTGGCGGCGAATGCAGAACTGCTGCTGGATGCCGGTCTTCTGGTGCCGGGTTTCGATGGGTGTAGTGCACACCATCTGTTTGCCAGTGTCTGTTTCGACGGGAACGATGAGGCGAAGCGTTTTCCGTTGCAGTTGCGGGGGCAGTTCTCTGAACGCTCAGAGTGGCTCGCCGCGATGGAGGCAGAGCGGGACTCTCTGTTGGAGAGTGGTGCTGACAAGATTGTGATGAGCAGTGAACGGTTTTCGAACAATGACCCCGAACGGCTGAGTACCTTTTTCGCCGGTTTTGATGTCAAGATAGTTGTCTTTCTTAGGCGACAGGACCGTCTTCTCGAGGCGCGGGTCAATCAGTTGAAAAAGGTGGGAAGGCTTACGGACGAGAGGATGGCTCGGCTCTTTGAACGGGCTGACCGGAACTACTATCGTATTCTGTCGAAATGGAGTCGTGTCTTCGGTAAGGATAATGTCATCGTCCAGCCCTATGAGAGATCGCTCTTCGGTGATGGACTCGAGAGTCGCTTTCTCGACTTGATCGGTGTCGAGTGGAGCGATGGATTCGAGCCTGTTGAGAGCATCAACAGAAGTTTGTCCAGGGATTGTCTCGCTTTTCTCGAGAAACACTCTCGGCAGGTCGTGCCGACACAGGCGCTGCGTCGAATCCTTGAGGAGTACACGGGGGCTCATCCGGACGAGGTGGCCATCAGAGACCACTTTTCTCCCTCGGACCACCTTGCGATATTGAATGGTTGCCGTGAGAGCAATGCCATGGTTGCCAAAGAGTATCTTGGCCGTGATGATGGCGTGCTCTTCTCTGAGCTAGATCCGAATCCTGCTGCACCCTGGACCCAATACTCAGGCTTGAGTGGTGAGGCCGAGATGCGTCTGATCAGCTATATCCGAGAGGCCGGTTATGAGTTGCCGGATGATCTTGGCGATGGCGGGGTGGAGGGTCGTCTGGTGGAATCATCCCATGGCTGATTCGATCAAGGACGTATATGTTTGTTGTTGAGGTCTCATCGACAGCGAGGGGCAGTGTCCGCTACATCGCGGGTAAGCTGTGCCAGCGCTTTTCACGGCGAGGGGGGGTGCGGTGCCGTCTGATGGCGCCGGTCAGGGGGCGCTTCGATCTCAAGGTGGCCCTCAGATTGCTGTGGAACAGGAGAGAGATCTCACTGGTGCATACGCATCTGGGACGGGCGTCATCGCTGGTGGGGTGGTTGTTTAAGAATAGTGATGTGATGACGGTGGCAACGTTGCATGGGATGCAGAAGCTGCGGCACTACAAAAATATCAAACACTTCGTGGCGGTATCAGAGGCGGTCAGACGTCACTACGTGGCTCAAGGACTCGATGACGAGAAGATCACGATCATTCCCAACGGCTATGAGGAGATGATCGATCGATACACAGGCTCTGGTCTCAGACGCGAGCTGGCGCTACCTGCTGGAGCGCCACGTGGCGGGTTGGCAACGGCACTCGAGCGGCTCTGTGGCGATACCGAGCTGCGATCAAGGATGGGAGCGCACGCCAAAGCGTCGGTAACCGGGATGGAGTGGGGTACGATTGAACAGCGCTATATGAGTCTGTTCGAAACGCTGCTCGCTGAGCAGGGGGAGCCTCCGACGGTCGATCGGGACGACTGATGGAGTGATTGTAATATGGAGTCGGTGAAGCGGTGGTTGATCGATAATGGTGGCTGGTTGCTGGTGGCTTCGGTCGTGGTGCTGCTAACGACGCGCCGACTCTATAATCTTCCGCTGCTGGTCCTCGCGCTGACCGCCCTCTATCTACTGGCACGGCAGTGGCGCACGATCATCGCACGCAGTGAGATGCGCCTGCTGTTACTGCTCTTTGCCTTGCTATGGATGCCGATGGTGCTCGCGCTGACGGGGGCGGTCAGTCTGGAGCGCAGCTTGAGTACGGTAGTGCCCTATCCCCGCTTTCTGCTGGGAGGCATCACGCTGCTCTGGTTGCTGAATGGTCGGATGGCAAGAGAGAGATTGCATGTCGCGGTTGTGGCACTTCTCTCTTTATGGTCGATCGATGCGATGTGGCAGTACCTCTCGGGTCACAATATTCTCGGCTATCCTTACAACGGTGAGCGCCTCAACGGCTTCTTCTATCCCGATTTCAGGTTGGGGCCGGAGTTGGCTGTGTTTCTGCCGGTCTACCTTCGCTGACCGCCATGGATAGCGAAGCGAAGGCGGTTAGTCCGCGATAGTCGACGCCGTCTGCATATTCGTAGTTGAGAGCGCGAGCGAACGACGGAGAAGATGCAGCAGCGGCTTATGTCGGCGTAGAGTCACTGAGGGAGTTGTGTAGAGCCGCGAAGAGGTGATTACGCAACGAACGCAGGACGGTCGGGGCGCCGTAGGCATAAATGGTCGCGTTAAGTTTTGCTGTTTGCTTGGGCTTGGATGCCCAAAACAAACTTTCGCAAAATAGCGACTCCCCGAGAGGGTTGAGACGGTGGGGTAGGAGACACTGGTGGCTCTGGTTGTTGCTTATCCCCTATCTCAGCGCAATTTTTCTCAGTGGTACCCGTTCGGCCTGGGTGCTGTTGGCCGTCGGTCTGCTGCTCTACCTCTGGTATCTGGGACGCCTCGGTTATCTCAAGAGGGTGAAGGCGGTAGTGTGGGGCGCGTTGGCGATCGGTGTGGTGTCGCTGGTGCTCTTCGCCTCAACAGATGAGGCCGTTAGAGAGCGGCTGCAGAAAAGTGCTGGTCTGTTCAGTACCGATATCGAATCTATAGACAACGCGACGGCGCAGCGGGTCTCTATCTGGCAGGTTGCGATGCTGATGGTGGAGGACCATTGGCTGACGGGCGTTGGGCCACGAGGCTTTCGCTATGTATTTATGGATTATGCGCCCGAGGACAACTATTGGAAGAACCTGAGGCGGCCACTTGCACCCAATCAACCCCATCTGGTCGGGTTGGAGGTGCTGGTCGAAACAGGTGTGGTTGGTATCGTTGGTTTTCTGGCGTTTTTTTGGGTGTTGATCACCTATGCAGCCAAGAGGACTAGTGGTTTCAGAAGTGATGCAGTCCCATGGCTGATAGCAGCGCTAGTAGCCCTATTCCCCCTGAATACATACCTTGCGCTCTATGCCAGTTATTGGTCCTCGCTCTCTTGGTGGTTGCTGCTGGTGGCCTTGGCGATGATGAGTGGTGGGGATGGCGATGAGCGTGATAATGCCGACTGAAGGTGCGATCAATGGCCGCGTTCGACGATCTCGTGGTAGAGCGTCGAGTATTTGTGCGCCATCCGATCTATGGTGAAGAGTCGATTGAAGCGTTGAGCAGCATTCTCTCCCATCTCTGCGGCTTTGGCCGGGTGTTCCCAGAGATAGTGCATCGCGTTGCTCAATGCTCCCGGATCGCTGGGCGGTACGACCAGGCCGGTTTCGCCGGCAATGTTTGCATAGGTGGTGCCTGTGCCGATTTCGCTGGAGATCATCGGTTTCCCAAACATCGCTCCTTCGAGCAGGGAGATGCCGAACGCCTCGGAACGCATGTGAGATGGGAAGAGGATGCCATAGCAGAGCTGCAGAAGGGCAACCTTGTCGGTATCGGGTATGTGCCCGAGAAAGATAGTCTTCTTCAATCCCAACCGCTTGGCCTGGTTTTTTAGCTCATTCTCTGTTGGGCCAGCCCCCACGATAACTACAGGAAATCCCGTCTTGTGGGCCGCCTCCAGCAGGATGTGGAGACCTTTGTAGTAGCGAAGTACGCCAACAAACAGGAAGAATCTGTCGCCAAACTTGTTGCGCCAGTAGTTAAGACGCTCCGTGGGCGCATTTGGGTAGCTCTCTCTGTCCAGGCCGGGCGGAATCACAACGACCTTCTGTTTAAAACGCTTCAATGTTTTGCTGGTTTCTAGATAGTTGTGTGATGTGGCGGCGATGGCGTCAACATTGTTGAGAAACCGGATCATGAGTGGATAGTAGATCTTGCGCAGGTGTCGCTGACGTACGATATCTGAGTGATAGGTAACGATCGATGGTTTGTTAACTCGTGTCGCAAAGTGGACCAGGTCCATGAAAGGCCATGGGAAGTGGTAGTGGATCAGATCCGCGCGCTTGGCAAGCTTTGAGAACTTTGAGAAGACCGAGAGTGACAGGCTGTTCGATGCGATCTGTAGGTCGAGCTTTGATTGGTGTGTGCGATAGCCGCTTGTGGTGCTGGCGGAAGGGGAGGGGCGGTGGCTGAGCGAAAGTACATCGCACTGTATGCCCAGCGTGCTGGTGCCGCTGGCTATCTGGTGAATTACCTGCTCTACGCCTCCCATCGATTCGGGGATGGCGTTTTTGTAGAAGTGGAGAACTCTCATGCTGGATGTGCTGGCCTACTGGATGCTTATCAATGCAAGATGATTAATGTTTGCTGCAGGTGCGCGGAGCTTGCTGGCCTTTGCTGTCTCTTGCTGTGGCCTGCTGACGGTTCAACGATACGTTGCTCTATCTGAATGTTAGTACCCGATGTTGATGATAGGCCAATTGTCTGTGTGGCAATCAATCAGTATCTGTTGTTGCACTCTTTTTCAAACAGTCAGGATATGATTTTCCTGTACGTAGATCATTGTAACAGAGGAGTGAGGTCTGAAATTTCGCTGTTGAAATAAAGAGTGAAGCGAGTTGTGTTAATAGACCTATCTGGATGCGAAGCAGAACCATGTAGATGATGATCTCGCTTGCATGGTGTTGAAGGTCGCCCGTAAGCATCGCCAGCATGGGCACCATTATGAGTGTGATAGGGAATAGATACTTTAACCTCTGAGGGCCCAGCCGTCGCTGACCGCCATGGATAGCGAAGCGAAGGCGGTTAGTCCCCGATAGTCGACGCCGTCTGCATATTCGTAGTTGAGAGCGCGAGCGAACGACGAAGAAGATGCAGCAGCGGCTTTATGTCGGCGTAGAGTCACTGAGGGAGTTGTGTAGAGCCGCGAAGAGGTGATTACGCAACGTACGCAGGACGGTCGGAGCGCCGTAGGCATAAACGGTCGCGTTAAGTATTTGCCGCTTGCTTGGGCTTGATGCCCAAAACATGCTTCCGCAAAAATAGCGACTCCCCGATTTTCACGGCGCATGTTCAGTTTTGTATCAAGTTGTTGTCCGATAGCGCCGTTTCGATAGAGGGATGATATACATTTTTTGACTTCTTCCTCAGTGAGGTTGCTGTCGCAGAGCTGTTCGCTGAGTGAGCGATACTCGTTGTTAACTATAGCCGACAGTGTTTTGTTGTCTGTTGATGCGGTAACAATCTTGTTGACAGAGTGGGAGAAGATCCAGCCGCCAATGGCGGTTGCTACGATTACAGCCGTCGTAATGGCTGGATTTAACCATATTAATACCAGTAGAAAGATGAGTAGCTGTAGCAGTAGAGATAGGCCGAGTGCTGTCTGTCGCATGGTAAAGCCGCAGCCATAGGCGGTTGACCCGACTACTTCCTTCGCTGACCGCCATGGAGAGCGAAGTGAGGGCGGTTAGTCCCGATAGTCGACGCCGTCTGCCTATTCGTAGTTGAGAGCGCGAGCGGACGACGAAGAAGATGCAGCAGCGGCTTTATGTCGGCGTAGAGTCACTGAGGGAGTTGTGTAGAGCCGCGAAGAGGTGATTACGCAACGAACGCAGGACGGTCGGGGCGCCGTAGGCATAAACGGTCGCGTTAAGTTTTGCTGTTTGCTTGGGCTTGATGCCCAAAACAAACTTTCGCACGCTGACCGCCATGGATAGCGAAGCGAAGGCGGTTAGTCCGCGATAGTCGACGCCGTCTGCATATTCGTAGTTGAGAGCGCGAGCGGACGACGAAGAAGATGCAGCAGCGGCTTTATGTTGGCGTAGAGTCACTGAGGGAGTTGTGTAGAGCCGCGAAGAGGTGATTACGCAACGTACGCAGGACGGTCGGGGCGCCGTAGGCATAAATGGTCGCGTTAAGTTTTGCTGTTTGCTTGGGCTTGATGCCCAAAACAAACTTTCGCAAAAATAGCGACTCCCCGAAAAATAGCGGCTCCCCGGGATGGCACCTAATAGATTTGGAGAGCCTGGATGTTTATGCAGTGCGACAACGCCACGCACCGATGCCTCGGCAACCGTCTTGCGCATGATTTCGAGAGCCATGTTGTAGACGATGAAGTTCAGATGGAGTGAGCCGACTACAAGCAGTAGGACAATAGCCAGTGCGCCAGCAATTGTAAGTGGAGTGGCGGCCAACACGATTGGGCCATAAACGAGTGACGTGCTGCTGTAGATGGCATGATTGATTAGGGGGGTAAGGCCAAGATAGGCGCTAGCATTTAAGGCTGAGCTGAAGATGGCTGCCAGCGATACAAGCAACAGGGCCCGTGCGTGGAGGGGGTAGAACTCCTTGAAGAGGTATTGCGCAGGTGCAATGAAACGGGTGAACCTTTCCAGGCTGCTATTTAAGGTGGTTATCATAAATGGTTTGTTTGTCTGGGCGGTTCTACTTCATCATTGATGCGGTCATTTTAATGGAACTGCGATGACGGGCATAGCACCGCTAATACAGAGATGAGGGGGCGACGTGAAGCGCGCTTGCCTCAGCTTATCTGCTGAAATACTCTGGGTAGGTCTATTGATACGCTGCTTTCAACTATTGAAAATGACTCCTGAATCTGGGGCACCAGACCTCTATCTCGCCTCCGCCTCTCCGCGACGCGCTGAACTGCTGACGCAGTTGAAGCTCGACTTTGAGGTGCTCCGTGTCGATGTGCCTGAGCTGATAGATGCTGGGGAGTCGGCTGAGGTGTTTGCCATCCGCGTTGCGCTGGATAAGGCGCGGGCCGGGCTGTCTGCCCTGGAGTATCAACCCGGCCGGCCGGTGCTCGGTGCCGATACCTGTGTGGTGGTTGAGGGTCGGGTGCTGGGTAAACCTCGAGATCGTGAGCATGCTGCCGAGATGATGCATCTGCTCTCTGGGTGTGAACATCGAGTGATGACCTCAGTTGCAGTGGTTAATGGGGAGCGGGAGCAGACGCGTCTGTCGGTCTCTCACGTACACTTTCGCGAACTCTCTGAGTCGGAGATTGGAGCCTACTGGGAGACTGGTGAGCCGCTAGGTAAGGCGGGTGGTTATGCGGTGCAGGGGCAGGCGGCGCAGTTCATTGAGCGACTGGAGGGGAGCTACAGTGGAGTGATGGGGCTACCGCTGTATGAAACGGCGGAATTACTCACGGTATTTGGGGTCGGATTGTTGTAGTCTTTCCATATAAACAGGTGTAATCGCCGCCGCTGACCGCCATGGAGAGCGAAGTGAGGGCGGTTAGTCCCGATAGTCGACGCCGTCTGCCTATTCGTAGTTGAGAGCGCGAGCGAACGACGG
The DNA here is from genome assembly GCF_013343005.1 of Candidatus Reidiella endopervernicosa. GTDB lineage: Bacteria > Pseudomonadota > Gammaproteobacteria > Reidiella > Reidiella endopervernicosa. The sequence goes on from NZ_CP054491.1 coordinate 1,314,130, forward strand.
AGAAGATGCAGCAGCGGCTTTATGTCGGCGTAGAGTCACTGAGGGAGTTGTGTAGAGCCGCGAAGAGGTGATTACGCAACGAACGCAGGACGGTCGGCGCCGCAGGCATAAACGGTCGCGTGAAGTTTTTGCTGTTTGCTTGGGCTTGATGCCCAAAACAAACTTTCGCAAAAATAGCGACTCCCCGGAAGAGGCGGAGCCGATTTTGCTGCAGAAGTAGGGTGGAGCCGATTTACGTAGCGCATGTTCCCGTGCACGCGTCCTCGCTGAATCGAGTTGTGCTTGAAATGCGGGCGTATATTCCCCGCCTTCTGCTGTTATCGAACCTGATGAATTCAACGATGTGGCGTTGAGCCGCAACGAAATAGCATTTAGAGCCCTGGTCCATGAGTGAAGAGATCCTAATTAACGTCACCCCGCAAGAGACACGTGTTGCGGTGGTGGAGAATGGCGTACTGCATGAGCTGCTGATCGAGCGAAGCTCCAAGCTCGGTCTGGTCGGTAACGTCTACAAGGGTAAGGTGTGCCGGGTGCTGCCCGGTATGCAGGCCGCCTTTGTTGAGATAGGCCTGGAGCGCGCCGCCTTTCTGCACGCCTCGGATGTCTTCCAGGTTGAGGGTGAGAACGGTGTTAATGGCCATGCCGCGATTACCGAGCTGCTACGTGAGGGTCAGCAGATCCTGGTGCAGGTGATTAAAGATCCGCTCGGCACCAAAGGTGCCCGTCTTACAACCCACATAACAATCCCTTCCCGCTATCTTGTTTGCCTGCCCGATACGCCTACTGTCGGTGTGTCGCAGCGTATTGAAGATGATGAGGAGCGGCTGCGACTGAAAACGATTGTACAGTCGGCGGTCAGCGACGATGACAACAACGGCTATATCGTGCGTACGGCTGCTGAGGGTGCCGGTGAGCTGGCGCTGCGCTCCGATATCAACTTCCTGCGCAAGCTGTGGCAGGCGATTCGTGAGCGAGCTAAAAATGCTAAATCTGGTGGCCTGGTGCATGAGGATCTGCCGTTAGCACTTCGTATTCTGCGTGATATGCACGGTGTAGAGGTGGAGAAGGTACGTATCGACTCGCGCGAATCGCACCAGCGCCTGATGGAGTTTGCCGAGGAGTATATTCCTGAAATTGTACCGCGTATCGAACCCTACTCAGGGCCGCGCCCGGTGTTTGATCTTTACAATATCGATGATGAGATTCAGAAGGCACTGGAGCGTAAGGTACAGCTCAAGTCGGGCGGCTACCTGATTATCGATCAGACCGAGGCGATGACCACCTTTGATGTGAATACCGGTGCCTATGTCGGTCATCGCAATCTGGAAGAGACGATCTTCCGCACCAATCTCGAGGCGGCACAGGCGATCGCCCGTCAGCTACGACTGCGCAATCTGGGCGGTATCATCATCCTCGATTTTATCGACATGCAGGAGGAGGAGCACAAGCGCCAGGTGCTACGCGCACTGGAGCAGGCACTGTCGAAGGATCACGCCAAGAGCCATATCAGTGAGGTCTCGTCACTGGGGTTGGTGGAGATGACCCGCAAACGCACCCGCGAGAGCCTCGAACATGTGCTGTGTGAGGCGTGCCCTACCTGCGGTGGACGCGGCACGCTGAAGACACCTGAAACGGTCTGTTACGAGATTTTTCGCGAAATCCTGCGCCAGGATCGTCAGTTCGATGTCGTGAAGTTTCTGGTTCTGGTATCCAACGAGGTCTCCGATCTGCTACTCGATGAGGAGTCGACCAGTCTGGCTGAGTTGGAGGAGTTCATCGACAAACCGATTAAGTTTCAGGTCGAATCGCTCTACACCCAGGAGCAGTATGACGTGGTATTGATGTAAGGCTGCGAACGGAACGCATCACTTGGCTGTTAATAAACCCCTTATCAAACCCCTGGCGCTAACCCTGTGGCGTAGCGTGGCGATTGCTGCGCTGGTGTTACTGGTGCTCGCGGCCGTGGCAATTTCGCTGGCACGTTGGTTTGCCCCTCATGTGGCCAGCTATCGCGGTGAAATCGAATCGTGGGTCAGTCACTATCTTGAACAACCCGTTTCGATCGGTGCAATGACCGTCGACTGGCGTGGCTGGGGACCCGATATAGAGCTCAAGGATGTGGTTGTCACCCAGCGCGATGGTGGCACTCTGCAGCTGAAAGAGGCGCGGGTCGGTTTCGATCTGCTGGAGATATTCAGTTCCGGAAAACTCGAACCGAGTGCCCTGGTCGTGATTGGCCTGCGTCTTAAGGCGGAGCGTCGTGCAGATGGTTCGGTTGTGCTCGAGGGTGTCGAGGGGACAGGGCTTGCCGGTAGTGAGGGTGATATTCCGATCGGCTGGCTACTCTCCAAATCGCGTCTGGAGCTGCGCAAGAGTCAGTTGCACTGGATCGACCACAAGCGTAACGATGACATCACGCTAACTAATCTCAACCTGAGTCTGACCAATGTTGAACAACGCCACCTGCTCAAGGGGGCGGTTGAGTTGCCACAGGAGTTGGGCGGCAAGCTGGGTTTTGCCGCAGAGCTGAATGGGGCGGCGGATAGGCCGAAGCAGTGGCGCGGTGTTGGATATCTTCAGGCAGCCGATCTGGCGATGACCGACTGGATGCGTGAACTGCTTCCACCCTGGTTTGATGTTGCGGGGCGTAGCGATCTTGATCTCTGGGGTGAGTGGCGTGATGGCCGATTGGTGCAGATCAGCGGTGAGGCTGCACTAGCGGGTATCACACTCTCTGGTGGGCGGCTTCAGGAGCAGCCTTCGTTGGCGCTCGATAGCGTTGCTGGGCGTTTTCTCTGGCAGCGTGAGCGAAGTGGCTGGCGTCTCGATGTCGATCATTTTTCGTTGGCACGTGATGAACACAGCTGGCCACAGACGGGCTTCAGTTTTCGCCTGCTGAATGGTGAAGGTGGTTATGAGGCCGAGGGTGGTTTCGAGTGGTTGCGTCTCGATGACGTTGCCGACATTGCGCTGCATCTACCACTACTCGATGAGAACCTGACCCAGGGTATTGCGGGGCTTCAACCGGCGGGTGACATCAAAGATTTTAAACTGAACTTCCAGCAAAACCGTGACCAGCCAGAGCTACGCTACCGTGCTGAGTTTGAAGATCTCGCCGTGGCCAGCTGGCAGGGTGGGCCGGCTCTGTCGGGGCTGAGTGGTTCTATTCAGGGAGATGAACAGAGCGGCCGGGTGGCGCTAAAAAGCAGTGCCTCCGATTTTGATCTGCAGCCGTTATTCCGTTCCGCACTGCATGCCGATCAGCTCGAGGGTGAGCTACTGTGGCGCTACTTCCCCGACCATCTGCATCTTCAGGCGGAGCGCATTACGCTCGCCAATGCCGATATCACTACCCTGAACCGTTTCTCTATCGATATACCCTTCGACTTTAACCACACTCCATTTCTCGATCTGCAGACCAGTTATGAGGGAGGAGACCTGAGCCAGGTGGGTCCCTATCTACCGGTGGCGATCATGCCGGTCGATGCCGTCTCATGGCTCGATCGTGCCATCGTCAGTGGTGATGCCACCTCCGGTAGTGTGCTGTTTCACGGCTCACTCTCGGCCTTCCCCTACGATCGGGGTGAGGGGCGACTGTCTGTTGTCACCAATATCTCCAACGGCGTGCTCGACTACACCGAAGGGTGGCCACGTATCGAAGAGCTTGAGGGACAGCTCCGTATCGATGGTCGTTCACTGGCAGTCGATGCCGAGTCGGGCAAGATTTTAAATAATGATATTGGTGAGACCCTCGTTACCATCGACGACATGTTGGCCGCGAAGCTGGTGGTTGATGGCAATGCCAGTGGTGATCTGGCCGAAATGTTCCACTTCCTGACTGAATCACCGATGGCGAGCGACTATCGTGAGCTGCTTGACGATCACAGTGGTCGTGGTAAGAGCCAGCTACACCTCGGCCTCTCACTGCCACTCGATGATAGGGATGAGCCGATTTCAACCCGGGTTGCACTCAAGCTTGAGGGAGCAACGATCCGCTCCAAGGCGTGGCAGGGTGAGCTGAGCGCCATTAATGGCACAGTCCGAATCGGCAATGACGGGGTACAGGCCAAAGGCGTTAAGGCGAAGCTTTTTGGTCGTGATGTGGCGGTGGATATTACGGCCCCCGAGGGCAAGGCCCGCCAGATTAAGGTAACGGGTCGTTTTGCTGTGACCGATCTGCCCGGTACGGCTGAGGTTAAACCCTATGTGTCAGGTGAGAGTCGCTGGCATGCAGAGCTGAACATGCCGCCACTCGATAACCGCAAGCGCGACAATAAGCAGGGCGTGCTGCGTCTAAGCTCGTCACTCGATGGTCTGGCACTCAAACTGCCACCTCCGTTTGAAAAAGCGCGAAAAGGAGAGCGGAACCTATCGATTGAGCTGCCTATCAACGGTCAGCTACGTGAGCTTAAGGTCGATTATGCCGAGCGGGCGAGTGCCCGACTACAGCTTAAGGCGCTAAAGCAGGGCTTTGAGCTACTCGGAGGACGTCTCCATCTGGGGGCTGGAAAAGCGACCACCTCGGAACGAGATTTCTACCTTGGTGGTGAGCTGGAGCAGTTTGATCTGGATCGTTGGCTCGCATTTGTCAGGGAGATTGTTGGTGAAGGGGAGTTTGAGATCCCCGAGCTGCTTGCAGCGATCGATGTAAGGGTCGAACAGTTTCTCGGCTTCGGACGTGAATTTCATAACGTCGCTATACAGTTGGAGCGGGAGCGTCGTGAGTGGTTGTTGATGGTTGACTCAACCGAGGTGAAGGGGGCGGTGGTAATACCCCAGCCGTTTGGTAAGCACGATTTGTTGAGGGTTGAGCTTGAGCGCATGAGACTCGCACGGCTAGAGGATGATAAGCAGGATGAGATTCCCGATCCGCGCAAGATTCCATCACTGCACGTTAACTGTCAGCAGTTTAGCCTGGGCGATATCGAGTTTGGTGAGATGACGCTACGTACCCGGCGTCGAGATAACGGTCTCCATCTGGAGCGGCTGGAGCTGAAGTCAGAGGTGCAGCGTCTCACCTCAAGTGGCGACTGGACCCTGCAGCAGGGGCAGCATCGCTCCAAATTCAAGATCGAACTTAACGGTGATGATGTGGGCGAGATCCTCGATGTCTGGGGTTATGCCGTCAATATGAAGGATGGTCGGGTCAAGGCACGTATCGACGCCGCCTGGAATGGCTCTCCCAGCCAATTCTCATTGCAGCGCATGGAGGGTTCGTTATGGTTGAAGATCTTTGATGGTCGACTACTCGATATTGAGCCCGGTGTTGGGCGCGTATTTGGCCTGCTCGGCGTACATACCCTGCCTCGTTGGCTGACTCTCGACTTTGGTGATCTGTTCAAGAAGGGTTTCAGCTACGACAACATCAAGGGCAAATTTATCCTCAAGGATGGTATCGCGCAGACCAGAGATCTGCGCATGGATGGCTCTTCGGCGTTGATTGAGATCAAGGGCCGGGTCGGCCTGATTGAGGAGAGCTATGATCAGCGCGTCACGGTAACACCGAAGTTGACCTCAAGCCTGCCGATTGCAGGTGCCATCGCAGGTGGCCCTGTTGCCGGTGCAGCCCTCTGGGTGGCCGATAAGATCTTTGGTAATAAGGTGAATGAGATGAGCCAATCACGTTACACAGTTGTCGGTTCGTGGGATGAGCCAGAGATCACCAAGATCGAAACAGGTAAAGGAGCTCCGGTGGAGGAGCGTTAAGGCGCGACTTGACTGTCGATTTAGACATTTATGGTATGCTCAATCCCCATGATTCGTGCGCTGTTTTTACTCCTGATCGCTACCCTCTCCACACCTCTGCTGGCGGGTGATAATGTCGTTGTTATCGACCCAGAGGTGTGGGCGGTACCACGCCACGGTGAGACGATTCTCAAACTTGATGGCCTACAGGAGCAGATGCTGCAGCTTGATGAAGGGCAGCTGATTACCGTCCACTATCCCGACCATGAAGAGGGGCTGCTGTGGGCCGAAGAGCTTAAGGGGTGGCTGATCTCGTTTGGTCTGCCCTCGTCTCGAATTACACTAAATACAATTGATGTGAACGAAGAGTCACTCAAGATCTTCTTTGAAAAATCGACTGGAAACTAAGCATGAGTAGAGTTACAGCAGTACAGATGGCCTCTGGGCCGAAAGTGAATGCCAATCTGTTGGAGGCGGAACGTCTGATATCGACCGCTGCCAAACAGGGTGCCGATCTGGTTGTGCTGCCTGAGAACTTTGCCCTGATGGGTAATAGTGAGAACGACAAGGTTAAGCTGCGAGAGGTGGAGGGTGACGGTCAGATTCAAACCTTCCTTTCGCGACAGGCGGCCAAACATGGTGTCTGGTTGGTGGGCGGTACGATACCGCTGGTAGCGGAGAGCGAGGATAAGATACGAGCCGCCTCGTTGCTCTATAACGACAAGGGTGAGCAGGTCGCCCGCTACGACAAGATTCACCTCTTCGATGTACATATCGAAGAGAGTGATGAGCATTATGTGGAGTCAGAGACGATCGAGGCGGGCGATCAGGTGGTGGTGGTCGATACCCCGTTTGGTCGTCTTGGCCTGACCATCTGTTACGACCTGCGTTTTCCTGAGCTGTTCCGCGCTATGCTCGACCAGGGGGTGGAGCTGATCGCGATTCCCTCCGCCTTTACCGCCATCACCGGTAAGGCGCACTGGACGCCGCTGGTGCGATCACGGGCGATCGAGAACCTTAGCTATGTGATTGCGGCGGCGCAGGGTGGCTACCACGCCAGTGGTCGTGAGACCCATGGTGACAGCATGGTGGTCGATCCGTGGGGTGTGGTGCTCGATCATCTGCCACGCGGTTCGGGTGTGGTGGTAGCCGATGTTGATCTCGATCGTCTGCGTCAGGTCCGAGAGCGCTTCCCGGCGATAGAGCATCGCCGTATCTAAACGTTACGAGCGCTTAGAGCAGGAATAGTGAACCCAATCCGAGAAATGCGATAAAACCGACCACGTCGGTAATGGTGGTCAGCATCACTGTGCCGGCCAGCGCCGGGTCGATACCGACGCGACGTAGCAGCAGCGGAATCGCAAAGCCGGCAAAGGCGCCACTGAGCAGGTTGATGATCAGTGCCGCAGCGATGATAAAGCCGATCACGACATCCTGGAACCAGAGCACCACCACTCCCGCCACCACCAGAGACCATAACAGGCCATTGAGGGCAGCAACTGCCAGCTCGCGCAGCATGATCCAGCGCGCATTACTCTCACCAATCTGTTCCAGTGCTATACCGCGAATGATTAAGGTTAGGGTCTGACTCCCGGCAATACCCCCCATGCTGGCTACAATCGGCATCAGTACGGCCAGTGTGACGACCCGTTCCAGGGTCGCCTCGAACAGCCCGATCACCCAGGAGGCGAGAAAGGCGGTCAATAGATTGACGCCGAGCCACACGGCGCGTCGTCGCGAGCTGGCAATGACCGGGGCGAACATATCCTCCTCGCCACTCAGGCCAGCACGGCTCATCACGGTGTGATCGGCCTCGTCACGAATGACATCGACCACGTCATCGACGGTAATACGCCCCAGCAGCTTGCCGGTCTCATCGACAACCGGGGCTGAGATCAGGTCGCGGTGCTCAAACAGGCTGGCGACGCCGGTAGCCGGCATGTTGGCCCAGATCGCCTCGATATCGCTCTCCATTACCTCGGCTACGGTAGCCGTAGCATCCTGGGTCAGCAGGCTACTCAGGGGCAGCAGGCCGAGATAGGTGTCGAAACGGTCGACCACAATCAGGCTATCGGTAAGCTCCGGGATCTCGCCGCGCAGGCGCATGTAACGCAGCACCACATCAAGGGTGACGTCGGCACGGACGGTGACGGTATCGAGATTCATCAGACCGCCAGCACTATCTTCAGGGTAGGAGAGTACCGCCTCGAGGCGCAGTCGATGCTGCTTGTCCATCGATTGCACCACCTCACTGCTCACAACCCCGGGCAGATCCTGGATGATATCGGCCAGGTCGTCGGTATCGAGTCCTTCGGTGGCGGCGACCAGTTCGTCGGTCTCCATGTCGCGAATTAGACCGGCACGAACCTCGTCGTTGACGTGCAGCAGCACCTCACCGTCGTTTTCGCGATCAACTAGCTCCCACACCACCTCACGCTGTTCGGGTGGCATCGATTCAAGCAGGTGGGCGATCTCAGCCGGGTGGAGGGTGTTGAGCATCAACCGAACCTTGAGCAGCGTGCCGCTCTGCAGCGCCTCGGTAAGGTTCTGCAGGTGGGACCGTTTCGACTGCTTGTCGATCTGTTCGGACATCGGGAGCTACGCCACTCCAGTCGTTGTTGTGCTTATTGAGGCGGGCAGGTGATCGTTGTGGTGACGATCATTACACCGCTGCGCAGTTTAACAACTGGGTCGGGTGGCAGGAAGTGAGTTGGAGAACTATTTGTAAATTTTGGTCAGGTGGATCTCTGCTTAATCGCCATTGATCTCGGTCAGCAGGCGCTCGATCTGCTCAGGTGAACCACGTTGAATGCGTCGGTTAACCTTCGCTTCAAACTGAATGACATTGGCGCTGTTGATCGCCTGCTTCTGCTCCAGCAGCGCTGAGGGCTGCATACTGAACTCGGTCAGGCCGAGTCCGAGCAGCAGTCGGGCGTAGTGGGGGTCACTCGCCATCTCACCGCACATGGAGACTGGAATCTTCGCGCCACGGCCCGCCTGCAGGGTGAGTTGGATCAGACGCAGTACGGCGGGATGGAGTGGATCGTATAGATAGTTGACGCTGTCATCGATACGGTCGATAGCCAGCGTGTACTGAATCAGATCATTGGTGCCGATCGATAGAAAATCGAGGTGCTTGGCGAAGTTGTGTGCTGAGAGTGCAGCGGCAGGTATTTCGATCATGCCGCCGATGGCGATCTGCTCATCGAAGGGCAACTGCTCACGCTGACCGCCATGGAGAGCGAAGTGAGGGCGGTTAGTCCCCGATAGTCGACGCCGTCTGCCTATTCGTAGTTGAGAGCGCGAGCGACGACGAAGAAGATGCAGCAGCGGCTTTATGTCGGCGTAGAGTCACTGAGGGAGTTGTGTAGAGCCGCGAAGAGGTGATTACGCAACGAACGCAGGACGGTCGGGGCGCCGTAGGCATAAACGGTCGCGTTAAGTTTTGCTGTTTGCTTGGGCTTGATGCCCAAAACAAACTTCGCAAAATAGCGACTCCCCGGTCGCGCAGTTCGTTTTGACCTGTTCAATCAGCTGTCGGGTCTGGATGACCTCCTGCAGGGTGGAGATCATCGGCAACATAATGCGCACCGCACCGCTGGCAGAGGCGCGCAGAATGGCGCGCAGCTGTGGTCGGAACAGCCCCGGTTCATTGAGACAGAGTCGAATGGCGCGTAATCCCAGTGCCGGGTTGCTGCAGAGACGTTTTGTGAAGTGGCAACCGTCGACCTCTTTGTCGGCACCGAGATCGAGGGTGCGAATAGTGACTGGCTGTCCCTTCATCGCCTTGACCACGCTGTGGTAGGCCTCGAACTGCTGCTCCTCATTGGGTGTGTCGCTGCGGTTCATATAGAGGAATTCGGTGCGGAATAGCCCTATACCATCGGCACCGATACGTTTGATCAGACGGATGTCCTCCGGCAACTCGGCATTGGCCAGCAGGGTGATCTTTCGACCATCAAGAGTGATCGCCGGTTTCTGTTTGAGCTTGGCCAGTCCGGCTTGAAAACGTTTCTGCTCACGTTGCTGCTTGCGGTAGTGCTTGAGCGTACGAGCATCGGGGTCGACGATGATCGCACCCTGTTTACCATCGATGATGATCTGATCGCCGTCGAGGATGTAGCGTGAGGCGTTGTGGCAGCCGACAATGGCGGGGATCTGCAGGCTGCGGGCGAGGATTGCGGTATGAGAGAGGGGGCCGCCCGACTCGGTGATAAAGGCGGCGATCTCCATGCTCTGCATCAATACAGTGTCGGCTGGGGTGAGATCATCGGCGATGATAATGGCCCCCTGTAGATCCTCCTCGTCACTGCTGTCGCTCTCATGTGATAACAGGGTGCGCATGATGCGGCTGATAACGTGCTCTACATCATCCTTGCGGGTACGCAGATAGGGATCATCCATCTGATCAAAGATTGCGACCAGTGCGTCGCGCTGTCCTTTCAGTGCCCACTCTGCATTGCGTGCATCGCTGCGGATCATGCGAATTGGTTCGTCACGCAGCATCGCATCATCGAGCATTAGTAGATGGGTATCGATGAAGGCGGCAATGTCGGTGGGGGTGTTACTCGGGATGCGACGTCTTATCGCCTGTAACTGCTGCTTGGAGGTCTGTAGTGCCTTCGTGAAGCGCTCGACCTCGGCTTCGATGGCCTTAGGGGCAAGCGCATATTCGGGGATCTCGAGCTTACCCCGCTGGATCAAATGAACCTTGCCGATAGCGATTCCGCGTGAGACGCCGATGCCATTCAGTGCAAGGCTCATGCTAACTACCCCACCCTCTGTGGCAGAGGTCTGTTCATTGTTCCTCTCCGAAGCGCTGCTGGATCAGCTGCTCGAGGGTGTCGATGGCAGCCACCTCATCACCGCCGTTCGCCTTCAGCGTCAGTAGTGTGCCTTTGCTGGCGGCGAGCATCATCACACCCATGATGCTCTTGCCATTAACCTCCTGACCTTCGCGCTCAATAGTGATTTCACTCTCAAAGGCGGAGGCGCTGGTAACAAACTTTGCTGCGGCACGGGCGTGAAGCCCGAGCTTGTTGATGATAGTGACCTGCTGTTCAAGCATCCTGATCGGGCTCCTGCATCTTTTTGCAACGAATGACGCCATCCTGCCCGCCGCTGACCGCCTTCTCAGTTAGCATCTGTAGATTAAGATCGGAGTAGTTGAGCACCCGAATTACCATCGGAAGGTTGACACCGGAGACGACGCGGGCCTCAATGTCGACCGCCAGTCGGTTGGCAATATTGCTGGGCGTTGAGCCGTAGATGTCGGTCAGGATCAGCAGGCCATCGCCCTGATCCAGCTCTGCAATGGTGGCGTGTGCCCCGCAAATAATCTGCTCTGGATCATCGTCGCGATCGATGGCCAGGGCGTAACAGGGCATCGGCAGATTGCCGAGCATGGTGCGAGCCGTGCTGAGCAGTTCATTTCCGGTGCGGTTGTGAGTAATGAGTAGTAGACCGACCACTAGCCGAGCTCCCGATGGTTAATCAATATATTGTCGCGCTGCTGCTCGAAGTGTGTAGCGAGCTGTTCGACCAGATAGACCGAGCGATGTTGTCCGCCAGTGCAGCCAAGTGCAATGGTCATATAGCTGCGATTATCACCCTCGAACTGCGGAATCCAGGCGTGCAGGAACTGCTGTAGCGAGTCGACCATATCCGCCACCTTGGAGTCGCGACCGAGAAACTCGGCGACCGGCTGATCACATCCGGTAAGTGGTCGCAGGTGTGCCTCCCAGTGGTGGTTGGGCAGGCAGCGCACATCGAAGACGAAATCGGCATCGGCGGGTACGCCATGTTTAAAGCCGAACGACTGGAACATCAGGGACATGCCCTGCTTGTCACTGCGATGTACCCGTTTGCGAATCAGATCGCGGAGCTGGTGGATGTTAGTACGTGTGGTATCGATGGTGAGACTGGCGCAGGCTGAGATCGGCTCCAGTAGCTGGCGTTCTAGTTTGATCGCCTCGGCCAGAGAGCGTTGATCGCGAGTCAGTGGGTGTCGGCGGCGCGTCTCGCTGAAGCGTTTTAGCAGGGTCTCATCGTCGGCCTGCAGGAAGATGATTTCGAATTCGATCTCCTGCTGTGAAAGCTCCTTGAGTGTGTCGGAAAAACGCACCAGATCTTCGGTGCGATTGCGTGCGTCAATGCCGACGGCGGAGTATTGCTGCATCTCGGCTGGTGCGTTTTTAATCTCGGCCGCGTAGGCAGGCAGTAGTCCAATCGGCAGGTTGTCGATGCAGTAGTAGTCGAGGTCCTCAAGCGCATGCAGCGCAATACTCTTACCCGATCCGGAGAGGCCGCTGACGATGGTCAGGCTCATTCCTGCTTTTCCATAAAGCGCTGCTGACGATCGATAAAGGTCTGGCTGGCATTGATCCCCTTCTGTGTTAGCAGGTGGTTACGTACCGCCGCCTCAACCAGCACCGAGAGGTTACGTCCCGGTGCGACTGGCAGAGTGATCTCAGGGATGTCGATATTGAGCAGTTTTCGTAGGCGCTGATTGCCGCGCAGTCGATCGATCTTCTGCAGCTCCTCATCACTCAGGACCGCGAGATTAATAATCAGACGCAGATATTTTCCCTGTTTGATGGCGCTGTCACCGTACATTTCACGAATGTTTAATACGCCGAGACCGCGTACCTCGAGAAAGTCCTGCAGCACGTGGGGACAACTGCCGCTGATGATATCGGGTGCAATGCGGGCGAACTCGGGCGCATCGTCGGCAACCAGGCGATGACCACGGGTAACCAGCTCCAGTGCCAGCTCGCTTTTGCCTGAGCTGCTGGGACCGGTAATCAGCACGCCACTACCCATGACCTCCATGAAAACACCGTGCAGGGTAATGCGTTCGGCCAACAGGTTGGTCAGGTAGTACTGCAGACGACTGACCAGATCGTGGCTGGCAAAGGGTGTGCCGAGCAGGGGGGTGCAGTGCTCATCGGCCAGTCGTTGGAAGCTCTCTGGTGGGATGAGGTTGTCGGTGACAATAGTGATCGAAGTCTGTTCGGAGAAGAGCTGCTTGAGGATGTCCTCACGCGAGTTCTTGCCTAGGCTAGCAAGAAACTCCAGCTCCTCTGCGCCCAGTACCTGAATCGGGTTGGGGTGGATGACATTGAGATGCCCCACCATCGACGAGCCGGTGGCATGCAGGGTATCGGTTTCGATCTTGCGCTCTTCACCACAGGCGCCCGCCAACCACTGCAGTGATAACTTCTCATGCAGGTTATCAAAAAGGGTGCGTGTGGAGATGGCATTGCTCATGCGCTCTGGCGACTCTCCTCCCAGTGGGATATGAGTTTGAACAGTCCTTCACAGCTGACAGCCTCGCGCAGCTGCACTCGTAACGACTCGTTGCTAAAGAGCATAGCCAGCCGAGAGAGAATCTGCAGGTGTTCGTCGGTTGATTCGGCGGGTACGACCAGTGCGAACAGCAGGTCGACCGGAGCACCATCATTGGCGTCGAAATCGATCGGCCGGTGCAGTTTGATCAGTGCGCCCAGTGTCTCCTCACCACCCTCAATACGGCAGTGGGGGATTGCTACACCGTGGCCAAGCCCGGTGCTACCCAGACGTTCGCGCTCAATGAGCTGATCGAATACCCGGTTTGGGTCGAGTGAGGGAGAGTCTTTGGCAATCAGCTCGCTCAACAGCTCCAGTGCGCGTTTCTTGCTGCCTGCTTCGGCATCACAGTTGACGCGCGACTGGTCTAGTAAATCGGTTATGTGCATCTTTCTAATTAGCGATAGAGTGGGTTCCATCCGCTCCGCGGATGGAACCCCGAGACATCGCTACTCCTCGAAGGCCTGAGTCTTCAGCGAGCCTTCGCTGCGGTGGTGGTCGGTGACCTTTTCCTTGTGTTTCTTCACCTGTCGGTCGAGTTTATCGACCAGACCATCGATAGCGGCATACATGTCTTCCTGGGTGTTTTCGGCGTGAATGTTGCCGCCAGGGACGTGCATGGTCGCCTCCGCCTTATTGCGCAGCTTCTCAACGGTGAGAACCACGTGCACATTGGTGACGTGGTCGAAGTGGCGCTCAAGGCGCTCCATCTTCTCGTTGACGTAGTTGCGCATGGAATCGGTGATATCGATGTGATGCCCGGTGAGATTGATCTGCATACGTTTGCTCCTTTGGGTTTATTTGGGGCCTATGCCAGGCGTTTGCGCTCGTTAGAGGGCGGTATTGAGAGTGCCTCACGGTATTTAGCAACCGTGCGACGCGCTACGTTGATCCCCTGTTCGGTCAGTATCTCGGCGAGTTTGCTATCACTCAGCGGTTTGGCCTGATTCTCATCCGCGACCATTTTCTTAAGCATGGCACGGATTGCGGTGGCTGATGCGCCACTGCCATCGCTGGTGCTGACCTGACTGGAGAAGAAGTACTTGAATTCGAAGATACCCCGAGGGGTATGCATATATTTCTGGGTGGTAACGCGCGAGATGGTCGATTCGTGCATCTCGACCGTTTCGGCAACATCGCGCAGTACCAGTGGTTTCATCGCCTCATCACCATACTCGAGGAAGGCGCGTTGGCGCTCGACGATACAGGTGGCGACCTTGAGCAGAGTTTCGTTCCTGCTCATCAGGCTTTTCAGGAACCAGCGCGCCTCCTGTAGGTGGTTCTTCAGGTAGGTGTTATCGGCGCTGCTGTCACCGCGGCGTACCAGTGCCGCATAGCTGTTGTTGATGCCGACCTTGGGCATCACGTCGCTGTTGAGCTCGACACGCCAAACCCCCTTCTGCTTACGGACAAAGACATCGGGCACGATGTATTCGGCACGGGAGGAGGCGATGTGCGAGCCGGGACGCGGCTCCAGGGATTCGATCAGGTGAATCACCTCGATCAGCCGTTTTTCGTCGAGTTTGAGCTTGCGTTTGAGCTGGGTGTAGTCGTGGTTGCCGAGTAGCGCCAGATTCTCGCTAACAAGCTGACGTGCCTCCTGCAAAAAGGGTGTCTCTGCGTTGAGTAGTTGCATCTGTAGCAGCAGTGATTCGCGCAGGTCGCGTGCGGCGATACCGGGAGGATCAAACTGCTGGATGCGATGTAGCACCGCCTCAATCTCATCGAGTTCAACATCGTCCTCGATCTGGAAACTCTCGGCGATATCATCTAGCGCGGTGCTGAGGTAGCCGTCATCGTTGATCGAATCGATGATCGCAGTGGCGATGGCGCGATCTTTATCGGTGAACGGGGTGAGGTCCATCTGCCAGTTTAGGTGGTCATGCAGCGAATCGCCTGAGTCGTCCTGGATCGTGAACTCGCGATCATCCTCGGCCGGTGCCGAGTAGCTGGTGCTGTTGTCATAGACATCCTCCCAGGCGCTGTCGACGGGAAGCTCATCGGGCAGGGTTTCGCTGTTGCCAGCCGCCTCGGTGGCATCAAGCTTCTCTTCGGCGGAGGGTTCAGGTGTCTCACTGTTGTTCGACTCTTCATTAGCCTTTGTTTCTGGCTCCTGCTCTTCGTCGACCTCCAGCATCAGATTCGACTCCAGCGCCTGCTGGATTTCGACCTGAAGCTCAAGCGATGAAAGCTGCAGCAGGCGTATCGCCTGCTGCAGCTGTGGCGTCATCGTGAGCTGTTGTCCAAGCTTGAGCTGGAGCGACTGTTTCATCAGGGATTTATTGTCTACTTCAGTGTAATCATTCTGTTACAAATATAGCGCAAATTCCGTGCCAATACAGGATATGAATTTTCCTTCAATTGCTGTATGGCGACTAGGGTTTTTCGTCCTTTTCCCTCTTTAACGGCGGTTACATCGCAAAATGCTGGCCCAGATAGACGTCGCGAACCTTCTGGTTTTGCAGGATCTCATCGGGGTGACCCTCGGCAATTACCTCACCGGCATTGAGAATATAGGCGCGCTCACAGATACCGAGTGTCTCGCGCACATTGTGGTCGGTGATCAGCACGCCGATACCGCGCTCACTCAGGTGTTTGATGATCTGTTGAATGTCGATCACTGAGATCGGATCGACGCCGGCAAATGGCTCATCGAGCAGAACGAATTTTGGTTCCGTTGCCAGTGCACGTGCGATCTCCACCCGACGACGCTCGCCGCCAGAGAGGCTCTGACCGATGGTGTCGCGCAGGTGTGAGATGTGCAGTTCGCTGAGCAGCTCATCGAGCATCGACTCGCGTGTCTGTGCATTGAGCTCATCACGGATCTCGAGAATGGCGAGGATGTTGTCGGCTACGCTGAGCTTGCGAAACACCGAGGCCTCCTGTGGCAGATAGCCGATCCCGAGGCGGGCGCGGGCATCGATGGGATAGCTGGTGACATCCTGCTCATCAATCATGATGCGACCCGTATCACAGCCGATCAGTCCAACCACCATATAGAAACTGGTGGTCTTGCCGGCACCGTTGGGGCCGAGCAGTCCGACCACCTCGCCACTGTTGATGGTAAGCGAGACGCCGCCAACAACATCGCGACCCTTGTAGGCTTTGTGCAGGTTCTCAGCGCTGAGTCGAGTCATGGCTTTTCAGCGGGTTTACGCTCGCGCGGCTGAATGGTGATGCGTACGCGCTCGTTTTTTGGCTTATGACTACTGTCGGTGCTGGTGCTGCCCGCCACAGCGCTATCACGCGCTGCGTCGTAGACGATACGTTGGCTGGTGAGTCGATTGCCTTTTTGGTAGAGCTCAGCGTTGATGCTGAGTGTGAGCTGCTCGGTTTCGGCCTGGTACTCAAGCTGTTCGCCACTGCCGCGTACATCTTCGCTGCTCTCATCGGGGCGCTGACGGAAGGTGGCCGGTTTACCTTTGGCGATGACTCGATCGAGTTGTCCATTGAGGGTGTGGATGGTGACAACATCGGCAGTGGCGTGCAGCGAACCCTGGCTGAAGGTGACATTTCCACTGTAGGTGCTGATGCCGCGTTTCTCGTCAAACTCAACCCGGTCGGCCTCAACCTCGATGGGTTGATCACGGTCGCTTGAGAGCGCAGTGGCGATACCGGGAAGTAACAGGGTGGCGATGATTAATAAGTGGGAGCTAGTTTTGTGCATAGCGGCCTCTTACATTGGATAGCAGGGTGTGTTGGCCAGTCGCCCAGTTGCTGCGCAGGCCAGTGGCGGTGACGGTACGGGTGTCGCTGGTGAGCTTGATCGGTTGATCGGTTGCAGCGCGCTCCTGGTCGGGCCATAGCGTAATGCTGCTACTCTCGATCTTGAGTGACTCCTGTTCGGGGCTGCTGCGCTGCAGGAGCACATCCTGTTCAAGTCTGATCTCAGCACCGTCGGGCGCGATATGAGCCTTACCCGCAGATGCACTCCACTGTGGACGTGTTTTTCCAACCAGTTTAAGTCGTGGCTGATCGATCTCGCTGCTGTCATCGTCACCGTAGTGACGCAGGGCGGTGCCACTGAGGATGTGGTGTGGTTGTCCCTCGCTATCCATGCTGGTGAGATTGAAATTCTCGAGGAAAAAGTCGGGTGTGTGACGTGCGCCGCGGTCGATGTCGCCATCGTAACTGCTGCGGTAGAGCAGCCAGCCGCTACTGACCGCTAGCAGGGCGAAAATAAGCATCGGAATCAGGACCCGAACGTCCACCTAGAGATAACTCTCCAGCATCGGGCTCAGGGTGCCCTGAGCTTCCATGATCAGCTCGCAGATCTCACGAGCGGCACCGCGGCCACCGCCGACTGAGGTCTGCCAGTGTGCATGCTGTTTGACCATGCGGTGTGCATCCTGGACCGCAACCGCCAGACCAACACGGGTCATGATCGGCAGATCAACCACATCGTCACCGACATAGGCGGTCTCTTCGGCGCTGACGTTGAGTTCTGCGATCAGTTGTTCGAAGGCGGGTAGCTTCTCGTGCTGTCCCTGGTAGACGTGTTCGATACCGAGGTTTTTCATGCGGTGTTCGACCACCTTGGAGGTGCGGCCGGTGATAATGGCGATGGTGACGCCACTCTGCTGCAGCATCTTCATGCCGTGGCCGTCACGTGAATGGAACGCCTTGTACTCCTGGCCATCATCGCCAAAGAAGAGACCGCCATCGGTTAGTACGCCATCGACGTCAAAGATGATAAGTCGGATCTGTTTGGCCTTCTCAAGGATGTCCTTCATGCTCTCTCCAGACTGAAATGGTTGTTATACGACGCCTGCGCGCAGCATGTCGTGCATGTTGAGTGCGCCGACCAGATGCTGATTCTCATCGACTACCAGTAGGGCGCTGATCTTTTTACTGTCCATGATCTGCAGCGCCTCGGCTGCCAACATGTCGGCAACCACCGTTTTGCACTCTTTGGTCATCGCTTCGCTAATTGAGGCCTGGTGCACGTCGATGCCGTGATCGAGAGTGCGGCGCAGATCGCCATCGGTGAAAATACCAATGACACGATTATCGCTGTCGGTTACGCCGGTCATGCCGAGGCTCTTGCCGGTCATCTCCAGTAACGCATCGCTGAGTAGTGTGCTCTCGCTCACCTGTGGCACGGCATCGCCAGTGTGCATGATGTCGCCGACGTGTAAGAGCAGTCTGCGACCAAGGGCACCGGCGGGGTGGGAGCGAGCAAAATCTTCTGGGGTGAAACCGCGTGCCTCAAGCAGTGAGATGGCGAGTGCGTCGCCCATCACCAGAGCAGCAGTAGTGCTTGAGGTGGGCGCGAGTCCGAGTGGACACGCCTCGCGCTCAACGCTGACGTCGATGTTGACACTGGCTGCCTGGGCGAGGCTCGAGTCGGGGTTGCCGGTCATCGAGATCAGCGGAATATTGAGTCGTTTGATGATCGGTAGGATGGTGCGGATCTCATCGGTCTCGCCGGAGTTGGAGAGTGCGAGGACCACATCCTTGGCAGTGATCATGCCGAGATCACCGTGGCTCGCCTCACCGGGGTGAACGAAGAAGGCGGGGCTGCCGGTGCTGGCCAGAGTAGCGGCAATCTTGCCGCCGATATGGCCCGACTTGCCCATACCGACCACCACGATTCGACCTTCGCACTCGAGCATATGGCGGCAGGCAGTGGCAAAGTTGGCGTCAATGCGTTGGGTGAGGGCGGAGATCGCCTCCGCCTCGGTCTCAATAACCGCGACGCCGAGTTGTTGTAGTTTTTTTTCGTTCATCTCAATCCAGATCCGGGCTCACGCCTCCGGGTAACCCAGCTCAGCCAGCTTGGCTGAGATCGTATCGCGTTGCAGCGAGGCACCCTCGACCGTAACGTTGCCGCTCTCAACCTCAACTTCGACCTGTTCGATACCGTTGAGTTCGCCCAGGCCATTTTTGATCGCATCGGCGCAACCACCACACTTGATATTTTGTGCCTGAAATTGCTCTTTCATTACATCGCTCCAGTTGCTGAGAGGTAGAGTACCGTCTGGTAGCCGATAAAGGCCAGCAGTAGCACCGAACCCTCGCCGCGGGTAATGCGGCCGGGGCCGCGGAAGCCGTAGGCCATCGCAAACAGCAGTATGGTTAGACCGATCATGACCGGGTAGTCGCGAGTAAGCACTGCTGGATCAAATGAACCGGGATGGATGACACCGGGTAGACCCAGCACCGCCAGCAGATTGAACATGTTGGAGCCGATGACGTTACCGATGGCGATGTCATGCTCGCCTTTCTTGGCGCTGACAATTGAGGCGGCCAGTTCCGGCAGACTCGTACCGAGGGCGACGATGGTCAGACCGATAATCAGATCACTCACACCGAATGAGGTGGCGATATTGACCGCCCCCCAGACCAGCGCACGCGAGCTGATCAGCAGTGCAGCCAGTCCGACGATCAGCCAGATGATGGCAGTACGCATCGGCATGTGGCTGGGGATCTCGTCGTCAAACTCACCGCTCAACGGATCGTCACGGCGGGTCTTAAGGCCGAGGCTGACGACCATGTAGATCATCACAGCGAGGCCGCTGAGCAGAAAGATACCGTCAAGTCTCCCCAACACACCGTCCTGTAGCAGCACCAGCGCGATCAACATCGCAGAGAGCAGGATCGGCAGCTCGCGTCGTACCGTATCGGAGTTGACGTTGAGCGGGATGAGCACCGCAGTGGCACCAAGAATCAGGGCGATGTTGGTGATGTTGGAGCCGAGCGCATTACCGATCGCCAGGCCCGGGTTGCCGAGTGATGAGGAGATGACCGAGACGAGAATCTCCGGTGCCGAGGTGCCAAAGCCGACAATGGTCAGGCCGATAATCAGTGGTGAGATGCCGAGATTGCGTGCCGTGGCTGAAGCGCCGGTGACAAATTTATCCGCACCCCAGATCAGAATCAGGAAGCCGCCCAAAATGGCGGCGATATCGAGCAGCATGGTTAGTGTGTCCTCTGTCGGCCCAGCGGGGATGGCGTTGTGACGGGCTGGCAGAGGGGCGCTGTATGCACGCAAGTTCTCACTGCTTATTCTCTCTCTACTATCGAATTTGATCAGCCAGTGGCTGATGTAAAAATGTCGTTTATCTCGTCGGCTGGCGCTTTTCAAACGGCCAACGGGGGCGCTATTGTAACCGTAATTTCAGTGTGGTGGTGGCAAAATGGCACAGCAGATACAAAAGGGTGTTTTATCGGAGCGCCAGCAGGGAGAGGGGCTTCCAAAGCTCTTTTTTGGCGGCTGCGGCTGGGATCTTCCGGCTCTGAATGCGCTCTACCCTGAGGATCTACCACAAGAGTGGCGACTCGATTTCTACAGCAGTGAGTTTTCGGCGCTACTGCTGCCAGAGCAGCATTGGCGCTCTGCTGATGCCGAGCAGTGGTCCGAGTGGTGCGAGCTGTTCGAATCACGAGTCGTCGCACTGCTTGAGGTGGGTATTGCGGATGTTGTGGCTATAGAGTTGTTGGCAGAGGTCGGTCAGCCTGCTGCCTGTGTCGATGCTCTGCTGCTGCGACTCTCTGATCCAGTGGGTCCTGCGGTTCTTCATGGGCTGGCTGAGCACTCATCAGGAGTTACTCTCTATATTGATGGTGAGCTCACCTCTGAGAGGGCAACGGAGATAAATAACCGATATGGAGTGTTGCCGGTCTGGCATGCGGGCCTTGAGGGTGAGTGGGGCAGTAATGTGGGGCGGATCTCTCTCTCGGGGGCAGATGTGGGATTACCGCAATTAGCCGAGCAGGTAAAACAGTTTCTACACCAGGCGCAGGGGTGGCGCAGTGCGGTACTACTCGTCGATAGTGGAGCTAAGACACTGATGCAGCTTCGCGAGATAGCCGCATTGACAGAGCTGTATGGGGTTTAATAACCCTCTTTTGTAGTGATATAGCTGTGGGAAAGCATCAGTTGACTCCAACTTGCAGATTAGTGAAACTCGGTCCTCACGCTTATTGGTAGCGAATAAATAGTTGGAATGAATCCAAAAAATACTGGAGAGAGAAGAAGTTAGCTCTCCGGGTATGAAAACCTCCTGATGCAAAATCGTATTGATATAAATGCCGACCCACTGGTCGAGATAAGAAACCTGCGCTTTGTTCGCGGCAAACGCCCGATATTTGATGGAGTTGACCTCGATATCCAGCGTGGAAAGGTCACAGCAATCATGGGGCCGAGTGGTACCGGCAAGACGACGCTGTTGCGTCTGATTGGTGGTCAGATTCGCCCCCACCAGGGCAGTATCAAGTTCTGTGGCGAAGAGGTCCCCTCGCTCTCTCTGCGACGTCTCTATCAGTTGCGAAAACGCATGGGCATGCTGTTTCAGAGCGGTGCGCTACTGACCGATATTAATGTCTTCGATAACGTTGCCTTCCCACTAAGAGAGCATACCGACCTGCCTGAGCGGATGGTGCGCGATCTGGTGTTAATGAAGCTACAGGCGGTGGGGCTGCGTGGTGCGATCGATCTGATGCCGAGTGAACTCTCCGGCGGTATGGCCCGGCGTGTGGCGTTGGCGCGCGCGATCGCACTCGATCCGATGATGATTATGTATGACGAGCCCTTCACCGGTCAGGACCCGATCTCAATGGGTGCGCTGGTGCAGCTGATTCGTCTGCTCAATGACGCACTGGGTCTGACCAGCGTGATCGTCTCGCACGATGTGAAGGAGACGGCGGCAATTGCCGACTACATCTATATCCTCTCGCAGGGCAAGGTGGTCGAGCACGGTTCGACTGAAGATCTGATGAAGTCGAGTTCACCCTGGGTGCAGCAGTTCATGAATGGCCTGCCTGATGGACCGGTGCCATTCCACTACCAGGCGCCAGACTATCAGGATGATCTGATAAATCTTGGAATGGAAAAAGAATGATCAATTGCAGCACGGGTAGCGCAGCGGGGAGAGATGCATGCGCTGGTTAGCCTCTATCACGGATGGATTGGCCTTTGTCGGCGAGAGCGGTGTCGATTTTTTCCGTCGTCTCGGCCGTGGTCATATCTTCCTGCTACGTATTATCGCCGGTTTCACCACCGTTCTAACTCGTCCCAGTTTGATCGTTGCGCAGATCTATTCGGTCGGTGTGCTTTCACTACTGATTATTATCGTCTCGGGCCTGTTTGTCGGCATGGTGCTGGGTCTGCAGGGTTACAACACCCTGGCGCAGTTTGGTGCCGAGGAGTCACTCGGCGTGGTAGTCGCACTCTCACTGGTGCGCGAGCTGGGGCCGGTGGTCACCGCGCTACTGTTTGCCGGTCGTGCCGGTTCGGCACTGACCGCCGAGATCGGTCTGATGAAGGCGACCGAGCAGCTCTCATCGATAGGCATGATGGCGGTCGACCCACTGAAACGAGTCATCGCACCCCGCTTCTACGCCGGTCTCATCTCGATGCCGCTGCTGGCGGCGATCTTCAGTGCGGTTGGCGTGATGGGCGGGCTGCTGGTCGGTGTCGGACTGCTCGGCGTTGATGAGGGTGCCTTCTGGTCGCAGATCCAGGCGGGTGTCGATCTGCAGGAAGATATCTATAACGGTGTGATCAAGAGCATCGTGTTCGGTTTTGTGGCGACCTGGATTGCGGTCTTTGAAGGACACGATGCCGATCCGACTGCCGAGGGTGTTAGCCGCGCGACCACGCGCACCGTGGTACATACCGCGCTTGCCGTTCTCTGTCTCGATTTTGTGCTGACTGCGTTAATGTTTGGAGAGGTCTGAAATCATGTTTAACAAGTACGTTCATGTCGCTGTTGGCGTCTTTGTCGCGATGGGATTGGCGGCACTCTTCATGTTGGCGATGAAGGTCAGCAACCTCAGCTCAATGAGTGATGAGGATGGTTATGAGGTCTCCGCCCGCTTTGAGAATATCGGCGGACTGAAGGTGCGTTCTCCGGTCAGTATCGCCGGGGTACGGGTCGGTCGAGTGACCGATATCAGGTTCGATCAGGCGACCTTCGAGGCAGTGGTCAAGATGAATGTGGGTGGCAGCTTTAACCAGATCCCCACCGACACCACGGCCAGCATTCTCACCGCCGGTCTGCTCGGCGAGCAGTATATCGGTCTGGAACCGGGCGGCGAGGAGGACTACCTTGAGAGTGGCAGTGAGATCAAACTGACCCAGTCGGCGCTGGTACTTGAACAGCTGATTGGTCAATTTATGTATAACGAAGCAGCCGAAGGGGGAGAGTAGATGAAGCAGCTATTGATGGGGGCGGTACTCGCCTCGTTCGCAACGCTTACCAGCGCCCAGAGTGTCGATCTTAGCCAGGCGGTAGAGATGGCGCTGAAGGCTGATCACCGCATCGCTGAGAAGGAGCATCTGGTCGATGCCGCTCGTGCGCTGATCGATCAGGCCCAGGCGAGTGATGACCTAATGGTCGATATGAATCTCTTTGTCGGTCTCGCCCCTGTGGTTGAGGGCGGTATTTTCGAAGGTGGTGCAGAGAGTTGTGTCTCGCCCTGCAAGCTGCGCGATGACCTCTACGAATTTGATGAAGTGACTGGCTGGGCATCACTGCAGTTGAAGCTGATCAAGCCACTCGCCACCTTCGGCAAGGTGCGTTACTACACTGAGGCGGCCGAGGGTAACGTCGAGGTGAAGAAGTCGGAGGTACGCGAGCAGCGCATCGAGACCATCTACGACACCTCGCGCGCCTACTACGGCTACCTCACTGCGCGCGACAGCCACCTGCTGCTTGAGGATGTGAAGCGTCGTCTGGAGAAGGCAAAGGCGTTGGTTGAACGCTGGCTCGAAGAGGATAAGGGCGATGTAAAACAGTCCGACCTCTATGCGCTGGAGACCGGTATGGCACTGCTGAACAAATATCTGGCTGAGGCAAAATCGGTTGAGCGCATCGCGCTGGCCGGACTCAAGGTGATGACCGGTGTTGGTATCGATGGTGAGCTTTCGGTCGCAGATAAGTCTCTAAGCGCTGAAGCTCTGCCGCAGGATAGTCTGGCCGATCTACAGCAGCGTGCACTGGCCAATCGCCCGGAGATGGATCAGCTCAAGGCGGGGCTTGAGGCGCGTCGCGCGCTGGTGGCAGCGAAGAAGTCGGAGTCCAATCCTAATCTTTACGCCGGTATCGTCGGCACCTTTGCCTATGCGCCGGGTCGAGATACGCTTGATAATCCCTATACGGTTGATCCCTTCAACCACGTCGCAGCCACCCCGGTGGTCGGTCTGAAATGGGATATGCAGGGCGGTGTTACCAGCGCCAAGACGAGCCGTGCCCAGGCAGAGCTTGATGCGCTGATCTCCAAGTCAGCCTTTGCCCAGCAGGGTATCCCCTTCGATGTGGCCGAGAAATACCACGAGCTGCAGGCGTTGCACTCAGCGGTTGAAGAGCTCGGCAAGGGTAGTCGCTCCGGTCGTCGCTGGATGGTTAGCTCATACGCCGATTTTGAGGCGGGCCTTGAGGAGGCGGACAAGGTGCTCGACGCCTTCAAGACCTACGTGCTGACCCACGCCGACTATCTCAGCTCGGTGAATGACTACAATATGAAGATCATCGAACTCAACCGCGCTACGGGGGCTTACTGATGAAACGCCTAGCTCTGCTCTTTATCTCAGCGTTGTTATTTGCTGGCAGTGCAGCTGCTGCGGTGACACCCCCTCAGCAGCTGGTTCAGTCGACCTCCAACCAGGTGTTAGAGCGGCTTAAGGCGGAAAGTGAGGCGATCAAGGCCAAACCCAACATGCTCTACGGCATGGTTGATGAGATCGTTTTACCGCACTTCGATTTTGAGCGTATTGCCAAGTGGGTGCTCGGCAAGTACCGCCGTAAGGCCAGCAAGCAGCAGCAGGCCGACTTCACCAAGGAGTTCCGCATGTTATTGGTGCGTACCTATGCCACTGCACTGAATGAGTACACTGACCAGGCGATCGACTATCTGCCACTGCGTGAAGGTGAGGCGAGTGGTGATGTGGTGGTACGAACTGAGATCCAGCAGCCGGGTGCCTTCCCGATCCCGATCAACTACAACCTCTACCTGAAGGGCGATGCCTGGAAGGTCTATGATGTCTCCATTGATGGGGTCAGTCTGGTAGCTAACTACCGCACCACCTTCTCACGCGAGATTCGTCAGAAGGGCCTCGATGCGTTGATCAAGCGACTGACGAAGAAGAACGACGAGGTGCGCTAGTGAGCTGTCGTATTCTCAAATCGTGCACCGATCGCAACGGCGAGCAGCAGTGCGCTATTCGTCAGGAGGAGGATGGTCGACTCTATATCAACGGCATGGTCACCTTTGAAACCGTCTCGGAGTTGAGCGGAGCAGCCGCAGAGATGAGCAAGGCGGCTGAGACGATGTTTTGCAAGGAGGGTGTGGTAACGGTTGATCTGCGCGAGGTTGAGAAGGCCGATAGTGCCGGGTTGGCGCTGCTGATCGACTGGATGCGTCAGGCCAAACAGCATGAGCACGAGATTGAGTACGTCAACATCCCGCAGCAGATGATGGCGATTGCCCGCGTCAGTGGGCTCGATAAGGTGTTGCCACTCACCTGGGACTGAATCCCAGTATCGATCGGAGGCCACAGGCTGGTCGATGATCCGAAATTTCCCGTTTCTTCCCGTTTTCTATATGATTAGCGGCCTTAAAAAGGCTGCCGTGCGCCGAGCTTGCGGGCTGCGTGCCATTTATTCCGTAACGGTTAATGTCCGTGATGGCTTGTGCAGCTGAATGAACAGAGATGACAGAGGTGATGCAGGTATGACTGCTGATGATGTTAAAGGCATGATCGAGAAGGGTATTCCGGATTGTAATGCAATGGTGGCCGGTGAGGGTGACCATTTTGAGGCGAAGATCGTCAGTCAGGCCTTTGCGGGTAAGAAGATGCTGGAGCAGCATCGCATGGTCTACGCCACCTTGGGTGACCACATGCACAGCGATATTCACGCCCTGACAATGCGTACCTTCACCCCCGAAGAGTGGGCTGCAGCAGAACAATAAGTAGATTCGGTAAAACCGAATCGGAGTATTTGATGGATAAACTGATTATTACCGGTGGCGGCAAGCTCGAGGGCGAGATTCGTATCTCTGGGGCGAAAAACGCAGTGCTGCCGATTCTCTCTGCAACGCTGCTCGCTGATGGTCCAATGACTATTGAGAATGTGCCGCATCTGCACGATGTGACCACCACCATGGAGCTACTCGGCCGCATGGGCGTGTCGCTGATGGTCGGTGAGCGTATGAGTATCGAGGTCGATCCGCGCACCATCAAGGAGTTCTCCGCCCCCTATGAGCTGGTGAAGACGATGCGCGCCTCGATCCTGGTGCTGGGTCCGTTGCTGGCACGCTACGGCAAGGCCGATGTCTCGCTGCCGGGTGGCTGTGCGATCGGCTCGCGTCCGGTCAATATTCACCTTGAAGGTCTGCGCGCCATGGGTGCCGATATCGAGGTTGAGGGGGGCTATATTCGTGCCCGCGCCGAGCGTCTCAAGGGGGCACGTCTAGTTCTCGATATGGTCACTGTGACCGGCACTGAGAATCTGATGATGGCCGCAGCACTCGCAGATGGCACCATCATTCTTGAGAATGCCGCACGCGAGCCGGAGGTGACCGACCTTGCCGACTGCCTCAACAGCATGGGCGCCAAGGTCAGCGGTGCCGGTACCGATACCATTACCATTGAGGGCGTAGAACGTCTCAATGGTACGACCTACAAGGTGCTTCCCGATCGTATCGAGACCGGTACCTATCTGGTTGCCGCTGCGGTGACCAGTGGTCACGTGAAGCTGAAAGATACCCGACCCGATCTGCTCGATGCAGTTTTGCTGAAGCTGGAGGAGGCGGGCGCCGATATCACCACGGGTGAGGATTGGATCGAGCTGAATATGCACGGTAAACGTCCCAAGGCGGTTAGTCTGCGTACAGCACCCTATCCCGCCTTCCCAACCGATATGCAGGCCCAGTTTGCTACCCTCAACGCGATTGCCGAGGGGACCGGTACGATTACTGAAACGGTGTTTGAGAATCGCTTTATGCATGTGCAGGAGCTGGAGCGCATGGGCGCAATTACCCGCGTTGAAGGCAACACGGCCATTAGCGAGGGCGTTAAACGACTGACCGCAGCACCCGTGATGGCGACCGATCTGCGCGCCTCGGCCAGTCTGGTACTGGCCGGGCTGGTTGCTGATGGTGAGACGGTGGTCGATCGTATCTATCACATCGATCGCGGTTACGACCATATCGAAGAGAAACTGGCTCAGCTTGGCGCGCGTATCCGTCGCGTACCCGAATAAATCTACCTGGAGCAAGGTTACCCACCATGCAAGAGACCCTGACAATTGCGCTCTCCAAGGGGCGTATCTTCAAGGAGACGCTGCCACTGCTGGCTCACGCCGGGATTGTGCCGATCGACGATCCGGAAACCAGTCGCAAACTGATTCTCGATACCAATCGAGAAGATGTGAAGCTGGTGATCATCCGTGCCACCGATGTGCCGACCTATGTCGAGTACGGCGCGGCCGATCTGGGTGTGGCGGGCAAAGATGTGCTGATGGAGCACGGCGGTGACAGCGTCTACGAGCCGCTCGATCTCAATATTGCACGCTGCAAACTGATGGTGGCGGGTGCCAAGAATCGCCCCGAGACACCGGCACGGCTGCGTATCGCGACCAAGTTTGTGAACTCCACCCGTCGTTATTACGCCGAGCAGGGCAAGCAGGTCGAGATCATCAAACTCTACGGCTCAATGGAGCTGGCACCGCTGGTTGGATTGGCTGATTACATCGTCGATCTGGTCGATACGGGTAATACGCTCAAGGCCAATGGCCTCGAGCCACTGGAGCATATCGCCGATGTTAGCTCGCGCCTGGTGGTCAACAAGGCGTCGATGAAGATGAAACACAGGCAGGTTAAAAAACTGATCGATCTGATCGCCGAGGCCGTTAACGAGCGGCGTGGCGTATAGCGGAGAAGGGCGATGACCGATATCAAACGTCTCGATAGCAGCAGTAGCGATTTTCAGCAGCAGCTCGACCGGCTGCTCGACTGGGAGGGCGTCTCCAACGAGGCGGTGAATAACACCGTGCGCGAGGTGCTGCAGGCGGTAAAGAGTCGCGGTGACGCGGCGCTGGTGGAGTACACCAACCGTTTCGATCGTATGAGCGTCGGCTCAATGGCTGAACTGGAGATCTCCCAGGATCGACTCACGGCGGCGTTGGTGAATATCAGTGTGGCCGAGCGTGAGGGGCTGGAGCTGGCCGCCGAGCGGGTGCGCGCCTACCACGAGCACCAGAAGGTGGCCTCCTGGTCCTACACTGAGGATGACGGCACCCTGCTGGGTCAGCAGGTCACGCCACTCGACCGCGCCGGTCTCTATGTGCCGGGTGGCAAGGCGGCCTACCCATCCTCCGTATTGATGAATGCGATCCCGGCCAAGGTGGCGGGTGTCGATGAGCTGATCATGGTGGTACCGACCCCCGATGGCGAGGTCAACGAACTGGTGCTGGCCGCTGCAGCGATTGCCGGTGTTGACCGTGCTTTTGCCCTCGGTGGTGCACAGGCGGTTGCCGGGCTCGCCTACGGCACCGAGACGGTGCCGCAGGTCGATAAGATCGTCGGTCCCGGCAACATCTACGTCGCTACCGCCAAGGGCATGGTCTTCGGTACCGTCGGCATCGACATGATCGCCGGTCCCTCGGAGATTCTGGTGATCTGTGATGGCAAGACCGATCCCGACTGGATTGCGATGGACCTCTTCTCCCAGGCCGAGCACGACGAGGACGCACAGTCGATTCTGCTCTGTCCCGATCAGGCCTATCTCGATAGTGTCGCGGCGAGCATCGACAAACTGCTGCCAACCATGGAGCGCAAGGAGATCATCGAGAAGTCGATTGCCGATCGCGGTGCGCTGATCAAGGTAGCTGATCTCGATGAGGCGGTAACGATTACCAACCACATCGCCCCTGAGCATCTCGAGCTTTCGGTTGATGACCCTCAGTCGATGGCGAAGCAGATCAAACACGCCGGTGCGATCTTCATGGGCCGTTATACCGCCGAGGCGCTGGGTGACTACTGCGCCGGTCCCAACCATGTGCTGCCGACCTCGCGTACCGCCCGCTTCAGCTCGCCGCTCGGTGTCTACGACTTCCAGAAGCGCTCCTCGCTGATCATGTTCTCCGCCGATGGTGCCAGCCACCTCGGCAAGACCGCCTCGACGCTGGCGCGCGGCGAGGGGCTCACCGCCCACGCCCGCTCCGCCGAGTACCGCATCAAGGATTAATTATCGAGCGTAGGGTGGGTTAAGTAACACGAAACCCACCAATGCCGGTGATGTAACGCGAGTCGACAAACCCATGAGCCTCGACGACAAAATCAACCACTGGATCCGCCCCGAGATCCGCGAACTCTCCGCCTACCACGTGCCCGATCCGGGCGAGCTGATCAAGCTCGATGCGATGGAGAACCCCTACCGCTGGCCCGATGCGATGCTCGAGAGCTGGCAGCGGCAGGTGCGCGAGATCGCCGTCAACCGCTACCCCGATCCAGCGGCTAGCAGCCTCACCGCTGCATTGCGCCGCAGCATGGATATCCCGGCGGGGATGGGGGTGATGCTCGGCAACGGCTCCGACGAGATCATCCAGATTCTGGCGCTCGCCTTCGGTGGGCCGAAGCGGGTAGTGCTAGCCCCCGAGCCGAGCTTCGTCATGTACCGCATGATCGCCACCTTCAGCTCGCTCGAGTACCACGGTGTACCGCTCAAGCCCGACTTCTCACTCGACCTCGCCGCGATGCTGCAGGCGATTGAGCAGCACGACCCGGCGGTGGTCTACCTTGCCTATCCCAACAACCCGACCGGTAACCTCTTCGATGAGGAGGCGATCGTGAAGATCCTCGAGGCGGCCAACGGTGTGGTGGTGGTCGACGAGGCGTATCACGCCTTCGCTGGTAAGAGTTTCATGCCACGTCTTGGTGAGTTCGATAACCTGCTGGTGATGCGCACCCTCTCAAAGCTGGGGTTGGCCGGGCTACGTCTTGGGTTGATTGCCGGTCCAGCGGAGTGGATCGGTGAGTTCGATAAGTTGCGGCTTCCCTACAATATCAATGTGATGACTCAGGCGGCGGCCGAGTTTGCGCTCGATAATATCGAGGTGTTTGATGAGCAGACGCGGTTGATTCGTGAGGAACGGACGCGGTTGTTTGATGAGATGGGGAGGCTCGAGGGTATCGAGCTGTTTCCTTCTGCGGCTAACTTTATTCTGTTTAGTGTGCCGAGTGGGCGGGCTGGTGAGATTTTTGAATCTATCAAAGCTGATGGTGTACTCATCAAGAATATGAAGGCTTCTGAGGGGCCTCTGGCGGATACGCTGAGGGTTACTGTTGGGGCGGCTGAGGAGAATAGTGCTTTCTTATCAGTCTTGAGTAAGGCACTGGGATAGCAGTTTTATTGTGTCGCGTTCGCGACGCATTCAAATGCGAGTTCGCGCACCCGCCGTGCGTGGTATTTTGATTCGGTAATAGCACCTAAATCTATTCTTGAATTGAGCGTGTCTTTCGTAGGGTGGGCATCGATTTTATGCCCACGCGGAACAATATGGTTGTGTCGCTTATGCGACGCTTATTTAGAAAGCGGGCACCCACGCCCGCGCGGTGGGTTCATTTCTTTATAACGCGATAAAGAAACGAACCAAAGAAATCGCGCCCACGATTTACCGCTACGCGGTCCACTGCGCTTCTCGCCTGCATCGAGGGAGAGTAAACCCTGATGATCCCTGCGCGAAGTGCAGGATGCGCAGTGCCGCGGAGCTCATGGACGTGCGAGCGGCCTTCTCGTGATTTCAGGCGTGGGCAGAACTCGCTCGGTAAACCTCGCTCAGACAGACTGCCCACTTCCCCCTGAAATCACTCCGATGCTCGGCGATGTAGAAGGGGTGAAAATCGCCGGTCACCTGTGGTTTTACACTGACCAAAATGTCTATCTGAAATTGTCATTCTAGATGTGGGTGTTCGTTAGTTTTGATTTTTACAAAATATTCATAGCTCATGGGGCCTTGAATAGTTTGATTGTTGATATTGATTATCCAGTAGTAAGTCTTGCCTTCTTCTTGCGTTGGTCTGTTTTTCTGCTTCCAGAAGCAACTTGGTGAGAACCGTTGTCTGACGACTATATGGGTGTTGTTGTGCGTATAAGCTTCAACATTGCATGGAATGTACTTACTGGTGGCAGTGCCAGATTTCGAAGCGATGACTTGGTTGTCTCTGGATTCGCTGTAGAGAACATATCCACCGGGCAGCTCGATTTCGTAATCAACTGCACACCCTAATAATAAAGATGTAGCAAGTAAAATAGTGGCGGTGGGTGTGCGCATGGTTGCTTCGTGGTGATTGTCTATGTGCTTGGGGCCAGTGTAATAAGTTAATGGCTACACTCGTTGCTTCAGAAGAAACCGCTCTCTGTCCCAGTTTTTCCCGAGCAGAACTAATGCCATTTTATTTCCTTTAAAATGGATGTCTAAGGCCCAAAGAAAGTCCCTGTGCTGCAAGTGACTCCTAACTTCGATTAGAGTTCTTTCCTAGAGAAGGTAACTTCAATAAATCAACTTCAGTGTTCTGAACGAGTTGGCCAATAAAGTAAATTTCTTCTACCTTTAATATATTTAAGGTTCTTCTGCTTAGGCCAAGACTTTCTATCTTTTTATCCATATAGGGTCGTCTTCACCCCTGGAGGTCCACGGGATGTAAATAGTTTGTTCGCACCACGTTTCTTCGCAAGACGTCTAATTCATGTTTAATTTCTAGGATTTCTTTGTCGTGCGCGCTTATCTTCTTGCTTGGTTTGGTTTCATCTACTTCTAGAAACGCTGGAAGAACAGCTTTAAGTGGAGATTCAGAAACTTCTCTTATGGCTTCTTTGGTTTTCTTTAAGGATGTCACCCCATTCAGGATCGTTTTTATTGTACTCAATTATTCTGAGGGCTCTTAGGTCAAATGGAATGTCGTCAAGTGATTCGGTAATAAGGATTACGGGTTTGGCTAGAGCGTGGGCCAATCTAGTTCGTATAGGACGTTGGGATTCTTTCCCGTTAAGTCAGCAACGATTATTTTGCTGTTTTGGTAAGGTCCCATATGTCGTGAACTATTGTTCCCGGCCGATAGACGTCATCAGCGCGACGGGGCACAAGGCCTGACTCTTCGATTGCATGTGAATATATTTGAGGTAGTAATTGTCGAACCATCCACCAAAAGGCATAATCGTGAAGCAAATTTCATTGTCCGGCTTGGTTTCTTTTCTTTTTGCCATCTGTGTTCCTGTTGTATTTAACATTGGGGCGGTAATGTTTAGGGTTAGTGTAATAACTTTATGGCACGCTGCTGGGGTTATGATTGGTAGTCAATGAGCATTTACACTGACTCCTAATGTTCCAAATATTACATCGGCGCTTTACCGATAAGCCCTCTCATTGTTACGTGCTCCTTTTGACTCGGCAAAGAGCAGCACTTGCCAGCCAGCTCTTTTGGTACAACCTCAAATTTCACATTATTAACAACCACGGCCTTCTCTGTTTGTTGTGAGATGGCGGAATCGATCGCATCAGCGAGCTTCAAAGCATCGGCCTTATCTCCCGCTTGAGCGCCGAGTCTCGCGAACTCCATACAGAGCATCATGCCTTGCAGTGCTTCATCCGAACTCTGAAGACCTAAAACAATTCCAGCCACATCGTTGCTCACCGTTATGAAGGTTTTCTTCAGGCTCGTGTTGGCGCTCCAGCTATCCCGCTTTCGGACTCCGTCCACGACTTCACCTGAAAGATTCCGGTGTTCTCGGCAATCTCCCGTTTGATGTGCTCTGGATCGTAGTTGGCGACTGATGCGGCTGAAAACACAGTATGATGAGTAGGCGAATAGCGTGCGACATTATTGATCTCTCCCTGTCAAAATTGATTTCCCCGAGTCTCACGACCCCTTGAATGTTTGGGATCAGAGTAAAGCCCTAATTTGCGTAGCACTGTCCAGCATGGTGAATAGCGCAACTCGATGAATGTGAGATAGCGTGGTGCGTTGGTCTGGTTGGGTTTGACATTACCTTTGTCGTCATGCTGCGCTGATCCTTGTGCGTTGTAATTCTCTTTAATTCATCTGGTTTTATCTGCAAGGCGTGCGCTCTCATGAAGGCGAACTTGCCATGCTGTGTGGGCCTTGAGATGGCCTCATGCCGCCTAGTCCCTCCGCAGTTTGTCGGAGACAGCGATGGGGGTCGGGTAGCGTTGTACGACGTAGTAGGAGGAGGCGATGAAGGTTAGGAGGGTGGTTGCCTGGATTAGGTAGGAGGCTTCGTGGCCGATGACGCCGAGGTTCAGGGCGAGCAGGGCGATTAGGAGGGAGAATTCGCTGACCTGTCCCATGCGTACGCCGATCTCCAGGGCGCGTTCCGGCTTGTCGACGGAGTCTTTGAGCAGCCACTTGAAGATGAGCGGTTTGAAGAGCATCGAGAGGGTGGCGAGTACCAGTGCCGGGATCAGGACCTGTTCGAGGATCGGTAGCTGGAAGCCGGCGCCGAGCGAGAAGAAGAAGATGATGAGGAAGAAGTCGCGCAGCGGTTTGAGGCTCTCGGCGATGTAGAGGGCGATCGGGCTGGTGGCGAGGGTGACGCCGGCGATGAAGGCGCCGATCTCCTGTGAGAGGCCGAGCAGGGCGGCGAGTTCGGCGATGCCGAGGCACCAGCCGATGGCGGTTAGGAAGATGTACTCCTGGATCTTGTCGAAGCGGCGGATCAGTTTGATCAGTATGTAGCGTGTGAAGAGGTAGGCGAAGAGGACCAGTATCGGGAGTGCGAGCAGTAGCATTGCTAGCTCGCTGGCAGGGATGTCGCCCTTGCCGTGGACCTCCAGCGCCAGCAGGATGCCGATCGCCAGCAGGTCCTGCAGCAGCAGTACGCTGATGATGATCTCGCCCATGCGCTGGTGGTGGAGGGCGGTGGTCGGTAGCAGTTAGAGAGAGAGGTGGTGCTGGAGAAGATCAGTGCGGCGCCTATCAGTAGCTGCTCGGCGCAGGTTAAGCAGAACATGAGCCGGCGATGCCATGCCGACGGGGCGAGATGGTGTAGGCTGATCCAGGGTGATCGGTATGCCGAGCAGGCTACGACGCAGTTCTTCGGTGGCAGGCTTGAGTTCCAGCGGCGGCAGGAAATGATGCCGATGTGAAGACTCCGGATCAGGGCAGGGTCGGTGACCAAAGCCGAGCGCCCGCCGAAGGTTGCCAGCGGATGTAGCACCAGCGGTGCCGGCGCGTAGAGTCCACGTTGCCAGAACCGGCGGCCTCGCCCGAGATGAGAGATGGGAAGCACGATCGATCTTCAGTCACGCTCGTGCTCCATTATCCGTTAGTCGTCGACCGGGTTGTCGGTCGAAACACCGTGGTCGGCCGCCGGGCGCGAATCCCTTCCAGCCAACGTTGTCTGCCCGGCTCGATCACAGGGACTCGCCCATGATGGTTGGTGAAACGACCATCCGCGTTGGTAATCCACGATGGGGGGTGATGATGTCACCCGGGTTGATGTCACCCTTCGCGCAGGGCGACCGGTCCAGGACTCCTGGCGATCAGCACGCCGAGTGCTCGTAGGTGTTGAGCCTTCAGCCAGTGCCGGGGTGATGTCCTGCGCCTCGATACCGACCAGCCGAGGGATTCGTGGCCAGTTTGATGTCGTATCATCACGCCGTTTTAATGTCAGATTTGGGCAAGCCTGCCCGTGACCGCCGATTACTGAAGATGTGCGGTTTGATCCGACCAGTTGCGCCATGGGCGGCAGTGCGCCACCGGAGTGCCGGAATTGATCGCATGGTCTGGATAAGTTCGGTGGTGTGGATGCCGGGCGGCTACGACCGGTGGCGCTGACGATGCCCATGGTAACGGTCTGGCCGACACCGAAGGGGTTGCCGATGGCCAGTACCACGTCACCGACCTCCAGTACGCGGTCGCTGCTAATGGTGATATTGGGCAGTCCTTCGAGTTGAACGTGCAGTACCGCAAGGTCGGTGTCGGGGTCTGCTCCGACCAGGGTGGCGGCGGCCGTGCGACCATCATGAAGCTGCACACGAATCTGATCGGCGTTGGCAACCACGTGGTGGTTGGTGAGGATGTGGCCCGGGACGAGATCACGCGCCAGAGCCTGGGTAGAGAAGGGTCTGCAGTTTTCGAATGCCGAGGTTCATGCAACTAGCGGCGGAATAGTGTGTTTTGAAAGTGGGAAATGGCGTTCGGTGCGACCTTGGCGGTGTTGATGTTGACCACGGCGGGCGCGGCGGCCTTGGCAGCCGTTGCGTAAGAGACCGGGCCATTGCCCAGTCCACCCATTGTTGGTGCGGCAACGGTATGCGCCGGTTGTGCTCCGCCACTCTCCTTGATCTCCACCACCTGCTGCGGGTTGTTAAGCAGGTCGGGGCGCAGGAAGACGACGACAAAGGCGGCGGCCAGTCCGATGGTGGTGAGGAGAAAGAGGTTGTTGATCAGTTTGCGTAATGAGTCCATTGGGCTAACCTAGCAGGCCTTATTTAATATTGTGATGAATTGCCATCTATAATGTGGGGGAATATGGTCGAACTTCAAGAGCTGGTCCACTCTACCGATGCACTGCTTAATGTCGGCGCGTTTCAGGATTATTGCCCGAACGGTCTTCAGGTGGAAGGGCGAAGCGAAATACGCAGGCTGGTCAGCGGTGTCACCGCCTGTGCCGAGCTGCTCGATCGTGCCGTGGCGCTGAATGCCGATGCGGTGCTGGTTCATCACGGCTACTTCTGGAAGGGTGAGGGGGCTGCCATCACCGGGATCAAACGTGGACGTATCAAGCGTCTGCTCGATGCCGATATAAGCCTGCTTGCCTACCATCTTCCGCTCGATGCCCATTCGGAGTTGGGTAATAACGTGCAATTGGCAAGGCAGTTAGGTCTCGATGTTCAGGGCAGCTTTGGTGGTGGCGGTGGACCAGATCTGGCGTTGATGGGGGGTGTTGAGCAACCTCTTAGTGCCGAGGCACTGGCCGTTCAAATTAAAGAGCGGTTAGGCCGCGCCCCGTTGCATGTCGGTAATGGCCCGGCGCTGATTCGCTCAATCGGCTGGTGTAGTGGTGCGGCACAATCCTATATCGAACAGGCGGCGGAGCTGGGGCTCGATGCGTTTATCAGTGGCGAGATATCAGAGTCGACGGTCCATTTTGCCCGTGAAGCAGGTATTCACTACTTCTCAGCCGGACATCACGCGACCGAAAAATATGGTGTTCAGGCGCTGGGTGAGCGTTTGGCGCAGACATATGCGATAGAACACACCTTTATCGATATCGCTAACCCCGTGTAACTCAATAATATTCCAGTCAAATCTAGATTCATTCTTGACCTTTTAGTCAAGTTGTTGGATGCTATCGGGCTTTGTAAAGCCATAGTGACAATCAGAATATTCTGATGTTCTTACTGGTTTTTTGGGGGCGCGCTCCAGCTATTACGCCCCGTCACAGTTTTTATTTTGCATTCTGGGAGAGCACGAATGAGTACAGATGGCGTAGATACAAGCAGGCGCCGCTTCCTGACCGCAGCTGCCACAGTGGTGGGTGGTGTAGGTGCTGCGGCAGCGGTAGTCCCCTTCCTCGCGTCGATGAATCCGAGTGAGCGCGCGAAGGCAGCGGGTGCACCGGTTGAGGCCGATATCAGCAAACTTGAGCCGGGTCAGCGCATTACCGTTGAGTGGCGTGGCAAGCCGGTCTGGATTGTTCGTCGTACCGAGCAGAACCTGAGTGATCTGGCCTCGATCGAGAGCGTGCTACTCGATCCCAGCTCCAACAATACTGCGCAGCAGCCCGATTGGGCGAAGAATGAGGTGCGCTCAAGCAAGCCGGAGTATCTGGTTGTTGTTGGAATCTGTACCCACCTCGGCTGCTCACCAACCTTCCGTCCCGAGATAGGCCCGGCACCTTTTGATCCCGATTGGAAGGGTGGTTTCTTCTGTCCCTGCCATGGTTCCAAGTTCGATCTCGCTGGCCGAGTCTTCGCTGGCGTGCCTGCACCGAAGAATCTCGAAATTCCGCCCTACACCTATCTTAGCGATAGCAAGATCATGATCGGTGTTGATCAAGGAGCAGCCTAATGAATATGCTGACTAATCTTCTGGGGTGGGTCGATGCCCGCTTCCCGCTGACCAAGATGTGGAGAGAACACCTCTCTGAATACTATGCGCCGAAGAACTTCAACTTCTGGTACTTCTTTGGTTCGCTGGCGCTGCTGGTGCTGGTTATCCAGATCGTCTCCGGCATCTTCCTGACCATGAACTACAAGCCCGACGGCGAGCTCGCCTTCGGTTCAGTCGAGTACATCATGCGTGATGTCGACTGGGGCTGGCTGATCCGTTACATCCACTCCACCGGTGCATCGGCCTTCTTCGCGGTGGTCTATCTGCATATGTTCCGTGGTCTGATGTACGGCTCCTACAAAAAGCCGCGTGAGCTGATCTGGATCTTCGGTTGCCTGATCTATCTGGCGCTGATGGCTGAGGCGTTCTTCGGTTACCTGTTGCCCTGGGGACAGATGTCCTACTGGGGTGCGCAGGTTATCGTTAACCTCTTCGCCGCCGTACCATTCGGTCTTGGTGAACCACTCTCGCTCTGGATTCGTGGTGACTTCGTCGTCTCCGATGCGACCCTGAACCGCTTCTTCGCCTTCCACGTCATCGCCGTACCGCTGGTACTGGTAGGTCTGGTTGTGGCGCACATCCTGGCGCTGCATGAGGTCGGTTCCAACAACCCTGACGGTGTAGAGATCAAGAAGCACAAGGATGCGAACGGTATTCCGCTCGATGGCATCCCCTTCCACCCCTACTACTCGGTCAAGGATATTGTCGGTGTGGTTGTCTTCCTGATGGTCTTTGCAGCGATTGTCTTCTTCGCTCCGGAGATGGGTGGCTACTTCATTGAGCATCCGAACTTTGAGCCAGCCAATCCGCTGAAGACCCCGGAGCATATTGCACCGGTCTGGTACTTCACCCCCTTCTACGCCATGTTGCGTGCGGTACCGTCAATTGCCGGCTCTGCGTTCCCGGGTGTGGCGGTGATGGGGGCGGCGGTTGTGATTCTCTTCTTCCTGCCGTGGCTCGATCGTAGCCCAGTGAAGTCGATTCGCTACCGTGGTCTCTGTTTCAAGGTGCTGCTGTTTGTGTTTGTTGCAGACTTTGTAATGCTCGGATTCCTCGGCATGGAGCCGACTACCGATCTCTACAAACTGCTGGCGCAGATCGGCACTGCTTACTATTTCTTCTTCTTTATCATGCTGGCGATTATTCCAATGTTTGAAAAGACCAAGCCAGTACCAGAGAGGGTGACAAAATGAGAAAGTTTATCGTAGCAATGTTGTTTGCCGTGCTGCCTGGCGTGGCGCTTGCCGCCGGTGGTGGTGTGCATCTCGACAAGGCGAATATCGACCCTAGCGATAACGCCTCACTGCAGAATGGCGCCAAGCTGTTCGTTAACTACTGCCTGAGCTGCCACTCGGCCAAGTACCAGCGTTACAACCGTATGGGTAGCGATCTGGGTCTGAGCGATGAGCAGGTGAAGGGTAGTCTGATGTTCGCCTCTGAGAAGGTGGGCGATACGATGACCATCGCAATGTCCGATGCGGATGCCGAGAAGTGGTTCGGTGCACCGCCACCGGATCTCTCGGTTATCTCGCGTGCCCGCGGTGTTGATTGGCTCTACACCTATCTGCGTACCTTCCATGAAGATGCCAACCGTCCCTTCGGTGTGAATAATACGGTGTTCAAGGATGTCGGTATGCCACACGTACTTGCCGAGCTGCAGGATAATATGGGTCCGGCCGAGTATGATGGTCAGGTCCGCGATCTGGTAAACTACCTCGCCTATATGGGTGATCCGGTGAAGCTGGAGCGTGAGC
Organism: Candidatus Reidiella endopervernicosa; assembly: GCF_013343005.1. Classification (GTDB taxonomy): domain Bacteria; phylum Pseudomonadota; class Gammaproteobacteria; genus Reidiella; species Reidiella endopervernicosa. Next base: position 1,352,997 of record NZ_CP054491.1, read on the forward strand.
GTCTCGGGATCTGGGTGCTGCTGTTCCTGGCAGTTCTCTTTGTCGTGACCTATGCGCTGAAGAAAGAGTACTGGAAAGACATACATTAATAGCAGTTGCCGCGTGCGCCCCGGTGGTCTCTGGCCACCGGGGCGTCGTTGTTCCATAACAAGAGAGAAGTGGGAGAGTATTGATGGCAGTAATGGCGAATAGACGTTCGGTAATGACGCTGTTTTCGGATCCGACCTGTGCCTACAGCCACCAGACACGAATGGTGCTGATGGAGAAGGGTATTACGGTCGATATCATCAGCATCGATCCGGACAACAAGCCCGAAGATCTGCTCGATCTCAACCCCTACAACACGGTTCCTACTCTGGTCGATCGTGATCTGATGCTCTACAACGCGCATATCATCATGGAGTACCTTGATGAGCGTTTCCCCCACCCGCCGCTGATGCCGGTTGATCCGGTCTCACGTGCCCGTGCTCGTCTGGCGCTCTATCGCATCGATGAGGACTGGTTCAGGCTGCTCGATGAGATTGAGAGTAAGACCGAGAAGCAGTCGGCCAAGGAGCGTAAGGCACTGCGTGAAAGCCTCATCTCCAGTGCTGAGCTATTTGCGGCCAAGCCGTTTTTCCTCAGCGATGAGTTCTCTCTAATGGATTGCGCCATCGCACCGCTGTTGTGGCGCCTGCCACACCTCGGTATCGAGCTGCCTGCGCAGGCCAAGGCGGTAATTGACTATGCGGATCGTATCTTTGCTCGCGAATCGTTCCAGGAGAGCCTGACCGAGGGTGAGCGGGAGATGCGTGAGTAGTAGCGTTTTCGCTGCGCTCTATTCCGTCTATGACATCAAGTCGCCCCTATCTGATTCGTGCACTCTACGAGTGGATCAGCGATAACGACTGCACCCCTTATCTTCTGGTCAACTCAGAGTTTGACGAGGTAGTGGTGCCGACCGAGTATATTGAGGACGGTAAGATCGTGCTCAATATCTCAATGGGTGCGGTATCCGGGCTTGAGCTCGGCGATGAGGTGATCAGTTTCAGTGCACGTTTTAGTGGTAAATCGAACGATATCTTTGTGCCGATCGGTTCGGTGCTGGCGCTCTACGCCCGTGAGAACGGGCAGGGCATGATGTTTGCGGAAGAGGAGGATGGAACTGAGCCTCCCGATGACGATAGTCCCACCGATACCCCCCCAACTCGCCCCTCTCTAAGGGTGGTTAAATAGTTAATTCTGTAGCGAAAGCTACCGCTGTTCGCTTTCTATATGGTTTCTTGCAATGGCTATACTTGGCCATAATTCGGTGAGGAGCTTACTCGATGATTGAAGTCGTTCAGGGCGACATTACCCAACTTAGGGTCGATGTGATTGTGAACGCCGCCAATAGTGGCTTGTTGGGCGGTGGTGGTGTGGATGGAGCAATTCACCGTGCCGCAGGCCCGCAGCTGCTTGAAGTGTGTCGCCTACTGGGTGGCTGTGCGACGGGTGAGGCGAAGCTTACCCCCGGCTTCGATCTGCCGGCGCGTTATGTGATCCACACGGTTGGACCGGTTTGGCGCGGAGGCGGTGCGGGTGAGCAGGCGTTGTTGGCCTCCTGCTATCAAAACTCATTCAAGCTAGCGCTTAGGCAGGGATTAACAACGATCGCCTTTCCATCCATCAGTACGGGTGTCTACGGTTATCCGAAGCAGGCGGCCGCTGAGGTGGCCGTTGCGGTGATGCGTGATTTCACGACGCAGTTCGAGTCGATTATTGCCTGCTGTTTCAGTGTTGACGATGCTGAGCGTTACCGCAGGCTACTCGCCGCTGTCTGAAGCACCCGATGAGTCGGAGAGTGGTGGGATCGTCTTGCCTGGGTTGAGGATGTTATTTGGATCGAACGTCTGTTTGATCTGATGCATGAGTGCCAGGCTGTTGGTATCCACTTCTCGGTCGATAAAGTCACGCTTCTCCAGACCGACGCCGTGTTCACCGGATAGTGTGCCATCGAGTGAGAGCACCAGATCGAATAGCTCACTCAGACACTGTTCGGCCCGAGCTACCTGTTCTGGGTCGTCGGGATTGATGAGTAGATTGACATGGATGTTGCCGTTGCCAGCATGACCGAAGTTGATAATGGTGATCTGGTGACGTTCAGCCAGTGTCTCGATACCGGTGATCAGGGCCGGTAATTGTGAAACCGGCACCACTACATCCTCGTTGATCTTCTTTGGCGCCACCTTGCGCAGTGCTGGAGAAAGCGCCTTGCGCGTGGCCCAGAGTGCGGCGACTTCATTGCTGTCGCGTGCGGCATGGATCTCTACTACTCCTTCGACGCTGGCGGCTTCGATGATGGCCTCTACAGCATGCTGCAGGTAGCTCTCACTACCATCGACCTCGATCATCAACAGCGCACCCGCGTGGTCGGGTAGTTCGGCATTGGAGTAACTGCGAATCATCTCGATCGCGGCGCCGTCAATGAACTCGAGTGCACAGGGGGTGGTGGGCTGAGCCATGATGCGCGCTACGGCACGTGCGGCACACTCTACGTCGCGATAGATGGCGCGCAGGGTGCGTTTCGATTCGGCCAGCGGTGTTAGCTTGAGCGTCGCCTCGGTAATCACCGCCAGGGTACCTTCGGAGCCAATCAGCAGGCGGGTCAGATCGTAGCCGACCACCCCTTTGCTGGTGGAGACGCCAGTCTTAATCGACTTGCCGCTAGCAGTGATGGCGCGCAGTCCCAGGGTGTTATCGCGGGGAGTCCCGTATTTGACCGCGCGGGGTCCGGCAGAGTTGTAAGCGAGGTTGCCGCCAACGGTACAGAAGGCGGAGCTGGTCGGATCGGGTGGCCAGAAGAAGCCGTGTACCGCTGCAGCCTCCTGTACCGCCTGGTTGGTAACGCCGGGTTGAACCACCATCAATCGATTGTCGGGGTCGACCTTGATGATCTGTTCCATGCGCTCGAGCGATATCACCACGCCACCATCGATAGCGGTTGCGGCACCCGTGGTACCGCTGCCACGACCACGAGCAACCAGCGAGATCTGAAATTGGTTGCATGCCGATATGACGGAGCTGACCTGCTCTTCGCTGGTAGCAAAGATAACCGCTGCGGGGAGCTGATGGCGACGGCTATTATCGTAGCCGTAGGGCCAGCAGTCGGCCGCCTTGGTGACGACGTTTTGCTGACCGACTGCAGCTTTAATCGCGCTTAGAAACTTCTCTGGAAGTGCTGTGCCGCTGTGGGTCAATCGAGGTACTCAAAGAGTTTGACCACGCGCTGTACGCCACCGGTGCGACGTGCCACTTCGGTGCCTGCATCGGCTTCTCGACGTGAAACGAGGCCCATCAGAAAGACTGTGCCATTCTCAGTGACGACCTTAACGCGGGTTGGATCGAAGCCGTCGATATGTTTGACCTGCAGCATGCCCGCCTTAACGCGTGTGGTGATGAGGGCATCGCTGCTGCGGGTCATCAGGGAGCTAGGGGCGGCAATTGCCACCTCGTTGTGGACACGGCGGACCTTGGGGATCTTGCGTGCTAGCTGGTCGAGGCGGCCGCGCATCGATTCGTTGGGGGTCTCACCCGTTATCAGCAGCATCATGTTGTAGCTGGTGAAGTTGACGTGACTCTGGCTGGAGAGTGATTTGTCGGCGAGCAGGGCGCGTAGCGCCTTGAGTTCGATCGACTGATCCTCAACGACGGTGCCAGTGGTGCGACGATCGTGGACGACGGCAACACCGGTGGCGGCGCCACCAACAACCATTTCGGCGCAGCCGCCGAGCAGGGTGGCGCTACCAATCAGTAGTAGCGAAGCGAATCTCTTCAGGTGCATCTATTACTCCTCGTTGCCCAGCAGTTGGCGGTCAATCAGGTCGCACAGACAGTGGATGATCAAGATGTGGACCTCCTGGATGCGGGCGGTTCGTTGTGCGACGACACGCAGTTCGACATCCTCTTCGGCGAGAAGTGCCGGCAGTGTGCCGCCGTCATGTCCGGTCAGCGCGATGACAATCATCTCGCGGTTGTGCGCGGCCTCAATGGCGGCCAGCACGTTGGCTGAGTGGCCGCTGGTGGAGATCGCCAGCAGGATGTCACCCGCCTGGCCCAGCGCACGCAGTGGTTTAGCGAAGATCTCGTTGTAGTCGTAGTCGTTGCCAATCGAGGTGAGCGTGGAGCTGTCGGTACTGAGGCTCAGAGCTGGCAGTCCGGGGCGCTCGCGCTCAAAGCGGTTGAGCATCTCTGAGGCGAAGTGCTGTGCGTCGGCAGCCGAGCCGCCATTGCCGCAGCAGAGGATCTTGTGGCCCGAGAGCAGCGCCTGGGTGATCACCCCAGCGGCGTGAGCAATATTCGGCGCGATCATCTCCATGGTGCGCTGTTTCGCCTCGATGCTCTCGCTGAAGTGTTGTTCGATTTGGCTGATCTGATCCATTATTCGCTTCGCTGTTGATGGCCTTGCTAACCGCCCATTATGCCTGGAATGCGTCTTGAATCCAGTTGATCTCGAAGCCGTTCTGATGGGGTGAGAGTGAGACTACATCGAAGCGACTGGCGCCATGGTGTGGTTGCTGCTGCAGGTAGTGGCTGGCGGTGGCGATTAGCTTCTGCTGTTTGGCTCTGGTGACGCTCTCGGCGCCGCTGCCAAAGTGTGGATTGCTTCGGTAGCGAACCTCGACAAACACCAGTTGTTTGCGATCGAGCATGATCAGGTCGATCTCCCCCCGTCGGCAGTGGTAGTTGCGAGCGATGCACTTTAAACCAGCCTGCTCGAGATGTTTGCAGGCGGCCTGTTCGGCCTCAATGCCTCTTTTTTTTCGTGCGTCCATGCCCGGTTTTAACTACTGCTCGTCGGCTTGCGCGCCGCTCGGTGTCTTCACCCCAGCGGCGGCCTGTACCAGGGGTCGCGGTTCGCCCCGCACAAAGCTGGCCCAGCGCAGGATGCGGCGGATGTTGTGCTGCTCATCGAGATAGAGGGTGCCGCTCTCACCCTCAACGCGGGTACCGGGGCGGTTCGCCAGTACATTGAGTGCCGGGGCGAGGTTGTAGGCGTCGATGCCGAGTGCGTAGAGACGTGCCGAGCGTTTCATCTGCTTCGGCCACAGTGTCTGCAGCTGCTGGCGTAGAGGGTTGTGCTGTTGTGATTTGCCCAGCGTCCACGGCATGTCGCAGAAGAGGATGCCGTCCATGTCACGATCCTTCGCCTTGTCGGGGTGGCCGGTATAGACGTGCGAGGTGGCGTAGATCGGTATCTTGCCGAGGTAGTGGAACTTGAGCTGAGGGCGGATCAGGCGCGCCTGACGTGGGAAGGCGAGCATGAAGATGATGTCGGCATCCTGACGACGACGTGGCTCAAACTTCACCTTGCCGCCGATGATGCGGGTGAGTGCGCGCTTGCGCGACTGGCTGGCATCGGTATCGAGCAGGGCGCGGATCGGTGCCGAGAAGTCGCTGCCGCTGGAGGTGTAGCGTTGAACCTCTAACATCTCACCGCCGAACTGCTCCCAGCGGTTCTGCAGGGTCTGTAGCAGGCGATCACCCCAGGCGCCGTTTGGTACCAGGGCGATGGCACTGGAATAGCCGTCCATCAGTGCCTGATCGGCGATCTGTACGATCTCATCCTCGGGTGAGAGGCCAAACTGGTAGAGGTTGCGTGGGGTATCGCTTAGCGCATGGTTGAGGGCCAGAACCGGTACCTGCAGTGAGCCGATCGAGGCGATGTCGGTGACCGCCTGTTTGCGCAGAGGGCCAATCACCAGCTGGGCACCGTCGCGTAGGGCGGCATTGTAGGCCTGTTCGGCACCGCCGATGGTGTCGTAGATGCGTACCTCGCCGTTACGCCCCTCATCCTTGCCTGCGTAGTGCGCGGCGAGAAAACCGTCTCGAATGGCATGGCCCGCAGCGGCGTGTTTGCCGCTCAGTGGCGTAGTGGGCAGCCGAGAACCGCGAGGCTGGCGCAGCGGCATGGGTGCTGCTCGGTGGGGTAGCGGGCCAGTTGGCGTGACCTCGCGCGGGCCGGGCGAGGCATGTCGGGTGCTGCAGCGAGCCGGCGGCGCGGGAGCGCGCCTGCCAGTTGGCGAGTGCCGACTCCATCTGGCTGGCCTGAAAACGGTAGGCGCGACTGATGGCGAGCACTCCTCCAGCCGATTGAGCACGAGGGGCTTCACTCGGCGGCGCGGAGCGCCTCATCATCGCAGGTATCTTGAGGGCTGAGCCAAACATGCGATCTCGATGGTTGTCGTTAACACGAGGGTCGAGCAGTAGGTCGAATCCAGGGCACACGTTTGGCGGCACTCTGCTGCCAGCGACTGGAGAGGTAGAGGCCGCCCACGCAGCGCCGTGCGAGCGTCTGCGCAGTTCCATCGGCGATGGGAATCTTGGGGCTGCACAACGAAGGACTCGCGGGATCCCATTTGAGAGATTGGCGATGCTCGCCCACTGCAAGGTTACTATCGGCAGCCGTGAGGGAACCGTGACGCTGCTGGTATCGGATAATGCGGAGCGTGGGTCTTGGCATCGTCGCTGTATGTTGCGCGCGGGAACGATTCGGCAGCGTTGAGTTGGATCTGACGGAGCGGTGTCGGTGAGCGGGCCGAGAGCACCAGCCACTGCTGAGCGCCGTCGAGTGTCTTGCTGCGATCCTCAACCTGAACGGGCGTGCGTGACGGTGAGTCGCCATAACCGAGGTATCTACTCGTCGTGCTGCAGCCGATCAGTAGAGCGGTGAGCGTCAGGATTCCCAGTCGGGTTAGGTGGTGCCGTTTCACTTGCAAGTTATTCACTATCCGTTGCACGATGGCGCGCGTTGAGGGTTGAGCCGGTGGAGCATGCTGCTCGTCGGATGCCCAGTATCTTGGGAGGCGTGGAAGGTGTCAATTGAGTATGGTCGACTCTATATAGTAGCGACACCGATCGGCAATCTCGGTGATATGACACCGCGTGCCGTCGAGGTGCTGAAAACGGTCGATCGAATCGCTGCCGAGGATACCCGTCATAGCGGCGGTCTGCTGAAGCATTTTGCGATAACCACGCCGATGTTTGCCCTGCATGAGCACAATGAGCGTCAGCGCTGTGGTGTGCTGATCGATATGCTGCTGGGGGGTGAGTCGGTGGCGTTGATCTCCGATGCCGGTACCCCGCTGATCAGTGATCCCGGTTACCATCTGGTGCGTGAGGCGCATCGGCAGGGTATCAGCGTTGTGCCGGTTGCCGGTGTGAGTGCGCTGATTACCGCGCTCTCGGCCAGTGGGCTGGCGACTGACCGTTTCTGCTTTGAGGGCTTTCTGCCCGCTAAATCGGCCGCGCGCCGCGCCCGTCTTGAGCTGCTCGGCGATGAGTCGCGCACCATTACCTTCTATGAATCTCCGCATCGAATCCTCGACTCACTCGCCGACATGGTGGCGGTATTGGGCGCAGAGCGGCCTGCGGTGGTGGCGCGTGAACTGACCAAACGTTTTGAAACCATTAAGCACGCCACGCTCGGCGAGCTGCTGGCCTGGGCTGAGGCCGATAGTGATCAACAGCGTGGTGAGTTTGTGGTTGCGATTGAGGGTGCAATCAAAAAAGAGTCGCAGGGGCTTGATGACGAGGTGCTGCGAATCGCGCAGCTGCTGCGCGACGAGCTGCCGCTGAAGCAGGCGGCGGCATTGGCGGCGAAGATCAGTGGTGAAAAGAAAAATGCGATCTACCAGCACCTGCTGCAGGCTGAGCGCGATGGATAGATCTGCATTGAACAATTTTTTTCAGGCTGTATGGTATGCGGCGGGAGTTGGCCGGACAGTCGCGGCCCCTTAGGGGGCGGAGGAAAGTCCGGGCTCCATAGGGCAGGGTGCCAGGTAACACCTGGGCGGCGCGAGTCGACGGAAAGTGCAGCAGAAAAGATACCGCCGATGACTCCTTCGGGAGTACAGGTAAGGTTGAAATGGTGCGGTAAGAGCGCACCGCGTCGGTGGCAACACTCGGCGGCAAGGTAAACCCCACCCGGAGCAAGACCAAATAGGGGAGCTGAGGCGTGGCCCACGCTGCTCCCGGGTAGGTCGCTTCAGGTGCGTGGCGACACGCATCGCAGATGAATGACTGTTCACGACAGAACCCGGCTTACAGGCCGACTCCCAACCCAATTTTGCGCAAACCCCCTCCGCTCGTGAGGGGGCTCGGCAATTTTCCCCACCTCGGAGTCAAAAAATATTATTCCTATTTTTACTTTTCAGAGGGGTTCTTAACACCTTTTTGCAAGCCTATGATTTTACTCTCTTAGTCGTTCGCGAGATTTTGCCAATATTTTCTACAAAACATCGCTAAGTCACTGTCATACAAGTAAGTATCCCGTTTTTACCGGTCCATTTTGTTGCAAAGGCAAAATCTTTGTTGCAAAGGCAAAATCTGACTCCTATAGTGGTACAAAGTGGGTTCCAGTGGAAAATAATGGAAAAATAAGACCCACAGTGGGGGAAGCGTGTTTCGCGGAGTTAACAATCTCAATCTCGATGCAAAAGGTCGTATGGCGGTGCCTACCCGCTATCGCGAACGCATTCGTGATCTCTCCGCAGGTCAAATGGTGGTCACCATCGATACCGATGAGCGCTGCCTGCTGCTCTACCCGTTGCCGGTCTGGGAAGAGATCGAACGCAAACTCGACGCGCTGCCAAGCTTTAACCGCCAGGCGCGCCGTGTTCAGCGCCTGCTGATCGGGCATGCCACCGAGTGTGAGATGGATGGTCAGGGGCGTCTGCTGCTGCCGCCGCCGCTGCGTGAGTTTGCCGTAATGGATAAGAAGGTCGTGCTGATCGGTCAGGGCAAGAAGTTCGAGCTCTGGGATGAGCAGAGCTGGAGTGAGCGCCGCAACAGCTGGCTCGATGAGGATGATGGCGACGATATGGCGTTGCCAGCCGACCTGGAATCTCTCTCGCTTTGAGTGGCGAGAGCGAGGTGGCGCACCGCTCGGTGCTATTGGCTGAATCGCTTGAGGCGCTATCGGTCAATGGTGGGGGTATCTATATAGATGGAACCTTCGGTCGCGGTGGTCACGCCGCAGCGATTTTGGAGGTGTTGGGACCCGATGGTCGCCTGCTGGCGATCGACAAGGATCCCGAAGCGGTAGCGGCGGCAGAGCAGCGCTTTGCCGGTGATAGTCGGTTTTCGATCGAGCGGGGGTCGTTTGCGATGTTGGGAGAGTTTGTTGAGTCGCGTGGTTGGAGTGGTCGAGTCGACGGCATTCTGCTCGATCTCGGTGTCTCCTCGCCGCAACTCGATGACGCGCGCCGCGGTTTCAGTTTCCTCAACGATGGTCCGCTCGATATGCGCATGGATCCCGATAGCGGTGAGAGTGCTGCCGATTGGCTGGCGCGTGCTGGTGATCGGGAGATTGCCGAGGTGCTGAAGCGCTACGGCGAGGAGCGTTTTGCCAAGCGTATCGCCAGAGCGATCGTTGAGGCGCGTGATGAGAAACCGCTGACCACGACACGTCAGCTGGCTGAGGTGGTGGCGGCAGCTCACCCGGCCTGGGAAAAACATAAACACCCGGCGACGCGCTCATTTCAGGCGATCCGGATCTATATCAATCGTGAACTCGAGGATGTTGAGGCAGTGCTGGCGCAGAGCGTCGATGCTCTGGCGCCGGGTGGGCGGCTGGCGGTGATCAGTTTCCACTCCCTCGAGGATCGGTTGGTGAAACGTTTTATCCGTGATCAGGTGCGCGGTGATCAATTGCCGCACGATCTGCCGGTCATGCATGTCGAGACCAACGCAAAGATGAAGTCCTTAGGTAAGGCGATCCGCGCCAGTCGGGATGAAGTGGATGAAAATCCACGCGCCCGCAGTGCGGTGCTGCGCGTGGCGGAGCGGTTGGCATGAGTGGGCAGCTGATGGCGATGGCCTTTCTGCTTCCTGCGCTGTTCGTCTCGGCGATTGGTGTGGTCTACGCCAAACATGAGACGCGCAAGCTCTTTATCGAGCTGCGCTCACTACAGAGTGAGCGTGATGTGATGGATACCGAGTGGGGGCAGCTGCAGTTGGAGCAGAGCACCTGGTCTACCCACGGCAGAATTGAACGTGCAGCGAGAGAGAAGCTGGGGATGAAGATCCCCGATACGAGCGAGGTTGTGATCGTTACCCCATGAGCGAGCAGCAGTCAGTAGAGATTTTTAAAGGTCGGCGCTATTTGGCGCTCGGCCTGTTTCTGCTTGGCATGGCGGCGCTGTTGGGGCGTGCCGCGCAACTGGAGCTGTTCGATCGTGAATTCCTGCAGAATCAGGCCGATGCGCGTCATCTACGCGTGGTCGAGATCCCCGCCCATCGCGGCATGATTACCGATCGTAACGGCGAGCCGCTGGCGATCAGTACCCCGGTCGATTCGGTGTGGGCCAATCCGCAGGAGCTGATGTTGGCAAGCGGCGAGCTGCCGCAGCTGGCGCGTCTGCTAGGGCTGAAGACTGAGAAGTTGCAGCGTCTGCTTGCCAAACGCGAGGGACGTGAGTTTGTCTATCTGAAGCGTCATGTACGCCCTGATCTGGCGCGCAAGGTGATGGCGCTAGATCTGCCAGGGGTCTCACTGCAGCGTGAGTTTCACCGCTACTACCCAGCCGGTGAGGTCACCGCGCATCTGGTTGGTATGACCAACATCGACGATCTCGGTCAGGAGGGGCTAGAACTCTCCTACAACGAGTCGCTGCGAGGTGAGCCGGGTGCCAAGCGGGTAGTGCGCGATGGTCGTGGTCGAATTATCGAAGAGGTGGAGCTGATCCGTGCTATGCGCCCTGGTCAGCCGCTGCAGCTCAGTATCGATCGTCGTATCCAGTATCTTGCCTACCGTGAGCTGAAGGCGGCGGTAAAACAGCACAAAGCGACCTCGGGTTCGCTGGTGTTGCTCGACGTGCGCAGTGGCGAGGTGTTGGCGATGGTCAACCAGCCTTCATACAACCCCAATCGTCGCAGCGGTCAGAAGAGCAGCGCACGGCGTAATCGCGCCGTGACCGATGTCTTTGAGCCCGGCTCGCCGATCAAGCCCTTTACCGTTGCCAGTGCGCTGGAAAATCGGTTGATCAAGCCGAGCACCGTGATCAATACATCGCCGGGTTACTACCGAATTGGACGTAAAACCGTCAGTGATTTCCGTGATTACGGCGCGCTGAGTATCGGTGATGTATTGGTTAAATCGAGCAATGTTGGTGCCAGCAAAATTGCGCAGAAGCTGGAGAGTGAGCAGCTCTGGTCGATGCTCTCAAGGGTCGGTTTTGGTGAGTCGACCGCAAGCGGTTTCCCCGGTGAGTCGGCCGGTGTGCTGAGTAACTTCCATCGCTGGCGCAAGGTTGAACACGCCACCCACTCCTACGGTTACGGCCTCTCCGTTACGCCGCTGCAGCTGGCGCATGCCTACTCAGTGCTTGCTGCCGATGGGGCGCAGTATCCGGTGACCCTGTTGAAAAACAGTGAACCAGCTGAGGGCGAGCAGGTGATTACCCCGCAGGTAGCGCGTCAGGTTCGTAACATGCTCGAGGGTGTCGTGAGCCGTAAAGGGACTGGATATAAGGCGCATGTGGTCGGTTACCGTGTCGCGGGCAAGACCGGCACGGTGCATAAAGCGGTTGCAGGTGGTTATGCCGAAGATCGTTACCACTCGGTCTTTACCGGTATGGCACCGGTTAGCGAGCCGCGGCTGGTGATGGTGGTGATGGTCAATGATCCGCGCAACGGCGACTACTACGGAGGTGCCGTTGCGGCACCGGTCTTCTCCAAGGTGATGAGTGGGGCGCTCAGGCTGCTGGGGCTGCCGCCCGATGATATGCCTGTGCGCGCCTCCGCCTCTACCGAGAAGAGGGGGCCCGCATGATGGTGGCAGAACAGATCCGTACCGGGCAGATGCTCGGTTCGCTGCTTGAAGGGATTGTGGTTGTCTCAGCGGCCGATGATGTCGAGATCAGCGCGCTGGCGCTCGACAGTCGTGCCGTCGAGTCGGGCACGCTCTTCTGCGCCTGTGCTGGCAGCCGTGAACATGGTGTTAACCACGCCGCTGCTGCCCATGCGGCCGGTGCGGTCGCGATTCTTTGGGAGCCTGCTGAAGGAATCGATGGTGAGGCGCTGAGCGCGCTACCCACGACGGTGATAGCCGTTGAAGGCCTGAGCCAGCGCCTTGGTGAGATTGCGGCACGCTTCTACGGTCACCCCAGCCACGGCATGGTGGTGACCGGTATTACCGGCACCAATGGCAAGAGTTCAACGGCTCACTACGTGGCAGCAGGGCTCGATAGCGATGCATCGCCCTGTGGTGTCATCGGCACGCTCGGTAACGGTCGTGTCGGTAGCCTCTCTGAGGCGACCCATACCACTCCCGATGCGATCTCTCTGCAGCGCCTGCTGGCTGAGATGCGCGATAGTGGCATCGATCAGGTGGCGATGGAGGTCTCCTCTCACGCGCTGGAGCAGGGGCGGGTCAACGGTGTTGAGTTTGATCTGGCGCTCTGGACCAACCTCAGTCGCGATCATCTCGACTACCACGGCGATATGTCGAACTATGCAGCCGCCAAGCGTCGCCTCTTCGCTATGCCGGGGCTGCGTGCTGCGGTGATCAATGGTGATGATGAGAACGGCTGTGAGCTGCTCACCTCTTTGACTGAACTTGAGTCGGTTAGCTACGGCTTCTCCGATGCGGCGCGTAGCGGTGATCGTTATGTGGTTGGTAGCAATCTGCAACTGAGCGGCGAGGGGATGAGCTTCGATATCGATTCGAGCTGGGGGCAGGTGCGACTGCGTACCGACCAGCTGGGTCGTTTCAACGCCAGTAACCTGCTCGGTGCGCTCGCCGCACTGTTGGTGATAGGGCTTCCCTTTGGTGAGGCGATCAGCCGTATCGGTTCGGTCCCGACCGTCACTGGACGTATGGAACGTTTCTCAGTAGCGGACTCACCGTTGGTGGTGGTTGACTACGCCCATACCCCCGATGCACTGGAGCAGGCACTGGCAGCGCTACGCGACCACTGCGACGGTCGCCTCTGGGCGGTATTTGGTTGCGGTGGTGATCGAGATCGTGGCAAACGTCTCGAGATGGGCGCCGTTGCAGAACAGTTTGCTGACTACGTGGTGGTGACTGATGACAACCCGCGTAGCGAGGATCCACTGCGCATCGTCATTGAGATCCTCAATGGTATGGATAACCCCGACAGTGTCTATATCAAGCGCGATCGTGGTGAGGCGATCGCATTCGCCCTGTTCCATGCCAAGCCGCAGGACATCGTGCTGGTGGCTGGTAAGGGGCATGAAAACTATCAGCAGATCGGTGATGAGCGTCGCCCCTTCAGTGATCGGAACGAAGTTGAGCGTCTGCTCGGGGAGCGGGGGTGAAGCCGATGAGTCTGCAACAGCTCACAGCACTGCTTGATGGCCGCATGATCGGTGAAGATGTCTCGATTGCTGCCGTCTCAACCGATAGTCGAACCCTGCCGCAGGGGGCACTTTTTATCGCCCTGAGCGGCCCCAATTTTGATGGTCACGCCTTTGCCGCGCAGGTGGCGCAGACAGGCGCCGTGGCCGTGCTGGTGAGCCGTGAGTGCGAGACATCGCTACCGCAGCTGGTGGTTGAGGATACCCGTGTGGCACTAGGGCAGCTGGCGGGTTGGCAGCGCGAGCAGTTCGAGCAGCCACTGGTTGCGGTGACCGGCTCCAACGGTAAGACCACGGTGAAGGAGATGCTGGCGGCGATTCTCGGCGTGGGCGGCGAGGTGCTCGCCACCGAGGGGAACCTGAATAACGATATCGGCATGCCATTGACGCTGCTGCGGCTCGAGGATGAGCAGACCGCAGCGGTCATCGAGATGGGTGCCAACCACGCCGGCGAGATTGCCTATCTGACCGAGATCGCCAGGCCGAATGTGGCGCTGATTACCAATGCTGGAAATGCCCACCTGGAAGGTTTTGGTTCGCTCGAGGGAGTGGCCGAGGCGAAGGGTGAGATCTTCTCGGGACTCAGTAGTGACGGTGTGGCGGTGATCAACGCCGATGATCGCTTTGCTCCGCGCTGGCGAGAGCTGGCGGGTAGTCATCGCACGCTGCAGTTTGGTATTGAACACTCCGCTGATGTGACCGCTAGTCATATCGAGATGGCTGTGGCTGGTGGCGCTGTTACGACGCGTTTCGAACTCAATACCCCGATTGGTAGCGCCGCGATAAATCTGCCGTTGCCCGGTCGTCACAATGTAATGAATGCGCTGGCGGCTACAGCCGCAGCACTCGCCGCTGGTGCCAATCTTGATCAGGTGTGTCGTGGACTGGCTGCGATGACGGGGCCAAAGGGGCGTCTGCAGCTGAGGGCTGCGCATGCTGGTGCACAGCTGATCGATGACAGCTACAACGCCAACCCTACTTCGCTTAAGGCGGGTGTCGAGGTGTTGTCTGGTATCGGCGGACATCGCTGGCTGGTGATGGGTGATATGGCAGAGCTGGGTGACGATGCAGCGGCACTGCATGCCGAGGTGGGCGTTCAGGCAAAGGCGCTTGGTATCGATCGTCTCTACGCGGTCGGTGAGCTCTCCGCGGCGGCGGTTGAGGCGTTTGGTGCTGAGGCTTTTCACTTTGAGTCGAAAGAAGCGCTGATCGAGGCGTTGCGAGATCAGCTTGCTGCCGATGTGACGCTGTTGGTGAAAGGGTCGCGCTCCGCCCGAATGGAGCAGGTGGTTGAAGGTTTGAGTATTGATGAGACGAGTGGAGCGGGACATTAACGATGTTGCTTGAATTAGCAAACTATCTGGCGCAATTCCATAGTGGATTTAATGTATTCCAGTACCTGACCCTGCGTGCCATTCTCGGGGTGCTGACGGCGCTGGTGATTGCATTTGTAATCGGCCCAACGATGATCCGTAAGCTCAGCTATCACCAGATCGGTCAGGCGATCCGTGACGATGGGCCACAGAGCCATCTCGCCAAGGCGGGTACTCCGACCATGGGTGGGGCACTGATTATCGTCGCCATCGCCCTCTCAACCCTGCTCTGGGCAGACCTGAGTAACCGTTACGTCTGGACCGTGCTGCTGGTCACCATCGCCTTTGGTGCGATCGGTTGGGTAGATGACTACCGCAAGGTGGTGGAGCGCAATCCCAAGGGGCTCTCGGCGAAAGCGAAATATTTCTGGCAATCGGTGGTGGCGCTCGGTGTGGCGATCTATCTCTATAAAACCGCTTCACCGGTTGAGACGCAGTTGATCCTGCCCTTTGTTAAGAGTGTCACGATCGAGCTGGGTGTCGGCTTTGTGGTACTGACCTACTTTGTCATCGTCGGTACCAGCAACGCGGTCAACCTGACCGATGGCCTCGATGGGCTGGCGATTCTGCCAACGGTCATGGTGGCCGGTGCACTGGCGATCTACGCCTACGTTACCGGTCACGCCAATTTCTCTGGCTACCTCGGTCTGCCCTATGTGCGTGGGGTCGGTGAAGTGGTGGTCTTCTGTGGCGCGATGGTCGGTGCCGGACTCGGTTTTCTCTGGTTCAACGCCTATCCCGCGCAGGTCTTCATGGGTGATGTCGGTGCGCTGGCACTCGGTGCCGCGCTCGGTCTGCTGGCGGTACTGGTTCGTCAGGAGCTGGTGCTGTTCATCATGGGCGGTGTGTTCGTGGTCGAGACCGTCTCAGTGATCCTGCAGGTTACCTCATTCAAATTGACCGGTCGGCGCATCTTCCGCATGGCGCCGCTGCACCACCACTTCGAAGAGAAGGGGTGGCCGGAGACACGGGTCGTGGTCCGTTTCTGGATTATTACGGTCATTCTGGTGCTGATCGGACTGGCAGCACTGAAGATTCGATAAAGAGAGATGTTGACGGCTGAAACATTGATGGAAGAGCAGATGACAACGGGGCATGAGGAGCGGACGCTGGTCGTCGGTCTGGGTAAAACCGGGCTGTCGGTTGCGCGCTTCCTTGCGGCGCGTGGCGAGTCGGTCGCAGTGACCGACAGCCGCGAGACCCCACCGATGCTCGATGAGCTGCGTGAGCAACTGCCCGATGTGGCCCTCTTCACAGGTGAATTCTCTGAACAGCTTTTCGCCACGGCCGAACGCATTATTGTCAGTCCTGGCGTTGATCTACGTCAGCTACCGCTCTCTGAGGCGATGATGCGTGGTGCCGAGGTGATGGGCGATATCGAACTCTTTGCTCGCTACGCCGATGCGCCGGTGGTTGCCATTACCGGCTCCAACGGTAAGAGCACTGTGACCGCGTTGGTCGGTGCGATGGTTGAGGCGGCCGGGCGCGAGGTGAGGCTGGGTGGTAACTACGGCACCCCGGCGCTCGATCTGTTGCAGGAGCAGGCCCCCGATCTCTATGTACTGGAGCTCTCCAGCTTCCAGCTTGAAACAACAAACACGCTACAGTGCGAGTCTGCCGCGGTGCTCAATATCTCGGCCGACCATATGGATCGTTATAACGATCTGGAGGCCTATATATCGGCCAAGCGTCGCATTTTTCACAACACCGCTGTCTGCGTGGTCAATTGTGACGATATGGCGGTCACTGACATGGTCAGGGGGGAGGAGAATGTCGTCTGCTTCACTCTCAAGCCACCCAAAAGCGGTGAATATGGTTTGCTCGAGGCGGGGGGTGAGCAGTGGCTCTGTTATGGCGATCAGCGCCTGATGGCCGCCGCTGAACTGCGCATGGTCGGCAGCCACAACTGCGCCAATGTGCTGGCGGCAATGGCGCTTGGTTCGGCGGCAGGTCTAGCGCTCGAGCCGATGGTTGAAGCGGCACGCCACTTCACCGGTCTGCCGCATCGTTGTCAGTGGGTGGCCGAGGCGGAGGGTGTGCGCTGGTTCAACGATTCGAAGGGGACCAACGTTGGTGCGACAATCGCCGCGATTGAAGGTATTGCAGCCCCAGTGGTTCTGATTGCCGGGGGTGAGGGCAAGGGTGCCGATTTTGCACCACTGCGTGAGGCGCTAGCGGATAAGGGGCGTGCCGTCGTGCTCTTCGGTCGAGATGCATCGTTGATCGAGTCAGCAGTCAATGGCGCCACTGACGTGGTCCATGCGGCTGATCTTGATGAGGCGGTGGCAAAAGCCGCCGCCCTGGCCAAGTCGGGCGATGCGGTACTCTTCTCGCCCGCCTGCGCCAGCTTCGATATGTTCCGAAATTATGAAGAGCGCGGTGAGCGTTTCGTTGAGGCGGTTGGGAGGTTGCTCGCATGAGTGCGGTTGCAGCTACAGCGGGTCAGGCCTCACGCGCGGCGGTTAAACGCAAGCCGGCCGAGTATGACTTCTGGCTGCTCGGTACCGTCTTCACACTGGCCGCGCTCGGTCTGGTGATGGTCGGTTCTGCCTCAATCGCCTATGCCGACCGATTCTACGATACGCCGTTCCATTTTCTCTTCCGTCAGAGTGTTTACATGATAGTTGCGCTGCTTAGCGGCTACCTGGTGGTGAAGACACCGATGGTGCAGTGGGAACGTGCCAGCATGGCGCTGCTGGTCGGTGCGCTGCTGTTGCTGATGGTGGTATTGATCCCCGGTGTTGGTCGCGAGGTCAATGGTGCGGTGCGTTGGCTACCACTCGGTGTGATCAATATGCAGGTCTCCGAACTGGCGAAGCTGTTTGTGATTATCTATCTGGCCGGTTATCTGGTGCGCCGTGGCCACGATGTACGTAACACCGCCAAGGGCTTCTTTGTGCCGATGGGTGTGTTGAGCTTTACGGCACTGTTGCTGCTGCTGGAGCCCGATTTTGGAACCACGGTGGTGTTGATGGCCGCAGCGCTCGGTATGCTCTTCATCGGTGGGGTACGCCTCTGGCTGTTTGGCATGTGGCTCGGAGTGGTGCTCGCGGCGATGGTCATTCTGGCAGTCTCATCCCCCTACCGTATGCAGCGTATTACCACCTTCCTCAACCCCTGGGCCGATCCCTTCAATAGCGGCTTCCAGCTCACCCAGGCGCTGATGGCGATTGGTCGCGGCGAGTGGTTTGGCGTCGGGCTTGGTGCCAGTGTGCAAAAACTCTCCTACCTGCCTGAGGCACATACCGATTTCCTCTTTGCCGTGATCGGTGAGGAGCTCGGCTTTGTCACCGTGACGCTGGTGGTGGTGCTGTTTGCATTCTTTGTCTGGCGCAGTTTTGCCATTGCAGCACGTGCCGAACAGCGCGGTCACCGCTTTCCCGCCTACCTCTGTTACGGCATTGCGCTGTGGATTGGGGTGCAGGCCTTTATCAACATGGGCGTGAACATGGGGCTGCTGCCGACCAAGGGGCTGACCCTGCCGCTGATGAGTTATGGCGGAAGTAGTCTGATTGTTACCGCACTTGCGATCGGGATGGTGGTACGTACCGATCATGAGCTGCGCACCACGCCCGATGAGGGGCAGATACCGTGGGGGCAGAAGTCATGAGCCGCAGGGGGACGGTACTGGTGATGGCTGGTGGCACTGGTGGACACGTCTTTCCGGCGCTGGCGGTGGCTGAGCGTCTGCGCGACGAGCAGGTTGAGGTGGTCTGGATGGGCACCCCACACGGTCTTGAGTCGCGTGTGGTGCCCGAGGCCGGTTTCCCACTCGAGGCAGTTGAGGTACAGGGGCTGCGTGGTACCGGTATCAGACGTCTTATTGCAGCACCGTTTGTCCTGCTCAAGGCGCTGCTGCGCTCTATCGCGATTCTGCGCAAGGTGCGTCCCGATGCGGTTCTGGGGTTGGGGGGCTTTGTTACCGGCCCCGGCGGTGTGGCGGCAAGGCTGATGGGTAAACCTCTGCTGGTACATGAACAGAACGCTATCGCTGGATTGACCAATCGTCTGCTCTCGCGCATCGCAACCAGATTGATGCAGGCCTTCCCTGGCAGCTTCCCCGTTTCACGCAAACCGATACATACCGGTAATCCGGTGCGTGCCGATATTGCAGCGCTCGAGGCACCAAATGTTCGTATGGCAGAGCATACAGGTCCGGTACGGCTACTGGTGCTGGGTGGCAGTCTCGGTGCACAGGCGCTCAATGAGCAACTGCCCGCCGCACTGGCGTTACTTAACGAATCGGAGCGTCCCGTGGTTCGCCATCAGGCGGGTGGCGGAAAACATGAAGAGGCTAAACAAGCGTACCAATCTGCCGGTGTTGATGCGGAAGTGCTTCCCTTCATCGCTGACATGGCAGGGGCATACGGTTGGGCCGATCTGGTGATCTGCCGCGCCGGTGCGCTGACCGTGGCCGAGCTGGCCGCAGCTGGTGTCGCTAGCATCCTGGTGCCGTTCCCCTATGCCGTTGATGATCACCAGAGCGCCAATGCCCGTTACCTCTCCGATGCAGGTGCCGCACTGCTGCTGCAGCAGCGCGACATCGAACCGGAGATGTTTGCTGAGATGGTGCGCGGACTGATCAGTGATCGTGCTCGTCTGGTGGAGATGGCAAATATGGCGCGTGCCAGGGCGATGCCGGATGCGACATCAGTGGTCGCAACTGAGTGTCTGCAGTTCTGTCGTACAGGAGATGCCGCATGAGTGGTCATATGCAGCAGGGTGAGATGCTCAATCCAATGGGCCGTATGCGTTCGATCCATCTGATTGGCATCGGTGGTGCGGGTATGGGGGGTATCGCCGAGGTGCTGCTCAATCTTGGCTACAAGGTGACCGGTTCCGATCTGCAACAGAATGCGATGACCGAACGACTCAGCTCGCTCGGTGCAGAGATCGTCTTTGGCCATCAGGCGGAGAATGTCGCCGATGCCGATGTGGTGGTGATCTCCAGTGCGGTGACCAGTGATAATCCTGAAGTGGTGGCTGCACAGGAGCGGCGTATCCCGGTGGTACCGCGTGCAGAGATGCTCGCTGAACTGATGCGTTTCCGTTACGGCATCGCCGTGGCCGGTACCCACGGCAAGACGACCACCACCAGCCTGATCGCCTCACTGCTCGGTGAGGGTGGCCTCGATCCGACCTTCGTCATCGGTGGCAAGCTCAACAGTGCTGGGACCAACGCGCGTCTCGGTGCTGGCCGTTACCTGGTGGCCGAAGCGGATGAGAGCGACGCCTCCTTCCTGTTCCTGCAGCCTATGTTGGCAGTGGTGACCAACGTCGATGCCGATCACCTCTCGACCTACGGCGGGGACTTCGATCGCTTGCGTGACAGTTTTATTGAGTTCCTTCATCACCTGCCGTTCTACGGTCTGGCAGTGGTCTGTATAGATGATGATGAGGTGCGCGAACTGCTGCCGCGTATTACCCGTCCACTGCTCACCTACGGTACTGCTGAAGATGCCGATGTGCGGGCGATGAATATCTCGCAGCAGGGGGTTAATACCCACTTTGAGGTGATGTTGCCGGGTCGCGAAGCGCCATTGGCGATCACCCTGAGTCTACCTGGGCGACACAACATGCTTAATGCGCTGGCCGCGATTGCCGTGGCGGTTGAGCTGGGTGTCGACGATGAGTCGATTCAGCAGGGTCTGGCACGCTTTGAGGGTATCGGACGGCGCTTCCAGGTGCGCGGTGAGCTGCCACTTGAGTCGGGCCGAGCGCTGCTGGTTGATGACTACGGCCACCACCCGCGTGAGCTGGCCGCTACGGTGCAGGCGATTCGAGATGGTTGGCCCGAGCGCCGTCTGGTGATGGCCTTCCAGCCGCATCGCTATAGCCGTACCCGCGACCTGCTCGATGATTTTGCCCAGGTGCTCTCCGAGTGTGACGCGGTGATTCTGACCGAGGTCTACTCGGCCGGAGAGACACCAATTGCCGGAGCCGATGGTCGTGCCCTGGCGCGTGCAATCCGTGCCCGCGGCAAGGTCGATCCGGTTTTTGTTGAGCGGCCGAGCGAGATCGCTGAGCTGGTCGCCAGTGTGGCCCGTGGTGGTGACATTCTGCTGGTGCAGGGAGCGGGCAATATCGGTGTGGTTGCGCAGCAGTTGGCAGCCGATGCGGAACCGGCCAGCGATGCGGCGGTACAGGGAGGTGCAGCATGAAGATGCGTTATCAACTCCATCTGGGTTGTGGCGAACCACTGGTCTGCCACCACAGTGCACTACAGCGTCTGCGCAAGGCGCAGCAGTGTGGTTCAGACAAACCACGCATGATGCGGGTTACTACGGTGATGAAGCGTCGCAGTGTCGGAGGCAAGCGATGATGGCGGCGGCACTCGATAATGGGCTGCGCGGCGAGCTGCTGCTCAACGAGTCGATGTCGCGCCACACCTCGTGGCGCGTCGGTGGTCCTGCCGAACGCCTCTATCGTCCTGCGGACATTGAAGATCTGTGTGCTTTCCTGCAGTCACTACCTGCTGGTGAGGCGCTTTACTGGATTGGTCTTGGTAGCAATCTGCTGGTGCGTGATGGTGGTCTCAGAGGCACAGCAATCATGACCAAGGGTGTTATTGATCACGCTGAGCAGTGCACGGCCGAGACCATTCGTGCAGAGGCGGGTATCTCCTGCGCCAAGCTCGCACGCTTCTGTTCTCGTGCGGGGTTGACCGGGGCAGAGTTTCTGGCAGGTATTCCCGGCACCTTCGGTGGTGCTCTGGCGATGAATGCCGGGGCCTTCGGAGGTGAGACATGGTCGCTGCTGATCGAGATCGAGACGGTTGATCGTCACGGAGAGTTGCATCGTCATAGCCCCGAAGAGTTCAAGGTGGCCTATCGCTCCGTTGAGGGGCCTGCCGACGAGTGGTTTGCGGCGGCGACACTGCGGCTTGAGGTGGGCGATGTTGAGGTCAACACGCAGCGTATTCGCGAGCTGCTTGAGCAGCGCAGCGGCGCGCAGCCGATCGGTCTGCCGAGCTGCGGTTCGGTGTTCCGTAATCCCGAGGGTGATCATGCGGCGCGTCTGATCGATAGCGCAGGGTTGAAAGGGTTGAGTATCGGGGCTGCCTCGGTCTCGGAGAAACACGCCAACTTCATTATCAACAATGGCGGTGCCACCGCAGCCGATATTGAGTCACTGATTGAGCTGGTTGCCAGGCGGGTTCACGCAATCCATGGCGTTGAGCTTGAGCAAGAGGTCCACATCATCGGTGAGCCGACAGGAGGGGGCGATGAGCAGTAGCACACAACATACCCCTGCTGACTACGGCAAGGTCGCGGTGCTGATGGGCGGTGACTCGGCTGAGCGCGAGGTGTCGCTGAATAGCGGTGGTGCGGTGTTGGCGGCACTGCAGTCACAGGGTGTCGATGCACAGGGTGTCGATTTTCGTGCCGGAATGTTGGCTGAGCTGGCTGAAGCAGGTTTTGATCGTGTCTTCATCGTGCTGCATGGGCGCATGGGAGAGGACGGTGTAGTGCAGGGAGCGCTGGAGCTGCTGGATCTTCCCTATACCGGTAGCGGTGTACTCGGTTCGGCATTGGGTATGGATAAGCTGCGTTGCAAAAAACTCTGGACAGGCAGTGATCTGCCAACACCAAAATTTTTGCAGCTGCGTAGCGGCTTTGATGCGGCAGCGGTGGTGGCGCAACTCGGTCTGCCGCTGATGGTTAAA
Source organism: Candidatus Reidiella endopervernicosa (assembly GCF_013343005.1). Classification (GTDB taxonomy): domain Bacteria; phylum Pseudomonadota; class Gammaproteobacteria; genus Reidiella; species Reidiella endopervernicosa. The sequence goes on from NZ_CP054491.1 coordinate 1,375,374, forward strand.
CCGGGGCGTGAGGGTTCAAGCATCGGTATGAGTCGGGTTGAACGCGTTGAGGATCTTGAGGCAGCGTTTAATGCGGCGGTTGTCTTTGATGAGATGGTTTTTGCTGAGCAATGGATCAGCGGCGGCGAGTATACGGTGGCGCTACTTGGCGGAGAGACGCTGCCGCCGATTCGGCTCGAGACACCGCACGCATTCTACGACTACAAAGCGAAGTATCAGGCCGATGATACGAGCTACCACTGTCCCTGTGGTCTGGATAGTGAGGATGAGCAGCAGCTACGCGCTCTGGCACTTGCGGCGTTCAATGCGGCCGGTGCAGAGGGTTGGGGTCGAGTCGATTTTATGCGTGATGAGCAGGGCGCATTCTGGCTGATTGAGGTCAACACGGTGCCGGGTATGACTGACCACAGTCTGGTACCGATGGCTGCGACCGAAGCGGGTATCAATTTTGAAAAACTGGTACTGCGAATCCTGGATACGAGCTTTGACGGAGTCGTGCAATGAGGGCGCTTCGTAAGAGCAAAAAGAAGAGCAATCGGCGTATTGAGCCAAAACAGAAGCGTCGCTGGATCAATCCGCGTTATCTGGGGCTGGCGGTGAGCGTGGCGATTCTGCTCGGGCCGATGGCCTGGGTCTACACCCTGCTACACGATGCGGAGCGTTTTCCGATTGAGCGGGTGGTGGTTGAGAAGGGGGCTTTTGTCTTTCTCAACCAGCAACAGATTGCGTTGGTGGCGCAGCCCTATGTGGGCGTTGGATTTTTTAATCTCGATGTGAGCGCGATCCAACGCGCGATTGGAGAGCTGGCGTGGGTTGATCGAGTTTCAGTACGCAGGGTCTGGCCCGACAAGCTCTGGGTGCAGGTGAGCGAACAGCAGCCACTTGCGCAGTGGGGTAAGGGTTCTCTGCTTAATCGACGTGGTGAGATCTTTACCCCGTCACGCAGTGAGATGCCGCAGGGGCTGGTACGACTTGAAGGGCCGCGCGGTCTGGAGAAGAAGTTGGCAGAGATGTACGCAGCAGTAGTGCCGCCTCTGACCACAGTGGGGTTGCCACTGAAGAGGCTGGAACTGGATCAGCGCCGTTCATGGCATCTGGAAGTAGAGAATGGAATCGAATTTGAATTGGGTCGTACCGACCCGGAAAGGAGATTGCAGCGCTTTCTCAGTGTCTACCCCAGCCTGATGGCAGGACAGGATGCAGGGGTAAAAAGTGTCGATCTTCGTTATAGCAACGGCTTTGCAGTGAGCTGGAAGTCACCAACCGGCGCACCAAAAAGCGAGGGATAAGAATGTCGAAGAAGAGTGAACAGAACCTGATTGTCGGACTGGATATCGGAACCTCTAAGGTGGTTGCGATCGTCGGTGAGGTTAGCGGAGAAGGGGAGATCGATATTATCGGTATCGGTTCACACCCCTCGCGCGGTCTGAAGAAGGGTGTGGTGATTAACATCGAATCGACGGTGCAGTCGATTCAGCGTGCCGTGGAGGAGGCGGAGCTGATGGCTGGTTGTCAGATTCATTCGGTCTATGCAGGTATCGCCGGTAGCCATGTTCGTAGCCTTAACTCTCACGGCATTGTCGCGATCAAGGATCGTGAGGTGGCCCATAGCGATGTGGATCGAGTGATCGATGCGGCGCGTGCGGTAGCTATCCCTGCCGATCAGAAGATCCTGCATGTACTGCCGCAGGAGTTCATCATCGATAACCAGGAAGGGATTAAAGAGCCGGTCGGCATGTCGGGTGTACGCCTGGAGGCGAAGGTACATCTTGTCACCGGTGCAGTGAGTGCAGCGCAGAACATTATCAAGTGCGTACGTCGCTGCGGCCTTGAGGTTGATGACATTATTCTTGAACAGCTCGCATCGAGTTACTCGGTGCTCAGTGATGATGAAAAAGAGCTGGGTGTCTGTCTGGTCGATATCGGTGGTGGTACCACCGATATCGCCATCTTTACCGAGGGGGCGATTCGCCACACTGCAGTGATTCCGATTGCCGGTGATCAGGTGACCAATGACATCGCAGTGGCGATGCGAACTCCCTATCAGTATGCCGAAGAGATAAAGATCAAATACGCCTGTGCACTGACTCAGCTGGCCAATGCCGATGAGACGATTGAGGTGCCGAGTGTCGGTGACCGTCCACCGCGTCGACTGGCTCGTCAGACTTTGGCCGAGGTGGTTGAGCCGCGTTACGAAGAGCTGCTTTCACTGGTGCATGCCGAGCTGCGACGTAGCGGATTTGAAGATCTGATTGCCGCCGGTGTAGTGCTGACGGGTGGTACTTCGAAGATGGAGGGGGTCGTCGATCTCGCTGAAGAGATTTTCCATATGCCGGTCAGACTCGGTCTGCCACAGCATGTGCGCGGCCTGGTTGATGTGGTGCGCAATCCTATTCATGCAACAGGCGTTGGCCTGCTGTTATTTGGTAAGAAAAATCGTGGATCGAAAGTAGCGGAAACGTCAGGTGGTGCCGGGCTCAAGGGAGTCTGGTCGCGGATGAGATCGTGGTTTCAAGGGAGCCTGTAGGGCTCAAATCGAATTAATGAACAGTGTAAGTAATCAAATTTCTGGAGAGGAGTGGAGCAAATGTTTGAATTAATGGATGCCTATTCGCAAAACGCGGTAATTAAGGTTGTTGGTGTTGGCGGTGGTGGTGGCAACGCGGTACAGCACATGCTTGAGGCTGATATCGAGGGCGTTGATTTCATTTGTGCAAATACCGATTCACAGGCGCTACGTAACGCCTCGGCACGCACGTTGTTGCAGCTGGGTAATGACATCACCAAGGGGCTGGGTGCCGGGGCAAACCCCAATATTGGTCGTCAGGCGGCGATGGATGATCGTGAAAGAATCCAGGAGGTAATTGAAGGTGCGGATATGCTCTTTATTACCGCCGGTATGGGTGGTGGTACCGGAACCGGTGGTGCGCCGGTTGTTGCAGAGATCGCTAAGGAGATGGGAATTCTGACCGTTGCGGTTGTCACCAAGCCGTTCCCGTTCGAGGGTGGTAAGCGCCTACAGATCGCAAATGACGGTATTGAGGAGTTGAGCCAGAATGTCGACTCATTGATTACCATTCCGAATGAGAAACTGTTGCAGGTACTCGGTAAGGGCGCCTCTCTTCTGGATGCATTTAAAGAGGCCAACAACGTGCTGCAGAATGCGGTGCAGGGTATTGCCGAACTGATTACTCGTCCGGGCCTGATCAACGTCGACTTTGCTGACGTTCGTACTGTGATGTCAGAGAAGGGTATGGCGATGATGGGCTCTGGCACCGGTTCTGGTGAGAATCGTGCGCGTGAAGCGGCAGAAGCGGCAATATCCAGTCCGCTGCTTGAGGATGTAAATCTCTCTGGTGCAAACGGAATCCTGGTAAATGTAACGGCGGGTCTCGATCTTTCAATCGGAGAGTTTGAGGATGTGGGTAGCACGATTCGTGAGCTTGCCTCAGACGATGCGACTGTTGTGGTGGGTACCGTAATCGATCCTGAGCTGACCGGTGAGCTGCGCGTCACCGTGGTTGCTACTGGTATCGGTCAGGAGAGGATGAAGGAAGAGGCGCTACCTGAGACTCCTGCTGTCAAGCTTGTTGAGAAACGTGCTGATGGTGAGATCGACTACCGTGAGCTTGAGCGTCCAACGGCGATCCGTCAAAAGGCGGTCGGTGATGGCCTCGAGTCTGCTGCTCTGGACGATCTTGATATCCTCGATATCCCCGCTTTCCTGAGAAAGCAGGCGGACTAATAATGCTGGTTCGCTGAGGTGTGGAAACCTTGGGAGATCAGTGACTTGAGTGTTTTTCTGTAAAGTGTCTGCACTTTGCAGAGGGATTTGCCTGTGTTAGCATGACGGCAAATTTGAGATCGTATGTGCACTCATACTGGATGGGGATGTAGCTCGATAATGATAAAACAACGGACTTTGAAGAACGTTATCCACGCCACAGGTGTGGGTCTTCACACCGGAGAGAAGGTTTATCTGACGCTGCGACCCGCTGCGCCAGATACCGGCATTATCTTCAGACGCGTCGATCTCGACGAGCCGATGGAGATCAAGGCGAGTCCAGAGAATGTTGGCGATACACAACTTTCGACTACCCTGATTAAGGATGGTGCAAGAATCTCAACCATCGAACATCTGCTCTCAGCGATGGCAGGTCTGGGTATCGATAATGCTTATGTCGATCTCAGTGCCCCTGAAGTACCGATTATGGACGGCAGTGCTGGACCATTTGTCTTCCTGATTCAGTCTGCTGGTATTGAAGAGCAGGCAGCCGCGAAACGTTTTATCCGTATCAAAAAACCAATCAAGGTCGAAGATAACGGAAAATGGGCGGCGTTCGAACCATTTGAAGGCTTTAAGGTCTCGTTTAGTATCGATTTTGATCATCCGCTCTTCCACGAAGAGAATCAGCAGGCGCTGATCGATTTCTCTACCACATCATTTGTGAAAGAGGTGAGTCGTGCGCGCACCTTTGGATTTATGCGTGACATCGAGCAGCTGCGTGAGCGCAAGCTGGCGCTCGGTGGTAGTCAGGACAATGCAATAGTCGTCGATGATTTCCGCGTGTTGAATGAAGATGGTCTTCGTTACGAAGATGAGTTCGTAAAACACAAAATTCTTGATGCGATCGGTGATCTCTATCTACTAGGTCGCAGTCTGATTGGTGCCTTCAGTGGACACAAATCGGGACACGAGTTGAATAACACGCTGTTAAAAGCGTTGATGGCAGACGAAAGCGCCTGGGAAGAGGTGACCTTCGAAGATGTCGAGTGCGCACCAATCTCCTTTATTAAGCCGGTTCAAGCGACCTGAGTTAATCCCTCTTAGGATGACGTGAGAGCCGTACGAGTGCGGCTTTTAGTGGTTCGTAGGGTGTTGCAGCGGCAGATTGGCGCAGATGTTCGGCGCTGGCTTGTGAGATTTTTGTCCGACCCTGGTGTGGGGCTTGCGCTTGTCGTGCAGGTTTGACCTCGATCGAAAGGTTCTTGAGCTCGGTTTTAAAGTGCGACTCAAATGCCTGTTTGATTGCTGGAAGCAAATAACGAAGCTTGGTCGACCAGGCGGGTGAATCGGTATAGAGGATCAGATTACCGTTTCGCAGGTTGGCGACACGACAGTGTGCATTGAGCGGTTCAGGAAGTTGCTCGACGATGAACTGCTCAAAATTGGCCAGTAGTGTGCCATGCGCAATGACCCGATCAGGCAGTACGCCTCGGAGTAGATGGTAGAGCGGTTTTGTCGATTTGCCCGGCATGATCTCTGCGAAGGCTCCATTGCGAATTTCAACTCATTGTAATCGATTCAGGTTTTGATGCCGAAATGAACGTTGTCATAAATTCAAACGCTTGTCGCAAGGCCTGCGTCATCACGCTTACCTCACCCTGGGTTCTGCTGGGGCTGTTCTCTCTGTTGCTGTTGTTTAGCTCCTCACTGCTCTACGTAGGCTACTGGGCGGGACAGCCGACGGATAGCAAGGTTGCTGTTTCAACCGTCTCAGAGGAGTGGCGCAGTGATGTGTCACGTCAGCAGCAGGAGCTCGAGGCGCTACGTACCTCCATGTCTGAGCATATGGATGCACTGGCGATCAAGCTCGGTGATGCTCAGGCTCAGGTGATTCGACTCAATGCACTGGGCAAACGTCTGACCAAAATTGCGAATCTCGATGAAGGGGAGTTCGACTTTGAGGCGCCACCTGCATTAGGCGGTCCATTTTCCCCCTCCGCGAAAGGGGAGTCACTCGCCTCTGCTGATTTCATTCAACTGCTGAGCGAACTTGAACAGCAGATCGATGATCGTGAACAGCAGCTCACCGTGATGGAGTCACTGTTGATGAGCCGCTCTCTACAAAAGGAGGTCTTCCCTGCGGGGCGGCCGATCGAGAAGGGTTGGCTCTCATCTCGCTTTGGTAAGCGCACCGACCCCTTCACGGGCAAGCAAGAGCGTCATAAAGGGCTCGATTTTGCGGGTAAGATGGGCTCCAACGTGGTTGCAGTTGCTTCCGGTGTTGTAACCTGGTCGGGCAAGCGGTCGGGTTATGGTCAGATGGTCGAAATTAATCACGGTGGGGGCTACGTGACCCGCTATGGTCACAGCAAGGAGAACCTGGTCGAAGCGGGTGATAGTGTCGATCAGGGTCAGGTCATCGCCTTAATGGGTTCAAGTGGCCGTTCCACCGGACCTCATGTCCATTTTGAAGTGCTGCGCAACGGTCGTGAAGTCGACCCATCTAAATACATCAAGGCTGCCCGTTAGGGCGGCTTCTTCTCATTCATCTCAATTGGATTACCGATGGGCAATCGCCGCTGCGATTTAGCGTCAAGTTACGCTATCATTCCGCTCTTAATAATCGGGTAATCGGGAATTATCTCTAATGGTCAGCAGTCTGTTCAGGAAGATTTTTGGTAGTCGCAATGAGCGCTTGGTTAAGCGCATGCGCAAGAGTGTTGCGCAAATCACGGCACTGGAGGAGGGGCTGCAAGGGCTCTCCGATGAGGAGTTACAGGCCAAGACCACAGATTTTAAGCGTCGCATCGAAGACGGAGAGACGCTGGATAACCTGTTGAATGAGGCCTTTGCGGTCGTTCGTGAGGCGAGTCGTCGTGTGATGGGTATGCGCCACTTCGATGTGCAGCTGATCGGTGGCATGGTGCTACATCAGGGCAAGATCTCTGAGATGCGCACCGGTGAGGGTAAGACCCTGATGGCGACCCTTCCCGCCTACCTCAATGCCCTCTCGGGCAAGGGTGTGCATATCGTCACGGTCAATGACTACTTGGCCAAGCGTGATGCGAACTGGATGCGTCTGCTCTATGAGTTCCTCGGACTGAGTGTTGGAATCGTAGTGCCGGGTCTGGAGCAGACGGAGAAACGCGACGCCTATGCGGCCGATATCAGTTACGGCACCAATAACGAGTTCGGTTTTGACTACCTGCGTGACAACATGGCTTTCAGTCTGGCTGAGAAGGTCCAGCGCGAGGTGAATTTCGCTGTGGTCGATGAAGTCGATTCGATCCTGATTGATGAGGCGCGTACTCCATTGATTATCTCCGGTCCCGCTGAGGATAGCTCTGAGCTCTACAAGCGGATCAACGAGCTGGTGCCAAAACTGGTGAAGCAGGAGGAAGAGGATGGCGAGGGTGACTTCAGCATCGATGAGAAAGGTCGTCAGATCCATCTCACCGAGGATGGTCACCAGCGTGTTGAGGAGCTGCTGAGCGAGTCTGGGCTGCTGGCCGAGGGGCAGAGCCTCTACGATGCCGCTAACCTGACATTGATGCATCATTTCACCGCCGGGCTGCGTGCGCATAATCTCTTCCAGCGTGATGTTGACTACATCGTTCAGGATAATCAGGTGGTGATTGTCGATGAATTTACCGGTCGTACCCTGGCGGGGCGTCGTTGGTCCGATGGTCTGCATCAGGCGGTTGAGGCGAAAGAGGGTGTAGCGATTCAGTACGAGAATCAGACCCTCGCTTCGATCACCTTTCAGAACTACTTCCGTCTCTACAACAAGCTGTCCGGTATGACCGGTACCGCCGATACCGAGGCGTTTGAGTTCCAGCAGATCTACGGCCTTGAGACGGTGGTTATTCCGACCAATCAGGCGATGGTTCGTGACGATATGGGCGACAAGATCTATATGACTGGCGATGAGAAGTATCAAGCCATTCTGGATGATATTCGTGACTGCCAGCAGCGTGGACAACCAGTGCTGGTTGGTACTGCCTCAATCGAGGTCTCGGAGCTGATCGCAAAGCTGCTGAGCGATAACAAGGTCAAACACGAGGTGCTAAACGCCAAGCAGCATGCGCGCGAGGCTGAGATTGTGGCGCAGGCGGGGCGTCCGGGTTCGGTGACTATTGCTACCAACATGGCGGGCCGTGGTACCGATATCGTGCTCGGCGGCAATCTTGATGTAGCCCTGGAGGGCCTCGGTGAAGATGCCTCTGAGAGCGACAGGGAGCAGATGCGCGAGGAGTGGAAGGCGACTCACCAGAAGGTGCTGGAGGCGGGTGGTCTGCATATAGTCGGTACTGAGCGTCATGAGTCACGTCGTATCGATAACCAGCTGCGTGGTCGTGCTGGTCGTCAGGGTGATCCGGGCTCGAGTCGTTTCTACCTCTCTCTCGAAGATAGCCTGCTGCGTATCTTTGCCTCTGGCAAGGTCGGCTCACTGATGGGCAAGCTCGGCATGGAGGATGGTGAGGCGATCGAACATCCGTGGGTAACCAAGGCAATCGAGAATGCACAGCGTAAAGTAGAGGCGCACAACTTCGATATTCGTAAGCAGCTGCTTGAGTATGATGATGTGGCCAACGATCAGCGCAAGGTGATCTATGAGCAGCGCAATGAGCTACTCGCCGATGAGGATATCAAGGAGACGATCACCGATATTCTGGATGATGTGACCGAGACGACGATTGATACCTACATTCCACCTCAGAGCCTCGAGGAGCAGTGGGATGTGTCGGGACTGGAAGAGGGACTCGATACGCAGTTCGGTCTCAAGCTCGAGGTTTCGAGTTGGCTTGAAGAGGATGAGACGCTTCACGCAGAGACACTGCGCAAGCGTATCCATGCGGAGATGGAGCGAATCTATGCCGAGAAGGAGGTCCTGGCGACCCCCAGTGTGATGCGAAATTTTGAGCGTGAGGTGATGCTTAAGGTGCTCGATTCGCACTGGAAGGAGCACCTCGCTGCGATGGACTACCTGCGTCAGGGCATTCACCTGCGTGGCTATGCGCAGAAGAATCCCAAGCAGGAGTACAAGCGCGAAGCATTCGAGATGTTTAGCGAGATGCTCGACCGCATCAAGATTGAGGTCGCGAGTGTTCTGGCGCGCGTTGTGGTTCGCACCGAGGAGGATGTCGAGGCGGTTGAGGAGCAGCGTCGTAGTACTGTGCCAATGACCTATCAGCACGCCGACGCTTCTGCGTTGGGTGGTGAGGAAGCGCCTGCAGAGCCTGAGGCAGAGCGCGATGGTTCTCCTGCGGCTCCCTTTACCCGTGAGGGGCGAAAGGTCGGACGTAATGAGCCGTGTCCCTGCGGTTCAGGCAAGAAGTATAAGCAGTGCCACGGTCAGCTTAGTTAAGTGGATCGTTGAGTATGGCAGTCGGTCTGAAACCTATCGCAGAGATGCACCCTGTTGCTGGGTTTAGGCTCGGTACCACCTCGGCCGGCATCAAGACGCCTGGGCGTCGAGACGTGGTGCTGATGGAGCTCCCAGAGAGTGCCAGTTGTGCTGCCGTTTTCACTCGTAACGCTTTCTGTGCAGCCCCCGTTACCATCGCCAAACAACATCTGGCCCACGTTACTCCACGTTACCTATTGATCAATACCGGCAATGCCAATGCGGGCACCGGCGCACAGGGAATTGCAGATGCGCAACGTTGCTGTAGGGCCGTTGCTGAGCAGATGGGGGTGGCTGCGGAGACAGTGCTCCCTTTTTCAACCGGCGTAATTGGCGAGCCACTCCCAGCTGAAAAGATCATTGCAGCAATTCCAGTCGCCGCCGCTGCACTTGAGCTTACCGCCTGGGGTGACGCTGCGCACGGGATCTTGACCACCGATACCATGGCCAAGGGGAGTAGTCGCCGTGTATCAATTGATGGTGGTGAGATTACCGTAACCGGTATCTCTAAGGGATCCGGCATGATTCGACCCGATATGGCCACCATGCTCGCCTACGTGGCGACCGATGCAGCCGTTGAAAGTGAGTTGCTACAACAGTTGCTCGAAGAGGCCGTTGCAAACTCATTTAACGCAATCACGGTCGATGGTGATACTTCGACCAATGATGCCTGCGTACTGGTTGCGACGGCTGCCAGCCGTATTGCCAAGATTGAGAGTGAGATGAGTGTTGGCTACGCTGAATTGCGAGAGGCGCTGATAGAGGTCTGTCAGGAGCTGGCCCAGGCGATTATTCGTGATGGTGAGGGCGCAACAAAATTTATTACCGTTGAGGTGACGGCTGGGGAGAGCGTAGAAGAGTGTCGTCAGGTTGCCTATACGATCGCCCACTCACCACTGGTTAAAACAGCCTTTTTTGCTTCCGATCCAAACTGGGGGCGTATTCTGGCCGCCGTTGGTCGTGCCGGCGTCGATTCTCTGGATCTTGAGGCGGTAACGATCCATCTTGATGAGGTCTGCATCGTGCGGGCTGGATGTCGTGTCGAAGAGTATCAGGAGTCAGCCGGTCAGGTTGTAATGGATCGTGAAGAGATCACCATTAACGTTGCACTTGCGCGTGGCCATGCAGCAGCGACTGTCTGGACCAGCGATCTCTCGCACGAGTATGTCAAAATCAACGCCGAGTACCGGACCTGAGGCGATACTCCTCTGGCGTCACGGGTGACTGTCATCTCCTCCACTGCCCCAATTAATATTGTTGTCGCTGCGATTATCGATCGTGAAGAGCGGGTGTTGCTTGCGTTGCGTCACAAACACCTGCACCAAGGTGGGCTGTGGGAGTTTCCTGGTGGAAAGATCGAGGCGGGAGAGAGTGAGCAGGCCGCGCTGGTTCGCGAACTTGATGAAGAGCTCGGTATCATCCCATGCCGCTACAGACGGCTGATTTCGGTTCCTTTCGATTATGCCGATCGCACAGTTGTGCTGCATGTCTGGCGGGTGGATGAGTATCAGGGCGAGGCTTCTGGTCGTGAAGAACAGCCCATCGAATGGCAACCGATTGCAAAGCTCCGTGAAATCGAGTTTCCTGCGGCTAATCGCCCGATAGTGAGTGCGCTTGAGCTGCCTCCACACTATCTGATTACCGGTGAGCCTGCAGACAACTCAGAGCGATTTCTCCTCTACCTTCAGGGGGCACTCGATCAAGGTATCCGTTTGGTGCAGCTGCGTGCTAAACGGCTTGACCAGAAGGCCTATCTGGAGCTGGCTAACGCCGCCTTAGAGAAAACACGCTCGATTGGTGCGAAGTTGTTACTGAATGCGACGCCGGAGATGGTTGAGGCGGTGGGTGCCGATGGGGTTCACCTCGATAGCCAACGCCTGCTGTCGCTGCAGAGTCGGCCACTCGATAACGATTATTACGTCGCTGCATCGTGTCACTCGGCCGAGCAGCTTGCGCACGCGGCAGCAATCGATGTTGATTTTGCCGTGCTCTCTCCGGTCCAAAAGACGGTTTCACACCCGGACGTAAAGCCAATTGGTTGGCAGCGTTTTGCGGCAATGGTCAACGATCAGCCTATGCCAGTTTACGCACTGGGTGGAATGAGTGGTGAGATGGTATCAGAGGCGTATCGGTGCGGTGCGCAGGGTGTAGCGGCCATCAGCGCCTTCTGGGCTGCTAATTAGTACCCAGATGGCTCGTCGTCATCAGGGTGTCGAGGAGGCAGTTCATCGCCGGGTATGTTGTGCTCCTCAGCGAACCACTCACCCAGATCTATAAGTCGACAGCGCTCACTACAGAAGGGGCGCCAGGTGGATTTTGGTGTGAAGTCGACGGCCTTTCCGCAAGTTGGGCAGGAGACGGTCAAGGGTTTACTCATTTTGCGAGACTCCAGCGGTTAAATCGCACAGCATGTCAGCTCAAAGGCGACGCTCTGTTTGCTCTGTACCGGACGCCCTTCCATCTCGGGCTGTTCCATAAAGCGGATGGTGATGCGATGCTTGCCGCCACTGATCTCTGGGAAGAGGGTCGAGCTACGTGGCAGGGCGACGCGGACCAACTGGCAAGGATTGTTTGAGTCGAGTGTTGCCTGAAAAAAGCCGCTCTCCGCCTCAAGTTTCTTGGGCAGTGTGCTATGACGGATGAGATGCATAATCAGGTCGAGTGACTGCTCCACGATAACCAGCTCGTCGAGCCATGATTTCAGGTCGCTCATGCGACGCTTGGCGGGCTGTTCCAGCCAGTAGTGGTAAGCGGGAATGTCAAAATCGCAGCTGCCGCCAGGTATCGTACTGCGTTGACGAATGTTACTCAGGAACTCATGACCCTTTAGTGACTGGCCAATCTGGCCGCTTACATCGTGGAGTTTGTCGATCAGATTGTCGAGATCATCAAGAATATCCTCAAGTCGCTCGCGATCTACATCTGGATTCTCTTCGAGATCGGCAAGGTAGCTGGTATGACGCTCCAGCTCCTTAAGGATCTCGGTTTTAAGGTCGGTTTTTCCGCTGATGATGTTGAGGATGTCGAGCAGGGTAGTTAGTGCGGCACGACTGTTCCAAACCGAGTCACCACGCAGGTAGTGGCGGCACTGCCTGAAGAGAAACTCCAGCCGCATAAAGGTGCGCACTCTTTCATTGAGTGGCTGCTCGTAGATTACCCTGTCTTGCATGCGCTTAATCTAGGTAGATTTCCAGATTCTGTTTGGAGCTATATTCTCCTCCAGTGTCGCGAGTGTGGCAAATTGAATCTGTGAATCTATGTGGTGTCTGCTGCGGTTTCGAGTAGTTGTTGGTGGAGCGTGTCCACCTGCTCCCACAGTGAATTTATGTCGTCGTTATTGTGGATGATGTGGTCAGCCGCTTCTAGACGATCTTGGCGCGACCACTGACTCGCCATGATTTTTCGAGCATCGGACTCTGAGACCTTATCGCGTTCTGTGGTGCGTTGTAGCTGTAACTGTTCGGGACAGTCAACGACAATGGTGGCATCTACGAAGGTGTAACCACCCGATTCGAACAGCAGTGGGATAACCAGCAGGGTGTAAGGTGACTGGCTGGCTGCGATCGAAGTCATGATCTCACCACGGATGAGTGGGTGGAGAATGGCCTCCAGACGCAGTCGTTGTTTGTCGTTGGAAAAAGCTGTTTGTCGCAGTGCGGCTCGATCAAGTGAGCCATCGGCTTGCAGTAGATCGTGACCGAATGTATGTGTGATTTGCTCCAGAGCTGGCATGCCTGGTTCAACCACATGGCGTGCAATTACATCGGCATCAATGACTGTGATGCCATGGGCTGCAATCAGCTCCGCTACAGTAGATTTGCCGCTGCCAATGCCTCCTGTTAACGCAACTACATACATCGGGTATTGATGGCTAGGTGGCCCATGCCAGGTAGGCCTGCGTTAGATCTTGACCCCAGAGCATGGCAATCCAGCCAGCAGCGGCTAGATAGGGGCCAAAAGGTATCGGGATATTTCGGTCGTGGCCTCGCAGCACGATGAGTGAAATACCAACCACAGCGCCTACCAGAGATGAGAGCAGGATGACGACTGGCAGCAGTTGCCAACCTAACCAGGCTCCAAAGAGAGCGAGTAGTTTGAAATCGCCGTAGCCCATACCCTCCTTGCCGGTAAGTAGTCTGAACAGGTGAAAAATAGCCCAGAGTGATAGGTATCCAGCAAGCGCGCCAATGATGCTGGTGTGACTATCTACGAATACACCGAAAAGACTTAGGATCAGGCCCAACCAGAGAAAGGGGAGGGTGATGGAGTCGGGAAGAAGCTGCTGGTCGAAATCGATCATTGAAAGGGTGATCAATGCCCAGGTAAGTGCGAGTGCAGCGGCTGCCTGGATGGTGAATCCAAAATGCCAGACAACCGTGACTGATAGTATGGCGGTGACAAGTTCGATAATCGGATAACGGGGAGAGATAGGGGTGCCACATTCTGAGCATCTTCCCTTCAACCAGAGGTAACTGGCGAGCGGGATGTTCTCAAGTGCAGTGATTGAGTGCTCGCATTTTGGACAACGAGAGCCGGGTGCTAAAAGGTTGAAGGCTGTGTTCTCAGTCGTCTCATTGTCGTTTAGAAATTCTTCACACTGAGCACGCCAATCGCGTTCCATCATAATTGGTAGTCGATGGATTACCACATTGAGGAAGCTGCCGATGATTAGACCAAAGAGTGCAGTGCAGGAGAGAAGTAACGCTAGGTTGGTTTGTAGTAGATCAACAATCATGTGGGCTAAAAATTAGCCAGCCTCAGAGGGCTGGCTAATGGTTCTCCTTCGGTCTAAGGACGAGTTCTTATACGACAGAACCCAGCTTGAAGATGGGGAGGTACATGGCGATAATCAAACCACCGATCAGGACACCCAGTACAGCCATAATTAACGGCTCCATGAGGCTGCTCATGGCGTCGACAGCATTGTCGACCTCCTCTTCATAGAAGTCGGCAACCTTGCTGAGCATGCTATCGAGTGAACCAGACTCCTCACCAATGGCGACCATCTGAATGACCATGCTGGGGAAGATATTGGTCTGCTTCATAGCAAGTTGAAGCTGCTGACCAGTTGCGACATTTTCACGCATCTGCATAACAGCTTCTGAATAGACGATGTTGCCGGTAGCGCCTGCCACTGACTCAAGGGCCTCAACTAGTGGAACACCGGCGGCGAACATTGTAGATAGAGTTCGTGCGTAGCGAGCTACAGCTGATTTATGCAGAATCACGCCGAAAATTGGCATCTTTAGCGCCATTCTGTCGAGTGCATGTGCAAATTTTCTAGATTTCTTCTTGGCATCCATAAATGCCGTCACAGCAAGTCCGATCACGCCGAAAATAGCCCACCACCACTCCTGGAAGAAGATTGATAAACCGATGACCCAAAGGGTGAAGGCAGGAAGTTCAGCACCAAAATTGGCGAATAGGTCCTGAAATTGCGGAATAACAAAGATCATGAGAATGGTCGTAACGATGAAGGCAACAACAATTACCGCGACAGGATAGAAGAGAGCTTTTTTGATCTTTTTCTTGATCGCCTCAGTCTTCTCAAGGTAGGTAGCGATCTTGTGCAGGAGTTCTTCAAGAACACCGGCCTGCTCACCTGCTTTGACGAGGTTACAAAAGAGATCGTCAAAATATATGCGATGTTTTCCTAAAGCCTCGGCAAGCGTTGTTCCGCCCTCAATATCAGCCTTAATACCTAGCAGTAGGTTAGCCATACTGGGATTGTCATGCCCTCTGCCTACAATCTCAAAAGACTGTACCAGTGGTACACCCGCAGACATCATGGTTGCCAGCTGACGTGCAAAAACAGCGATGTCACCTGTCGTGATTTTCTGTTTTCGTTGGCCGCCAAAGAGGGGCGAGGCTTTTTTGTTGACCTTGATAGGGGCGATGCCCTGGCGCCGCAGATCAGCCTTAACTGCCACAGCATTCGTGGCATTGGTTTCACCTTTGACCTTTCTGCCCTTTTTATCAGTCCCGATCCATGCAAAGGTCAGCTGTTTCTGCGATGCTTGTTCCGCCATGGGCATTCCTTATTCCTTTGTTACGCGGTTGACTTCTTCTAAACTGGTTACGCCCTGCCTGACCTTCTCCAAGCCGGACTCTCTCAGGTCAGGGATGTCCTCTTTTCGGGCTTGATCAGCGATCTGAAGAGCATTCCCACCTTCCATGATGATTCTTTCTATAGCTTCAGAGATCGGCATTACCTGATAGATGCCGACGCGTCCTTTGTAACCGTCAGTACACTGGTCGCATCCGTTCGCGCCATAGATAGTGAGCTTTGGAAGCTCCTCTTCAGTAAAACCTTCCTGAATAAGGGTGTCATGAGGTATTTCTTCTACTGTCTTACATTTTTCACACAATCTACGCCCAAGACGCTGGGCGATGATAAGGTTAACAGCAGATGCAATATTGAACGGTGCAACACCCATGTTTAGAAGTCGACTTAAAGTCTGTGGGGCATCATTGGTGTGTAGCGTCGATAGAACCATGTGACCTGTTTGTGCAGCTTTTATGGCAATCTCTGCAGTCTCGAGATCTCGGACCTCACCCACCATGATCACATCGGGGTCTTGACGAAGGAATGATCGTAACGCAGAGGCGAAGTCGAGTCCCGCTTTAGGGTTCACGTTCACCTGATTTACGCCCGGGAGATTGATTTCAGCGGGATCCTCAGCGGTTGATATATTACGGTCTGGTGTATTGAGTATGTTGAGGCCGGTATACAGAGATACAGTCTTACCACTACCAGTTGGTCCTGTTACAAGGATCATTCCGTGTGGTTTGGAAAGTGCGTCAAGATAGAGCTGTTTCTGTTCAGCTTCATAACCAAGAGCATCAATGCCTAGCTTTGCGCTACTTGGGTCAAGAATACGCATTACGATCTTTTCACCAAATAGAGTTGGGCAGCTGCTGACACGGAAATCGATAGCTCTGTTCTTCGAGAGCTTCATCTTCATTCGACCATCTTGCGGTACACGGCGCTCAGCGATGTCTAGTTGCGACATTACCTTGATTCGAGCGGCAATTCTTGTTGATAGATTAACTGGAGGAGTAGCAACCTCATGAAGAATGCCATCTTGGCGATAACGAACACGGTAGAATTTTTCAAAGGGTTCGCAATGGATGTCTGATGCCCCCCTGTTGATTGCGTCAACAAGGATCTTGTTAACGAAACGGACAACTGGCGCATCATCTACGTCCAGATCACCGGCATCACCTTGATCTTCTTCGCCCGAAGTGATATCGAGATTTTCAAGGTCGGCATCAAGAAGAAGATCGGACATGCTACTGCTGTCTTGTTCTTCAAGAACCTTCTCGATCATCTGGACGAGAGGTTCCTCTTCAACCAGTATGGCGTCCGTATTTACACCAGTGTGGAACTTGATTTCATCAAGAGCCTGAAGATTGGTCGGATCTGATAACGCTACGTAGAGTCTGTTACCTCGTTTGAATAGGGTAGAGCCTGATGTTGTTGAATAAGCTTCTCACTGACGAGGTTTTCAGGTAATGATTCTCTGTCAATGACGTTGATATCGAAGACGGGTACTCCAAACTCTTGAGCCGCTGCCCATGCAATGTCTTTGCTGCTAACTAGTTTATTTTAACAAGATAACTAACGAGTTGAAGTTTTTATTGGTGGCTTGCTGAGTACTTTCGAGTGCGGCTTGCTCTGACAGCAGGCCGTCATTGACCAGACGTCTGGCAAGACCACTGATATTAATCTGTTGGTTAGGTGTGGCCATTATTTATAATCTATTTTGTTCGCCAAATGGTGATCATAGTATACGATGGTAATGTATGTTAAGCCACTATCCAAGTGGTTGATTTGTATAGGACTATGGATCTGACAACGCTGTGTGCCTAATCTGGTGTGGATAGCAAATAGATGATTTACCCAATGGTCTAAAATTTGGTGTTAGTTTGTAGTGAGAACTGCGAGTAAGTAAAGAGTCTCACGAAGTTTGCGACACATTCTCTGTGGGCATTACGATGGAATAGTGGTGATTGTTAGTGGATAGTGATCGTCTGAGCTGAAAAGTAGGAGTGTAGATGAAGGCGGTTTGTAAGGAAAAAGCAATAATTACTGCTTTTGGTGTTAAATTTGGGTGTTTGAATTATAGGCTTTAATGGTTCATAGGGGTGACGTAATAACTTTAGATTATGAAGGGTTGTCTTGAATATGCCAAATGCCGAATTCATATAGGGATTATATGATGCATTAATGTGGTGCTTGCTCAGTGTCAAAGATGGTTCTTACGTGTGAAGAAACTGAGTTCGTCAATGACGATGTTCATTTGAATGTGTCGAGCGTAGCTTACCTTATTAACCTAACCTAATATTTAGTGGGATCGTTTTTCTATGAAAGATATACATGCTTATTCGGATCTTGCGATCAATGGAGCTGTTCCTGCTTTTGATGAACCTCTGCATGTAGGAAAGCCAAATGTCGGTGAAAGAGCTCTTTTGAACATTATGTTGATGAGCTATTTAAAAGAGGTCGTTTAAGTAATAACGGTCCGTTGGTTCAGGAGTTGGAAAGGAAGGTCGCAGGCTATCATAGTGTTAAGCACTGTGTGGCTATGTGTAACGGTACAGTTGCACTTGAGATCGCCATTAGAGCTTTAGGCATGGAAGGTGAAGTGATTATCCCATCCTATACGTTCATAGCTACTGCACATGCATTGCATTGGCAGGGACTGATACCTGTATTTGCCGACATTGATCCGCGAACTCATACGTTGGATCCAAATGCAATCAAGCGCATGATTACGCCGCGCACTACGGGTCTAATAGGTGTGCATTTATGGGGACGGCCAGCTCACATAGGTGCATTAGAAGAAATTGCTGAGGAGTACCATCTTGAGTTGATGTTTGATGCTGCGCATGCTTTTGGATGCTCTTATCAAGGAAGAATGATAGGTGGTTTTGGAAGATGCGAAGTCTTAAGTTTTCATGCGACTAAAGTTTTTAATACATTTGAGGGTGGAGCCGTTCTAACAAATGATGATGAACTGGCTGAAACGATGCGTTTGATGAGGAATTTTGGATTCTCGGGTGCAGATAATGTCATTCTTCCAGGAACTAATGGCAAGATGACAGAAATTTCAGCAGCTATGGGGGTTACGAATCTTAAGTCTATAAAAAGACAATTAATGCGAATAGAGCTGCCTATCGGAGATACCGAGATGGTTTGGCCAGGGTTCCAGGAATTAAAGTACTGACTTTTGATGAAGGTGAGTATTGTAATTTCCAATATGTTGTGGTTGAGGTGGCGGAGGATTGTGCTGTAACGCGTGATCAGCTTATAGAGGCACTACAAGTAGAAAATATATTGGCTAGGAAATATTTTTGGCCTGGCTGTCATAAAATGAAGCCGTATGTGGATGATTATCCTCATGCGGGGTTGCTGCTTGAAAATTCTCAACATGTCAGCGAGAGGGTGGTGGTTCTACCGACTGGCGCCTCCCTGAGTGAGGAGACAATACAGGCGGTGGTAAGCGTTATTAGTGTGATGGTTGAATCTGAAAAACTGTCGAAGTGTAGTGATTCCGCTTTAAAAAGATAAGAAGTAAAGAGATTGAGTCGCTGTGAATGGTGTGTCAGAAGGAGAGGTAATGAAAATTGGTGTTATGCAGCCTTATGCATTTCCGTATATAGGATATTTTCAGCTTATTAACTATGTAGAGAAGTGGGTTGTGTTTGATGGAGCGCAATATATTAGCAAGGGATGGATTAATAGAAATAGGATTTTGCACCCAGATAGAAGCAAAGAGTGGCAGTATGTGACCATTCCTACCAGAAAACATTCACATACAGATAAAATATGCGACATAAAAATAAATAATGATATTAAATGGCGCGATCAGTTTTGGGTAAGCTAACAGCATATAAAAGAAAAGCCCCTTTTATGTGCAAACAATTGATCTCATAAAAGAATGTTTGACTTATGAGTCGGTAAGCTTATCTAACTGGGTTACCAACTCTCTTGTATTATCGTGCCAGAGATTGGGAATAGCATTCGATTACTCAATGTTCTCTAGTATGAATATTGATACGTCAGATGTGCGTGAACCTGGCGACTGGGCACTAAAGATAGCGTGCGAAGCCGGTGCAGATGAGTATGTTAATCCGTATGGTGGTTACTCAATCTTCTCTGAAGAGAAGTTTATTGAACGTGGAGTGTCACTAAAGTTTCTCAAGCCTGAGCTTAGTTCTTACGTGCAGCGGAGAGGTGAATTTGTTGAGGGCTGTCAATTATCGATGTGATGATGTGGGTAGATACAGCTGGAATACTTGAAATTCTTGGTGAGCATAAAGTGATGACGTGGGCGATGTTGGATCATAACGAGGTTGCTGGTTAAAAGGATAGCTTTGGCAATATAGTGGGATTTCTATTGGTCATGTTGTGTGTATGAAAGAATTCATAATTAGTTTAATTATGAAGCGTATGTAATACGAATTCATTATTAGTATGAGAGGCTTTAAGGATTTGACAACTAAAATCAAGTGTAAATAGTTATGTTAAGTAAATCACCTGAAATTAAAAATAACTGCACACATCCCATGTTGGTAACTGGGTCAGCTAGGCAGGGATTAAAAATTGTTTTGGAAGGCTTGAAGTTGCGTGGAGCTAAGAGCATTCTTCTGCCGGCGTATATTGGTATTACTGATCGTGAGGATCGGGCGTGTTTGATCCTGTCTTGGATTCAGCTCTGACTATGCGTTTTATGAAGTGGGCCTAGATTTAAGTGCTAGCAAAGAAAACTTATATGCTCTTATAAAATCAAATAAATATTCTGTTTTATTGGTAATACACTACTTCGGTTTTTGTCAAAATAATATGGAAGAGATAAGCGCCTTATGTAAGGAACATGGCGTCGTGTTGATAGAGGACTGCGCCCATACTATGTTCGGGTATTGTTCGGGTGTAAGGCTCGGTTCGATCGGTGACTTTTCAATATTCTCCGTGCATAAAATATTGTCCGTAGAGAATGGAGGGATATTGCAGGTCAATTCAAGTGAGTATCTGGATCTTATTAACAAGGTAAAGTTAGATGGGTTGTATTGTGATGTTTTGGGTGAAGTTTTAATGTCAGATCTGGAGTGCGTTAGATCAAAGAGAAGAGATAATTATTGTGCGCTAATGAATGTCTTGGTTGAATTTGATGGTATCGAGATGATGTATCCAGATCTTCCAGAGGGTGTTTCACCCCACAATATGCCCATTATTATTAGAAGAGGTAGGCGTGAAGAGGTCTATTTTAAATTGATAGATCTAGGTATACCGGTGGTCGCTCTGTACTACAGGATGATAAGCGCTATTAGTGCAGAGGTTTTCAAAGATTCAATATACCTTTCAGAAAATATCCTGAATTTACCTGTTCATCAGGATGTGGATAGTGATGATGTGATTAGTGTGCGCGAAGCATTTAGGAAGATCTATGGCTAAAGATGAAACTTATTGGCAGGAACATTGGCGTTCGCATTCGAAACTGGACGATAATGACCCGCAAAACAAGTTGCCAGAACGAAATATGGAGTGGCGATTAGCAATGGTGCGTGGTTGAAGACCTGTGATTATATAATTGATCAGATTATGCCAGTCAAAACCGATGTTTTTCTTGATATTTGCTGTGGAATGGGCTGTTAGAAGAGTGTCTAGTTTCTAAGGTTGACAAGATAATAGGTGTAGACTTCTCAGAAAAACTATTAAATGAATTTGTTGTTGAAAGTAGTAAAATAATTAAAGTATGCTCTGATGTAAATAAGTTCGATTATTCATCGTGTAAATATGATCATGCAATAATGTATTTTGCAGCGCAACATTTCAGTGAGGAAGAGTTGTGCATAATTATTGATAAGATCTCTAAGAACATACAAAAAGGCGGCAAGATATACATCGGTGATGTGCCTGATATTACTCGAAAATGGGAGTTTTATAGTACCTCTGAAAATCGAAACTATTACTATTCATGTCTGAAGGATGGGGTGCCAAATATTGGAACATGGTTCGAAAAAGAATATTTTCTTTATATGGCAGAATGCTTAGGATTCGACGAGGTAATTGTTAAGGATCAACCAGAATTTATGAACAATAGTAGTCATAGATATGATGTGTTGTTCGTAAAATGAGTATGTTCAATATCGAAAGTGAAGCATCAAGTGATGATGTGTTTATCCAATACGAGTGAATAGTGTTGTATCGAGTGATGAGATATTGACTGTTTTGTCTAAAGTAAGTGTTGTCTATGTTCAATAAAGTAGTCTTGATAACAGGTATGCCAAGGTCTGGTACAAGTTGGCTAGGCCAGATAGTTGATAGTTCACCGGATGTGGCGTATCGATTAGAACCCCTGTTTTCATATAGGTATAAGAATATTATTAATAAAGAATCGGATGCATTAAGCATAAATAGATTCTTGAAATCCATTTACCTCACAACCGATGAGTTTATTTGTCAGACTGAAAGCAGAAGCATAGGTCGCTATCCCAGTTATCATAAAAATGAGTCTCCTTCGGTGTTGGCGATTAAGACCACGCGTCATCATGAATTATTATCAAAGTATTTGAGGTGTATTGATGATTTGGAAGTGGTATCAATTGTTAGGCATCCATGTGCGGTAATTAACTCATGGATATCGACTGACAAGGAATTTAAAGATAAGGGGTGTAGTGTTGCAATAGATTGGAAAAGCGGGGTGTGTAGAAAGGATGGTATCGGTGAAAGCTGGGGTTTGATGACTGGTTGAGTGAGACAAAGAGCCATCTAAACTTAGCGCTTAAAAATGATAATTTTAATATTATCAAGTACTCATCGCTTGTAACTGATTCAGAACGAGAAATAAGAAAGCTTTTTCTAGGATTGGTATACCGATAGAGAGGCAAACAGAAGTCTTTTAAAAGAATGTAATCAGAGTCATAGCGATGACCCATATTCAGTGTTTAAGAGTAAGAGTGTAATGGACGACTGGCGTCAGTCACTGGATAGTGCGATCAGGGATGAAATAATTGCCGAAACGGTTGCGTCAGGTTTAGATGCGTTCTTGGAGTAACATGTGCGCATAGGTTTGATAATTAAATCGGATAATTGATTGTTCATATGGTCTTGTCAGTATTGGCTCCAACGTTCCATTGCTGGTTTGTAAATCGTTAAGAATGCACATAAGTAGTTAGGGTGAATAGACGTGAATTGCATTATTTGTAGCTCGAAAATGATTTACTATTTTACAAAATTCTTTGAAGAGTATGGGCTGGGTAGTGTTGACTATTATAAGTGTGATTCGTGCGGATTCTGTCTTTCGAAAAATCACGTAGAAATGAGTGATGATGATTGGAAGGTTTTAAATCATGATTTTCATGTTAAGAGTCATGGCAGCAACACAAATCCATTTAATAGAAACCAAAGATATTTTAACCAGTCATTGATGTTATATCTGATGAATAAGCACGATCTGATTGAGCATGGTTCTTGGCTTGATTGGGGGCTGGTAATGGTGTGATATCTAATCACTTACTTAAATACTTTGACCTAGAGCTGCATAACTACGATATGTACTTTTCAGCAGATCATAATAAAGTATCAGAGGATGAGCTAAAATTAAGAGGTTATAATCTTGTCGTTAATAGTGGCGTATTTGAGCATGTAAGGAGTAGAGAAACACTTGATCGAATCGAGGGCTATGTGAAAGAAGATGGCTGTCTTGCTATTCACACACTGGTGGCTGAGGAGATCCCAAGAGGCCCTGATTGGATGTATCTTCTTCCTGTGCATTGTTCGTTCCATACAAATCATAGTATGGATCTTCTTATGAAACAGTGGGGATATACCTCATCTGTATATAACGAATCATCAAAGTTGTGGGTACTATTCAAAGGCTGTGATAAAACGATAAAAGAGCACGTTGATGCTATGAATAACTCATTAGGTTGGGAATATCTTTACTATCGCAGTGGTTTTGTTGATTATTGGAAGTGACAGGAAATAATGTTACTAAATAATACATATTAAAATGTTAAATCGATATGTCATCAACTGGCATCTGGAATGAGATATAAGTCTTCTGTCGGTAGAAATATTGGTGCTAATTATATAGGCACAATATATAACGCAATTGTCGGTATTGCAGTTCTCCCACTATATATCGGTTATGTAGGAGAAGAAGCATTTGGCTTGATTGGTCTCTACATCATGCTTCAGGCATGGTTAACTCTACTTGATCTGGGTCTATCACCGCTTTTAGCAAGGGAGGCGGCTAAGTCGCGTCGTGATGAATCTGGCAGTGCGAGATTAGTTAAAATAACACACAGCCTTGAGCTCATGATTTTAGTGATCTCACTTTTCACGTTCCTTATGATTGGATATCTCAGCGAGTGGATATCTCTCGTCTGGCTAAGTATTGGAAGTCTAGAGGCGCCCAAGGTAATTGCAGCAGTCACGCTTATTGGTCTTACAATAGCGCTGAGGTATTTCTCCTCCTTATATCGAAGCGGTTTGCAGGGGCTTGAGCGTCAGGTCGACCTTAATGTGATCAATGTCATCATAGTCACGTTGAGATACTTTGGT
Source organism: Candidatus Reidiella endopervernicosa (assembly GCF_013343005.1). GTDB lineage: Bacteria > Pseudomonadota > Gammaproteobacteria > Reidiella > Reidiella endopervernicosa. Next base: position 1,399,080 of record NZ_CP054491.1, read on the forward strand.
GCGCTTATGCTGCTGCGGTATGTAAGCGTTGATATAACAGTGTTTTCACCTATCAGGTGCTTGTTGGCGTAATTGAGATTGGGGTTCTCTCAAGGCAATATTACAAGGCAGTATCCTGCAAACAGAAAATAAGTATTCGGATCTATCTTAATGAAATCATACCAGTAATACCCTTTGCAACGGGTATTGCGTATACAGCTTTAATTGCTGTAGTGGCTAATCAAATAGATAAGCTTGTTATGTCAAATATACTACCGATACACGAGTATGGGTATTTTACGTTGGTAGTAATAATTTCAACTGGAATTGTTCAATTGTCGAAGCCTATAGGCCAGGCAGTACTTCCAAGAATGACGTATCTTCTTTCAAATGAAGATATGCAGAAAATGTTGACACTTTATAGGGGGACGCAGATTGTTGCAGTGTTTATAGTTCCATTGTCTGGTGTGATTGCTATATATTCTTATGAAATATTGTATCTATGGAGTGGTGAGATTAATGCAGCAGAATGGGGAAAAGATATTTTATTCTGGTTTTCGTTGAGTAGTGGGATATTAGCGGTAAACTCATTTCAGTACCATCTTCAATTTGCATATGGAAAGTTAAAGCTGCACGTCATATATACATCGGTCATGGCTATCATTCAGATACCGCTACTAATTTATGTGGCTTATATGTATGGTCCACTTCAAGTGGCTGTCACGTGGTTTTTCTCAGGCTGTTAACATTGTTAGTATGGACACCCTACATTCACTATAAGTTTGCTCCTGGTATACATTTAAGATGGCTGTTGTTTGATATCGTGCCAAGCATCTTGATTTCGTTGCTTATATTATTAATCTCTAAAGATTATTATATGTTTACCAGTACTTATGATGAGGTTATAAGTGCGGTATTTATCGCTCTTGTTTTATAATAATAGTTATTGCCAATATTATTATGTCGCCTATATGCAGGAATTTGATTAAAAAGGTTTTGGATAAGTTTTATTAACTAATATGAAATACTGCAAGAGAATTGTTGTTTACGCTCCGAGCTATGATGAGAATGTTGGAGGAATTATTGCACTACATCGCTTGTCTCAACTATTGCAAGAAAGTGGATATAAGTGCTGTCTGCATCCATGGTCTCCGCAGTTTTCAATGTCAAAGCCAATGTTTACGATAGTTCAAATTGTTAAATATATATATGGAAGTATAGTTGGTCGTCGATATGAAACATTAAAACAAAATTACATACCCATAATAGACGCTATCGATCCAGAAAGTGATGTCATTGTTTATCCAGAAATTGTCATTGGTAATCCCTTGCGCGCGAGGAATGTGGTTCGTTGGGTTATGTATTATCCGGGAAAAATAATGGGTAAATGGGGTTATGGTAATGATGATTTAATATTTAGCTATCACGATATGTTTTCACGTAATCATAAATATATACACTATGGTGGTGAGCTAAAGATAATCTTCTTACAGAAGTCATACTACAATAGTAAATCCGCGAAGAGATCAGGTACATGTTATATAAAGAGAAAGAGGAAATATAGAAAAATAGTACATGACCTAGATAATTCCAAGCTCATTGATGGTAAGGCACATGAGGAAATCGCAGAAATATTCAGGAATTCGGAAGCTTGTATATCTTATGATTGTTATACGATGTACTCAAGATATGCCGCTATATGTGGCTGTCTTTCAATAGTGGTTCCAGAAAAGGTGTAAGTAAATTACAGTGGAAGCCAAAAGAGGAAGACCGCTGGGGTATAGCTTATGGATTCGATGAAAAGAGATAAAGTGGGCTCTAAGTACGCGGCATAAAGTTCTTCCCTATCTAATAAATCATGAAGAGAAATGTAACGCAGAATCGACATCTAATTTTATCAGTATGTGTGTAAAATACTTTGATTTAACACGCTGACCGCCATGGAGAGCGAAGTGAGGGCGGTTAGTCCCCGATAGTCGACGCCGTCTGTATATTCGTAGTTGAGAGCGCGAGCGAACGACGGAGAAGATGCAGCACGGCTTTATGTCGGCGTAGAGTCACTGAGGGAGTTGTGTAGAGCCGCGAAGAGGTGATTACGCAACGTACGCAGGACGTCGGGCGCCGCAGGCATAAACGGTCGCGTGAAGTTTTTGCTGTTTGCTTGGGCTTGGATGCCCAAAACAAACTTTCGCAAAATAGCGACTCCCCGGAAGGAGTTTGACGATGTCTGTTGTGATGGTGTTTGTTGGTTAATAAGAGTAAGTTTGTTGGCCTAAATTGTTTTGCTGTAAACGTACTTAAGTACGTCTTTATGTTTCAATTCGAAAGCCTGTAAGGCTTGCTGATCGCTTGCTGATAGTGCGGAAGAGGGCGGACTATATTTTACGTGACTCATCTTAAAGCTATTTTTACTATTGATATGTGTGCCGAAGCGTTTGTTATACTGATCAATATTCAATAATACTTCATCGTCTAGACCAATAAATAATTTTACCCTATTAATGATAGATTCGTGATTGCTAGCTAGTGACTTGTAACTAACGATTAGAAGTCTATCTGGGTGTTCTTGTAGAGCACTTTTAATGTTTAAGAGTGAGGGGCATACTGCGAATGGAGTATTTTCTTTGTATTGCCACCACGTTTTATATTCGACTCGATTGCCTCTCTGGGTGTTTTAGGGTGACTATGAAGGGTCGATTAATTTTCCTCATTATTTCAGGTAGCCAGTATACATATCTAGGTGTTTTATCATAAATATATTTGGAGTTTTGAAGATTAATTTCAGCCTATCGTCCTCATGAAGCCTACCAGAGTATCGGTGTAATTTATCGTACATCTCAGTGTAGGAGCTTGAAGAGAGAATGTCGTCTCTATCTTCTTTTGTTACACCCCATCCCAGTTAGTTGATGATAGCCAGTCATAAAATGGAGTTACGAGATTAAAGTTTGTGATGTCACTCAATAAAAACCACATTCGACACCGGACGCAATGTCAGGGTGACCGTTTAATAGCTGTGAAAGAAGTGTGGTGCCGCTGTGCTCTTGCCCTGTTATGACGCATAAAAGTTGGCTCTTTCCGTTTTGTTGGTTGAGTGTGTCAATGTGACGAGGTGGTTTTGAGTGTAAGCCACCGCGCAAAATAATGCTTTGTGCAGTGCGAGTTAGTAATATGTAGTTTATTAATTTACGCATGTTGTGACGACCCAATATAATTGTTTTCATGTACCTATAGTATAACAAGAGACGCAAACAGTTATCATGAGTAATGATGGTGTTGTCGTATACTACGTGGCTGATAGCTAAATAACGGTATGTGTCGAGACTGTGGAGGAATTTCTTCGATATAGTGATAGATAATACATTGTATGTACAATAAGTTTGTTTATAGATTGGTGTCTATGTGGTGTTATCGTCTCAAATGTCTATTCATAAGTCTGACAGCTAATAAGATAAATGACTTGTATTCTGATTTAACATCTTTGAACAACACAAGAATTCCTGGCAAGATCAATTATATGTAGATGTTATATAGGGACTTGTAATAATTACTAAAGGCAAGATCAGATGTAAAATATACGCAGATGTACTTGATTTTGAAGATATTCAGGATATTGTCTCCATAAATAATCGATCCTTGAGATTTACTGCTAAATATACTCGTACGGATACGACCGTCGCCAGTTACTATCACGATATAAATTATGATGAGATTCATAAAATGAAAATATGTGCTGTAGTTATAGACTACTTCGGAAGTGAGATGACAGTAGCGGCACTTTCCTCGCTAGTGGGCCAAAAATAGCATGGTTTGTCGTTGTTGGAAACTCTAATAATGACGCTGCTAATGATGAATTGCAGGGTAGTGTGAATAAGTTATTTAGCAATAGAGGTATTAATAATTACGAATTTATTATTAATGATCAAAATCTAGGTTTTGCAAGTGGTATAAATTATGCGATTAATAGGGTAGAGGAGAATCAATCTTTCGAGTCTTATTTGGTAATGAATAATGATACTATTGCAAGCCCTGATCTTGTAGGGTGTCTTGAAAAGGAAATGATTAGTAATCATAAAGTGGCATTGGTATCACCCTCTATACTAGCGCCTGATGGTGTGATACTTCTCTTTATTACAACCGATACTCTGGAATACAAACTAAACGTAAGTTAGTAGGATCATTTAAATATTTAAGCGGGTGTTGTCTGCTGATTAATAGAAAACTGATTTCAGGAAATGTATTCGATCCGGAATTCTTTATGTATGGAGAGGATGTGGATCTTTCATGGAGGGTGAGGCTTCTTGGTTTTATATTGCGCAAATAGAATCAACCTCAGTCGTTCATCAGGGAGTGCGTCAAGTAAAGTCGGTAGTGATTTTTATGAGTTGCACGTCATTCGTGGACATATTCTTCTTTCAGACAAGCTTAATAGCGGCGCGTTATTGAAGGCTATCTCTAAAATAATTACTCTCATATTCTTAATGTTTCGTGGGTTATATAGATCGAGTAAATATAAAAAATTACGCCACTAATTAGTATATTTAAGTCGCTTATTAAATAGCGTCAACAATATTATATGCCATTGACATTAACCTAGGTCTTATATGCAAAATATGAATGTAACGTATTGTGATAAGTCCGGGGTGATAGAAGTTGAGTGAACTAGATTGCACGGGTGGAAAATGAATAATAAACGGGTACTAGTGCTAACATCGACATTCCCAAAGTGGGATGGAGATACGGCTCCCTCATTCATATTCCAACTTTCAAATAGAATGGGAGTCAGAAATGATGTCTTCGTTCTATCACCTTATAGTAATGGTTCAAAAATTACCGAAACAATGTCTCGCTTAAATGTCTATAGATTCAAGTATTGGTTTGGTAAAAACTTCTAGCTGATGGTGCAATTCTACCAAGCCTAAAAACAAGTTACTGTGGTTGCAAATCATACCATTTATTCTGGCTGAACTATTTGCGGTTAGAAGGCTCGTAAAGAAAAAAATTAATGTTATCCATGCGCATTGGTGTATACCTCAGGGTTTCGTTGCAGTCGCTTACAAGCTTCTATTCTTTTCTAAAGTGAAGATTATATGCACATCTCATGGGGCTGACATATACGGACTAAGAAAATATGACTTTATTAAAAGGTGGGTGCTTAATAGATGTGATCGAATAACAGCAGTTAGCAATGCTCTCAAGGCTGAAATATTGGCATTGAACGTGAAAGTGGATGTAAAAGTTATTCCTATGGGCGTTGATCTGTCTCTGTTTAATCCAAATGCAAAGTCTGGCGTCCTGCAATCTCGTTATTCTATCAATGGACCTTTGCTTCTATATGTTGGTCGACTGAGTGATAAGAAAGGGGTTAAATACCTTATATCTGCAATGACTAAAATTGTACGGAGCGTGCCATCAACAAAGCTATTGATAGTCGGTGACGGGGAGGAACTAGAATCACTGTCTGATTTGTCATCTGATCTTGGCTTGAGCAATGAGATTGTCTTTGCGGGTGCGGTTAAAATAGTGATTTACCAGGCTACTATGCTGACGCAGACATATTTATTGGTCCTTCAATTGTTTCAAATGACGGTGATACAGAAGGCTTTGGGTTGGTGTTTGTTGAATCTATTGGTAGCGGATGTTATACGATTGCAACCGATCTACCAGCAGTTGCTGATATTGTAGTAGATGGTAAGTCCGGATTTATCGTTACTCAACGAAGTAGTGATGAAATAGCGATGACTGTATTAAAAATACTTTCTAATCCAAAAAATATGCAATGATGAAATCATACGCACGAGAATTTGCTCTAAAAACTATGATTGGGAAGTGATAGCTAAAAATACTGTGATCTCATTATTTAAAATGTCGATTCAGTTAGGTAGTGATTCGTGTCATCTGGATATGTGTTAATTGTTTCTATGTTGCATCGGATTTAAATCACCGACTGCTTATAACGCTTGAAGGTAACCTCATATCTAGGCGGTTATATATATCTTGGTATCGCAGTTCCCCCCGTTCTTTAAATGGTATGACACAGTTGGTTTTGAGTTTTCCTGTATAACAGAGGTGCTCACTCACTTCCATTATTTTCCGTGTTGCTGTAGAGCAATCCGGTGACTTGTTCAGAAACCAATCCTATTAAAAATGATAATTGAAGTGGAAAGTAGAAGGGCACTCATGTTTGTAAATCGGTCGGCTGTGATAAATGTATACATGTAGTATCCTGTGCCAACGATAAAGTGAAATAAACTTATGGGAATAAAAGCTTTAGTGGCGAGTAGAGTGTGCCAATTTTAAATATAATTAAAAGGAAGCGAATACCATCGCTGATTGGCTTTATATGGCTCTTTCCAGTTCTCTTTGCGGCATGAATTGGAATATAACAAACTGAGTAACCTGCTCTAAAAAATGCCATGGTGCAGGTCGTCGGATATGAAAACTTATTGGGTAAAAGGTGGATGAATTCATGAAACTTATCTGCGCGAGCGGCTCTAAATCCTGATGTGAGGTCGTCAATGCGGTGGTTTGTCATCCAGGAAGATAGGTTGTTGTAGAGTTTATTGGCAAGCCCTCGTCCAATACTCGCTTGAGATCCTTTCTGTCGTGCACCTACAACCATGTCATAGCCTTCGTCAAGCTTTGATAGTAGGCGTGGTATGTCATCTGGGTTGTGTTGTCCATCTGCATCCATAAATAGAAGTGTGTTGCCTGTGGCAGCTCGTGCACCCGTTTTAATGGCGGCACCATTACCAATGCTGTAAGGATGTGATAATACTTTCACACCTGCTTCGATGCAACTTGTCTGGTATTGTCGCTAGAGCCGTCATCAACGATTATGATTTCATGTAAACAACTTAACGTTGTTATTTTTTCTAGCAGTGTCTTAAGTGGGATCGCCTCGTTCTTTGCTGGAATAATAAGGCTAACGGTGGCTTTACTGGTCTTTTGAATCATTATTAATCCGTGAATTGTTTTTGCATTAATAATTAACTGCTCAAGATTGTCTATATCCCTTTTTGCTATTACGTAAAGAGGGTTTTGCTCGCTTATCCATTTCTCTAGCAAGAGAGATGTATGTAAGTGCGTCATCATAGAGCCCTACAGTGGACAGCCAGGTAGCTTGAAGAAGTGGGATGTCAATTACCGGTTGTAGCTGATGAGCCTTATCGAGCGAATCCATCGCGGGTGAAAGCAACCGCTGGTTGGCATACATTTGTCAAGCCAATAATGCAACATATGTTGCGTGGTCCTCTGTTTGAACGATGGGTTGTAAGATGTTGCTTTGAAAATATTAATCATCTCATTGGTGTTAAGTGCCCCACACTCACCTTCATTGCAATTTGTGCAAACTGGATCAGTGTGGATGCTGAGGCGTGACTATACTTTGATGATTTCATTTTTAACTGAATTGCAGAAATATCATCTAAGGTCAGTGTCTCCTTGGTGCATTGAATTAGTGCTGTTTGAAGAATTAATGAAGCATCATTTGGATGGTGACCTAATGCAAGCGTGAGCTGTTTCTCGGCCTCATTATGATCGTTATTCATTAGTGCAAATGACGCTGCTGCTTGTCTGGCGCGTATTGATGTTGGGTGTTCTGAGGCCCATACCCGCGAAGCGACTAGGGGTTTCCCCATATTATACTATTTTGGTATACCGAGAATGTTGATGCAAAAGTAGGCATGAAAATAATGAAATGATTAATGGTTTGTGGGTTTTATAGTGCTTGACACCAATATAAGCGACAAAAGCAAAGGACCAATCATTGGTAGATAATTTCTATGCTCAAAATATAGTTCAAGCGGTAAAACAGTTGATTCCATCAGATGCCCGCTAAAGAACCATGCTATCGCAAGGCTAAAGAGCGGTGCTCTTTTTCTTGTGGCAAATCCCATAAAAGAAGAAATATAATAGTTCAATGGCAATGACTGTGCTTACAGGTGTGAATAAACTCTTTGAAATCACATAGTCATCATGAAATAGGCCGCCATTACCAAGTCTTGGAATTATGATTTGGCCTAGATAATCTAGAAGTATTCTTGACTCGGTTAGTACACGTTCATAAAATTAAAATCTCTGTTTGGCAGTATTGATGGGGCTTTAAAGGCTAAATATGCGATGTAGCTAATAATGCACAGGGCAGGCAGTGTAATAAAAATGTTTTCCATATTTTAAAGCTACTGAGATCACCCTTCGTGGCTTCTCTATACAGAATTGATTCTAATACAAATAAATAGACAAAAATCAGGGCACCATTTTCTTTGCTTAAGACAGAAAGTGGAACCAGTATTAAAACGAAAGGGTGAGTAGAAAATACCCTGTTTTGGGTCGTTCTGGAATTAAACCACGTAGATATAAATATAGTGTGAGGAGTGCCAGATTGAACAGGGCGCTTAATTCGGTCATTCTCTGTATTACATAGAGAACTGTCGATGTATTGAGTGGTTGAGTTAGCCAGAGGGCTGAAACTAGAAGTGCCGTCCACTCAGAGGCTCTAATCTCTACATTAGTAATAATGAGTAGTTTACGTATGAATGTGTAGACTAAGACGCCATTAAGAAGGTGAATCATTAACCCGGTATATTTAAATCCCCAGGGATCTGTCGGCCAGGCGTTATCATTGATTAAAAGCTAAGCAGGCTTATTGGGCGTCCGGTAGGTCCAGATGTACCGCCCAGCACAAATTGAAGAGAACGATTGAAGGTATCGAACTGGTCAAGCTGCTCTAATATGCTTAAGTTTGGGATGTCATCAAACAGAAAGGGTCCAATGAGTCCCGGCCAATAGATGGCAGCAGTCATTAAAATCAGAAGGTAAAGAAGGAAGGTTGGTGCGATTGCTGCTATATATTCGCTAGCCGACTTGCCTTGAGTGCTTAAGTCGTTATAGATCACGCGAAACTATTATATCCAGTTAGGTTTGTTTGAGTTGCTCCGCATAGCTTATTGAGTTGACTAGCAAAGCATTTGATTATCATTATGCATACATATGGTGTCACACTAAAATCTAGCGTGAGATGTTAACGCTATTATTTGCAGCTTGTAGGTCGAAACTTGTCTGGCATTGTACCCTCAGTGCATGTCCATTGAATCACGCTTCCGGCATCTACTGCCCTTAGTACAACGGTGCCACCACTTAACGCAAGAGTGTTATATGTAATGGTTATCAGGCTCCCTGATACCGATATAGAGTTAACTGCGCTTCCTGAGATGCTGCCAGCCACTGGTAGTCCCGCGCTGGTATTGTTTAATGGCCAAGTGCTATTACTCAGATAAAACTCACCTAGACCAATTTTTGATGATCCTGCTAAGGAGAGTCCCTCTGCTACATGCGCTCTTTTGTATAAACATTGTATGCAGGCACTGCAATAGCAGCAAGAATTCCGATAATTGCAACCACAATCATTAGCTCAATTAAGGTAAATCCCTTCAATCTATTGACCGTGTTCATGGTGTTCAAATTCCGTATTTCTGTAGGCATTTTCAAAATGAATCATGAAGAATAATGGCTAGGATGCTCATGAATTGAGTCATCCTAGCCAATTCTAAGGTGTTGCTTAGCGGCAGTTGGCTGGGAGCCACTTGCTCTTCATGGTTGCGTTACCTGCTGCGCAAGTCCATGCAATTGAACCGCCTGAAGCAGCTGATGCGCTAAGTGTAACGGTTGCACCTGATTCAACTTCGGTCTTATACGTGATGGTAATGATGCTGGTAGCTACGCTTACGCTATTAACCGCATTACCGGTAATGCTGCCTGATGGAGGCAGGCCAACTGAGGTGTTGTTGGAGCCCCATGAACCCTTACTTGAGAAGTACTCAGCAACACCAGCCTTGGCACCGGCAGCGAGGTTCAGGCCCTCGGTGACGTGTGAGCGTTTGGTGTAGTCCTGGTAAGCGGGTAGTGCGATGGCTGCCAGAATACCGATGATCGCGACTACGATCATAAGTTCGATCAGTGTGAAACCCTGTTGCATTTTCTTCATGGTCATTCTCCTAAAGCGTGAAATCTATATTGTGTACTTGATTGGGTAATAAATGAGCTCATTTGTCTGAACTTGACTCTGGCTCAAGTTAACCAAAAGCAAGATACAGGCGTATCAGTAGAAGCAAAGAGGATGCCAGTCTGTGTTTTCTGTGATGTATAGACAAAAATAACTAATAAAACAATCGGCTAGAGATATTGTCGTTTAGTAATAATGCACTGGAATGGCACCAACCGAACTCTATAAAAGAGTCTGAATGTAATAATGTGACAAAATTGTCACATATGGGCGTTGGGAGGGGAATGTGGTACTCCGTAGGGGAATCGAACCCCTGTTACCGGCGTGAGAGGCCAGTGTCCTTACCGCTAGACGAACGGAGCATCTATTTAGTCTGACCAGGCTGGTCCTACCGAACAGGCGTGCTATTATACCTGCGCTCTCTATTTCTACAACAAAAAAACAACCTTAATTAACAGTTAGTTATGAGCATAATCATCGGTATTGTTAACGTAATTCCTCGTTCTGAGCATAATCTCTCCCGGCGCGACATCAGTGATAACGCCCTGAAGGTGCTCTACCGCCTCAAAGATGCTGGCTATCACGCCTGTCTGGTGGGTGGTGGTGTGCGTGATCTGCTGCTCGGTCTTGAGCCAAAAGATTTCGATGTGGCTACTGATGCAACTCCGGAGGAGGTGCGTCGCGTATTCCGCAACTGCCGTCTCATTGGCCGACGTTTTCGTCTCGCACACGTTCACTTTGGGCACGATATCATCGAGGTGGCGACCTTCCGTGGCTCGCATCAAGGCACTGAGGGCGATGACAAGGTTGCCAGTGTTGACGATGAGAATGGCAGAATCCTGCGTGATAACGTTTTCGGTACCATTGAAGAGGATGCGATACGCCGCGACTTCACTGTCAACGCGCTCTACTACGATATTGATGATTATGCGTTGCTCGACTACGCAACGGGGCTTGATGATCTGCGCAATGGTGTTCTACGTCTGATTGGTGATGCAGAGACGCGATATCGTGAAGATCCTGTGCGGATGCTGCGTGCAGCTCGTTTCGCGGTCAAACTTGGCTTCACTATTCACGACGATTGTGCTGAGCCGATTCATCGCCTTGCCAATCTGCTTGAAGACATCTCTCCAGCACGCCTGTTCGAAGAGGTGTTGAAGCTGTTTCAGGGCGGCAAAGCCCTACAGAGCTTCGAAATGCTGCGCCACTATGGCCTGTTCAACTATCTCTTCCCGCTGACTGAGGCCGTTCTGGCCCACGAAGAGGAGCACTTTCCGATCACGCTGGTTGCGAGTGCGCTAGAAAATACCGACAAACGTATCAGTATCGGTAAGCCCGTTAGCCCTGCCTTTCTGTTTGCAGCGCTCCTTTGGGAGTCGGTTCGTCACCGAGCCGATGCACTACTCAAGTCAGAAGAGGCGACGAGTGAGATTCAGGCGATGCAGCGTGCCGGTGGTGAGGTGGCGAGCCTGCAGGCGCAACACACATCGATTCCAAAACGCTACAGTATGCCGATGCGCGAGATATGGAGTCTGCAACCACGCTTCTCCCAGCGCAGCGGACGACGCGCTGCGCGTCTGCATGAGCATCCACGCTTCCGAGCAGCTTACGATCTGCTACTGCTACGCGCCAAAAGCGGTGAGGTAGAGGCGTCGCTCGCTGACTGGTGGACTCGCTATCAGGAGGTGGGTGAGAAGGAGCGCCAGGAGATGGTTCAGAAGGTCGGTGGCGAAGGCGGCAAGAAAAAACGTCGCCGTCGTCGTAAGCGCCCTGCAGCCAAAAAAAGCAATACCGAGGTGGATGGTTGAGCGCATCGGTTCGCGCCTATATCGGTCTGGGCAGTAATCTTGAAAATCCGATTCAGCAGGTAAAAACGGCGTTAACAAACCTTGAGAATTTAGCTGAGACTCAGCTGATCGCACAATCTCGCCTCTACGCTAGTCCACCGATGGGGCCGCCAGATCAACCCGACTACATCAATGCAGTGGCCGCAATTGATACCTCACTCTCCCCAGAACTATTGCTCGATGAGCTACAGCGTATTGAGCGGCGTCAGGGTAGGGTGCGCAAGGGTGAGCGCTGGGGGCCGAGAACGGTCGATCTCGATCTGCTGCTCTATGGTTGTGAGCTGATTGAGAGCAAACGTCTCACTGTCCCTCACGCAGGTATCCACGAACGTGCCTTTGTTCTGTATCCTTTGCGTGAAATTGCAGCAGATGATCTTGTTATCCCAGGGCGGGGTAGCTTGGGCGAGTTAATATCAGCCTGCCCGCGCGATGGTCTGCAACGCCTGGATGAGGTGCTTTAAATAGCATGGAAAACCCAAGATTTATCGTTGTTGAAGGGCCGATCGGAGTAGGCAAAAGTACGCTTGCCAGACGGTTGGCTGAGACCTTTGACTCTGAGCTACTGCTAGAGGGTGCGGATGAGAATCCCTTCCTCGAGCGTTTCTATCAGAACCCAAAGCAGGCGGCGCTGCCCACCCAGCTATTCTTTCTAATGCAGCGCGTGCGCCAGATGAATGAGCTGCGTCAGGGTGACATGTTTAGCCCGGTACGGGTCTCAGATTTTTTGATGGATAAGGATCGCCTCTTTGCACAGCTAACTCTCGATGATGATGAGTTGCAGCTCTACGATCAGGTCTATCAAAGTACAACGGTCGACACGCTAGTCCCCGATCTGGTGATCTATCTTCAGGCACCTATCGATGTATTGCTGACGAGGATCGCCAAGCGCGGAATTGGTTACGAGCGTCAGATCGATTCGAGTTATCTGCAAAGATTATCTGACGCCTATACTGGCTTCTTCTACCATTACAGTGATGCGCCGCTACTGATTGTGAACGCTTCGGAGATCGATTTGGTCAACAACCAGAGTGACTACCAGATGTTGCTCGAGCACATCGCCTTGGTTCGCAGTGGACGACACTATCTCAATCCGATGCCCGTCGCGCTTTAATCGGAGAAGTTGAAATGTATTGGAGAAGGTTGCATGAGTGATTTGAAGCAGGTGACAACAACTACCCTTGCCGAGATGAAGCGGGCAGGGGAGAAGATCGTCTCGCTGACCGCCTATGATGCCTCTTTCGCTTCTCTGATAGATGCGGCAGGTGTTGAGGTGATCCTGGTCGGGGATTCACTCGGCATGGTGGTGCAGGGGCGGGAGACCACCATCCCGGTTACCCTTGATGAGATGATCTACCATAGCCGCTGTGCCGCGCGTGGCGTACAGCGTGGGCTGTTAATGGTTGATCTCCCCTTCATGAGTTATGCCACCCTTGAGCAGGCACTTGAGAGTGCGGCTCGTCTGATGAAAGAGGGCGGTGCGCAGATGGTCAAGCTCGAAGGAGGGCGTGATCAGGTTGAGGTTGTTCGTCGCCTGAGTGGTTGTGGTATTCCGGTCTGTGGGCATATTGGTCTGCAGCCCCAATCGGTGCATAAGCTAGGTGGGTATCGCGTTCAGGGTCGAGAGAGTGAGCGTGCCGAGGAGATGAAACGCGATGCGCTGGCGCTCCAGGAAGCGGGGGCCGATGCCCTGGTGATGGAGTGTGTGCCAGCCTCATTGGCGGCAGCGATCAGCAAAGAGTTGGAGATACCTGTGATCGGTATAGGGGCTGGCGTCGATTGCGATGGTCAGGTGCTGGTGCTGCACGATCTGCTTGGTATCACTCCGGGTCGTATTCCAAAATTTGCCCACAACTTCATGGCGGATGCTGATGATATCCAGGATGCCGTTGCTGCCTATGTTGCAGCCGTTAAGGTGGGTGAGTTTCCGGCGGAAGGGCACAGTTTTTAGGGCGTTAGAGATAGTTGGTTTGTAATGGTGCAGATAGTCGATAGTGTTAGTGCCCTCAGAGAACAGGTGTCTGAGTGGCGACGCGCCGGTGAGCGCATCGCATTTGTGCCCACCATGGGTAATCTCCACCGTGGACATCTTCAGCTAGCCGAACGAGCGGCCGAGCATGCCGAACGGGTGGTGGTCAGCATCTATGTCAATCCGATCCAGTTCAACGATACAGGTGATTTCAGTCGCTATCCGCGTACCCTGCAGCAAGATAGCGAAAAATTGGCAGAAACGCCGACGGCACTGATCTTTGCCCCGACCGATAACGAAATGTATCCCCACGGTCGAGAGAACCTCTCCCTGGTTGAGGTGCCTCACTTCTCAGATATCCTTTGTGGAGCCTCGCGTGCTGGACACTTTGTTGGTGTCGCCACCGTAGTCAGCAAGCTATTTAACATGGTGCAGCCCGATGTGGCGCTGTTTGGTGAGAAGGATTTTCAGCAGCTCTTGGTAATTCGTCGCATGGTGCGTGATCTCGACTTCCGGGTCGAGATTGTTGGTGAGCCGACGGTGCGTGAGCCGGATGGATTGGCGATGAGTTCACGCAATGGCTACCTTACTGAAGAGGAACGAAAAGCCGCGCCAGGACTCTATAAAGTACTCAATATTGCCGCTGATAGACTTCAACGCGGTGAGCGTGAGTTTGTGGCGATTGAACGCGAATGTGCAGATAAACTGGATGCAATGGGTTTTAAGTCGGACTATTTCGCCATACGCGATGCCGATGAGCTGGCTCCTCCTAAACCTGATGCCCAGCGACTGGTGATTCTAGCTGCTGCCTACCTCGGAAAGGCACGTTTGATCGATAATCTGCCGGTAACGTTGATGGATGGGTCGTGATCAGGGATAATCGCCGGCCCTGTTGTGTTTTTTCGGAGAGATCTCCTCCATGCAGTTAACCATGCTCAAATCGAAGTTACACCAAGCCCGCGTTACCCACGCCGAGCTTGAGTATGAGGGTTCCTGTGCCATCGATGGCGCCCTGCTCGAGGCCGCTGAGATCCATGAGTACGAGCAGATCGAGATCTACAACATCACCAACGGCGAGCGTTTTACTACCTATGCTATTCGTGCCGAGGCGGGGTCTGGCGTAATCTCTGTCAACGGTGCCGCCGCGCACAAGGCGCAGCCAGGTGATCGAGTGATTATCTGCACCTATGCTAGATTGGCGCAGCACGAAGTGGCCAACTTCAAACCGACTCTGATCTATCTCAATGAGAGCAACGATATCAAGGGTCGTAGCAACAGCGTTCCTGTCCAGGTCGCCTAGGTGATAGTCAACTAGCCTCTTCGGCTACTCCCCAGTTTCTGAGCGTTACAAACAACAAAGCCGCCCCATATGGGCGGCTTTGTTGTTTCTGCAGGCTGCAGATTAGAGCGATTAACCCGTATTGCGCATACCACCCGAAATTGCATTGATGCTGCGCAGTAGCGGATCGAGCCAGCGGTTACGCTCATCCTCGCTCAGGCTCTCATCACGGTAGCGCTTCAGTAGCGTAATCTGGATGTGATTGAGCGGGTCGAGATAGGGATTACGGCGCGCCAATGAGAGGGCCAGTGGCATATTCTCTTCATAGAGACCCTGTTTCTCCGAGATCTCCAATACTTCGCTCAAGGTCCGTTTGTGCTCATCACTGATGCGCTGGTAGATCTGCTGGGCAACCTCCTGGTCGGTACTCAGGCTGGCGTACTCGGCGGCCAGTTCGGTATCGGCCTTGGAGAGGGCCATCTTGGTGTTGCTCAGCAAGGCGCGGAAGAAGGGGCACTCCTGATACATCGTCTTGAGAGTAGCAAGACGTTCAGGGTTGTCACCGCGCCAGGTGGAGATCGCCTCGCCGATGCCGTACCAGGCGGGCAGGGTGTGGCGTGACTGAGCCCAGCCGAAGACCCACGGAATGGCTCGGATCGATCCCTTGGAGCGGTCGCCCTTGGCGCGATGGCTGGGGCGTGAGCCGATGTTGAGCAGACCGATCTCACTCACCGGTGTCGATTCGTAGAAATAGTCGAGTGCACCGGGGGTCTCATCGATCAGGCCGCGATAGGACTTCTCGCCCAGGCCCGCCAGTTTCTCCATGATCTCGAGATAGTGGCTCATGTCGGGTTGTTCGATCGGTTTGACCGTGGCGCGGCTCGCCTTGAGCAGGCCGGTGATGCCCATCGCCAGCTCATAGGTGGCGGTCTCGGTGTTGCTGTACTTGGTCGAGAGCACCTCACCCTGTTCGGTGAATTTGATCTGACCGTGTACGGTGCCCGGAGGCTGCGAGAGGATTGCGTGGTGGGTTGGGCCACCGCCTCGACCGATGGTGCCACCACGACCGTGGAACAGGCGACACTCGATCTTATGGCTATCGCTGATGTCGATGATCTTCTTCTGCGCCTGGTAGAGGTTCCAGTTGGAGGCGAGAATACCGCCATCCTTACAGGAGTCGGAGTAGCCGAGCATTACCTCCTGCAGATTTCCCGACGCCTTAAGAAGGGCGGCGTATGTGGGATTGTCGAGCAGTTTCAACATCACAGTATCGATATGGGCGAGGTCGTCGATGGTCTCAAACAGTGGCGAGATGCGAATTTCACTGTGCCACTCGCCATCACGTTTGCCAGCAAGACCGGCCAGATGGGCAAGGAACATGACCTCCATCACGTGGCTGGCGGCGTGAGTCATCGAGATAACGTAGGTACCGAAGGCGTCGGGGCTGATCTCCTCACGCATCTTCACCATTACCTCGAAGACTTCGAGGGTTTGACGGGTGTCGTCACTCAGGGCGCTACGATCGAACGCCTTCTCAGCTGGGTCATCAAGCAGCGCGCTGAGTCTCTGTAGGCGCTCGCTCTCATCCATGCTGGCATAGTCGCTGCCCATGTTATTGAGGATGTCGGTAACCGCATCGCTGTGGCGGGTCGACTCCTGGCGCAAATCTAGATGAACCAGATAGAAGCCGAAACTCTCTACCAGGCGGATCAGATCCTTTAGCTTGCCGTCGGCAATTGCACCATCGCCATGTGAGCAGAGTGAGTCGCGAATCAGGTAGAGATCCTGCAGGAACTCATGTTCATCGTTATAAGCGAAGCAGGGCCCTTCAACGATACTGTCGCTATCAAGCTCGTTGTCGTCGATCTTCTGTCGCACACCATTTAGACCACACTCAATGCGGTGGCGCATGAAGTAGAGCTTGCGACGGTAGGGCTCATGGCTGAACTGGTTGGGAGAGTCGGCAAAGACGTGCGGCAGCTGCTCTTCGTCGCTCGCCAGGCTATTGCTAAAGGCGCTGGTCGGCTTGCAGAGTGAGCTCGACTGAGTCAAAAGACGGCTGATGTTATTGATCTGGCGTAGGTACTCGCGCAGCACCTCGCGCGCCTGGAGTCGTAGTGCTGTCTTGGTTACCTCGGGGGTAACGTTGGGATTGCCATCACGGTCACCACCAATCCATGAACCGAACTGGATCATGGAGGGGACCTTGATGGCGGAATCATCGCCGTAGACCTTGGTGACCGCCTTCTCCAGATAACGATAGGTCTGCGGTACAGCTTTAAATAGCGACTCACGGAAGTAGAAGAGGCCGTTACGCACCTCGTCGGTCACCTGTGGACGGTGTACGCGCACTTCATCGGTCTTCCACAGGGTCTGGATCTCGTTCTGCACCGCCTGGGTGATCTCAGCGCGCTCCTCCTTGCCGATGCGAGTGTCGTTGAGCTGCTCGGCGGTGACGAATATGCGACGTAGTGCCTCAAGCACAGTACGACGTTTCGACTGGGTGGGATGGGCGGTGAAAACCGGGATGTAGGCGGTACGGTTGAACAGCGCCTGCAGCTCCTCGGCGCTGTAGTCGAGCTCTGTGAACTCTTCGAGGGTGCGCTTGAATGAGCCGGTCCAGAGCGTTCCGCCACTGCGGACCTGCTGGCGGCGACGCTTGTGCTGGTAAGCCTCCTCAGCAATGTTGACCAGGCTGAAGTAGGTGTTGAAGGCGCGTACCACGTGGGTCAGGGTCTCCGGATCGAGGTCCTTGATCAGGTGGTTGAGGCGTGAGCGGAGCTGAGGATTCTCCTCTTTGTGCAGCTTCAGGTAGCCCTTGCGCAGTGTCTCAACAGCGGCGAGTACGTTGCCCCCGGTCTGGCTGCTAAGCACGTTACCGAGCAGGTTACCAAAGAGTTTAACCCGACTACGCAGTGGTTTGTCATAGTAGGTTTTGGCGGCTTGTTGTAGCCCCGTGTCTGCTTTACTCAAACCGGAAAATCCTCGTTACTAAAATTGGCAGCGGGCGATTATACCCTACGATCTGTTACAGATGCCCACTCTCAGGAGAGGGCTTTGTGATAGAGCTCTATGTAGTGGTGGGCACTCGACTTCCAGCTGAAATCCTGGCGCATGCCATTACGAACCAGCTGTTGCCACCCCTTGGGGTCACTATTGAAGAGATTCAGTGCCTCACCTAACGCCCATCGCAGGCCGCCGATGTCGGCGTGCTCAAAGCGGAAACCGGTTGCACTGCCGTCAGCCATGCTCTCGGCATCGGCGTGTATCACGCTATCGGCCAGTCCACCGGTGCTACGCACTACCGGTACGGTGCCGTAGCGCAGGCTATAGAGCTGATTGAGACCGCAGGGTTCAAAACGGGAGGGCATCAGGAAGAGGTCAGCGCTCGCCTCAATACGGTGCGCCAGCTGTTCGTTGTAGCCGATCTCGAGTCCGATCTGGTCGGGGTAGTCCTTGGCGAAATCGAGTAGTACCGACTCAAAGCGCGACTCGCCACTGCCGAGCAGTGCTAGCTGCGCCCCTCGGGCGAGTAGCCAGGGGAGGTTTTCGATCACTAAGTCGATCCCCTTCTGCTCCACCAGACGCCCGACCAGTCAAGCAGTGGACGTTTGCTGTCGACGGTCAAACCAAGCTGCGACTGTAGAGCCGCTTTATTGGCCGCCTTGCCCTTTAGCTTGTGGGCGTTGAAGGGGTGCTCGATCAGCGCATCGCGGTTGGGATTCCAGATCTCATCATCAATCCCGTTGAGGATGCCGATGAGTCGATCAGCGCGATGACTCAGCAGCCCCTCCAGCCCATAGCCATATTCGCCGGTCTGGATCTCGCGTGCGTAGGTGGGGCTGACGGTAGTGAGCCAGTCGGCGTAGATCAGCCCCCCCTTGATCATCGAGAGCATGCCGTGGAACTCAAGTCCATGCATGTGCCAGAGCGAATCGGCGAGGCCAAGGCGGGCAAAGGTGAGGTGGTCGAAGAGGCCCTGATAGGAGAGGTTGTGGATGGTGAAAAGGGTTTTGGGGCGATTCTCTTCGAGGCTGAGCAGCGCCGGTACCAGACCACTTTGCCAGTCGTGGCAGTGGACCAGCTCCGGCTGCCAGTTGAGTCCGGCACGGTCCATCGCGATCTCGACTGCCACCTGAGAGAAGTGTGCGAAGCGTTCGGCGTTATCGTGCCAATCCTCACCGTGCTGGTCACCGTAAGGGCCGCCGTCACGATCGAACAGCTCGGGTGTGTCGACCAGATAGAGCGGTACCTTGCTCTCGGGTAGCTGTCCCGCAAGGATGCGCACCGGTTGACTGCTATCGGGTAGCGTAACTTCGGCGAGCAGTTTCAATGCACCGGCCTTTGCCACCACCTGTGGATAGGCAGGCAGTACCACACGTACATCCTGGCGCTGGCGCTTGAGGGCAATCGGCAGGCTGCCACAGACATCGGCGAGACCGCCGGTCTTGATCAGTGGGTGTGCCTCGCTGGTGACGAAGAGTACTTTCATGATGCGTCTATTTCAGTTTCAACTTCATTACGGAACGATCAGGTGTTATATCGCCCCACCTTGTGCTAGAGATAAGCATCAGACGGGACGCCAAGTGCGGTAGTTTACCCGATAGTGCCATTTCAGCGTCAGGGGAGATAAAAAGAATGAAGATCGGATTGGTTGGGCTCGGCAAGATGGGCGGTAACATGGCACGGCGTCTGCGTCGTGGTGGCATTGAGGTGGTGGGTTACAACCGCAGTTCGGCAATCGTTGAACAGCTGGCCGATGAGGAGGGGATGATCGGCGCCGATTCGCTTGCTGACGTGGTTGCAAAACTCGATGCACCACGTGCCGTCTGGTTGATGCTCCCCTGTGGCGAGCCGACCGAGCAGGCGATCGAGGCACTGATCCCACTGCTTGACGAGGGCGATACCATCATCGATGGTGGCAACGCTAACTACCAGGACAGCCAGCTGCGCGGCGTGATGCTGGCCGACCATAAGATCAACTTCATCGACAGCGGCACCTCGGGCGGCATCTGGGGACTGGCCAATGGCTACTGTCTGATGGTCGGCGGTGAGGAGGAGGCGGTTGCCGCTATCGAGCCGGTACTAAAGGTATTGGCGCCTGCCGATGATCGTGGTTGGGCCCATGTCGGTCCGATCGGATCCGGCCACTTTACCAAGATGATCCACAACGGCATTGAGTACGGCATGATGCAGGCCTTCGCTGAGGGGCTCGATCTGCTGCATGGCAAGGAGGAGTTTAATCTCGATCTGGCGCAGATCACTGAACTGTGGCGACATAGTTCAGTGGTGCGTAGCTGGCTGCTCGATCTCACTGCCGAGGCACTCTCATCCGATACCAAGCTAGAACAGATCGCACCTTACGTGGCCGACTCCGGCGAAGGACGCTGGACCGCAATCGAGGCGATAGAGCAGGGTGTGCCGGCACCGGTGATGACCCTGGCGCTACAGATGCGCTTCGCCAGTCAGGATGAGACCGGCTACGGCAATCGCCTGCTCTCGGTGATGCGCAACGCCTTCGGCGGTCACAATATCAAGGATGCGAATTAGCGATGCTCGATCCCTGCACATTTGTCATTTTCGGTGCCACCGGCAATCTGGCGCAGATCAAATTACTGCCCGCGCTCTACCATCTCGAGGAGGCGGGACGACTTCCCGAGGGTCTCTCAATCGTTGGTTTTGGTCGACGTGAGTGGAGCTCCGAACAGTGGCAGGCAGAAGTGGAGAAGATCCTCGAGCCGAAACTGCGCCAGGGGCCCAATCCTGAGCTTATGGCGCGCTTTCTCAAGCGGCTGCACTTCTTCCAGGGCGACATGTCCGACATCCACGCCTATGAGCGACTCAAGCAGTTGTTGGCGGAAAATCCAGCGCTGCCACCCAATCTGGTCTTCTACATGGCGATCCGTCCAGCCGAGTTTGGGGTGGTCAGTGAACTGCTCGCTGAGGTGGGGCTTAACCAGGAGGTGGGTGGCTGGCGTCGATTGGTGATCGAGAAGCCGTTTGGTTACGACCTGGAGAGTGCGCAGATGCTGGATCGGCGTCTGCAGCGCCACTACTCCGAAAAGCAGCTCTACCGTATCGATCACTATCTCGGTAAGGGAACGGTGCAGAACGTACTGGTATTCCGCTTTGCCAACCTGATGCTCGAGCCGCTCTGGAATCGTAACTACATCGATCATGTGCAGATCACCCACTCCGAGGATCTCGGTATCGGCAGTCGCGGCTCCTACTACGATGGTGCCGGCGCGCTGCGCGATATGATCCAGAGTCACCTGCTGCAGTTGCTCACGCTGGTGGCGATGGAACCCCCGCCTGTATGGATGCCGAGGCGCTACGCGATGAGAAGGTGAAGGTGCTGCGCTCGATTCGTGCCATTCCCAAGAATGCTGTGCACGCACACGCCTACCGCGCCCAGTACACCGCTGGCAACATTAAAGGCGAGTCGGTACCGGGTTATCTTGATGAGGAGGGGATCTCTTCAGATAGCACCACCGAGACCTACGCGGCGCTGAAGCTTTATATTGATAACTGGCGCTGGCGTAATGTGCCCTTCTATCTGCGCACTGGAAAGCGCATGGAGCGGGGCGCATCCCAAATCAGTATTCGCTTCAAGCACCCACCACAGCAGCTGTTTCGTGAGACGCCGATTGAGCAGCTCAAACCCAATTGGGTATTGATGAGCATCCAGCCGAGTGAGTGTCTACGTATGCAGCTACAGGTGAAGGAGCCGGGGCTGGAGCTGCGCTCACATACCACTACCCTCGATGCGAGTAGTTGTAGCATTGCCAGCAGTCAGCTCGATGCCTACGAGGCGTTACTGCTCGATGTGATCGAGGGAGATCGTTCGCTCTTCCTGCGTGCCGATGAGGTCAACTGGGCGTGGCAGGTGGTCGACCCAGTGCTCAAGGTGTGGGCGACCGAGCGCGACTACATCAACACCTACCCCGCTGGTAGCTGGGGGCCGCCCGAAGCGAGTAGCCTTTTTGAGCACGACCAGCACTGGCGCAACTCGATGGATGATGAGTCCTGAGTTCGTTTAACATCCGTTAACAAAATTTTTACTACGAGGAAGAATCATGTCGACACTTGTCGAGTCGAGCGCGTGGCAGGCGCTTAAGAGTCACCACCAGCAGATCGAGCCGCTACAGATGCGCGAGCTCTTTGCAGAGGATGCGGAGCGCTTTAGTCGCTTCTCGCTTAATTTTAACGATCTGCTGCTCGACTACTCCAAGAACCGTATTACTGCAGAGACGATGCCGCTGCTGTTTGCGCTTGCCCGACAGCAGCAGGTGGAACAGTGGCGCGATCGAATGTTTAGTGGTGAGAAGATCAACCTCACTGAGGGCCGTGCCGTACTGCACACCGCTCTGCGTAACCGCTCAAATCGCCCCGTGATGGTGGATGGTGAAGATGTGATGCCGCAGGTGAATGCGGTGCTCGAGCATATGCGCCGCTTTAGTGACTCGGTACGTAGTGGTGAGTGGCGTGGATTCAGCGGTGAGCGTATTACCGATATCGTCAATATAGGCATCGGTGGTTCCGACCTCGGACCGGTGATGGTTTGCGAGGCGCTCAAGCCCTACCACCATCCTGAACTCAATATGCACTTCGTCTCTAACGTCGATGCCACCCATGTCGCCGAGGTGCTGAAAAAGGTGAAGCCGGAGTCGACGCTCTTTATCATCGCCTCCAAGACCTTTACTACCCAGGAGACACTGACCAACTCCCACACCGCACGTAGCTGGTTCCTTGAGAGTGGAGCGAGTGAGGCCGATATCGCCAAACACTTTGTGGCCCTCTCCACGAATGGCGAAGGGGTCTCCGCCTTCGGTATCAATACCGATAACATGTTTGAGTTCTGGGACTGGGTCGGTGGGCGCTATTCGCTCTGGTCGGCGATCGGTCTGCCGATAGTGCTCGCTATCGGTATGGAAAATTACGAGGCACTTCTGAGCGGTGCCCACGAGATGGATGAGCATTTCCGCAGTGCACCGCTGGAGCAGAACCTGCCGGTGGTAATGGCACTGCTCGGTGTCTGGTACAGCAACTTCTACGGCGCCTGCTCACATGCAATCCTCCCCTACGACCAGTATATGCACCGCTTCCCCGCCTATTTCCAGCAGGGCGATATGGAGAGCAACGGTAAGTGGGTCGACCGTAACGGCAATCCGGTCGACTATACGACAGGTCCCGTGATCTGGGGTGAGCCTGGTACCAATGGTCAGCACGCCTTCTACCAGTTGATCCATCAAGGTACGCGTCTGATCCCGGCTGACTTTATCGCTCCGGCTGAGAGTCAGAATCCACTCGGTGACCATCATCCCAAGCTGCTCTCCAACTTCTTTGCGCAGACCGAGGCGCTGATGCGCGGTAAAAACGAGGCAGAGGTGCGCGCTGAGCTGGAGGGGCAGGGGCTGACGGGAGAGGCGTTGGAGGCACTGCTGCCGCACAAGATCTTTGAGGGTAACCGTCCCACCAACTCGATCATGTTCCGACGACTCGATCCAAAGACGCTCGGCTCGCTGATCGCCCTCTATGAGCAGAAGATCTTTGTCCAGGGTGTGATCTGGGAGATCAACTCGTTCGACCAGTGGGGCGTGGAGCTAGGTAAGCAGTTGGCCAGCGCGATCCTGCCTAAGCTGAGCGCCGAAGAGGCCGCGACGGGACACGATAGCTCGACCCTGGGGCTGATCAACTACTGGCGAGGATGGTGAGTCAATAGTTTATTCGTACTCCATGTAACAACGCACAAGGCCGGGAGTACCCGGCCTTGTGCGGTTCATAGTCGTCTCTGGTTTCAGATATCGAGAATGCCCTTGCCTGGATTGGGATTCGATTCGGGTGCTTTAGGTGCGGCACGTTTCTCTTTCTCGGCGGCAGCCTCTTTGACAGCCATCTCCAGCTTGGCCGCTTCACCTAGCTCCAGAGTGGAGCGCAGGCGCTCGACGATCTCTGATGAGGGAGTTGCCTGATTGTTGAGAATTGCATCGACCTCGACCCCCTCCTCATAGAAGGCGGCGTTGGCATCATCATCAAACTGGAATGAGGCGCCCTGTAGTGAGACACCGGCGAAGAGGCCGCTGCTGCGTGAGTAGGAGTAGATCTCGCTCTCCATCTCGGTATCGGTGGCCGCCTCAGCCGAGCGACCGACTGGTCCAGCGGCGATACCGGCATCGGCACCCAGGGTGTGTTTGCCGCTTTTCATGCTCTCGAGGCTCTTGTCGCTCTTGAAGATCAGGATCACATCGGTCGACTGCGCACCGACCTGCAGGCCGACGCTGCCACCAGTGAGGGTGACGAAGGCGGGATTGCTCCAGTGACCATCCTCACTGCGCACCATCACCACGCCACTACCGAAACGGCCACCGATAATAAAACCGACCTTGACCATGCCGGGAATAACGGCGATCGCCTTGGCGTTTTTCAGCATTCCCGGTGGGATGCCCTCTTCGGGGATGGAGAATGATTCGGTGACAACATCGATCGCCTCTTTGATCTTTTCACGCTGCTCGGTGCTGGCGTAGCTGGTAAAGGGGAGGGCGAATGCCACGATAAATGCGGCAAGGCGTTGGGTCAGGGCCATGTTTCTCTCCAAATTGTTATTGCGCCGATAGTAGAGGAAAGCGCAGCGCAGACCAAATGGGGCTACTGGCCCTGCTGTGACAGTGCCCAGGCTACATGCTCTCGGACCAACTCTGATGGATGGCTGGACTGGGATCGCAGCGCTTGGCGGATCGATTCGCTGCTGGCAGCGTTGCCCATGGCTACTGCGATATTGCGCAGCCAGCGCTGGTGACCGAGACGTCGAATGGGTGAGCCCTCGGTGCGCTGCAGAAATTCCGTCTCACTCCAGTCGAAGAGTTCGATCAGGCTCGCATTGTCGAGATCATTGCGTGGCAGAAAGTCCGCCTCACGGCTCATCTGTGCAAATCGGTTCCAGGGACAGAAGAGTTGGCAGTCGTCGCAGCCGTAGATGCGATTACCGATCTGAGCACGATACTCGAGTGGGATAGCACCCTGCAGTTCGATGGTGAGGTATGAGATACAGCGCCGCGCATCGAGTTGGTAGGGGGCGGTGATCGCCTGGGTGGGGCAGACCTCGATACAGCGCTGGCAGGTGCCGCAGTGGTTGGCCGCAGGTTCTACGGTTGGCAGCGGCAGGTCGGTATAGACCTCGCCGAGAAAGAACCAGGAGCCGTTCTGTTGGTTGATCAGGTTGGTGTGTTTGCCAACCCAGCCAAGCCCCGACCGTTCGGCCAGCGGTTTCTCAAGTACTGGTGCGCTGTCGCTGAAGACCCGGTAGTTGTGGCTGCCGATCGCCGCTTCGATACGCTTGGCGAGCTGTTGCAGTCGTTTGCGCATCAGCTTGTGATAGTCACGACCCAGCGCATAGCGCGAGATATAGGCCTGCTCACCCTGCTCGAGTAGATCTATCGCTGACTGCATACCCTGTTCAGGCCAGTAGTCGAGTCGTGCGGTAATCACGCGCAGGGTGCCCGGGTGGAGCAGTTCCGGTCGGCTGCGTTTCAGGCCGTGTGCGGCCATGTAGGACATCTCGCCGTGTTCGCCCGCTTTTAGCCACTGCTGCAGATGTATCTCGGCAACATGCAGGTCGGTGTCGCTGATGCCGATCTGATCGAAACCTAGCTCAGTGGCCCAGTTGGCAATCGATGCCGCAAGCTGCGCCAATTCGTCTGTGGATAGGTTAACTGTGGTGGGTGGGCAATTTTCCATCGTTATGGAACTATACTACTGGCATGAAACGGCTACCTTACAATATCTACTCCCCCGCTCAGGTGCGCGAGCTTGATCGGCGTGCCATTGAGAGCTTTGCCACGCCCGGTTATGAGTTAATGAAGCGTGCCGGTGCGGCGATCTTTAGTCTGATCCGCACCCGCTGGACCGAAGCAACACGTATCGCAATTCTCTGTGGCGGTGGTAACAACGGTGGTGATGGTTATGTTGCGGCCCGCCTCGCACATGAGGCAGGGCTTCGTGTTGAACTGATTGCCATCGAACCGGTGGCAAATCTGCAGGGAGATGCAAAGCTCGCTGCCGATGATGCAATCGCGGCGGGTATCGCGACTCAGCCCTTTTCTGCAGGTTTGACTGAACACGCCGATCTGATTGTCGATGCGCTGTTTGGTATCGGCCTCGACCGTGAGGTCACTGATATCTGGCGCGAGGCGATTGATGTGGTCAATGCCGAACGTGTGCCGGTGTTGGCGGTCGATATACCCTCCGGGCTCCACGCCGAACACGGTGAGGTGCTGTGGGCGGCGATCAAGGCCGATGTAACCCTGACCTTTATAGGGCTCAAATCGGGGCTGATGACCGGCGTTGGCCCTGATCACAGCGGTGAACTTCACTTCGATGATCTGATGATCCCCGAAGGGTGTTACGAGGATATTGTTCCAACCGGGCGACGTATCGATTACGACGGACTCTCCCATCTGCTCACACCTCGGCGTGCGACTTCGCATAAGGGTGACTTCGGTCATCTGCTGGTGGTGGGCGGTGACTACGGTATGGCCGGTGCGGTGCGTCTCGCAGCCGAAGCGGGACTGCGTAGCGGTGCTGGTCTGGTTTCAGTCGCTACTCGTCGTGAGCACTGTACCGAGCTGTTGGCGGCACGTCCCGAGCTGATGTGCTACGGCGTCGAGAATGCCGATGATCTACTGCCGCTACTGGAGCGCGCCACGGTGGTGGCGATCGGCCCTGGACTCGGTCGTGGCGATTGGGGGGCAGAGCTACTGGGCCGAGTGCTTGAAAGTTCGCAGCCGCTGGTCGTTGATGCCGATGCACTCAATCTATTGGCGCTCGATCCAACGCATCGCGGTAACTGGATTATGACGCCCCACCCTGGTGAGGCAGCACGACTACTCTGTCTCAACACCGAAGAGGTGCAGACCGATCGACACCACGCGATCCGCGAGCTGGTACACCGTTACGGCGGTAGCGCTATTTTAAAGGGAGCCGGCACATTGACGGTGACCGAGGATGGCATGATCGCCCTCTGTAATGAGGGGAACCCTGGTATGGCCTCGGGTGGTATGGGTGATCTACTCACCGGTATCGCCGCAGCCCTGCTGGCACAGGGGTTCCGTCTCGCCGATGCGGCGCGACTCGCCACCGCGATCCACGCCCGCGCCGGTGATCTGGCGGCAGCCTCGGGTGAGCGTGGTCTGCTCGCCAGCGATCTGTTCGACTATCTGCCGACACTACTCAATCCCACCAGGTGAATCCGTTGCGTATCGAAGGTGAGGCTGCCATGCAGCAGCTGGGAGAGCGGCTGGCTGCTGCGCTGCAGGCGGGTGCGACAATCTATCTGGTCGGTGATCTGGGGGCGGGTAAGACCACCCTGGTGCGCGGGGTGGTGCGTGGCATGGGATATCAGGGGGCGGTGCGTAGTCCTACCTATACGTTGCTCGAGCCCTATTCGATTGGTTGTCGCCAACTATTCCATCTCGATCTCTACCGCCTCGCTGATCCTGAAGAGCTGGAGTTTCTCGGGCTGCGCGATCTGATTGAGCCCGACTCAGTCATATTTGTAGAGTGGCCTGATCATGGTCGAGGCTTTCTTCCGCAGGCCGATCTGGTCATTACCATCGAGTATGCTGGTGAGGCACGACTGCTCAAATTTGAGTCGAGAAATGAGGTGGGTGTAACTATCGCAGCGGCCTGCAATGGTAAGTAAAGTTACCCTGGTTTTCTGAGGCTTGCGCCCATTTCATGACGCATAACCTGATAAGTGTTGTGTAATTCTCTGTTTTGTAGATAATATTGGTGAAAATATACCGGTAGGAGGATGCCGGAGATATTCATGAAACGATTCACCATTCTACTGTTGCTGTTGTTAATTGCGCCGACCGGCTTTGCCGCAGCCGTCGAGGTGAAGGATTTCCGACTCTGGAATGCCCCCGATAAGACACGCCTGGTCTTCGATATCAGTGCACCGGTCGAACACAACCTCTTTACCTTGCCCAATCCCGATCGCGTCGTAATCGATCTCAAGAGTACCAAA
The DNA here is from genome assembly GCF_013343005.1 of Candidatus Reidiella endopervernicosa. Taxonomy (GTDB): domain Bacteria; phylum Pseudomonadota; class Gammaproteobacteria; genus Reidiella; species Reidiella endopervernicosa. The sequence goes on from NZ_CP054491.1 coordinate 1,427,175, forward strand.
CTCAAAACCAAGTTCAGTCAGCAGAAAGGCCCGGTTCTCGCCTCGATTCGTAGCGCACCGCGCAATAAGGGCAAGGATCTGCGTCTGGTACTCGATCTCTCCAAGAAGGCCAAACCAAAGAGTTTCCTGCTTAAACCAACCCAGGAGTATGGACATCGTCTGGTGATCGACCTGGAATTTGCCGCTGAACGTGTCACCAAGAAGAAGAGTGTGCCGGTCAAGGCGGTGAAATCGCTTGCCAAGCCAGCTGCATTGCGTGATCTGGTGATCGCCATCGATGCAGGTCACGGTGGTGAGGATCCGGGCGCGAAGGGGCGTCGTGGTACTCGTGAGAAGGATGTGGTGCTGGCGATTGCGCGTCAGCTCGAGAAGCTGCTCAAGCGTGAGCCGGGCATGCGGCCGGTGATGATCCGTAACGGCGACTACTACGTCGGTCTGCGCAAACGCACCGAGAAGGCACGTCGAGCCAATGCAGACCTATTTGTCTCGATCCATGCTGACGCCTTCCGCGACCGTCGCGCCCGGGGTGCCTCGGTCTACGTACTCTCCTCACGTGGTGCGACCAACGAGGCGGCACGCTGGCTGGCCGATAGTGAGAACGCGGCCGACTTGGTAGGCGGTGTCAGTCTCGACGATAAGGATGATCTGCTCGCCTCGGTGCTGCTTGATCTCTCACAGACCGCCACCATCGAGGCGAGTCTGGAGGTTGGTGACAAGGTGCTGCATCAGCTCAAGGGGCTGGGGCGGGTGCATAAACGCAGGGTGGAGCAGGCCGGTTTCCGCGTGCTTAAGTCGCCCGATATCCCCTCGATTTTGATCGAGACCGCTTTCATCTCCAATCCGGAGGAGGAGCGCAAGCTGCGCGATCCACGCCATCAGAAGAAGATGGCGGCCGCCATTCTCAAGGGGGTGCGTGCCTACTTCTCAAACAAGGCCCCGGCGGGAACCATCATTGCTTCACGTCAGCCGCAGAGTCACACCATTCGCAGCGGCGATACGCTGGGTCATATCGCCGCACGCTACCATGTCACTGTTTCGACACTGCGCAAGGCGAACCGTATCAACGGCGACAGGATTCGTGTTGGTCAGGTGTTGAAGATCCCCACATCGGGCGATACCTGATTCCATGCCCCCGCGCTGGTGGGGATTCGTTGCAGGCTTGTGGCAGAATAGCGGCACTCTGAATAACGAACCTTGTCATGTCGATCCAGCGTCTCCCCCCACAACTAATTAACCAGATCGCCGCCGGCGAGGTGGTCGAACGTCCCGCCTCCGTGATCAAGGAGCTTCTGGAGAACAGTATCGATGCCGGTGCCACGCGGATCGATATTGATATCGAGCAGGGCGGTATGCGACTGATGCGTATCCGCGATGATGGCTGCGGCATTCCACGTGAGGAGCTACCGTTGGCCCTGAGTCGCCACGCCACTAGCAAGATCGGCTCGCTCGAAGAGCTCGAGAGTGTGGTCAGCTTCGGTTTCCGTGGAGAGGCATTGCCGGCGATCGCCTCTGTATCGCGTTTCGAGATTACCTCGGCAACCGAAACGGGGGGACGTGGCTGGATGTTGCGCAGCGAGGGGCGCGAACAGGAGCAGGAGAGTGCGCCTGCTGCCCATCCCGTCGGCACCACTATAGAGGTACGCGATCTCTTCTTTAATACCCCGGCACGACGCAAATTCCTCAAGACAGAAAAGACTGAGTTTCGCCATCTTGAAGATGTAGTGAAGCGCCAGGCGATGGCGCGTCCCGAGGTAGCCATCCAGCTGCGCCACAACCAGCGGGTGGTGTGGCAGACGCGCGTTGCCGAAGAAGTGGAGGAGCAGCAACGACGCATGGCCTCGCTGGTCGGTGATGCCTTTATGAGTCAGGCACACCACATCGACTATGAGGCGGTCGGACTGCGGCTGCACGGCTGGATCGCCGATCCCACCTTCTCGCGTAGTCAGGCTGATCTGCAGTTCTTCTATGTCAATGGACGTCCGGTGCGAGACAAAGTGATCGGTCATGCAGTGCGTCAGGCCTATGCCGATGTGCTCTATCACGGCCGCTTCGCTGCCTTTGTACTCTTCCTTGAACTCGATCCAACTCTTGTCGATGTTAACGCCCACCCGGCCAAACACGAGGTCCGCTTCCGTGAGCAGCGACTGGTGCACGATTTTCTCTATCGCACCATCCACGAGGCACTCGCCTCGGTAAGGCCCGGTGAAGGAGCGGAGCAGCAGCCCCCTTCTGGTGAGGCGCTGCAGCCGCCTGTTAGTCACGGTTATCAGGGTGCGATTTCGTCGCAGGGTGGATCGAGCGGACGCTATCAGCAGCAGCGTATGCCGTTGGCGGTGAATGAACAGGTCGAGCGCTACGCCTCACTACACACCACAACCGAACAGGCTCCTGCCGCTGTTGAGGGTGAGCATGAGGCGACCGAGACGCCGCCACTGGGCTATGCCGTGGCGCAGCTGCACGGCATCTACATCCTTGCCGAGAATGAGCAGGGGATGATTGTGGTTGATATGCACGCCGCTCATGAACGCATCACCTATGAGCGGATGAAAAATGCGTTGGCGGGTGATGGCATTACCAGCCAGCCGCTGCTGGTACCGGAATCGCTCAACGTCACCCGTGCCGAGGCCGATCTGGCCGAGAGTTCGACGGAGCTGTTCAGTGGGCTTGGCTTTACGGTCGACCGGCTCGGTCCCGAGGCGTTGGTTGTGCGTGAGCTGCCAGCATTGCTGCGTAACGCCGATGTCGGTGCGCTGGTGCGCGATGTGCTGGCTGATATCAATGTGCACGGCTCCAGTCGTCGTCTGCAGGAGGCGATGAACGGGGTGCTGGCGACCATCGCCTGTCACGGTTCAGTGCGCGCCAATCGCCGTCTGACTATTTCGGAAATGAACGCGCTGCTGCGTGATATGGAGCAGACCGAACGTAGCGGTCAGTGCAACCACGGCCGACCTACCTGGGTGCAGCTGAGTCATACCGAGCTCGACAAGCTCTTCCTGCGTGGCCGCTAATCCAATGGCTGGCAAACGACCCACCGCGCTCTGCATCATGGGGCCGACCGCCTCGGGCAAGACCGATCTGGCGGTCGAGCTGGTGCGTCGACTCCCCTGCGAGCTCATCAGTGTCGACTCGGCACTGGTCTATCGTGAGATGGATATAGGCACCGCCAAGCCCGATGCCGAGACGCTGCGTGAGGCGCCGCACCGACTGATCGATATTCTCGACCCCGCAGAGAGTTACTCAGCTGCGCAGTTTCGTGAAGATGCACTGCGTGAGATGGCCGAGATTACCGCCGCAGGCCGAATACCGGTGTTGGTGGGTGGCACAATGCTCTATTTCCGTGCCCTGGAACACGGTATGGCAGAGATGCCGGCTGCCGATCCGGAGGTGCGTGCTCGACTTGAGGCGGATGCGGCGGCGGTGGGCTGGGTGGAGATGCATCGCCGTCTGGCAGTAGTAGATCCAATCTCCGCAGCGCGTATTCATCAAAATGACCCGCAGCGCATCCAGCGCGCACTTGAGGTCTATGAGATCAGTGGTGAGTCACTGACTAGCCACTTTGAGAAAGGGGCGGCGGCGGAGCTGCCGTTTAATTTAGTAAAAGTCATTGTTGCACCTACGGATCGTGAGCGGCTGCGGGAGCGTATCGCACTCCGTTTCCACCTGATGCTGGAGCAGGGTTTTGTCGCCGAGGTGGAGCGGCTCTACGCACGTGGTGACCTCGATACCAACAAACCCTCGATTCGCTGTGTCGGCTATCGCCAGGTGTGGGACTTCCTCGAGCAGCGCCTGAGCTACGATGAGATGGTGGAGCGGGGCATTATTGCCACCCGTCAGCTCGCTAAACGCCAGTTCACCTGGCTGCGTAGAGATGAGCAGGCCGTCTGGTTTGAGACCGGTGCGCCGAAACTGGTAGAAAAGGTGTTGAAAATGGTACCTTCTGCCCCAAGCTAGCAGGGTACAGTCTATATATTGTGCTAGACTTTCTTGGCGTAAATGGAATTTTTTCTGGAACTTATTGAGATTATTAGTATTTTTTTCGTTTTGTTGGTGGTGAATCAGCAGTATGAATATAAAAAAAAGGAGAAGTGATTATGAACAAAGGGCACTCGCTTCAAGAACCCTTTCTTAATACGCTCAGGAAAGAGCGTGTACCGGTTTCGATTTTTTTGGTCAATGGCATCAAGCTTCAGGGACAGATCGAATCATTTGACCAGTTTGTTGTGCTGCTGAAGAACTCAGTTAGTCAGATGGTGTATAAACATGCCATTTCCACTGTTGTACCTGCACGTAACGTCCGCTTTCAGCCGGGCGCCAACGGTCAGGGCGGTGCGGGTAATGACGGCGCTCCTGAGCCGGGTAACGTCTAACCGATCAATTCCGCCGTCGCGCGGGGGAGAGCTGTTTGTTTGAACGCCCCCGGAGCGGCGAGCGTGCCGTTCTAGTCCATCTGGATATCCCACCAGATTGCGATGCCAGATCCCTGGAGGAATTCAGGGATCTGGCTCGTTCTGCGGGTGCAGATCCAGTCGCTACCATTACTGGATCGCGTGATCGCCCCGATGCCAAATACTTTGTCGGTAGCGGCAAGGCGGAGGAGATCAAACTCTGTGTTGATCGTGATGGGGTCGAACTGGTGCTGGTTGATCACGCCCTCTCTCCCTCTCAGGAACGAAATCTGGAGAGCATGCTGCAGTGCCGGGTGCTTGATCGTGCCGGTCTGATTCTCGATATTTTTGCCCAGCGGGCGCGTAGCTTTGAGGGTAAGCTGCAGGTCGAACTGGCACAGCTTCGTCATCTCTCAACCCGTCTGGTACGGGGCTGGACCCACCTTGAGCGTCAGAAGGGAGGTATCGGTCTACGTGGTCCAGGTGAGACGCAGCTCGAAACTGACCGCCGACTGCTCGGCGCTCGGATCAAGACACTCAATGGACGACTGGAGAAGGTCGAGCGTCAGCGCCATCAGGGACGACGGGCACGTAACCGCGCCGAGGTACCGACCGTTTCGCTGGTCGGTTATACCAACACCGGCAAGTCGACCCTCTTCAATAAGGTGACCGGTGCAGCGGTCTACGCCAAAGATCAGCTCTTCGCCACCCTCGATCCGACCCTGCGACGCCTCGATCTGCCGCAGGCCGGTTCGGTGGTGTTGGCCGATACGGTCGGCTTTGTGCGTCAGCTGCCGCATGATCTGGTCGCCGCCTTCCGTTCCACCCTGCAGGAGACGCGTGAAGCAGATCTTCTGCTGCATATCATCGATGCCCATGATGAGGAGCGTGACAGCACCATCGCCGAGGTCAACAGCGTACTGGAGGAGATCGGTGCCGATGAGGTGCCGCAGATCGAGGTCTTTAACAAGATCGATCTGGCCGATGCATCTCCTCGGATACAGCGCGATGAGCAGGGTCGAGTACGCCGGGTGTGGCTCTCCGCCGTTACCGGTGAGGGGCTTGAGCTTCTGATTGAGGCGTTGGCCGAGAACTTTATCAATGAACGTGTGGTCGGAGAGACGGTGCTTACATCTGCTGAGGGTCGCCTGCGTGCACAGCTGTTTCAGCTCGATGCAGTGGAGCATGAGGCTCACGATGAGCAGGGTGGCTGGCGTATTTCGATCAATATGCCAAAACGAGATTTTGAGCGGCTGCAGCGCGAGTCGGGCCTGTGCCTGATCGAGACGGTCGGTGAGAAAGAGGAGCGCCTTGCGGCAGCCGCGCAAGGTCAATAGAATCCCATCTCTGCGTGCCGTGATCGGCGCGTCGAGTCATATAACTTGGAGTAGACGATGGCCTGGAATGAGCCTGGTGGTGACAACAAAGACCCTTGGGGTGGACGTGGCGGAGGCCAACAGCCACCCGATCTGGATGAGGTAGTTCGCAAGCTGCAGGAGCGCGTCTCCAAGCTCTTCGGCGGTGGTGGAGGCGGTAGCGGCGGTGGTGCCACCCCCATTCGCCCCAGTGGTGGCGGTATCTCTATCGGCCTTGGTCTGATCGCGGCGGTTATCGGTGTGGTCTGGATCTTCTCCGGCGTCTACATTGTCGGTCCGGCAGAGCGCGGCGTGGTGACACGCTTTGGTGCCTTCGCCGAACCGCCCACCATGCCCGGTCCTCACTGGCACATGCCCTTCCCGGTCGAAACGGTGGAGAAGGTCGATGTCGATCAGGTCCGTTCGGTGCCGATGAAGGCGCTGATGCTGACTCAGGATGAGAACATCGTCGCCATCGAACTGGCCGTTCAATATAAGGTGAAGGATGCTGGAGCCTACCTGTTCAGTGTCCGCGATCCTGACCTAACCCTGCAAGAGGTCTCCGAGACCGCCGTGCGTGAGGTGGTCGGTCGATCGGAGATGGACTTCGTACTGAAGGAGGGTCGCAGCGATGTGGTCGCCCGTACCAAGGGGCTAATTCAGGAAGCACTTGATCAGTACAAAACTGGTCTGATTGTTACCAGCGTTAACCTGCAGGATGCACAGCCACCCGAGCAGGTGCAGGGCGCGTTCGAAGATGCGATCCGAGCCCGTGAGGATGAGGAGCGCTTCAAGAACGAGGCCGAAGCCTATGCCAACGATATTATTCCTAAGGCGCGTGGTGGTGCTGCTCGTCAGCGTGAAGAGGCCAACGGTTATAAAGAGTCTGTTATTGCTGAGGCACAAGGTGAGGCAAGTCGCTTTGAACAGCTGCTGACCGAGTATCAGAAGGCACCTGAGGTGACTCGTCAGCGCCTCTATATCGATGCGATGGAGTCGGTGTTGAACAAGAGCAGCAAAGTGCTGATCGATGTTGAAGGGGGCAATAGTCTGATGTATCTGCCACTCGACCAGATGATGAAGCGTGGTGCACTAGGTAACTCGGGAGAGAGCGCAACGCGCGGCTACCGTCCTGAGCCGCAGGGTGGTTCGTCGACACCGAGAAGTAGTGGTACACGCGCCCGTGACACGCAGCGCAGCCGGGAGGTTCGCTAATGTTCCAGAATAGATCACTAATAGGTTTCATTTCGCTGGTTGTGCTGCTGATTGTTGGGCTTTCGGTTTTTACCGTTGATCAACGTCAGCGCGGAATCCTTTTCCGTCTGGGTGAGATTGTCGATACCAGCCTCGAGCCAGGTCTGCACTTCAAGCTGCCGTTTGTGAATAACGTGCGCAAATTCGATGTGCGTATCCTGACCCTCGATGCAGAGCCAGAGCGTTTCCTCACCTCGGAGAAGAAAAATGTCATCGTCGACTTCTTCGTTAAGTGGCGTATCACCGATATCGCTCGCTACTACAAGGCGACTACCGGTGATGAGCGCCAGGCTTCCATTCGACTCTCACAGATCATCAAAGATGGACTGCGTGGCGAGTTCGGTAAGCGCACCATCCAGGAGGTGGTCTCGGGTGAACGTTCTCAGATTATGGATATCATCACCGTAGAGGCGAACCGTGGTGTAGCCGAGTTCGGTATCGAGGTGGTTGATGTGCGCATCAAGCGTATCGATCTGCCGCGTGAGGTCAGTGACTCGGTCTACCAGCGTATGCAGGCCGAACGTGCACGTGTGGCGAAGGACTTCCGCGCCCGTGGTGCTGAGGCGGCGGAGCGTATTCGTGCTGATGCCGACCGTCAGCGTTCAGTTATCGTCGCCAAGGCCTATAGTGAGGCGGAGAAGATTCGCGGTGAGGGTGATGCGACCGCAGCGGAAATTTACGCCAAGGCCTATGAGAAGGATGGTGAGTTCTACGCCTTTACACGTAGTCTCAATGCCTACCGAAATGCCTTCCAGAGCAAGGATGATGTGGTGGTGCTGAAGCCTGATTCCGAGTTCTTCCAGTACTATAAAGACGCCAACGGCAAGCGCTAAGCGCAACCCATCAGGCGATCATTAAGTCCGGGCCCACGTGGCCCGGCTTTTGTGTCGAAAGCCCGAGAAATATGATTGACTGGAACAACCTGTGGGTAGCCACCGCACTGATGCTGATTATCGAAGGTCTGTTGCCCTTTCTCAGTCCGGATGGATTGAGACGTGCGCTGATCACGATGGTGCAGATGAGTGATCGTGCCCTGCGCATTACCGGGCTGGTCAGTATGATTATTGGCGTGGCACTGCTCTATCTGGTGAGATAGTGCCTGCTCCACATAAATTTGAAACGAAACTGAGTAATAGAGACTCGTTATGAGTGAAGAGAATCGCTGGTTACTACCGGAAGGGATCGATGAGGCACTGCCCGAACAGGCGCAGGCGCTAGAGGCGCTGCGGCGTCAGGTTGTCGATCTCTACAATAGCTGGGGCTATGAGCTGGTGATGCCCCCCTTTATCGAGTATCTCGACTCGCTGCTCACCGGCACCGGTCACGATCTTGAACTGCAGACCTTCACCGTCACCGATCAGCTCAGTGGGCGTCTGCTCGGTGTGCGCGCCGATATGACGCCACAGGTGGCGCGTATTGATGCCCATCGTCTGCGTTCCGATCTCCCGACCCGTCTCTGCTATCTCGGTACCGTGCTCAATACCCGTCCCGAAGGTTTCTCGGGCACCCGTAGCCCGCTGCAGGTCGGTGCCGAACTCTACGGTCACTCTGGCATCGAGAGCGATGTGGAGATCCTTAGTCTAATGCTCGAGACGATGCGTCTCACCGGGGTGCAGAACGTACATGTCGATCTGGGCCATGTTGGCATTTTCCGCGGGCTTGCCCGTCAGGCAGGGCTCAATGGTGCGCAGGAGGCAGCTCTGTTTGAGGCGCTGCAGCGCAAGGCGAAGCCGGAGATCGATGCCTTTTTCGATAAGCTCTCGATTGATGATTATGTCGAGGAGATGCTGCGTGCACTGTCCGACCTGAATGGTGATGCCACGGTGCTGAAGGAGGCCGGGGAGGTGCTCGAGCACGCCGGGGCTGATGTGCGTGGTGCGCTCGATGAGCTGACCGCCATCGCCCGCATGATGGAGGCGCGCCTGCCCAATACGCCGCTCTACTTTGATCTGGCCGAGCTGCGTGGTTACCGCTACCACACCGGCATCGTCTTCGCGGCGTTTGTTCCCGGACGTGGCCAGGCGATCGCCCAGGGTGGTCGTTACGATGAGATCGGCAAGGTGTTCGGGCGTGCGCGTCCGGCGACTGGCTTTAGCGCCGACCTGAAGACGCTGGTGGCACTGGGCGAGCAGGCGGCAACGGCCGAGTGTAACGCCATCTTTGCTCCCGCCGATGGTGATAGTGATTTCCATCAGAAGGTGTTCGAGCTGCGAGCCCAGAGAGAGCGGGTTATCCATGAACTCTCCGGTCAGCAGGGCGACGCGAAGGCGATGGGCTGCAGCCGAGTTCTGGTCGAGCAGGGCGGTGATTGGGTGGTCGAACCGCTCGATTAAGCACCGGCCTGAAACTGGTGGTAGAATGCTGCGGTTTTGTGTCGTTACGACACTCCTAAATTCAAGAATTTACATATTCCGAGAAGAGAAGAGATTATGGGTAAGAATGTCGTTGTAGTCGGTACTCAGTGGGGCGATGAAGGCAAGGGCAAGGTCGTAGACCTGCTGACAGAGCGCGCCAGCGCCGTCACCCGTTTTCAGGGCGGCCACAACGCCGGACACACCCTGGTCATCGACGGTAAGAAGACCGTCCTGCACCTGATCCCATCGGGCATTCTGCGTGAAGGCGTTGAGTGCATGATCGGCAACGGCGTGGTGCTCGCCCCCGATGCGCTGCTCAAAGAGATCGACATGCTGGAGGCAAGCGGCGTACCCGCCAGTAAGCGTCTGCGCATCAGCGAGGCGTGTACCCTGATCCTTCCCTACCACATCGCACTCGACCAGGCGCGTGAGATTGCGCGTGGCAAGAAGGCGATCGGCACCACCGGTCGCGGTATCGGTCCCGCCTATGAGGATAAAATCTCTCGTCGTGGCCTCAAGGTTGGCGACATGATGGATAGCGAACGTTTCGCCGCACGTCTTGCCGAGGTACTCGAATATCACAACTTCGCTCTGGAGCACTACTTCAAGGTGGAGAAGGTCGATTTCCAGAAGACTCTCGATGAGGGACTGGCGATGGCCGAGCGTATTCGTCCGATGGTCGCCGATGTGACCGGTCTGCTGCACAAGTATCGCGCAGAGGGTAAAGACATCATGTTCGAGGGTGCCCAGGGCACCCTGCTCGATATCGACCACGGCACCTACCCCTACGTCACCAGCTCCAACCCGACTGCGGGTGGTGCGGCGACCGGCACTGGTGTCGGTCCACGCGATCTCGACTACATCCTCGGTATCACCAAGGCCTACACCACCCGCGTCGGTGCCGGTCCCTTCCCGACCGAGCTCTACGACGGTGAAGAACTCAACGATCCAATCGGCAAACACCTCGCCGATCAGGGCCACGAGTACGGTTCGACCACTGGTCGCCCACGTCGTTGCGGCTGGCTCGATGCGATCAGCCTGCGTCGCTCGGCACAGATCAATAGCCTTACCGGCATCTGCCTGACCAAGATGGACGTGCTTGATGGCCTTGAGAAACTGCTGATCGCCACCGGCTACGAGTACGATGGCGAGATCATCGACGTACCACCGATCGGTGCCGATGCCTACGAGAAGTGCAATCCGGTCTACGTTGAAGTTCCCGGTTGGAGCGAGACCACCGTCGGTGTTCGTAACTACGACGAGCTGCCTGATAACGCCAAGGCCTACATCAAGAAGATCGAAGAGCTGATCGGCGTTCCGGTCGATATCATCTCAACCGGTCCAGATCGCGCTGACACCATCGTCATGCGCGACCCCTACTCGATCTAAGCCGAACGGTCATGGCCGAAAAACTGGTCATCTCTCTCGACGGCGCCTCACAGCTGGAGTACGACCGCAGTCACGAACTGGCTGAGTCGCAGCTCGAGGCGCTGGCGAAGATGGATCTCGAGATGAACAAAGGCATCACCCTTGCTGGTGATCGCTATGAAGAGCCTAACGCGCTACAACGCGCCCACTTCACCGCCCTGCATCTGATTCGTGCCGTTAAAGAGAGCAACGAGTCGCGTGCAGTAATGATGCTCACTTATCTGGCGGTGCGTATTCCTGATCTGCGTCAGGTGCGTATTGTGAGTAAGGATGAAATCTACGACTATCAGTTTGTCTTCGATCGCGACTTCGTACCGGAGTCGACCATGACCTTCACCCCAATCGATCTGCTGCGCCCCAAGGAGGGGAGTGATGGATCGGGTGGAGTTCACTAGTTTTGATAAAGGCCTCTTAATGAGGCCTTTTTGTGGATATTTTGGCTGCTCTGCCAATATTACGGATGTTGCTTGATCTTGGCTGATGGTTTCGCCTTTACGGCGAGTTACTTTCTCTTGATGTGGCCAAGAGAAACTAACGAAAGAGAAGGCCGACCCACGATTTGCCGCTTCGCGGACCACTCCGCTTCTCATCATTCCAGGCACGAATAACAACTCGCTACGCTCAAACAGTTATTCGCTCAATCCTGGAATGACTGCGATGCTCGTTCTGCATCGAGGGATGAAAACCGTGGTCTGCTCCCAATCGCTTTCTATTCATTTGTAGGTTTCTTTAGCAGGATTTCACTTGATATGAATTGGGGTGGAGTAGCAATGAAGTTTGGTTTGGCGGTGTCAGAGTGAGATGAATCGCCAATGTCACCTTCATTGCTTAATTGTGATGGTGTGTTTTCCTTTGCCTTTGGGGGTTGAGGTACCCACTTTTTAAGGTTTTGTCCTATTTCACGGTAGAAATCGGGAACAACAGTTAGCATGTTCTCTACAAATACTTTTGCTCCTTTGAATTTTCCGCCCAAATCAATAATTCGTGTGACCTCGAGATATTTTGGTATGTCATTGATCCCTTCTTGAATAAGAGTGTTTGGGTTATCAAGGACGATAGGAAGCGTTGCTTGAGTGTCTGGTGTCTTTCCTGGCCAAATTGCTCTGATAATAAGTGAATCGTCTTCGACTCCTTTTAGCTGTCTGGTAAGCCAGTTGATTGAAGCGGTTGCCTTCGTTCTGTCTTCAGGGGCTTTTAATCGCATCCTGATGGTAACAACGCGTCTCATGAAATCAGCTGTCACGGAAATATTGGCGGCTGCATTCGGGATGTGTAGTTCGTCAGATAGGGTGGATTTTAATGATAGTTCGTTTGCATCATCGTGAACTTTGATTGTCGGATCTTTGGTGTGTGTTCGGGGAAGAACAACTAAAACATTGCTGCCGGTTGATGTTGAGAGTGTGATAGAAAGATATCTAAATAGTTGATGCCAGCTACAAACTGTCATTTCCACGTCTTTTGCAGTTTTCTTTAATGTGGCTCCCTGTTGAATCTGTGAGCAGATGTCTTTCCAGTCAGAGTTCATGCTAGACATTGGCGATACACCTGAATAGGGGTGGTCTAGGTATCTAACCAACTCCTTCATAAGCATTGATTGTTCTCTATCATCGACACTTTTGCTGTCAGACATAATCACTGCTTTTGATAGAACCGACATCCATGAGAAATGGAATAAATCGACTGAGCGTGTTTTTGTTTTAGAAACAGAAACCGGGTGATGAGTTGGAATGGTTGCGAACTGATTTGAAATGGTAATTAGTGCATTGGCGCCGATAGCCTTTGCTAAATCTAGATAATTCTCAATCTGTTCTTTGTTGAGATTGTTATTACCTACTTTTGATTCGACTAACGCTGACCAAGACTGCTTTCCCTGGTTACTACTATCAACACGTCTGGTCTAAGGTTGTTGTAGTCTTTGTTGTTGAATACGATTTCCGTATAGCATTTTATGGTGCTTCTTTGCCCAATCTTTGCGCCAGCTTCAGCTAAAACAGATTCAGCAAATTGTGGTACGAACCTAAACGCTGAAAGTAATACGGATGTGGCCCGTTCTTCTTTCTTTGAATCAGCTACGACTGGAATGAGTCGTGCCGTTGAACCTGATTTAATGTGAGAAGTGATGTCGCTATTTGGCATCTATCTATCCTCCTTGAGTAATGAAGTCCATTTGTCGTGTTTAATGTAGCATTATTGATGTGGCGGTGTAATGAAGCAGCCGTAGGAATTTGTCCTGCTAATAGTTTCGTCGCACGGTGTTACCCCTCTACATTGCTAAGCATCGGAGCGGTTTCAGGGTTAAGTGAGCAGCTGTTTGAGCGTAGCGAGTTTCTGCTCGCGCCTGAAATCGGAGAAGCGCAGGGTACATGTAGGGCAATGTCGTGGGATGTCTTTGATGCGCAGGGATGCACGAAGTCGCGGGCGCATGGATGCGCAGGAACGACCTCCTTGTTAGTTTCTCTTGGCCACATCAAGAGAAAGTACTTCGCCGTCAAAGGCGACAAATCGGCAGGATTGCCGATTTGCACAGCGTTAAGCTGCCCGAAGGGTGAGGCGCACGGACGTGCCTCATGAAACCATCACTCAATATCAGCAACATTAAGAATCATCGCCACTAACAATACACAAAGAGAAAGGACCTAAAAGAGGCCCTTTCTACTTAATGATTGTAACTACGGGCAACTAGGCAACGGCATTACTCCGAACCCTGCGCCCCCAGATCAAACCAACAGTCACCGCAATCATGGCACACTGAATCAGCAGTCCCTGGGTGTTGTTCGACAACCCGACCAATTCAATGAACGGCATGTTTAGTGGGTCGCTGGGAATGTTCCCCGCCTCCTGCAGTGCCTCGATCCCTTTGCCAGCAAAGATCACTGCCATGATGAAGAGGAACAGGCCGGTGAAGCCGAAGAACTGGCGTAGTGGTAGTTGGGTGCTGTAGCGCATCACCAGCCAGGCGACGACCAATAATACGGCGGTGGCGGAGATCATTCCGGTGATGACCATGTTGTGGCCAGCAGCATCGGTCTGCACCCAGATCGCCTGGTAGAAGAGGATGGTCTCGAACATCTCACGATAAACGCTGATGAAGGAGAGTCCGGCCAGTGACCAGAGGGTGCCGCTACCGAGTGCGCGGCCCATGGTCTGGTCGATGAACTTCTTCCACTGTACGGCGTTGGTCTTGCTGTGCATCCAGAAGCCGACAAAGAAGAGGATGCCGGCGGCGGTGAGTGCGGCGATGCCTTCGCTCATCTCTCTCAGTGCACCGCTGATGGTGAGCAGATAGGTTGATACCCACCAGGTAGCGGCTCCGGCGATCACCGCTAGAACCCAGCCGGCGTGCAGGTAGGGGAGGCCATCTCGACGGCCGGTCTTGATCAGTACTGCCATCAGTGCGGCGAGTACCAGAATCGCTTCGAGTCCTTCACGTAACAGGATAATGAAGGCGCTGCCGAATGCACTGCCACTGGAGAGGCTCTTCTGCATCAATAGATCGTGGGCAACGGCGAGCATCACGTCGATCTGCTGCTGACGTTTGGTCGCCTGCTTGATGCCAAGATCCTTGCGCAGGTCGTTGCGATAGGCGCCCATCTCCGTCTCGATCTCTTTGCTTAGCTCGGGTGCCTTGAGAGAAAGAGTCGCCTCAACCATCTCAAAGCCCTCGAGATAGGCGGTGACGGCGAGTTTCTGTGCCTGTTCATGATCACCCTCAACATAGTGTTGCAGGCTAGATGCAAGCAGCTCTCGACTGAGTGTGAGTGGCGTACGTTTGCCTCTGAATAGTGAGCCGGGGTGGTTGCGGTAGGTGGAGAGTGCGACCAGACCCTTGGTGCCGAAATGCAATTCGGCATCGGCCGGGGTGGTGGTTGTAATCTGCTGAAGGGTGTTGAGTCCGTTAACGCCCTCTGATGTTGCTTTGACGTTGGTGTAAGGGAGTGCGCCGACGTAGAAGGCGAGTGACCAGCGCTCATGGTCGCTCAGCTCATTGAAGGGGCGCATGCCGGTCTCGCTCACGCCGAGGGTGATGGTGTTGTAGAGGCCAAACAGAGTGCGCTGCCGGTGGCGTTCGATATCGAGAAAGTTGGTGGGGGCCGGTTCCATGCCGTTTGCAGCAGTGCCGTCGCCTAACCCCGTCTCACCATGACAGGCTGCACAGTTCTCTTGATAGAGCTGCTGGGCGAGGAGAGTGTCGGGTGCTTTGCCGGGAACTGAGACCACTTCGTAGGCGTTCATCACCTGTCGACGCATCGCAGCGGTCAGTTCAATAATAACGCTGCTCTGCTGGCGGGCGTTGATTGTATCGACCAGCTGTTGCGCATCAATTTTCAGCGCCGGTTTGATCTCGCTCCAAGGTAGCGTCGCGATCGATTCTGAGATTGCACTGGAGAACTCAACCATCTCGTTGTACTCACCTCTGTTGATGATCTTGCCGTTCTCAACCGCCTCGGCGTAGTCGACGCCTACGTAGTCGAGCAGTTGCAGAAGTTGTTGAGTTTCGCTGGCATACGCGGGGAGGGTGAGCCACATCAGGATGGCTGTGAGGAGTTGTTTCATCGAATCGTTCTCAAGGCTTACAGGGGGAATTGTTGTAAATGATTGTAATTCTCATTAGCGTTGTTTGTCAAATCTCTGAGGTATGAGCTAAAGAGGTCTGGGTAGCGGTAAACACTATTTGGTAGCGAAGTGCTGTGATCGGGTGGCTAACGATTATTTATCGGTCGATTAATTGCTTGCGCAAATGTTTGCCATAGCCTAGGTTCACTACTAACGCGGGTACTGGCTGGATCCGTGATTAAGATGCCGCCGTAGGGGCAAAGGTGGAGGCGTGGCAGATAAGAAAAATGGGCAACAATCTTCAGGTGCAGACTCGGCGATAGAGGTGCCGCCATCTATTCAGGAGCGGTGGCAGTCGTCGATGTTTGATGGCGGAAACGCCGCCTATATCGAACAGCTTTACGATAATTTCATTAAAGACCCCGATCAGCTCGATGAGCGGTGGCGAGCCTTTTTTGAGCAGCGCATCAGTGAATCGGATGGTCCCGACCGCTCCCATCATGGTGTGCGTGAACAGTTCCGCCACTTCAATCGTCAAACCAACGCCGTCTGTGAGCTGAGTAAGGAGGAGGCGGAGCAGAGTCGTAAACAGGTGCATGTGCTGCAGCTGATCAACGCCTACCGCTTCCGTGGCCACCAGCTCGCCGCTATCGATCCCCTCGGTCAGCGCGAAATCCCCGATATTCCTGAGCTGCGACTCGATCACCACGGCCTCTCCGATACCGATTGTGAAACGCTCTATAACACCGGTTCACTGGTCGGCCCGGAGCGGGCCACGTTGAGCGAGATTCTCGATATCACCCGTTCGACCTACTGCGGTTCGATTGGCACCGAATATATGCACATCCTCAGCACTGCTGAGAAACGCTGGATCCAGAACTATCTGGAGGGACAGCGTGGCCGACCGATTCTGGAAGAGGAGAAACGTCGACGTCTGCTGCGTCGGCTGATAGCAGCAGAGGGGATGGAGCGCTATCTTCACCGTCGCTACGTGGGACAGAAGCGCTTCTCTCTGGAAGGTGGTGACTCACTGATTCCGCTGCTGCATGAGGTGATTCAGTGCGGCGGTGAGCAGGGGATGAAGGAGATGGCGATTAGCATGGCCCATCGTGGTCGTCTCAATGTGTTGATCAACGTGATGGGCAAAACCCCCGCGCAGCTTTTCGAGGAGTTTGAAGGGACTCAGCAGGAGAACAGTACCGGCACCGGTGATGTGAAGTACCACATGGGTTTCTTCTCCGATATCAATACCGCAGGTGGTCAGGTGCATGTGGTGCTCGGTTTTAACCCCTCTCATCTGGAGATCTCAGCGCCGGTGGTGGAGGGATCGGTACGCGCACGTCAGGAGCGGCGCGATGATAAAAACGGCAAGCAGGTGGTGCCGATTCTGATCCACGGTGATGCAGCCTTCTCCGGGCAGGGTGTGGTGATGGAGACCTTTAATATGTCGCAGTCACGCGGCTACTCCACCAAGGGCACCATCCACATCGTGATCAACAATCAGATCGGGTTTACCACCAGCAGCCAGGAGGATGCCCGTTCCACCCTCTACTGCACCGATGTGGCGAAGATGGTTGGCGCACCGATTTTCCATGTGAATGGCGACGACCCGGAAGCCGTTATCTTTATCACTCAGCTAGCGGTCGAGTACCGGATGAGATTCCACAAGGATGTGGTGATCGATCTGGTCTGTTATCGCCGTCACGGACACAGTGAGGCGGATGAGCCGATGGCGACCCAGCCGCTGATGTATCAACGCATTCGGCAGATGCCGACCACCCGCGATATCTATGCGCGCCGCCTGATCGAAGAGGCGTTGATTGATGGTGACTGGGTTGATCGCGAGATCGAGAAGTATCGCGAGGCGCTGGCGGCGGGTCACAGCGTGGTCGATACGGTGCTCGACAATGGTGAGGCGAAGTACCCCTTCCACCACGACTGGAGCCACTACGGCCTGCTTGAGGATGCAGAGCCCGAGACAACCGCCGTACCACTTGAACGAATCCAACGGCTCAATGAACGGATGCAGCAGCTACCGGATGACTTCGAAATTCATCCCGGTGTCGGCAAGATTCTGCATAATCGCCAGAAGATGGCGCAGGGTGAGCTGGCGGTCGACTGGGGCTTTGCCGAGACGATGGCCTACGCCACGCTGGTCGATGAAGGGACGCCGGTTCGTCTCTCGGGACAGGATTGTGGCCGCGGTACCTTCTTTCATCGCCATGCGGTGTTGCACGATCAGCGTGAAAACCGTCTCTACGTTCCGCTACGTAATATCTCCGACGAGCAAGCCAACTTTCTGGTTATCAACTCACTACTCTCTGAGGAGGCGGTGCTCGCCTTCGAGTATGGCTACGCCACCACCGAGCCGCAGACCCTGACCATCTGGGAGGCGCAGTTTGGTGACTTTGCCAACAATGCCCAGGTGGTGATTGATCAGTTCATCAGTGCGGGTGAGCAGAAGTGGAACCGCCTCTGTGGTCTGGTTCTACTGCTGCCGCACGGTCTGGAGGGGCAGGGGCCGGAGCACTCTTCGGCGCGTCTTGAACGTTTTCTGCAGCTCTGTGCACAGCGCAATATGCAGGTGGTGGTACCGAGTTCAGCAGCGCAGATCTTCCATCTGCTGCGCCGACAGATGCTGATGAAAGCACGCAAGCCACTGATCGTGATGAGCCCCAAGAGTCTGCTGCGCCACCCGGAGGCCTCCAGTCCGATCGAGAAGTTGACCAGTGGCAGCTTCAAGATGGTGCTGCCCGATGGTGATAATCCATCACCAGCGAAGGTGCGCCAGGTCATCCTCTGTAGTGGCAAGGTCTACTACGATCTGCGCGCAGCGCGGCAGGAGCGTAAACGCAACGACGTTGCCATCATCCGTTTTGAGCAGCTCTATCCCTTCCCTGAGGCGGAGGCGAGTGCTGAGCTGGCGCGTTATAAAAAGGCTAAACGCTTTGTCTGGTGTCAGGAGGAGCCTAAGAATCAGGGCGCCTGGTACGCCAGTCAGCACCACGTGCGAAATGTGATTGGTCACGACAACTATCTGGAGTATGTCGGACGTCGTTCGCTCGCCGCTCCTGCCGTGGGTTATGCATGGCTCCATAAAAAACAGCTCGAGGATCTCGTCAACGAGGCACTCGGTCAGTCGATGAAATAAAGGATCAGTTATGAGTATCGAGATCAAGGCTCCCGATTTTCCCGAGTCAGTCACCGACGGTACGTTGGTGACCTGGCACAAGCAGGTCGGTGATAGTGTGCGGCGCGATGAGGTGCTTGCTGACATCGAGACCGACAAGGTGGTGTTTGAGGTGGCGAGCCTTGAGGCGGGGGTAGTCGAGTCGCTGCTGGTAGAGCAGGGGGCGGTGGTGCTCTCGGGACAGCTGATTGCCAGGCTCGGGGCTGCACAGGCCGATGCGGCCAAGGCGCCCGTGGCTGCGGCGGCAAGCGCAACAGTCGAGACGGTGGAGGACGAATCCGCAGAAGAACCGCTGCTCACGCCATCGGCGAAAAAGATGATTGCTGAACAGGGGCTTGATGTTGCACAGATCAGTGGTAGTGGTAAGGATGGTCGGGTACTTAAAGAGGACGTACTTGCCTATCTGGAGAGTCGTGATGCTCAGCCTGTAACTAAACCACCATCACAACAGGCTGTTACTGCAGAGCCGTTGGTGGGTGATCGCAGTGAAAAGCGGGTGCCAATGACACGCCTACGTGCGCGCATTGCAGAGCGACTACTTGAGGCGCAGAGCAGTGCCGCGATTCTGACCACCTTTAATGAGATCGATATGTCGCAGGTGATGGCACTGCGTTCACGTTATCGCGATCAGTTCGAAAAGCGCCACGGTGTACGTCTCGGATTCATGTCCTTCTTTGTGAAGGCGGCAGTGGAGGCGCTGCGTCGTTTCCCCGAGGTGAACGCCTCGATCGATGGTAACGACATGGTCTACCACGGCTTTGTCGATATCGGTATTGCGGTTGGTTCGCCGCGCGGGCTGGTCGTACCGATCCTACGCGATGCCGACACGCTCAACATGGCGCAGATCGAACAGAACATTACCGACTTTGGCCAGCGTGCCCAGGCCGGTTCGCTCTCTATTGATGAGATCACTGGCGGTACCTTCAGTATTACCAACGGCGGTGTTTTCGGTTCGCTGCTCTCAACACCGATTCTCAACCCGCCACAGAGCGCCATCCTCGGCATGCACAAGATCGAGAAGCGGGCGGTAGTGGTGAATGACGAGATTGTGATTCGACCGATGATGTATCTGGCCCTCTCCTACGATCACCGCATTGTCGATGGACGTGAAGCGGTGCAGTTCCTGGTGACGATTAAAGAGATGCTCGAAGATCCGACCCGCCTGCTGCTGGAGGTTTGAGATGGCTGATACTGAAAGTTATGACGTCATTGTTATCGGCGGCGGACCGGCCGGTTATGTAGCTGCGATTCGATGTGCACAGCTTGGGCTGAAGAGCGCCTGTATCGATGCAGGTGTCGATGAGCAGGGTGAGCGTTCACTCGGTGGTACCTGCCTTAATGTCGGCTGCATTCCTTCCAAGGCGCTGCTGAGCTCCTCGGCGCTCTATGAGCAGAGCGTTCACCATTTGACTGAGCACGGTATTAAAACGAGTGGTGTAACACTCGATCTGAAGCAGATGATGGGGCGCAAGCAGCAGGTGGTAAAGGAGCTGACCGGTGGAATTGCCGCGCTGTTTAAGGCCAACGGGGTGACCTCGATTGCCGGGCGCGCACAGCTACTGGCTGACAAGCAGGTGAAGGTTGTACCGCTGGAGAAGGGGCGTTCGAAAACCCTCTCCGCGCAGCAGATCATCCTCGCTCCCGGATCGCAGCCAAACGAACACAAGCAGGTTCCGTTTGATGGTAAACGGGTGGTCGATTCAACGGGCGCGTTATCACTGAGCAAGGTGCCGAAGCGGTTGGCGGTGATCGGTGCCGGGGTTATCGGTCTCGAGCTGGGCAGTGTCTGGCGTAGACTGGGAGCTGAGGTGGTACTGATCGATATCTGCGATGGACTGCTGCCGATGATCGACAAACCGATGGCACGACAGGCGCAGAAGCTCTACCAGCAGCAGGGCCTCAATTTCCGTTTCGGTTGTGCCGTGGTTGGTAGCAAGGCGAAACGTGGTGGCATTGAGCTGCAGCTCGAGACGAAGCAGGGGAGTGAGAGCGAAACCTTCGATCAGGTGATTGTTGCTGTGGGACGCAGTCCTACTACCAAGGGGCTGCTGAGTAAGGACTGTGGTGTGGTGCTCGATAAGCGCGGTGCGATCGAGGTCGATGGACAGTGCCGTACCGCAGTGGATGGTATCTATGCCATTGGTGATGCGGTGCGCGGTCCGATGCTCGCCCACAAGGGATCAGAAGAGGGAGTGATGGTGGCGGAGCTGATCGCCGGTCACCACGCCGAGGTCGACTACGGCACGATCCCTTCAGTGGTCTATACCGAACCGGAGATTGCCTGGTGCGGTCAGACTGAGGCGGAGCTGAAAGCGGCGGATATTAAATACAAGGTCGGCAGCTTCCCCTTTGCCGCTAACGGTCGGGCACGTGCCGGTGGCGATAGCAGTGGCATGGTGAAGGTCGTTGCCGATGCCAAGAGCGATCGTGTGCTCGGCGTGCATATGCTCGGTCCCCATGTCTCGGAGCTGATTGGTCAGGCTGTAAACACCATGGCCTATCGCGGTAGCAGCGAGGATTTAGCACTCACCGTTTTTGCTCACCCTACGCTTTCAGAGTCGCTACACGAGGCAGCGCTCGATGTTCTTGGGAATGCGATTCACAAGGCACGACCGGGAAAGCGCTAAGCGATGCGGCGTTAAGGAGACTGCTCAGGGGCGGCATGCTAACCCTGAGCAGGGGCAGTCACTACACGCTGTATTTTGATATCCGGTGCTCTAGCTCAGCAGCGAGCCCTTTAAGCTGCTCGCTGGCGGCAGCCGTACTTGCAGCACCCTCGGCAGTCTCCTGAGCAACATTGGTAATAATTGTTACGTTCTGATTTATCTCTTCGGCAACGGCACTCTGCTCCTCAGCGGCGCTGGCGATTTGCAGGTTCATATCGTTGATGTGGGTAACTGCTGTTGCAATGCCCTCCAGAGACTGACCTGCCATCGCAGCCTGCTCAACACTTGAGTTGGCCTGAGCTCTGCCGCTGTCCATAACGTGGACGGCATCGCGTGTACCTTTCTGCAGTGTTTCAACAATACCGAGAATCTCTTCGGTTGAGTCCTGGGTTCGTTGTGCGAGTGATCGTACCTCGTCGGCAACCACCGCAAAGCCACGCCCCTGCTCACCGGCGCGGGCCGCCTCAATCGCGGCATTGAGTGCCAGCAGGTTGGTCTGTTCTGCAATGCCGCGGATCACATCTACAACGGTGTTTATGTTCTCTGCATCACTCTCGAGTTTCTGCATGGTCGCTGCCCCGCGTTCAACCTCTTCGGCAAGCAGATTGATAGCATTAATAGCCGATTCAACCACCTGCTTGCCAGTGCTGGTCTCCTCGTCGGCCGTTTGTGCGGCCTGAGAGGCCATGCTGGCGTTGGAGGCGACCTCATGTACGGTGGCCGACATTTCGGTCATCGCCGTGGCAACCTGCTCAGTCTGGATTCTGGTGTTCTCAACCCCGGAGCTAGTCTGGGCGGTAATCACGCTGAGCTGGCTGGCGGAGTCGGCGGTCTGATCCGCTGCCTGCCGGACATCTGCGATCGAAGCCTGGAAGCTCTCCAGCAGTTTGTTGAAGGCGTCGGCCATCTCGCCGATCTCGTTTTTGTTGACGATGTTGGCGCGTTCACGCAGGTCGCCACTACGCTGGACATTGGTCATCACCGACTTTAGACGGTTGATCGGATTGACCAGCGCTTTGGAAACAATCAGTGAGAGTCCGACCTGAATGAGCAGGATAATGCCGCCCAGGATCCAGAGTTTGAAGGCCTGCTGATAGAAGATCTCCTCGACATCGTCGATGTAGATTCCGGATCCGACAATCCACTCCCACGGTGTATAGCCCTTCACATAGGAGACCTTGGGTACAGGCGCGTCGCTTCCCGGTTTGGACCAGTAGTAACTGACAAAGCCGGCACTACTGGTTTTGACAACATCGACAAACTCGACAAAGAGTCGCTTACCTGTCGGATCCTCAACCTGGGAGAGTGGTTTGCCATCCAGCTCGGGTTTGATGGGGTGCATGACCATGGTCGGCTGCATGTCGTTGATCCAGAAGTACTCATTCGCGTCGTAGCGCAGCCCCTTTACGGCGTTGATCGCCTGGTTCTGTGCCTGTTCGCGGGTTAAGGCACCGCTCTGCTCCTGTTTGCCGTAGTGAGCGATTAGCTCATAGACGGTTTCAACCACATGGCGTGTTTTTAGCTTTCTGTCCTCATAGAGGCTGCTTCGTAGCTCCTGCATTGAGATTGCACCGACCACGATCATGCCGATGGCTGAGATGACGATAACGAAAAGAAGCTTATGAAAGACGCGCAGACGCTGACCGTCATGGAGAGCGAAGTGAGGGCGGTTAGTCCCGATAGTCGACGCCGTCTGCATATTCGTAGTTGAGAGCGCGAGCGAACGACGAAGAAGATGCAGCAGCGGCTTTATGTAGGCGTAGAGTCACTGAGGGAGTTGTGTAGAGCCGCGAAGAGGTGATTACGCAACGTACGCAGGACGGTCGGGGCGCCGAAGGCATAAACGGTCGCGTTAAGTTTTGCTGTTTGCTTGGGCTTGATGCCCAAAACAAACTTTCGCAAAAATAGCGACTCCCGGTTGGTCAGTAGGTTGTTCATGTAGGCTCTAAATAGTTGAATGGATGATAGGTGTTGCAGCCATAAAAAAAACCCGCACGCAGAGTGATCTGCGTGCGGGTTTTTATTATTTTGGTGCCGAGAAGAGGACTCGAACCTCCACGGGGTTTCCCCCACTAGCACCTGAAGCTAGCGTGTCTACCAATTTCACCATCTCGGCATACTGAAGCGGCGCACCACTTCAGGAGCGCGAACTGTACAAGGAGCTTTTTTCCTTGTCAACGAGGTAGAGGGGGCATAAATCGTGCCGAGGGGTTAGAATAGCGCCACTTAATCATGGCTTAGCGCCACAGGAACCAGTTTAAAGCATGGCAAAACGTCGACCAAAGAAAGACCCCAACCTCTCTCGCGAAGCAGAGAAATATGATAATCCCATCCCAAGCCGTGAGTTCATCATGGATCTGTTGGAGGAGCGGGATAAGCTGCTGAGTCGTGATCAGATTGCCGATGCACTCGGTATCGATGATGAGGATCGGGAGGAGGCGCTACGCCGCCGTCTGCGTGCCATGGAGCGTGATGGTCAGCTGATCTTCAACCGTCGCGGCGGTTACGGATTGGCGAGCAAGATGGATCTGGTGCGCGGTCGTGTCATTGGCCATCCCGACGGCTTTGGATTCCTGGTGCCCGATGAGGGGGGGGATGATCTGTTCCTCTCGCCACGCCAGATGCGCCAGCTGATGCATGGCGACCGTGCCATGGCTCATATCACCGGCGTCGATCGCCGTGGTCGTCCCGAGGGGGCGATCGTGGAGATCCTGGAGCGCTCTACCCAGCAGGTGGTGGGACGCTTCTACGATGAGACGGGTGTCGGCGTGGTCACACCCGATAACAAGCGACTTACCCTCGATATACTGATTCCACCCGAGAGTCAGGGCGGAGCCGAGCATGGTCAGTTTGTACTGGTAGATATCGTGCAGCAGCCAAGCAAGCGCAGTCAGCCGATTGGACGTGTGCTTGAGGTAATGGGCGATCACATGGCGCCGGGCATGGAGATCGATGTGGCGATTCGCAGCCACGATCTTCCACTGGAGTGGCCCGACGAGGTGCTGCTCGAGATCAACGAACTCTCCGAGGAGGTGCCGGAGTCGGCCAAGGAGGGACGTGAGGATCTACGTGATATCCCGCTGGTAACGATCGATGGTGCCGACTCACGTGACTTCGATGATGCGGTCTTCTGTGAGCGCAAACCGAAGGGATGGCGTCTGCTGGTGGCGATCGCCGATGTCTCACACTACGTGAAACCGGGTAGTGCGCTCGATCGTGAGGCCTACGCGCGCGGTAACTCGGTCTACTTCCCGGAGCGAGTGATTCCAATGCTGCCAGAGATCCTCTCCAATGGTCTCTGCTCGATCAACCCCAAGGTTGATCGTCTCTGTATGGTCTGTGAAATGTACATCACCGACGAGGGCAAGCTGCTCCGTTCACGATTCATCGAGGGTGTAATGCGCTCCCATGCGCGCCTCACCTACAGTGAGATGGCGGCGATGGTGGTCGACAAGGATAGCAAGACGCGCGATCAGCACCGCGATCTGCTGCCGCACCTCGATGAACTCTACAAGCTCTATAAGGTGATGGCGAAGCAGCGCAAGCGCCGTGGTGCAATCGATTTTGAGACCACCGAGACACGCATCACCTTCCGCGAGGATCGTAAGATCGATCGTATTGTGCCGGTTATTCGCAATGATGCGCATAAGATCATTGAGGAGTGCATGATCGCTGCGAACGTGGCAACGGCCAAGTTCCTCGCTCGTCACAAGATGCCGACCCTCTACCGTATCCACGATACCCCCAAGGAGGCAAAGCTCAACGATCTGCACGAGTTCCTCGGTGAGCTGGGTCTCTCGTTCAAGGGCAAGAAAAAACCTGAGGCGAAGGCCTATGCCAAACTACTCAAGCAGGTGCAGGATCGTCCCGATGCGCACCTGATCCAGGCCGTGATGCTGCGTTCGCTCTCGCAGGCGAAATACAACCCGACCAATATCGGTCACTTCGGTCTGGCACACGAATACTATCTGCACTTCACCTCACCGATTCGTCGTTATCCTGATCTACTGGTGCATCGTGCGATCAGCCACGTCATCCATAAAGAGAAGACCACCGGGGTGGTGAAACGAACCCTGAAAAGATTGGTCAAAGCGGGCAGTGGGCGTGAGTTCATCTACAGCACTCCCGATATGGAGAGCTTTGGCGAGCACTGTTCGCAGACCGAGCGCCGTGCCGATGAGGCGACCCGCGATGCGGTCGATTGGCTCAAGTGTGAGTACATGTTGGATAAGGTAGGTGAGGCCTATGAGGGCATCATCACCAGCGTCACCTCATTCGGTATCTTTGTCGAGCTTAACGACATCTATGTTGAGGGTCTGGTCCATGTGACCTCGTTGAAGAACGACTACTATCACTTTGATGCCTCGGGGCACCGCCTGCGTGGCGAGCGTACCGGTCAGGACTATCGTCTTGGCGATAGCGTACGGGTGAAGATCGTCCGGGTTGATCTTGATGAGCGCAAGATAGACTTCGAACTTGATGGTGAGACCGTCGAGCGAGAGGCACCGAAGAAGAAGCGCCGTCGCAAGCGTCGTTCCGGTGGTAAGGGTAGAAGCGAGGGTGAGAAGAAGCAGGGCGGTGAGAAGCCAGCTGCGAAGGATGACTCTGAAAAGCCAGCGCCGAAGAAAAAACGCTCAAGACGTAGACGTTCTAATCGAAAGAAGAGGAGCGATTCATGAAAAGAGTAATGCGTATTACTGCAGTGGCCTGCGCACTCACGTTGGCTGGTTGTGCCGCCGATGATCCAAATCGACGCGCCAAGAGTGGAGCTGCGATCGGTGCCATTGCCGGTGCCGTACTGGGTCATCAGGTGCAGCACTCGACCCGCGGTCGGGTAGTTGGTGCCGTTATCGGTGCCGTGGCAGGTGGCGCAATCGGTAACTACATGGATAACCAGCAGCGCGATATGGAGCGTGAGCTGGCTGAGGAGCAGCAGCGCAACGAGCTCGAGATAGAGCGTATGCGCGACGATAGTCTTAAGATTGGGGTCTCCAATGAGATCTCGTTTGACTCCGGGCGTGCCAATCTCAAACCTGCCTTTGAAGATACGCTCAACAAGGTGGCCGATGTGATTCGCAAATATGATCGCACCGTTGTGCACGTGGTCGGTCATACCGATAGTGTCGGATCTGATGCCTATAATATGAGTCTTTCTCGTCAGCGCGCCGATCGTGTCGCTGACTACCTCGCTCGTCAGGGGGTGAACTGGGATCGTCTGCGTACCGAGGGTCGCGGTGAGCGTGAGCCGCGTGCCGATAACGCCACTGCAGCGGGTCGTCAGCTCAACCGTCGTGTCGAGATCGTGGTCAAGCCAGTTGTAGAGGGTCAGGAAGATCGCGCCTACGAGCCGCCAGCGGCGAGCCGTCCCGCCTCCTGGAATGGCTGAGGAGATCGTCGGCGGAATCCACGCCGTTACAGCTGCCCTGCGTCACGATCCACTCGGTGTACTTGAACTCTGGGTCGATCGTCAGCGCCACGATGGCAAGCTGCAGTCACTGCTCTCGGATGCCGAGCAAAACGGTATCTCGGTGCAGGAGGTTCCTCGCAAAACCCTCGATGGCATGGCGCGCGGTCTACGTCATCAGGGAGTCGTGGCGCGTTGTAAGCAGCGCGTAACCACTCTTGATGAGAGTGCGCTTAACCAGCTGCTTGATGGACTTGAAGCCCCCCCTTTTTTATTGATCCTCGATGGGGTTACTGACCCCCACAATCTGGGTGCTTGCCTACGCAGTGCCGATGCGGCGGGTATTCACGCCGTTATCGCCCCCAAAGATCGTGCTGTGGGCCTCACCCCGGTAGCGCGCAAGGTCGCCTGTGGCGCTGCCGAGAGTGTGCCCTTTGTGCAGGTGACCAATCTTGCCCGCACCCTGCGTGCACTGCAGGATCGCGGTGTCTGGCTGATCGGTGCTGCGGGTGAGACCAAGCACCAGCTCTACTCCACAGATCTGAAAGGGCCGCTGGCCGTGGTGATGGGGGCTGAAGAGAAGGGGCTGCGGCGTATTACCCGTGAGGTGTGTGATCTGTTGGTGGCGATTCCGATGCAGGGCAGCGTAGAGAGTCTCAACGTCTCGGTGGCCACCGGAGTATTGCTCTTCGAGGCGCGCCGCCAGCGCGATGCGATCGCCTGATTTCGGCTAAATTGCACTAGCCAATCCATTAAAGTAGAATTCCCGCTCTTTACCGTCGGGTAGACACCCTATGTGTCTGCCTTACTCCTTGCTCTTCGCCAATTGGGTGGAGGGCTGTTTAATCCGAAAGGGGAAACAATGAAGCACTATGAAGTAGTTTTTCTGGTCCATCCCGACCAGAGTGAGCAGGTTCCCAGCATGATCGAACGCTACCGCGGTATCGTCGAGTCTAAGGGCGGCAACGTCCATCGTCTCGAGGATTGGGGGCGTCGTCAGCTGGCCTATCCTATCCAGAAAGCGGTTAAGGCCCACTACGTACTAATGAACATTGAGTGCGATAGCGATAGCCTTGATGAGCTCGGCAACGCCTTCCGTTTCAACGATGCTGTGCTGCGCAATATGGTCATTAGCTGTGATGAGGCGCTCACCGAGCCTTCAATCCTGGCCAAGGCCAATGAGCGTGATGAGGCGCCGCGTGCTCCTGCTGCTGCAGAAAGTAAGCCTGAAGCAGCTGCCGAGAAGCCTGCGGAGAGCAGCAACGACTGATATCGATAACCGCCTGGTGCTGAGAGGCATGGTTGCAAAGAGACCCGAGCGGCGCCAATCGCCAGCCGGGATTCCAATTAACCGTTTCCTTTTTGAGCACAACTCCAGGCAGATGCTCTCTGGGATGGAGCGAGAGATGACTTTTCGGATCATGGTCACAGCAAGTGGCGAGGATCTGGATCGACAGCTTCGAAACATCACTACCGGACAGCAGCTGCAGATCGAGGGGTGTCTCGGCCGGGCAGGTCATAGAAACGAGGAGATACGGCTGGTATTGCATGCCGAGCGTATCGAACCACTGGATTAAGAATTAGGAATATAGGGGAATAACCATGTCTCGCTTTTTTCGTCGCAAGAAGTACTGCCGTTTTACGGCTGAGAATGTCAAACAGATCGACTACAAAGACATCGCTACACTGAAGAACTACGTCACCGAGACCGGCAAGATCGTTCCAAGCCGGATCACCGGTACCAAGGCGCGTTACCAGCGTCAGCTCTCAACCGCGATTAAGCGCGCACGCTATCTGGCACTGCTGCCTTACAGCGACGCACACAATCACTAAGTTTTGAGTGGTTACCGGCACTCTCATTGAGAGGCTGGTTGGAGCGGCCCTAGCGGCCGGTGAAACAGAATTCGACCATAAGAGTGGTATCAGAAGATGGAAGTAATTTTACTGCAGAAAGTGGCAAACCTGGGCAACCTTGGCGACAAGGTCAATGTTAAGCCTGGTTTTGGCCGTAACTACCTCATCCCCAGCAAGCGCGCCGTTGCTGCAACCGAGTCTAACGTTGCTGAGTTTGAGGCGCGTCGTGCCGAGCTCGAGCTGGCACAGGCCGATGCTCTGGGTGCAGCTGAAGCACGTCGTGACGCGCTGGCTGAGATGACCGTTACCATCAACGCCAAGGCGGGTGCCGAGGGTAAGCTGTTTGGTTCAGTTGGTAATATCGACATCGCCAATGCAATCGTTGCAGCGGGTGTTGAGGTTGCCAAGAGCGAGGTTCGCCTCCCGACGGGACCTATCCGCAATGCCGGTGAGTTCGACGTGGTGCTGCATCTGCATGCCGATGTTGAGACCAGCGTTAAGGTGGTTGTTGTAGCAGAAGAGTAAGGTCAGTTTGGCGGTTACGATCGCCGACCCTACTTAGCCGCGCGGCGGGCAGAGTTATCTGTCCGCCGCGTTGCGTTTACGGCTCATAAATGGACCGTTGATGGTGTAATATCGATCCTTTCCGATGTCGGACCGCGACATAATTACAATTAGTACGAGAGAGTCCATGGAAGAGATACCCCTACCCATGAGTGGCTTCGATGCCGATGTCGAGGCGTTGAAGGTTCCACCCCATTCGATTCAGGCCGAGCAGTCGGTGCTGGGTGGTCTGATGCTCGATAACGAGTCCTGGGATCAGGTGGCCGATCGGGTGGGTGATGATGATTTCTACCGTCGCGACCATCGCAAGATCTTTGCCGCTATCAAACAGCTCGCTCAAGAGGGTAATCCCTTTGATGTGGTTACCCTCTCCGAGTGGCTGGAGCGCAATAGTGATCTGGCCGAAGCGGGTGGGCTCTCCTATATCGGTACCCTGGCCAATAACACGCCGAGTGCCGCCAATATCAAGGCCTATGCCGATATCGTGCGTGAGCATTCGGTAGTTCGCCAGCTGATACGGGTCGGTACCGATATTGCTGATAGCGGCTACGTGACCGAGGGACGCAACAGCAAGGAGCTGCTTGATCATGCTGAGCAGCGCGTATTCCAGATCGCTGAGCAGGGTGCGCGTGGTAATCGCGGCTTTACCAGTATCAAGGATCTGCTGACCAACGTGGTTGATCGTATCGATCAGCTGATGGAGAACGACGATCCGATTACGGGCGTCTCGACCGGTTTTGATGACTTCGATGAGAAGACATCGGGTCTGCAGCCCTCCGATCTGGTAATCGTCGCCGGTCGTCCCTCGATGGGTAAGACCACCTTCGCCATGAATCTGGCCGAGAACGCTGCGATCAAGAGCCAGACTCCGGTGGCGGTGTTTAGTATGGAGATGCCGGGTGAGCAGCTGGCGATGCGTATGGTCTCCTCGCTGGGACGCATCGATCAGCACAGTGTGCGTACCGGTAAGCTCGATGATGATGATTGGCCGCGGCTCACATCAGCGATGCAGATCCTCGCCGAAGCGCCACTCTTTATCGATGACACCCCGGCACTCAGTCCGACCGAATTGCGTGCCCGTGCGCGTCGACTCAAACGTGAGCACGGTCTCGGTATGATCGTGATCGACTATCTGCAGCTGATGCAGGGTAGTGGTAACAGCAAAGAGAATCGTACTGCAGAGATCTCAGAAATCTCCCGAAGTCTGAAGGCACTGGCCAAGGAACTTAACGTTCCGGTGGTTGCACTCTCACAGCTCAACCGTTCGCTGGAGCAGCGTCCTAATAAACGCCCCGTTATGTCGGATCTGCGTGAGTCGGGTGCGATCGAGCAGGACGCCGACGTGATCGTCTTTATCTATCGCGATGAGGTCTATAACGAGGAGAGTCCAGACAAGGGGACCGCCGAGATTATTATCGGCAAGCAGCGTAACGGCCCTATTGGTACGACACGCCTCACCTTCCTCGGGCGCTATACACGTTTTGAGAACTTTACCCCCGAGTTTTATAGCAACGAGGAGTATTGATGAGTCGGGGGGCGAAGGCGGTTATCGATCTGCGAGCGCTACGATCAAACCTGCAAACAGCTCGTCGTGCCGCACCACAGAGTCGCGTGATGGCAGTGGTCAAGGCGAATGGTTACGGCCATGGCCTGTTACGTGTTGCTCAGGCACTTGAAGCGGCGGATGCGCTGGCGGTTGCCAGTGTTGATGAGGCGGTGGTGTTGCGAGATGGAGGTATTAGCCGGCCTATCGTGGTGCTTGAAGGGTGTTTTGATCAAGAGGATCTGTCGCGTGCAGCAGAACTCGACCTTCAGTTGGCCCTGCATGCTGAATTCCAGCTACAGCTACTGGAGCAGTGTGAGCTGTCTGGTCCGGTAACGATCTGGATCAAGATCGATACTGGCATGCACCGTCTCGGTTTTTCACCCGAATCAGCTACTGCTGCCGGTGAGCGTGCAATGGCGAGTGGAGCTGTCTCCAAGCCGCTACGCTGGATGACCCATCTTGCCTGTGCAGATGATCTGGCAGACTCACGTACCTTTACCCAGCTGGAACGCTTTGCAGATGCGCTGCAAGGTATCGAAGGCGAACGATCCATCGCCAACTCCGCAGGAACGCTTGGCTGGCCAGCGGCACAGGCCGACTGGGTGCGCCCCGGTATTATGCTCTACGGATCCTCTCCCTTTATCGCTGGTAGTGCATCCGCCTCGGGTCTCAAGCCGGTGATGATTCTCACGACACGAATCATTGCTGTGACAGCGCTGAAAATGGGTGATGAGGTCGGTTACGGCGCAAGCTGGGTCTGCCCGGAGGATATGGTAGTTGGTGTCGCGGCGATCGGTTACGGTGACGGATATCCGCGCCATGCGCCGTCCGGGACGCCTGTGGTGGTCAACGGTCGGCGTCATCCGCTAATCGGGCGTGTTTCTATGGATATGATTACCATCGATCTAAGTCGTGCACCCAACACTCAGCCCGGTGATCCGGTTGAGCTATGGGGTGCACAAATCTCGGTTGATGAAGTGGCTGAGGCGGCCTCAACCATCTCCTATGAACTGCTCTGTGGTGTGACGACGCGTGTCCCTGTCACTGTGGTTGACGAGGAGAGTTAGGTGGCCAAGGTTAAGAATCTCTACAGCTGCAGCGAGTGTGGTGCGCAGTCCCCCAAATGGGCGGGGCAGTGTGGTGATTGCGGTAGCTGGAATACGCTGGTTGAATCTGTCGCGGTGGCTAAGAGTGGCTCATCAAAGAGCAGTCGCTTTTCGGGTTATGCCGGTGTGACGAGTGAGGCGCAGATACAGCCGCTCTCAGCGGTGGTACCCGGAGAGGCGCCACGCAGTCCGACCGGTATGGCAGAGCTCGATCGAGTGCTGGGTGGAGGTCTGGTCACGGGCTCGGTTACCTTGATCGGTGGTGATCCCGGTATCGGTAAGTCGACCCTGCTGCTGCAGGCGATGTCATCTCTGGGTGAAAGACTCTCTACTCTCTACGTCAGTGGTGAGGAGTCGCCCGAGCAGATCAGTCTGCGCGCCCATCGTCTGTCTCTTTCTACTGAGGGCGTACGGCTGCTGGCAGAAACACGTGTCGAAGGTATTCTCGCCCACGTTGCCAAGGAGCGGCCGCAGGTGTTGGTGGTCGACTCGATTCAGACCATCTTCAGTGACGAGCTGCAGTCGGCCCCTGGCTCGGTGGCGCAGGTACGAGAGAGCGCCGCGCAGCTGGTGCGCTTTGCCAAGCAGAGCGGCACGGTACTGTTTCTGGTTGGGCATGTGACCAAAGAGGGGCAGCTGGCCGGGCCGCGCGTGCTGGAGCATATGGTCGATGCAGTGCTCTACTTCGAGGGTGATAGTAGTTCACGCTATCGTGTCATTCGTGCTGTGAAAAACCGCTTTGGTGAGGTCAACGAGTTGGGTGTTTTTGCCATGACCGATCGTGGTCTACGCGAGGTGAGCAACCCTTCTGCGATCTTCCTCTCGCGCCATGAAGAGCCGGTCCCTGGCAGTGTCATTATGGTAACGCTGGAGGGGAGTCGGCCGATGCTGGTCGAGGTGCAGGCGCTGGTCGATGAGAGTCATATGTCAGCGCCACGCCGCCTGACGCAGGGGCTCGACCAGAACCGACTGGCGATGCTGCTGGCGACGCTTCACCGTCACGCCGGCATCGCGGCGTATGACCAGGATGTCTATGTCAACGTCGTTGGTGGTGTACGGGTCGCAGAGACAGCTGTCGATCTGGCGGTGTTGCTGGCGGTAGTCTCATCGTTGCGAAGCCGACCGTTACCCAACGATCTTGTGGTGTTTGGTGAGGTCGGGTTGGCGGGTGAAATTCGCCCAGTTCAAGGTGGTGAAGAGCGGCTGCGCGAGGCGGAGAAACACGGCTTCAAAAACGCTATTGTGCCGAAGGCAAATGCACCCAAACGTGGTCGTGGTGGGGAGATGAAGGTGACGGCGGTTACACGTCTGGCTGAGGTCTTCGAACAGCTCTAGTCAGCGTTTGCAGGCTTAGGCGGATAGTGCCGCCAGCTCACGGTCAAGCAGATCGGGGTTGCCAAGATTTAGTTCGATCAGACGGCGCAGGTGGGTGATGCTCTCAACGTCGATATGCTCACAGTGCAGGCCGATGATCTTCTCTGAGAGATGAGCCACGGTTGTATCCATGCAGATGGTGGTGCTGTCACCATCGAGCTGAAGTTCGAGTGAAAACTGTTCGCCGAGCTTCGTCTGCCAACCTGATGGGCAGGCGATCAGTGCACCTTTGAGTGAGATATCGAGTAGCTCACTACGACCCTCACCCGATGCGCCCTTCAGTGTTACCTCGGCCTTGAATGGGATGCGGCTAAACTGGCGTTGGTCGTTTGACGCTTGGTCGGACATCTCTCTGCTCCTGTGTGGCAGTCGACTACTGCTTCTCTAGGTAGAACTGTAGCTTGGTTTCGCCAATCGTAATGGTCTCGCCATCCTTGAGCTCGTGGCTGCTCTCGCCAATCGATATTCCGTTCACCATCGGCGCGGTGTCGCCCTCTAACATGGAGAGGTAGTAGCCGCCGTTACGGTGGGCGATCGCAGCGGTCTGTTTGCCGGGAATGCCAACGCGGGTGATACCCTGTTTTAGCGCCATGCTCTTGCCAAACTGTTTGCCCGACATGATCTGTAACCAGCCCAATGGTGCAGATTCAGGTTCTGCAACGGGTGCTGGCGGGGTAGGTTCTGGTTCGTCGATGACTGGAGCCGTGGTGCTCTCTTCCTCTGCACTCTCTTCATTTTCATTCTCCTCCTCTTCGGGAAGGGTCTCTGCAGAGTAGCGGAGGGTGTGCTTGCCAATATAGATCTCGTCGCCTTCGATCAGAAGGCGATCATTAACGGGGTTGCCGTTAATAAAGACGGACTCTCTACCGCTCTCATCGAAGATTGAGGTGCTGTCGGATCCGATTGATATGCGTGCATGGCGTGGCTCAATCGCGAGGCTGTCGATAAAGACATCGCACTCAGGATCACGACCAACCACAACCTCGCCATCGGCGAAGCTGAAAACCTTGAGGTCTGTTCCCTTGAAGCTCAGGGTGAGTGTTGCCACTTATGATTCCACGTCTCTTTTTTAGCTGAGTATATCTTATTGAATGGCTGAGGCTATAGCTGAGTTTTAGCTACCGTCGCTACCATCTTCTTCGATGATCCGACTGGTGATGCGGGCCGTTTTCACCACATTGTCAGCGCTCTGTACAATCTCGATCGGATAGCCGTTAACCAGCAGGCTGGTGCCTGTCTGGGGAATCGATTCCAGGTGCTCGAGAATCAGACCGTTGAGTGTCTTGGGGCCTTCGCTGGGTAGTTGCCACTGCATGGTGCGATTGAGTTCGCGAATCGAGGCCGAACCGTTAATCAGATAGCTGCCGTCGCTCTGTGGATGAATCTCACGGTTGTC
The DNA here is from genome assembly GCF_013343005.1 of Candidatus Reidiella endopervernicosa. Classification (GTDB taxonomy): domain Bacteria; phylum Pseudomonadota; class Gammaproteobacteria; genus Reidiella; species Reidiella endopervernicosa. Next base: position 1,461,605 of record NZ_CP054491.1, read on the forward strand.
AGAAGGGTCGGTGGTGAACTCGCCGACGATCTCTTCAAGCAGGTCCTCCAGTGTTACCAGCCCCTGGATGTCACCATACTCATCGACCACCAGCCCGGTGCGCTGTCTATTGTGCTGGAAATTGAGCAGTTGCCGATTCAGTGAGGTGCTCTCGGGGGTGAAGTAGGCGTCGGTAATTAGCTTGGTCAGCTCCTCACGGTCAAAACGTCCCTTGTTGATCAGGTGTAGGGTGCGACGCAGATGCAGCATGCCGACCACATTATCGATATTGTCCTGATAGACAGGTAGGCGCGTGTAGGGGCTATTGGTTACCTGACTGAGGATGGTGTCCCACTCATCCTCCAGGTCGATACCGGTAATCTCGCTGCGAGGCACCATGATGTCCTCAACGGTGACATCTTCAAGATCGAGGATGCGGATCAGCATCTTCTGACGTCGGGCTGGAATCATCGCCCCCGCCTCGCTCACTACCGTGCGCAGCTCCTCTTTGCTGAGCGAGAAGTCGGCGGTCTTGTCGGCTGAGACACCGAATAGTTTTAGTAGACCATTGACCAGCAGGTTAACGACCCAGACTAATGGATAGAGAATTTTTAGCAGTGGTATGTAGATCAGGGCAGCAGGGAAGGCGACTCGCTCTGGGTAGAGGGCGGCGATCGTCTTGGGGGTGACCTCAGCGAAGATCAGGATAACCAGTGTCAGTAGACCCGCAGCGATTGCGATGCCCGCTTCACCCCAGAGGCGCAGTGCGATCACGGTTGATAGTGACGAGGCGAGGATGTTGACGAAGTTGTTGCCAAGCAGAATCAGGCCAATGAGACGGTCGGGTCGTTCCAGCAAACGGCTGGCACGCATTGCACCCGGGTGTTTGTCTTTGGCCAGATGGCGCAGACGGTAACGGTTGAGGGTCATCAGGCCGGTTTCAGAGCCGGAGAAGAAGCCTGAGAGGATGATCAGGAATATCAGGGCTCCAAAGAGAACACTGGTAGGGATGTCGTTCAAGAGGCGCTATTTTCTCGTGTATGGAGGAGGGTGGGTGCTAACCCATGATCAGTTCGAGAACGATCTTGCTACCGAAGTAGGCGAGCATCAAGGTGATGAAGCCGGTCAGAGTCCAGCGAATCGCAACCCGACCTCGCCATCCAAATTTGCGACGTCCCCATAGTAGGGTGGCAAAGACGATCCAGGCGAGGATTGAGAGCGCAGTCTTGTGCACCAGGTGCTGGGCAAACATATCTTCGATAAAGAGTGCGCCGCTCAGCAGGGCGAGGGTCAGCAGGGTAAAGCCGAGTCCGATCATCTGGAACAGTAGTCCCTCCATGGTTTGTAACGGAGGTAGTGATCGAATCAGTCCGCCGGGGTGGCGATGACGTAGATGGTGGTCCTGCACGGCGAGCAGCAGTGCCTGCACGGCCGCGATGGTCAGCAGGCTGTAGGCAAGAACAGAGATCAGTACGTGTAGTTGCATCTGCCAGGAGTTGATCGTCAGCAGGCTGTCGGGGCTCGGTATAAGCAGGGCGGCTAGTAGGGTGATCGCGGCAAGCGGCAGTAGTGCAATGCCCAGGTTTTCTACGGGGCGACGAATCGAGGCGAGCAGCAGTAGCAGTGCGATCAGCCAGCCAATGAAGGTTGAGATGTTGGTGAAGTTAAGGTTGATGCCGTTATCGGTCAGGATCAACTCATTGAGTATCAAGGCGTGGAGTAGTGCTGCGATAAAACCGGCGAGCAGCAGGGGGCGCTTTGTCATGCCAGCGCTCGGACCAGAGGGTTGGAGCAGGCGCATGCCAAATAACCCTGCGGTTGCAAGGTAGAGTAGAACGGTAATTCCAGCTATTAATAGTGTGTTGAGCATGGCGCATACTTTACCGCAGCTTCAGCTCAATGGCATCACCTGAAATGTGTGGTGCGAAATTTAACAATCTAGGCCGAGAGGGGTTGGTTGATGGGATGTTTATATCGTTGGTTGGCATGCTCTGCGCTATGATTTGGCTAAATTTGCCGCGATTGTTGAGGTGCGTGGAAAATGCTCCTGTTTTGTGTCACGATCTGTTGCGATCATAACTATAACGGTTAATAAATATGCAGTTACGGGTACTGGGTTGCAGTGGAGGCATAGGCCAGGAACGCAGAACGACCTGCTTTCAGGTCGATAACGATATCCTCATCGATTCTGGCACCGGTGTAGGTGAACTGAGTCTCGAAGAGATGTCAGCGCTGCGTCACATCTTTCTTACCCATTCACACCTTGACCACATCGGTGGGCTGCCGCTACTGATCGATAGCATTTTTACCAAAATTCAGGAGCCGATCGTTATCCACGGTCTTGAGGAGACGATACAGGCGCTAAAAGATTTTATTTTCAACTGGGCGATCTGGCCCGACTTCTCAATGTTGCCGCATGAGAAAAAGCCGGTGATGCGCTTTGAGGTTATGAAACCGGGCGAGACGGTTGATGTTGGTGGTCGGAAACTCGAGATGATTGAGGTCAATCATGTGGTGCCCGGAGTGGCCTACTGCGTGGAGAGTGATGCCGGTGCGATTGCCTTTAGTGGCGACACCACCACCAACGATACGCTCTGGGAGGCGCTCAATAAGAAGGAGCGGCTCGATATCCTGATCGTTGAGACCGCCTTCCCCGATGAGCTGCTCGACCTCTCCAAGCTGGCCAAGCACTACTGTCCTTCACTGTTGGCGGAGGACCTGAAGAAGCTCAAACACAACCCCAGTATCTATATTTCCCATCTCAAGCCGGGGGGAGAGGTGAAGATCCTCTCTCAGCTCGAGTCACAGGTCGATGAACATCGTCGCCTACTGCGGCTCTCAAATGGCGACGTATTCGAGTTATAATCCCCCCTTTCTCGGTCGGGGTCTCTCTCCGGCCTGTATTGATGTGATACGGAATAGCTATGTTTGAGAATCTTACCGAACGCCTGTCGCGGACGCTGAAGGGTCTGCGCGGTCAGGGGCGTCTTACCGAAGATAACGTCAAAGAGACACTGCGCGAAGTGCGCATGGCGCTGCTGGAGGCCGATGTTGCGCTGCCGGTAGTGAAGGCGTTTGTAGATCGAGTGCGCGAGCGTGCGGTTGGCCAGGAGGTGATGCAGAGCCTCACCCCCGGCCAGGCGCTGGTTAAGGTCGTCAATGATGAGCTGGTTGGTGTTATGGGTGAGGCCAATGACGGCCTCAACCTGGCGACCACGCCACCGGCGGTGATATTGATGGCGGGTCTGCAGGGTTCAGGTAAGACCACCACCGTAGCCAAGCTCTCTCGCTGGCTCAAAGAGACACAGAAAAAATCGGTAATGGTCGCCAGTTGCGATATCTACCGCCCGGCGGCGATCGATCAGTTGCAGACCCTCGCTGGTGAAGTAGGTGCTGAGTTCTTCCCCTCGGAGATTTCGCAGGATCCAGTCGATATTGCTCAGGGTGCAATCGACCGTGCGCGTAAGCAGCATCTCGATGTGGTCATTATTGATACCGCAGGTCGACTCCATATTGATGAGCAGATGATGGGCGAGATTCAGCGTCTGCATGCAGCGATCAACCCGATCGAGACCCTGTTTGTGGTCGATAGTATGACCGGTCAGGATGCGGCCAACACCGCCAAGGCGTTTGACGACGCACTGCCGCTGACCGGTGTGGTGCTGACCAAGACCGATGGTGATGCGCGCGGTGGTGCGGCACTGTCGATTCGCCAGATCACCGGGAAGCCGATCAAATTCCTTGGCGTTGGTGAGAAGAGTGGCGCGCTTGAACTCTTTCATCCCGATCGTGTTGCCTCTCGAATTCTCGGTATGGGCGATGTGCTCACGCTGGTCGAAGAGGCCGAGCGGAATATCGACAAGGATAAAGCGGAGAAACTGGCGAAGAAGCTCAAGAAGGGTAAGGGCTTCGACCTGGATGATTTCCGTGAGCAGATGCTACAGATGAATAATATGGGTGGTGTTGCTGGTCTGATGGATAAGCTACCGGGTGTGGCTGAGCTGCCGCAGGCGGTCAAGAGTCAGGTTAACGATAAAGAGATTGGCCGTCTGATCGCGATTATCAATTCAATGACCCCGAAGGAGCGTAGCTTTCCTAATGTAATCAAGGGCTCGCGTAAAAAGCGTATTGCTAACGGTTCAGGTACCCAGATTCAGGACGTAAATCGTCTTCTGAAGCAGTTTATGCAGATGCAGAAGATGATGAAGAAGATGAAGGGTGGCGGTATGGCGAAGATGATGCGTGGTTTGAAGGGACGCATGCCCCCGGGTATGCCGTTCTAGCACGTCCTACTTAATGTCTTGGAAAAAGAGTTCACCTTTGGGCGAAAAAAGCGTACTATTGCCGGCTTACTTCCGCACGGCTACACTTTTTTGGGTGTGATTTGCCGGTAAATGATGAGGATTTTTGAGTAATGGTCACTATTCGTATGTCGCGTGGCGGTGCCAAGAAGCGCCCCTTCTACCACATTGTGGTAACCGATAGCCGCAACCGTCGCGACGGTCGCTATATCGAGCGTATTGGTTTCTTCAACCCGGTAGCCAAGGGTGGAGAGGAGAAGCTTCGTCTCGACCGTGATCGTGTCGACCACTGGGTTGCACAGGGTGCACAGACCAGCGAGCGTGTCTCCAAGCTGATCAAGCAGCACGAAGCAGCGCAAGCCTGATAGTGACTGCGGCGCGTGGTTAGATGACGCGGCGTAGCAGCGAGTATGTCGATGTGGGCCGTATTAACGGCCTGTTTGGCGTAAAGGGTTGGGTCAAGATCTACTCTCATACCCAACCTCGCGAGAATATTGTCACCTATAAACCCTGGCTTCTACGTCTTAATGGGGAGCTGAAAGAGGTGAAGGTGGCCGAGGGGAAGCGGCACGGCAAGGGGGTAGTAGCCCGCCTTGAAGGCGTCGAAGATCGGGATGCTGCCCAGCTGTTGATGGGTGCTGAGATTGCGATTCGCCGCGAGCAGTTTAAAGCGCTTCAACCCGATGAGTATTACTGGGCCGACTTGGTCGGTCTGAAAGTTAAGAACAGCGAGGGAGTCGATCTGGGGGTGGTAGACCACCTGCTTGAGACGGGCTCCAACGATGTTTTGGTCCTGAAGGGTGATCGTGAACGATTGGTCCCCTTTATACAGGGCGATGTGATCGAGGTGATTGATCTCGAAACGGGTGAGATGGTTGTCGATTGGGATCCGGAGTTTTAGCCGGTGCGAATCGATGTTGTAACGCTCTTCCCGGAGATGGTGGTTGGTGGTTGTAGTTTTGGTGTGACGGGTCGGGCGATCGACCGTGGTCTACTTGATCTGCAGACCTGGAATCCTCGAGACTACACTACTGATCGGCACCGCACCGTGGATGATCGCCCCTATGGTGGCGGCCCCGGCATGGTGATGAAATATGAGCCGCTGCACGATGCGATCGGAGCGGCACGAGGCTCCAACGGCGAACAGCCGCACACCATTTTGATGAGTCCGCAGGGACGGCAGCTCGATCAGAACGGTGTTTTGGAACTTCTGCAGCGCCCCAGGCTGATCTTGGTGGCGGGGCGATACGAAGGGATCGACGAGCGAGTCGTTGAGACCGAGATCGACGAGGAGTGGTCGATCGGTGACTATGTGTTGAGTGGTGGAGAGTTCGCTGCCATGGTCATGATAGATGCACTGACCCGGATGTTGCCGGGTGCTCTGGGCGATGCAGAGTCGGCACAGCAGGACTCCTTTATGGATGGACTGCTGGACTGTCCACACTACACGCGACCCGAGCAGATGGCGGGAATGGATGTACCGGCAGTACTGATGAGCGGAGATCATGCGGCGATACGTCGCTGGCGGCTCAAACAGTCACTGGGACGTACTTGGTTACGTCGACCGGATTTACTGCAGGACGTTGCTTTGGACAAGGAGCGTCGGCAGTTGTTGGATGAATTCATGAGCGAGCACGGCAAGGTGTCGGGCTGACAGAATTAGTTAAATATTGATTTTAGTGGAGTAGAACCATGAGTAATATCATTGCACAGCTTGAAGCCGAGCAGATGAAACAGGATGTGCCGGCATTTGGTCCCGGTGATACCGTCGTTGTGCAGGTTAAGGTTAAGGAGGGCGATCGTGAGCGTCTTCAGGCCTTCGAAGGCGTTGTTATCGCCAAGCGTAACCGTGGTCTCAACTCGGCCTTCACCGTTCGTAAGATCTCCAATGGCGAGGGTGTTGAACGTGCCTTCCAGACTCACAGCCCACTGGTTGACAGCGTTACCGTCAAGCGTCGTGGTGATGTGCGTCGTGCCAAGCTTTACTACCTGCGTGGCCTGACCGGTAAGAAGGCGCGTATCAAGGAGAAGCTCGATATCCGCCGCAACAAATAAACGGATCTCAATCTGAAACGCTAAATGCGGGCGTCCTGTGAAAACAGGGCGTCCGTATTTTTTTTGGGTGTTGCCTATGAAAATGCTATCGCAAGTCCAGACTCCTCTGCGCCTGTTGTCACTGGTGCTACTCCCCCTTATTTCGCAACCACTGTACGCAGAGACCGATGCACAGCTGCTCGATGAACTTGAGTTGATTGCTGCACGTGGTGAACCTGCGCTCGCGGCACGACTGCTTGAGCGTGTTGATCCCGCAACGGGGGTGGGGTCTTCGATGTGGCTGGAGTGGCAGTGGCAACATCTTGATCGTCTGGCGAGCGAGCAGCAGTGGCAAGAGTTGATGGCGCTGAGCGATGCGATGATCAAACAAGGGGCAGAGGCGTCGGCACAGTTGCTTCAGCTTCGGGTTAAGGCGTTTCTGGCATTGAACAAGCCGCAATTGGCGCGTGCCGAGCTACAGCGACTTATCTGGCTCAGCCTTGAAGGGACAGACAGTGATCGTGTGCAACTGTTCCGACAGCAGGTGATTGAAAGTTACCTGCAGGAGGCGCGTTTTGACGATGCGCGTGCTGCCATGGTGCGTTATCAACAGGACTATAACGACGAGAGTTATCAGTGGCGTCTGGTCGCAGCGGAGACGCTGCTGCGCAGCGGTCGATTTGGTGCGCTTGAGCCACTGTTGGCACAAACAGAGGGCGAGTCTTTCGAATTGTTACAGATGCTCGCGGCACTGCGTAGTGGGTCACGTTCTCCGACGCTGATATGGAGCGATGCTCTGGCGGTAAGTGAGCGTGAAGGTGTGAAATCACCGCGCCATTTTCTGGGTGTGGCGGTCGAAGCGGCCCAACGAAGCAACGATCTGAGTGGCTTAACTACGGCATTGGAACGCTATCTGGCGCTGGATGACGAGCAGAGCAGTTTCTTCAATTATCACAGCAACGATCTGTGGCAGGCCTATCAAACCTATGGCGAGGTGATTGCGAATGGGGCGCAGTTGCTGATCGGTCAAGATAGTGAGTGGCTAACTGAGGCGCAGCGGTTGCGGGAGACTGCGCCGCTGGAGTCTCGAGCGCTCTACGCATCGGTTTTACTGAACGCCAAAGCAGAGATGCATCAGCAGAATGCTCATACCGCCTTCGCCAGAATGGTCGGAGAGATACCAGAAGCGATGACACTACTGAAGAGGCTCTACCTCGATCGTACCCATATCTCCGATATCAAACGCCTGCCGGAGTCGGTGCGTTACCAGCTGGTCGAGGCAGGAATGGCTCAGGCTGATTCAGCGCTGCTCGATCTGATCGTTGAACTCGAAACAGCACCAGAGGGGGTTGTGAAGATCGATTGGCAATTGGCTCGAGCCGAGAGTCTGCTCTCGATCAAGCGGAATGATAGTGCCGTTTCAGAGCTATGGCTTGTCGTTGATAGTGATGAGTCGTTGGATGAGCAGCAATTTGGTCAAGTGATGGCGCTGCTGGGTCAAATGCGCGTCCTTGGGCAGTGGCAGGTGGCGATCCAGATGCAGCGCCAGTTAATCGAAAATAGCGTCCAGCCCGAGCGGCTACAGCAGCTTCGTTTCGGTCTGGCCGATCTCTATCGGGGTGCGGGCATGAATGAGCAGGCAGCGATTAGCTATCTCGCTCTGGCGCGGCCAGGGGCAGATGGTGTGCTGGAGCCTTCTGCATGGATCGCGGCGCTTGAGGCGGCTGAGGCACTTCAGGCAGCGGGTCTCTCTGAGGATGCTGTGACACTCTATCAGCGTCTGCACGACGCAACCTCTGACCCACTGAGGCGTCAGTTAATCGAACGCCAGTTAGGAAGCTGAGTAGCGAGGCAGACTGCAGTTGATACGCTAGCTATTAGGGTGAGATACGGGGCCGTCGTTGCTACGCCAGTAGGGCGGCTGGGGATCGGTATCGTCAATCAGGCGTTAGCACGAATAGAATTTCTGCCATCGCAGCAGCCCGAGCAGGATCCCGATTCAAATCTGGCCGAACAGGCCGTGACTGAGTTGCTGAACTATTTTAATGATCCAGCGGCTCCATTTACTCTCCCACTCGATCTTCACGGCACCGATTTTCAGTGCCGTGTATGGAGCTACCTGTGCACGCTTAAGGTTGGGAGTCGTGTCAGCTATGGAGATGCGGCAAAGAGACTTGCAACGGCAGCACGAGCGGTGGGTGGCGCATGCCGGGCAAATCCACTGCCGATCATCATTCCCTGTCACCGTATCGTCTCGGCACAGGGGTGGGGCGGTTACGCGGGTGAGGTGGACGGCAATAATCTCGACATCAAACGCTGGCTACTCGAACATGAGCTGCAGATAGGGACTCGCTCTTGAAATTCATCAGGATGCACCCATCTCTAGCGGGCGTATAAGAGTAAATTATTAAATGAGGGGTTTTATAGATGAGTACCGACGCACATAAAGAGACATTGGGCTTTCAGACCGAAGTGAAGCAGCTGCTACAGCTGATGATCCACTCTCTCTACTCCAATAAGGAGATCTTTCTCCGCGAGTTGGTCTCAAACGCCTCCGATGCCTGCGACAAGCTCCGCTTCGAGGGGCTCTCCGATGACGCCCTGTTCGAGGGTGATACCGATCTGAAGATCAGGGTCGCCTTCGATAAAGAGGCACGAACGGTCACCATTAGTGATAACGGTATCGGTATGAATCGCCAGGAGGTGATCGATAATATCGGCACCATCGCCAAATCGGGAACCCGCCAGTTCCTCGATTCACTGACTGGCGATCAGGCCAAAGATGCCCATATGATTGGCCAGTTTGGTGTCGGCTTCTACTCTGCCTTTATCGTCGCCGACAGGGTGACGGTGACCACCCGTCGTGCCGGTCTGACTGCCGAGCACGGTGTGCGATGGGAATCGACCGGTGAGGGTGAGTTCACCCTCGAGACCGTCGACAGCGCACAGCGCGGCACCGAGGTAGTACTGCATCTGCGCGAGGAGGACGATGAGTTCCTCGACGGTTGGCGTCTGCGCTCCATTATTCGTAAATACTCCGATCACATCACCCTGCCGATCATGATGGATAAAGAGGCAGGAGCTGAAGATGAAGAGGCGCCTGAGGAAGAGGAGAAGGTCAATAGCGCCTCTGCACTCTGGGCGCGCTCACGTAGCGAGGTCAGTGAGGAGGAGTACACCGAGTTCTACAAACATGTGAGTCATGACTTTGAAGAGCCGCTGACCCATATCCATTCTCGTGTCGAGGGCAATCTTGAGTACACCTCGCTGCTCTATATCCCCAAACGAGCACCGTTTGATCTGTGGGATCGCGATCGTCGCAATGGCATTAAGCTTTATGTGAAGCGGGTCTTCATTATGGATGATGCCGAACACCTGATGCCCAACTACCTGCGCTTTGTGAAGGGCGTGATCGACTCCAGCGACCTGCCGCTAAATGTCTCGCGTGAGATTCTGCAGCACAACAAGGCCGTTGATTCGATGCGTAACGGCTCGGTGAAGAAGGTGTTGGGTTTGCTCGAAGGTGTTGCCAAGAACGATGCGGAGAAGTATGCGATCTTCTGGAAGGAGTTCGGCAAGGTGATGAAGGAGGGGCCAGCAGAAGATTTTGCCAACCGTGAACAGATCGCCAAGCTGCTGCGCTTCTCCACTACTGAGACCGACAGCGAGGAGCAGGACGTTTCACTCGAGCAGTATCTCTCTCGCATGAAAGAGGGGCAGGATAAGATCTACTATATCGCTGCCGAGAGTTTTGCCGCAGCTAAGAATAGTCCCCATCTTGAGATCTTCCGCAAGAAGGGTATCGAGGTGGTGCTGCTGACCGATCGTGTTGATGAGTGGCTGGTCTCGAGCCTGACCGAGTTTGACGGCAAGGCGCTACAGTCTGTTGCGCGTGGTGAGCTCGACCTTGGCGAGCTGGAGGATGAAGAGGATAAAAAGGCCAAGGAGAGTGTCGAGAAGGATTTCTCTGAGCTGCTCGGTCGCGTTAAAGAGAGCCTTGGTGAACAGGTTGATGAGGTTCGCATCACTCACCGCCTGACCAGCTCTCCAGCCTGCCTGGTGAGTGGTGAGGGCGGTATGGGAGCCAATATGGAGCGTATCCTGCAGTCGGTGGGGCAGGAGATTCAGGCCTCGAAACCGATCCTCGAGCTCAATCCCGAGCATATGCTGGTGAAACGTCTTCGCGATGAGCAGGATGGTGATCGCTTCGGTGACTGGAGTTCGATTCTGTTCGATCAGGCGCTATTGGCCGAAGGTGGTCAGTTGGAAGACCCCGCCTCATTTGTGGCGCGTCTCAACCAGCTATTGATCGAACTCTCCTAAGTATTAAAAATGTGATCGTTATACGAGGGCGGCTTCGGCCGCCCTCGTTGTGCGTGGCGATCATTTGAATAGTAGTGATGAATAGATGGAAGAGGTTATGCATACACGAGGATCGAATATTCGAGCATTTCTGACGCTTCTGTTGATGGTGGTGCTGTTAAGTGGCTGTAGTGCCGGTGTCGATCTGATCGAAGGAAGTTTTACCGCGTTGGGTGATATTTCAGCCAATCCTGCTGCCTTTGAGGGAAAAAAGGTGCGAGTGAAGGGTAGAGTCGTCGTCTCAGGCAAGATGCCGTTTGCCTCAACCAGCTTCTTTACTCTAGTCGATGAACAGGGTGATGAACTGAGCGTTATCACCGAGCAGGGAACACCGGCAAACGAGATGCAGCTCTGGAGCTATGGCGTGATCGAAAATATAGCCATCGTTCAAGGCATAGGTATGGGGGGTCATTTAAAGGAGCAGCGCCGTATCTGTCAGCCAAACTGGGGTGATTGGCATACAACGCAATTGCTCTCCTGTTGGCTCGAAGAGTGAAGCTCTAGTTGCAATAGAGACACAATCTGAGCGCAAAGGGCCATATTTTCTTCGAAATCGAACCGTAATCGCCTTGCATAGGCTGTGGCTAAAAGGTAGTTTATCCCGTTAAATCAACGATTAATAACAGCAAGTAGAGTAGGGATATGACACTCAGGGCTCGTTTTACCTCAATCTCCATTATTTCAACAATTCTGACAGCATTGATTGTCTTTTTTGCCGGTCAGATGTTGTTGGAAGATGCCGAGGGGCGCTTTAATGATGCGACGGTTCGAGGCAAGAGTGTGCTCTGGTCCAAAATTGTTGCCAATCGCCTGAGTGGTTTTGAAACGGCCATTGCCGATGTGACGCGAGACCACGCCACCCTTGAGGCGTTGATGACAGGTAATGGCGATGTGGTCAAAGAGAGTCTTGATACCACTCATCTGGCTCTCTCCTCGGCCGGCATTTTAGAAAAACTCGCAATCCTCGACCTAGAAGGCAACGTGATCTATGCGGCGGGCAGTAGTTTTAGTGGTAGGACTCAAGTTCCGCTGTTTCAGGATGCGATCGCTGAAGAGAAGATCATGCTCGGTATGGTGCGCGATGACGATGGTGATATCTCCAATGCAGTCGCCTTTCCCCTCTATCTGCGCGGTAAACTGCTCGGTATCGGCCTCTATCTGAAGAGCCTGCAGTCATCCATTGACGATTTCCAACGAAATGACTCCTCAGAGGTGTTTGTCTACAGCGAGGCGGGTGAGGTGGAGCTGGTGGGAGGGCAGAACTTCCTCTCTGAGGTGGCGGTTGAGATGCCGGCACTGGGGGAGCGTATCGCGCAGATCCTGGATGACGGTGACGATATCTACACCGTCAGCATTATTCCCGTCAGTGACTACACGGGTATCCCCTTTGGCCATCTGGTGATCGCTCACAATTCAACTGAGGCCTATGCACAGCGCAAGGAGTTTCAGGAGATTGAGTACAGCGTTATTGTCATTACCATCCTACTGGCTGCGGTCATACTGCTTTGGTATATCCGCCGCTCCTTCCTGCCGCTTGATGAGTTGATTTATGTAAGCAAGCGTATCGCGGCCGGTGAGACCACCGCACGGGTCGATATCAAATCGACTGATGAGATCGGTAAACTCGGTTACGCTTTCAACAATATGGCACAGCGAATGCAGAGCAATATCGAGCGTGAGCGTGAGACGACGGAAGTGATGCACGGCAAGGTGGAGACGATTTTAAATGTAGTTATTCCCGCCTCAGAGGGTGATCTCACCGGCGAGATGATGAGCTTTAGTGGTGATGACAGTATCGATCACCTTGGATGCTCTATTGCTGTCATGATCAGCAATCTCGAGGCGCTTGTCGCCAAGGTGCAGGAGTCGGGCTTTATGGTCGGCTCATCGGCGACCCAGATCGCAGCCACATCGAAGCAGCATGAGGCGGCGGTTACCGAGCAGGCAGCCACTACTACCCAGATCAAGGCGACGGTCTCTGAAATCTCGACCACTGCGCGTGAGCTGCTCGATACCATGAGTAATGTGACTCAGGTCTCCGAGGAGACCGCCAATGCGGCTACCGATGGTCAATCGGCACTGATGTCGATGGAAGAGACGATGCACCATATGATGGAGGCAACCTCAGCAATCAGCGCCAAGCTGGCCGTACTGAGTGAGAAGGCTGGCAACATCAACAGCGTTGTTACGACCATCACCAAGGTGGCCGATCAGACCAACCTGCTCTCACTCAACGCCGCCATCGAGGCGGAGAAGGCGGGTGAATATGGCGCAGGCTTCTCGGTGGTTGCAACTGAAATTCGACGTCTGGCCGATCAGACGGCTGTCGCGACCTGGGATATCGAACAGATGGTTAAGGAGATGCAATCAGCCGTCTCCTCTGGCGTGATGGGTATGGACAAATTCTCTGATGAGGTACGCCAGGCGGTTGAGAACGTACATCAGGTCGGCTCACAGCTGGCACAGATCATCGATCAGGTACAGATGCTGACCCCCAGCTTCGAGCAGGTGCATGATGGCATGCAGTCGCAGTCACTCGGCGCGGAGCAGATCAACGATGCGATGAGCCAGCTGAGTGATGTGGCACAGAACACCGCCGAATCGCTGCGTCAGTCGGGTACCGTGATAACCCAGCTCAACGATGCTGCCCGAGGGCTGCAGGATGGTGTCTCCCGCTTCAAGGTGAAGAAGAGCAGCTGAGGCCCTCTCAATGCAACTGCTGCTTTTTCGCATCGCTGATCAGCGCTACGCCCTGGATATCAAACAGGTTGCGGAGATAGCGCCATTGACGCGACTCTCACATCTGCCCCAGGCCCCGGATTACATTGCTGGGGTGATGAACTATCGGGGCGAGCCGGTACCGGTAGTCGATATCTGTCATCTGGCTACCGGCAGCACCTGCGCAAAACGGATGAGCACCCGCACCGTACTGGTTAACTACCCACTCACCGATGGTGATATCCGTGTGCTGGGATTGTTGGCGGAGGGTGCAACTGAAATCCTGCAACGCGAGCGTGATCAGTTCAGTGATCCCGGCGTAGTACAACCCAATGCGCCCTATCTGGGTGATGTACTCAATGAGGCGGGTGAGATGATCCAGCTGGTCGATGTTGATGCGCTGCTTAATGATGAGGTGCGCGCCATCATTTTTACCGATCGTGCTGATGTGAGTGGCGCTTCATGAGTCAGCAAAAGATCGAGTCACTACTAAAACAGCGGATTGGTCTAAATCCGTCCTCAGTCGGTTCGGTGACGATTGAACATGCGGTTCGCAAGCGTATGTCGAGTGGTGGGATAGAGGATATTACTCGCTACGTCGAGCTGGTGAGTGAGTCGCAGAAGGAGTTCGAACTACTCATTGATGAGGTGGTGGTTCCTGAAACGTGGTTTTTCCGCTCAGCCGAGGCGTTTGATTCGCTGGTGCGCTATGTGCGAGATGAGTGGTTGTTGCAGAACCCTGGAAAGTGTTGTCGTCTGCTGAGTATCCCCTGTTCCAGCGGTGAAGAGCCTTACTCAATGGCGATGGCCCTGCTCGGTGCGGGGGTGCCGGCAGGTAGTTTCCATATCGATGCGGTCGATGTCAGTCAGCATAATCTGCACAATGCGAAAAAAGCGATCTACGGTAACGGCTCGTTTCGTTCGCAGGATCTGAAGTTTCGTGATCGTTATTTTAGCCGCAATGATGAGCATCACTATCGACTGCATCGCTCGGTTAGTTCAGTGGTCAGCTTTCACCACGCCAACCTGTTTGATACCGACCTGATGCGAGATGCGGCCAGTTATCAGGTGATATTCTGTCGCAATCTGTTGATCTATTTCGATCGCAGCACGCAAGTACGTGCCGTCTCCGTGCTACGAGGATTATTAGACGCCGAGGGTGTGCTCTTTATGGGGCATGCCGAAACGGGCTCCTTTCTCAAGGGTTGGCATCCGTCAATCGCTGACCGCCATGGAGAGCGAAGTGAGGGCGGTTAGTCCCCGATAGTCGACGCCGTCTGCCTATTCGTAGTTGAGAGCGCGAGCGAACGACGGAGAAGATGCAGCAGCGGCTTTATGTCGGCGTAGAGTCACTGAGGGAGTTGTGTAGAGCAGCGAAGAGGTGATTACGCAACGAACGCAGGACGGTCGGGGCGCCGCAGGCATAAACGGTCGCGTGAAGTTTTGCTGTTTGCTTGGGCTTGGATGCCCAAAACAAACTTTCGCAAAAATAGCGACTCCCCGGCGTTTTCCGCTCTCCTTTGCCTATCGAAAATTTGATGATGGGGCGTTGAGTGGCCGCAAAAAACGTCTCTTCCAGCCGCGCAGCCTAAAGAGTCAGCTGGAACCAACAAGATCAACAACAGCGCATACGAAAACAGCAGTTAGTGATGCGCCTCTACCCTTTGCAGGTGAGGCTCCCAAGCAGCGTTCAGCTTCGGAAGAGCCGCTGCAGCGAGCGGCCCGGGTGGCAACGGTTGAGGTGGAGGTGAATCAAGAAATCTCAATCGAGCAGGCTCGTGCTCTTGCCGATAATGGTGATATGCAAGCTGCTTCAGTCTGCTGTCAGCAACTTATCGATATCAACGGCAGTGATGCAGAGGCATTTTACCTGCTCGCTACCATCCATCAGGCGGATGGGGATCTTGGCGGTGCTGAGAGTCTGCTGCGCAAAGCGCTCTATCTCGATCCTGGACACTATGAGGTGGTAGTTCACCTGGCAACCATCATGGAGCGTCAGGGTGACCTGGATGCCTCAAGGCGTTTTCGCCAGCGCGCAGAGCGCCTGGGTGATCGCCTCAACAGTGGAGTGTCGGTCGAATGATATCGGAACAGGAGAGCGATCTGACAACGATCGACGACTGCTGGAACCGGATTGGTGTCTGGAGCCGTGAAGAGTCACGCTGTCCGGAGCTTGAGCGCTACGTGCACTGTCGCAACTGTCCCACCTTCGCCAGAGCCGGACGACATGTGCTTGAGAACCGGGTTGCCGATGACTATATGCGCGAGTGGGCCGATATCTACGCGCAGAACAAACAGACCCGCGCCATCGATAACCGGATCTCGACTGGTGATCTTCCACTCAGGGGAGTGGTTTGCGTTGCGAACGTGGAGAAAAATTCGGGAGATCTCAGCAACTGGTGAGATCCACCACCAAATTTCCCACACCTCTTCCAAGGGATGTCTGTGCCACTTAGGAGGATCTTAGTGAAAGTGGATGGAGGCTACCTGTGTTCCGCTGGAAATTGGCGGCACTGATAGCAGGCCCGTGAACCAACCAGATGGTCGATCAACTAAATCACACCAGCGGATGATATCTTTACCAGCTAGAGGAGGGCTTTTCTTCCGGTGGTGATCAGCGGTACCTATGCTTCCATTCAAGAGAGTGGGCACCGCATACCCGCCATGCAAGGGTCTGGCGCTCGAGGGATGCCAGATGCCGTTAACGGATCGCGTTGATGGGGAGCTACTCGATTCACTGCTGCAGAGAGGGCTTGCGTCGAGCGTGATGGAAGATCTTGGGCGCAATTTCGTGACGTTCGCTGGGTCTTCAAGCTAGGAGGTAGGGAAGTCATGCTAACAGACCCTGAATGAGAGGGTTGCTGGCGCTGAGGATCCCAGGCGCGTTGAGGGATCGATGCGTTGATGCGAGCTGCTCACTCGATCAAGGGTGCTGCACGCATGGTCGGCGTCGAAGCTTCGCAATCGTCCCTTGCCATTGTCGATGGAAGTCTGGATGGTTGCCGCACAGATGGTGACCCTCAGATGGGTACTGGCACTCGATGCAGTGCTCATGGGGTCGACTGCTGGAGCGAGATCGGACGCCTCGATGAGGGTGCGGTTGCTGGTTGGTGATCAGCGAGCCCTTGAGGCGTAGCGCCAACTGTAGGATTTGTTGCGCCGATGCTCGACAACCCGTAGCTGCTAAGGCCATCGCTGACAGTCTCCGACGTGAATTAGTCCAGCGTGGAAATCGCGAGTCCCGCTAAGCGCTGCTCGGTGGACGCGAAAACCAATGTTGGGACGTTCCGCCAGGAGGCATGGGCCGATGCACACCTCCTTTCCGGTGAGATGGCCTCCTGGGCTGGCACTGGAGCAGACCCCTGGATCGGCGGAAGATCTGGAGTCGATGATGCGTGCCGCCCACTCGATCAAGGGTGCGGCACGGATGGTCGGTGTCGATGCAGCGGTGGGCGTGGCGCACGTGATGGAGGATCTGTTTGTTGCAGCCCAACAGGGGCAGCTCCTGCTTGCGACAGAGCATGTCGATGAACTGCTGAAGAGTGTCGATCTGCTTGGGGCAGATGGTGAACCAGTGAGTTGATGCGAGTTGGTAGCGAGCAGATATGAACGAGGTTGCGACACGAGTCACCAGCTTGCAGCGCTGCTGGCGGTGAGAGCCGAGCAGAAATCAGCTCAGAACCTGTTGTGAGCAGTGCAGCGCCAGCTAGCAGTCAGACTGGCCGATGCCACCATGCTCAGTCGGCCTGTGAGATCGGCACTCAACAAGACCCTCACCGAGGCACTGCTGGCACTGGAAAAGGCCCCCTCGTCGGCGGAAGATCTGGAGTCGATGATGCGCGCGGCCCACTCGATTAAGGGTGCTGCGCGGATGGTCGGTGTTGATGCCGCTGTACGAGTCGCGCATGTGATGGAAGACGTTTTTGTCGCTGCACAGAAGGGTGAACTAGATCTACTTGAGTGGCATATCGATACGTTGTTAAAAGGCGTCGATATGTTGGGGCAGATTGGTGCGCAGGATGATGCAGTACTGATTAGCTGGCAGCACGATAACGCCAACGAGGTTGCGGCACTTGAGTCGCAGTTGCAGCGACTGCTTGACCCTGATGCCGAGCCTCCCGCCGCCCCGGCGGTTGAACAGCTGGCTCCAGTAGAGACAGACGCTGAAAGGAGCGCTCTCATCACGGCTGAATCTGATTCGGCCACATCAGAAAGAAGCGCCTCTCCCGCCGCTGACAAACCCTCAGCGAAAAAGAGTAGTGACAGTTCGCTACGCGTTACCGCCAGCGTGCTTAATCGCCTGATGGGTTACGCCGGTGAGGCGCAGGTCGAGGCGGGTAATCTGCGCCCCGCTGACCGCCATGGAGAGCGAAGTGAGGGCGGTTAGTCCCCGATAGTCGACGCCGTCTGCCTATTCGTAGTTGAGAGCGCGAGCGAACGACGGAGAAGATGCAGCAGCGGCTTTATGTCGGCGTAGAGTCACTGAGGGAGTTGTGTAGAGCCGCGAAGAGGTGATTACGCAACGTACGCAGGACGGTCGAGCGCCGCAGGCATAAACGGTCGCGTGAAGTTTTTGCTGTTTGCTTGGGCTTGGATGCCCAAAACAAACTTTCGCAAAATAGCGACTCCCCGGTTTGCTGAGTCGCTGCTGAAGCTGCGTCATCGTCAGGTTGAGCTGCTCGGTGTGTTGGAGGAGCTCAATGAGGCGATGGAGGGAGCCGAGGTTGATGAGTTCGGTCTCAGTCTGCTCGGTACGGCGATAGACAAGGCGGGCGAATGTCGTCAGATCCTGACCGAGCGCCTGACCGATCTCGACGCCTTTGAGCGACGTAATACCCGACTCGCTGATCGACTCTCACGAGAGGTTATCTCTAGCCGCATGCGCCCCTTCATTGAGGGTGTACACGGTTTTAACCGCATGGTCCGTGATATCTCCAAGTCGCTCGGTAAAGAGGTGAAGTTCGAGATTCGCGGCAAGGATACCAAGGTCGATCGTGACATCCTCGACAAGATTGAGGCGCCGCTCAACCACATGGTGCGTAATGCACTCGATCATGGCCTGGAGACCCCCGAGGAGCGTCTGGCGGCGGGTAAACCGGCCGAGGGACGGTTGCTGCTTGAGGCAGTACACAACTCCGGCATGCTCTCCATTATCGTTAAGGATGATGGGCGCGGCGTCGATCAGGAGGCGCTGCGTAAAAAGATAGTGGCGCGCGGCATGGTGAGCGAACAGATGGCGACAGACCTATCGGAGTCAGAGCTGCTCGATTTTCTGTTCCTGCCCAGCTTCTCCACCCGTGAGCAGGTCTCGGAGATTTCGGGGCGTGGTGTTGGCCTCGATGTGGTGCACAGTACGATGCAGGAGATGCGCGGTGTGCTGCACGCCACCTCAACCCTGGGTGAAGGGATGCGCATCCATCTGCAGCTACCACTCAGCCTCTCAACGATACGTGCCCTGATGATTGATGTGGGTGGTGAGAGTTATGCGGTTCCGCTGGCGCGCATCGAGCGGACCATGATGGTGCCGCGCGATCAGCTCAAGATCATGGAGGGGCGCCAATATGTGATTGTCGATGAGGCGAGTATTGGGCTGCTGCAGGCGCACCGGGAGTCGCTATTTTGCGAAAGTTTGTTTTGGGCATCCAGCCCAAGCAAACAGCAAAAACTTCACGCGACCGTTTATGCCTGCGGCGCCCCGACCGTCCTGCGTACGTTGCGTAATCACCTCTTCGCGGCTCTACACAACTCCCTCAGTGACTCTACGCCGACATAAAGCCGCTGCTGCATCTTCTCCGTCGTTCGCTCGCGCTCTCAACTACGAATATACAGACGGCGTCGACTATCGGGGACTAACCGCCCTCACTTCGCTCTCCATGGCGGTCAGCGTCAGGTGCTTGAGGTTGAGGGGCATACGAATAGCAACGAGCTACTGCCGGTGATTGTCATTGGTGACCGTAACCGCCATTACGGCGTCGTCGTCGAACAGTTCCTCGGTGAGCGTAATCTGGTGGTACAGGTGCTCGACGCCAGGCTCGGCAAGGTACAGGACATTGCAGCGGCCTCGATTCTTGAAGATGGTACGCCGACGCTGATTATTGATGTCGACGATATGCTGCGCTCGATTGAACTGCTTATCTCCGGTGGTCGCCTGATGCATGTCGGCGAGGGCGTGGGTGAGAAGGCCGCGCCGCAGCAGGGTAAACGGATTCTGGTGGTCGATGATTCGATCACGGTGCGTGAGGTTGAGCGCAACATGCTCGAGACCAAGGGTTACAGTGTCGATGTGGCTGTCGATGGCATGGATGGCTGGAATGCGATCCGTGTCGGTAACTACGATCTGGTCATCAGTGATGTCGATATGCCACGCATGAATGGCATCGAGTTTGTTAGCAAAATCAAGAGTGATGCCCGTCTCAGTAGCACACCGACGATGATCGTCTCCTACAAGGATCGTGAGGAGGATCGTCAGCGCGGGTTAGAGGCTGGTGCTGACTACTATCTGGCCAAGGGTAGCTTCCACGATGAGACCCTGATCGAGGCCGTGGTCGATCTGATAGGAGAGGCGTAGCGCTCGGTAGTAGGGATAGGCTACGATTCCATTATGCGAATAGCGATTGTTAACGATTCAGTACTTGCGCTGGAGGGTCTCCGGCGCGTTATCTCCATGGTTCCCGAGTACCAGCTCATCTGGATGGCGCACGATGGTGCCGAGGCGGTAGAACGCTGCGCTGAGGATCTGCCCGATCTGATCCTGATGGATCTGATTATGCCGGTAATGGACGGTGTTGAGGCGTCACGGAAGATTATGCAGGCAACCCCCTGCGCAATTCTGGTGGTCACAGCAACGGTCAAAGGCAATGCTGCACTGGTCTTTGAGGCGATGGGGGCGGGTGCGCTCGATGCGGTCAATACGCCCGTGCTGGGTGCCGATGGAAATGCTGAGGGTAAGGATGCCCTGCTGCGAAAGATTAAGCTGGTTGGCACCCTGATTTCGCAACACAGCGAAAGTACGGTGGCGGCCGTTGACAGCAACCTCCCTGCCGTCAGCGATAGTAGCTGTCTGATTGCCATTGGCGCATCCACCGGTGGTCCCGCTGCACTCGCCGACCTGCTGGCCAAGCTGCCAGCTGACTTTCCCGCCGCGATTCTGATCTCGCAACATGTTGATGAGCAGTTTGTTGAGAGTTTCGCCGTGTGGCTCGACGGCCAGACCGATCTGAAGGTCCGTCTGGCCGCGGAAGGTGACAAGGTTGAGACGGGCACGGTGCTGATATCACCCTCAAACCATCACATGATTATGCAAGATGGATCACATGTCCGACTGAGTGAGCAGGTCAGTGATGCTCCCTACCATCCCTCGATCAACGCACTGTTTGATAGTGTTGCCTATAACTGGCGCGGTTGCGGTTACGGAGTGTTGATGACTGGCATGGGCTGGGACGGCGCTGCTGGGTTGCTCTCGATGCGGCGTGAGGGTTTCCACACCATCGCTCAGGATCAGACTAGCTGTGCCGTCTATGGCATGCCAAAGAAGGCCGTTGAGCTAGGTGCAGCCGATGAAGTGGTTGCGCTGGATGCATTGGCCAGTCGCCTGATTGCCCTGGTTACCGGGCGACAGAGTGGATGCAAGATTCCACAGGCACTCTAGTTCAAGCCTCAAACAGATACCCCGTTTATTTATGCCCGAGCAAGACTCCAAACTGAGACTCGATAAGTGGCTCTGGGCCGCACGTTTTTTCAAGACACGGCGTATTGCTGTTGAGGCGATTGATGGTGGTAAGGTCCATCTCAACGGTGCCCGGACCAAAGCGTCACGGACGGTTAAAGTCGGAGACGAGCTGAGTATCCATCGTGGTCATGAGGAGTACATAGTGACTATCGACGGACTCGCTGAGCGTCGCGGTCCGGCCAAAGAGGCGCAGTTGCTCTATAGCGAACATGAGCAGAGTCGTGAAAAACGTGAGCGGGAGGCCGAGCAGCGACGACTGCTCGCCAGCACCATGCCACCCTCCGACCATCGCCCCGATAAACGTGCGCGGCGAAAGATCGTCCGTTTCACGCGACGTGAACGTAAATAAGAAAACGCTTATACTGTCGTCAGATATCAGAGAGAGTGGGGTGTGAAGATTACGCCACCATTCGCAACTATTGGTGGGCAGGGTGCGGTAAATAGATCGTACGCTACTGAATTTATTGGACTTCATGGCTTTGAAGTCACGACTTACGGAGTTAACTTGCAATGGCCTCTATTGAACTCACTCAGGACAATTTTGACGAAATTATTACTAACAATGAGATCGTATTGATCGATTTCTGGGCAACCTGGTGCGGTCCGTGCCAGACATTTGGCCCCATTTTCGAGGAGACTTCAGAGAAGTATCCCGATGCCATCTTCGCCAAGGTCAATACCGAAGATCAGCAGGAGATTGCCGGACACTTTCAGATCCGCTCTATCCCGACCCTGATGATTTTCCGTGAGCAGATTATCGTCTTCTCACAGGCAGGCGCACTGCCAGCCAGTGGTCTGGAGCAGGTGATCGACAAGGTTAAAGATCTCGATATGGCAGATGTGCGTAAGCAGATCGAGTCCCAGATGGCGGATCAGCAACAGGAGGGTTAATTTCCCTTAGCTGGTAGAAGAACCCGGCATCGGCCGGGTTTTTATGGTTTATTAACGGTTGTAGCGTTCGCTGACCGCCATGGAGAGCGAAGTGAGGGCGGTTAGTCCCCGATAGTCGACGCCGTCTGCATATTCGTAGTTGAGAGCGTGAGCGAACGACGGAGAAGATGCAGCAGCGGCTTTATGTCGGCGTAGAGTCACTGAGGGAGTTGTGTAGAGCCGCGAAGAGGTGATTAGGCAACGTACGCAGGACGGTCGGGGCGCCGTAGGCATAAACGGTCGCGTTAAGTATTTGCCGCTTGCTTGGGCTTGGATGCCCAAAACAAACTTTCGCAAAATAGCGACTCCCCAGTTATTGCTTTTAACATGATATTGCTGAGGTAGGGCAGTCAATCGAGAGTAGTGAAGACAAGTTGTTATCAAATATTGGCAGTTATAGACGAGCGCGATCCTAAGCTTGTAATTGAGGTTATAACCTCAATAAATCTAATCCATAATGGTAATGTCTGGATCGCTCGGGCATTATTGAGTGTAATAGTAGGATATAGCTGTTTTCTAACGTAGTAGCGTGAATTAGAGGTAGAGAGAGTATGCGGCCATCGCAACTGTTGACCGTCCTGGAGCGTGAATTTCTGAGTGCACGCACCGGTCAGCACACCCCTGTCATGATGTGGGGCGCCCCTGGCGTCGGAAAGTCTCAGATCGTCTCCGAAATCGCCGAGAAACACGGTGTACCACTGGTCGATATTCGTCTCTCGCAGATGGAGCCGAGCGACCTGCGCGGTATCCCGTTCCGCAGCGATGAGCATGTTGAGTGGGCAATCCCCTCGATGTTGCCCGATGCCGAGCGTCATGGTGCCGAGGGCATCCTGTTTCTCGATGAGATCACCTCGGCACCACCGAGTGTTTCGGCCGCCGCCTATCAGCTGATTCTCGATCGTCGCCTCGGTGAGTACTACATTCCCGAGGGGTGGGCGATCTTTGCCGCCGGTAATCGCCAGGGTGACCGCGGTGTGACCTACAGCATGCCGGCACCGCTAGCCAACCGTTTCTCCCACTTTGAGCTGGAGGTTAACCTCGACGACTGGGTCTCCTGGGCCTATGCCAACGGCATTGATGAGCGGTTGATCGCCTTCCTGCGTTTCCGCCCCGAACTGTTGTTCGATTTTGATCCGGCACACAATCCAGTCGCCTTCCCCTCGCCACGTACCTGGGAGTTTGCCCATCGTGGTCTACAGAAGTTTGGCGATCACAATGAGCTGCTCTCACCGGCGCTGCAGTCGTGTGTGGGGCCTGCGGCCGGTATCGAGCTGGCCGCCTTTATCGACAATATGGAGAAGCTGCCCGATATCGATGCGATCATCAGTGGCGATAGTCTCGATGTACCCAAGGAGGTCGATCTGCAGTACGCGGTCGCCTCGGCGTTGGTCGCCCGTGCGCTGCAGGCGAAGGGGAGTGAGAATGCCAACACCACCTTTGGTCATATCCTCGACTATGCCAGAGGTTTTCGTCAGCGTGAGATGGGAGTGATGTTGGTTTCTGATATGCACCGGGCGATTGGTCAGGACCTCTTCAGCGTGCCGCAGTTCTCGCACTGGGCGAAGGCGGTCGCTGACGTAATGTTGTTCGAGGGGTAGGCGTGGCCGATTCTGTCGAGACCAAACTGAGCGCGGCCCGCACGCGCCTGATTCTCGACAAACCGTTTCTCGGTGCGCTGGTGATGCGTTTGCCGATGGTCGAGGCCAATCCCGACTGGTGTGCGACGACTGCCACCGATGCACGTAGCTTCTACTTCAATCGCAGCTATATCGAAGATCTCTCGGTCTCACAGACTCAGTTTGTGCTCGCTCATGAGGCGCTGCACTGCGCATTGTCACACTTCTCTCGCCGACAATACCGGGTCAAACACCGCTGGGATCTCGCATGTGATTTCGCTGTCAATCCGTTACTGCTTCGCGATGATCTGATTCCTCCGCCTAACGCCATCGTTATCGAAGAGTATGACGATATGACGGCCGAGGAGATCTACCCCCTTATCGACGATAAGGATGATTCCGAACTACTCGATCAGCACCTCTATGATGGTGACAATGAGGGCGAGGAGCAGAACAACAGCCAGGGTAGTCAGGGTGGTAGTGGCTCTGAGAAGGAGCTCGATGATAACGAACCCGGCGGTTCCAAAGGGGCCAAGGCGCCACCACCACTCTCGGTCGAGGAGCAGCAGCAGCTTGAGGTGCAGTGGCGTCAGCGAATGGCGAGTGCCGCCCAGCAGGCGCTACAGGCGGGCAAGCTGAGTGGGGCGATGGCGCGCATGGTCGATCACATGCTGCAGCCACAGCTGCCGTGGCGCATGCTGCTGGCGCGTTACATGACCGCCACCGCTCGTGATGACTACAGCTATTCTCGCCCCTCGCGGCGTGAGGGCGATGCGATCTTCCCGTCGCTGCGTAGTGCCGAGATTGAGGTGGTGGTGGTGCTCGATACCAGCGGTTCAGTGAATGATCGAGAGATCAGTGAATTTCTCTCCGAGGTGAACTCCATCAAGGCGCAGACCCGCGCCAACATTACCCTACACGCCTGTGATGCCGCGCTCTCACCCAAGGGGCCCTGGTCCTTTCAGCCGTGGGAGGAGTGCGCCCTGCCTGAGGAGCTGGAGGGCGGTGGCGGATCCGATTTCCGTCCCATTTTCGAGTGGCTCGATCGTGAGGGGCGGAGCCCCAATCTGCTGGTCTACTTCACCGATGCGCTGGGCGATTTCCCTGAGATTGAACCCAATCTGCCGGTAATCTGGCTGGTGAAGGGTAAGGCCAGGGTGCCCTGGGGGCAGCGCGTACAGCTCAACCGCTGACCGCCATGGAGAGCGAAGTGAGGGCGGTTAGTCCGCGATAGTCGACGCCGTCTGCATATTCGTAGTTGAGAGCGCGAGCGAACGACGAAGAAGATGCAGCAGCGGCTTTATGTCGGCGTAGAGTCACTGAGGGAGTTGTGTAGAGCCGCGAAGAGGTGATTACGCAACGTACGCAGGACGGTCGGGGCGCCGCAGGCATAAACGGTCGCGTTAAGTATTTGCCGCTTGCTTGGGCTTGGATGCCCAAAACAAGCTTCCGCAAAAATAGCGACTCCCCGGTGATGGTGTATGGTTTGTCTGATGGCAGAGATGATTTCAGGAGTGATAGTTGGAACTGAGTAGTGAAGATTCGCTGCGCCTCAACGTGATGCTCGTGACCGCCGAGGCGATCCGCATCGACGAACATGCGATGGTTGTTCACGGCCTCACCGGTGAGGATGAGGCGCGTGTGAAGCTCAATCCGACCGGGCGCGATGAGCAGTATCTGAGCGCTGTGCGCGAACTGCTCTCCACCCATGCGCTCGACTCCCCGCAGGGTTATCCCGTCTTTCTGCGCCGCTGGGCGCGGATGGGGCAGATCTCCAATTCACCACTCGACAAACTGCTGCTAATCGGCGAGCCGGAGGCTGTGATTGCAGTCGCCTGCGCACCTGATTTGACCGATGATCTGGCTCGTCTCGCCTGGTGGGCCTCGCCGACTGCTGAGGTGGCGGGGCGCATGCTTGAGAATGAAGCGGTGCGTGATGGGGTGATGGGACCGGTGCTGGCTGAATATCTGGCCGAGTTTCTACCCTTTGAGAGTGAACCAGAGCAGATGCTGCGCAGCGTGAGGCTGATTCTGCGCCCCGGTCTGATCGATGAGAAGATGCGCGCCAAACTGTGGGACACCGGTCGTACCCGCAAGGCCTATCGGGTCGGTTTTCTGGAGAAAATGCCCAATGAGCTACCGCAGCAACTCACCCCACGTAGCGACTACCCACGCTACCTCGAGCAGCTGCAGCAGCTACAGCAGCAGGGCAATCGTACCGCTGGGGTGATGCTGCGCGCACTCGATCAGCGCGGCCAGAGTTTTCTCGATGCCTGCCAGGATGTGCTGCGCCGTCCCGGTGATCAGGATGTTGTGGCTGCGCTGTTTGATGCGATCGGTAGTTACTTTGCAGAACTGCGTAGTGATGTGGAGCAGTTCCGCGATATGTCACTACTGCTTGAATACGCTGCTCAGGTACTCGAGTCGGAGGATGAGCGTGTGTCGTTAATCTCAGCTATTCCCGAGCTTCGTGAAGAGCTGCTTGCGGCAGTGGCCTTGGCTCATATCGATGAGGGGGTGCTGATTCCGCTCTTCTCCCACTCTGATGCAGTTGGTACTCTACTGCGCAAGAAGCTGATCCCGATTACCGATCCGCTGGTCGAACTGTTCCAGACGCTACGTACACCACGAGATTAGAACATCATGCCTCCCCATATTGAGATCGTCCGTGTTGCTCTTATTGTCGAAGTGAGGTTGCTACCGGAGACTCTTGAGGAGCACGTCGGTTACCCACCGTTGCATCTGGGCGAGGTGTTGGCGAGTCAGGTAGATGCATCGGTCAACGCCAGTGGCATGGGCTACTATCCACCGCTGAAGCAGTTGCAGGGTGATCCGGCGATCGAGTCCGATCTGCTGGGGCTGCTCGAGGAGCTTGCCTGGCATGCGAGTGAATATGCACGTGTAGAGTTTCGTCGTCATTTGCGCCCAGCCTTCTCCTACCTCAAGATTGAGTCGGTACAATCGACCTCCTATACCATGCCGCGTGCACGCCCCGGTCGCGCCAATGCGTTAATTGAGCTGGCCAGACACTACGCGCCCGACTCGGTGAGGGTTGAATTGATGACGAGCTCACTGACCCGTGATGAGGGGGGGGATGAGAGTCACGCGGCGATGGTGGAACTCACCTCACAGAAGGTTCAGCGTAGCCTCTCGCAGTATTTCGATCAGATTGAGGTATGCAACGCCCGAGTGGTAGACCCTACTAGTTAAGTAGATGCTGATAGACCCTGGAAACTGTGACCTGTGCACGGACCTGACAGGTTGCTGACATTAGTATTAAGAACAATAAGAACAGGAGTTTCACTATGGCGATTTCGTCGACGATAAGAAGGGAGCTTGACGGACTAGGCGTCGCCTATCGTCAGATAATTCATCCGCGCACCATGAGTCTTGAACAGGCAGCTGAAGCGGCCGATGTTGAGCAGCAGGAGATGGCGCGTGGGGTACTGCTCAAAGATGAGCAGGGTATCGTAATGGCGGTACTGCCGGTCAGCCATGTCATCAACTTCCACTCCCTCAAGGAGCTGCTCGGCCGCACACTCGAGATGAGTGGGGTAAACGGCATGAGTGAACAGTTCTCCGATTGCGAGGAGGGTTCGATCCCGCCCTTTGGCAGTCTGTTTGGTATTGAGACCATTGTCGATGAGTCGCTTGCGGGGCTCAGCAAGGTCTATTTTGAACCGGGTAGCCACACGACCCTGATTGAGCTGGGCGGCACCGATTTTGGCAATTTGCAGAAAAGCGCCCGTTTTGCCAGCTTCTCCACCTCATCGCACGATCTAAAAGTCAGGCAGGCGAAAGAGCAGGGTGGCCCGATCGTGCTGCCCGAGGTTGAGGGGCTTACACCTCTTGCCGAGGTAAAAAAACGGATCGAGGGGCTCTATAAACTGCCTGCGATGCCGGAGATGGCGCGTCGTATTCTCAAGCTGCGTGATGATCCAAATGCGGGTGCCAAGGAGCTGGCCTCGATCGTTGAACTCGATCCCAGTCTCGCCGCGCAGGTGATTCGCTACGCCAACTCGCCGCTGTTCGGTTATGCCGGCAAGCTTGATACCCTGCAGGAGGCGATCGCCAGGGTGCTCGGTTTTGAGGCGGTACTCAATATGGCTCTGGGTCTCTCTGCCGGAGGTACGCTACGCAATCCGCCCGACGGCCCACTCGGACTCAACGCCTTCTGGAAACACGCCACCTACTGTGCCGCCGCCTGTCAGATGCTAGCCAAGATGATGCCCAAGGGTAAGCGGCCAAAACTTGGTATGGCCTACCTCACCGGTCTTTTGCACAACTTCGGTTTCCTGATGCTTGGCCACATCTTCATGCCAGAGTTCTTCCTGCTCAACAAGATGGTCGCCGCGAATCCCGAAACCCCCATCACGGTGCTGGAGAAGCGCATGATCGGTATGGGTGATGCGCAGAATGTACTTAGCATGGGGCACGCTGAGGTGGGTGCCTGGTTGATGGAGAGCTGGGAGATGCCGGAGGAGCTGATCGTCAGTATGCGTGAGCATCATAATGCCGACTACACCAGTGAGTACGCCGTCTACGCACAGCTGATTCTGCTCGCCAATACCCTGCTCAAGGGGCACGACATCGGCGATGCCGATAGTGATGAGATCTCACCTGCGATACTCGAAGCGCTTGGGCTTGAAGAGGATCAGGTAATTGAGGCGATGGTGGAATTCATGGAGAACTCTAGCAACCTGGACGATCTGGCCTCTCAGTTAGCTGCCTGATTAACAGTTAGCAAAAAAAGCGGCGACGGCCTGTTGGCCCCGCCGCTTTTTTATTGCCTGGTATTTATTAGATAAATAACAATAAGATAGTGTTTGTTTGTGGGCTTGAAGCCGAATGATTGATGGCCTGTTCAGCCGTTGTTATACCCATAAAGTGAGTGGATTCCCGCATCCAAACAGTGAATAGGTGGCGCAGCCCTCGGGTGGCATAATCGAGGGGTCTACCAAGCGAAGTTTCCAGGAGAATAAGAACTATGAGAATCATACTGTTGGGCGGGCCGGGTGCCGGTAAGGGTACCCAGGCCAACGTCATTAAAGAGAAGTACAACATTCCACAGATCTCCACCGGCGACATGCTGCGTGCCCACGTCAAGCAGGGTACCGAGCTCGGTGTGGCGGCGAAGAAGATTATGGATGAGGGCGGTCTTGTCTCGGATGACATCATCATGGGCATGGTAAAGGCGCGTATTACTGAAGATGACTGCAAGAACGGATACCTGTTCGACGGTTTCCCACGAACCATCCCTCAGGCCGAGGCGTTGAAGGCTGAGGGTGTTGAGGTTGATGCCGTGGTTGAGATTGATGTGCCTGATGGTGAGATCATCACCCGTATGAGTGGCCGTCGTGTGCACATGGCATCGGGTCGTACCTACCACGTTACCTTTAATCCACCCAAGGTCGAGGGTAAGGATGATGAGACCGGTGAAGATCTGATCCAGCGTGATGACGATCAGGAAGAGACCGTGAAGGCACGTCTCAAGGTCTATCACGACCAGACCGAGCCGCTAGTCGCCTTCTACTCGAAGTGGGCCGAGGCTGGTGAGGCCGGAGCGCCGAAATACATCAAGGTCAACGGTGTTGGAAAGCTCGATGAAATTACCGGTGCCATCATGGATGGGCTGGCAAGCGTATAATCGCACCGCTAGTGTGATCTACACTGAGGAACGCCCCAGCGATGGGGCGTTTTTTATTGGGGATTGTTTTGTATTAGGCTGTTGGCAAAGCATGCGGTGTCTAGGGATTTGAAACTGAAAATAATAATAAAACTGGTTGTGATAGTCGGGCTGCTGTTAGGAGCGGGCTATCAACTGTTGCCCCTTCTCGAGCAGAATGTGGTAACCCTCCATCATGCGCCAGACTCACAGATACAACTGGATGCTGATCTGACGCTCAATATCACCGGTACAATCGCAGGCCCTCAGCGGGATCTGCACTACCGTATTAATGGTAGCGCCTGGCAGCCGATCCCTCACGACAAGCTTCGCGCCTCATTCCCCAATTTCACTCTGGAGATCGCCTCATCGCAATTGATGATAGGTGAGAACTGTATCGGCTTTGACGTGCCAGTTACCTATCAGTCGATGCAGTTAGAGGGGCGGCAGCGCTGTTTCGACTACCAGCCACGTGCGATGCAGTTACCGTTCACCGTCGACTGGGCAGATGAAACGCTGAATGTTCAGGATGGACATTGGGAGGTGGTGCGGGATCAGCATGGTGCGACTGTTCGACCAGTACCCGGTAGTGAAGACTATGACCGCATTCTACTTGTCAGTGGGGCGTTTGCGGGTCCACGACGTGTCGAGACGCAGTTGGTTTTTCGCCAGGCGACGAATGGTAAAAAACCGTTCGGTTTTGGTGTGTTGCCGCTCTGGGGTGGTCATCCCGATCAGCCGGGGCACTACCCGAGACGTGGCTGGCGTTTTGGGCTTGGCTGGTACTACTCCAGATATCCAGGTATCGGAGTGGAGCTGTCAGAACAACTGGTGGATAGTCCAGCGCGGTTTGCCAAGCAGTTACAGAATTTCACCATCACGCCCAACCAGCCCTATAACCTGATCATTGAAGCGGAGTGGCAGCGGGACCAGCAACCCGCCGTTGTCGAGCTCAGGATGAAGTGGTGGCCTGAGGGTGAGTCCGAGCCCGTCCATTGGATCAGTGTGCAGGAGAGGGCTGAGGATGTGCTGCCTTCACACGATTACGCTGTGGCGCTGCTGGCACATAGGACTCAGGTTGAATTTGGGTCCGTCAGAGTGATGCCGATTGTGTCTGCGCATGGAGGGGAGTAGTCGCGTGAATATCTACGGCGTAGCTACGGTTTCTGCTGGAATCGATTGTTTATGATGAAGGTCGCAATCCTTGCGGGAGGGAAGGGAACTCGTTTGAGTGAAGAGACGACGATCCGGCCCAAGCCGATGGTAGAGATTGGGGGTGAACCGATTCTGCACCACATCATGCGTTACTACGCCGCCCATGGTTTTTCTGAATTTGTTATCGCGACGGGCTATCTGGGCGAACAGATTGTCGACCACTTCTGTTCCAGGGGTGAGGTTGTTGATGGACCGGCCGGCGCTGTACGGGTGGTAGGTTGCGATGATGAAGCGTGGATCATCGATCTGGTTGATACCGGCACTGAGACCAATACTGGTGGGCGTATTAAACGCCTGGCACCCTATCTGAGTGACGCAACCTTTATGCTCACCTGGGGTGATGGTCTGGCTGATGTCGATCTCGCTGCGCTGACGGCCTTCCATCGTCAACATGGTGGCCACGCCACGGTGACCGCCGTGCATCCTCCGGCGAGATTTGGCAGACTGTCGCTCGATCAGGAGAGGGTCACCGCCTTTGCGGAGAAAACGGTTGATCCTGACGAGTGGATCAATGGCGCTTTCTTTGTGCTGGAGCCTGCTGTGTTTGGCTATATCGAAGGTGATTCAACCCTCTGGGAGGGGGCGCCGCTTGAAGAGCTGAGCCGTGACGGTCAGCTGCTGGCCTATCGTCACGAGGGTTTTTGGCAGTGCATGGATACGCTCCACGAAAAAGAGATGTTGAATAAGATATGGAGCCGCGGCGATGCACCGTGGCTCGTGAAAGGAAATCATTAGTAATGAAAGTTTTGATTACTGGCCATAACGGTTATATAGGCACTCTGCTTACGCCAATGCTGCAGCAGGCAGGACACGAGCTTTTCGGTATCGATAGCTATCTCTTTGAGCCCTGTTGGTTTGGTCCTGAAACAGCCGATATCCCCTCGTTGCGGCTCGATATTCGTGACATTGAGCTACACCATCTCAATGGATATGACGCAGTGATACATCTCGCCGGGCTCTCCAATGATCCGCTCGGCGATCTCAATCCCGAATGCACCTACGCGATTAACCATCGCGCTTCGGTACGTGTCGCTCAGCTCGCCAAACAGGCGGGTGTCAGCCGCTTTATCCACGCCTCCACCTGCAGTCTCTATGGTGCGGCAGGTAATGAGTTCCTCGACGAAGGCGCGGCATTTAATCCCGTTACACCCTACGGTGAGGCGAAGCTGCTGGTGGAGCAGGATCTGATGCCGATGGCGGATGATGATTTCAGCCCGGTCTATCTACGCAGTGGAACCGCCTACGGCAGCTCACCCAAGTTGCGTGGTGATCTGGTAATTAACAACCTGCTTGGTTACGCCATCACCACCGGTGAGATTCTGCTCAAGAGTGACGGCACACCCTGGCGACCGTTGGTTCACGTCGAGGATATTGCGTTGGCGTTCAAGGCAGCACTTGAGGCACCACGCGAGGCGATTCATAACCAGGCCTTCAATGTCGGTCTTACCGAAGAGAACTTCCGTGTGAGTGAGTTGGCAGAGATCATCGCCGCCGAGATTCCCAGTAGCAAGATTCGTATCGATGACGGGGCTGGCCCCGACAGGCGCAACTACCGCGTCAACTGCGACAAGATTGCTGAGATGCTGCCCGGCTTCAAGCCGAAGTGGCGTGCCGAGACCGGCATCGCCGATCTGGCACGAGACTACGTGCAGCATCAGACATCCCTCAAAGAGTTTCTCAGTAGTCGTTACCTGCGTATCAAACATGTGAAGGAGCTGCAGGATTCGGGTGAACTGAACAGCGATCTCTTCTGGGCTCAGGCTGTCAAAAGGGCGGTCTAGTGCCGGTCTGTTGTCGCTCATGCGGTGAGCCAATCTCGTCGCCGTTCCTGCGTCTGGGTGATCTACCGCTGGTCGATCGTCTGGTTGATCTGGACGGTTCGTACGATGATGAGCCGCGCTTCCCGCTGGAACTCGTCCTGTGTGAAGTGTGTGGCTTGGTACAGATCACTGAGACGGTCGAGCCTGAACGGCTCTTCTGCGACGACTATCCGTACTACTCCTCCTACTCCAGCTCCTGGCTCGATCACGCCCAGCACTATGCCGAGGCGGTGATCGCGGAACATAAACTCAATGCAGAGAGCCTGGTGGTGGAGCTGGCGAGTAACGACGGTTACTTACTGCGTAATTTCAAACAGGCGGGAATTCCGGTGCTCGGTATCGATCCTGCTGAGGGTCCGGCTGCGGTTGCCAATAAGCAGGGTATCGAGACGCGGGTCGAGTTTTTCGATACAGCACTCGCAGCCCGTATGGCTGAGCAGGGGCAGAGCGCCGACCTGATCGTGGCCAATAATGTGTTGGCCCATGTGGCCGACCTGAACGGCTTTGTTGCCGGAATGGCTACGCTATTAAAACCGACGGGAGTGATCACCATCGAGGTCCCCTATCTCGATGATCTGGTGCAGAAGTGCGCCTTCGATACGATCTACCACGAGCACTTCTGTTACTTTTCGGTCACGGCGCTCAACAATCTTTTTACCCGACATGGGCTCTCACTCAACCGCGTGGACCGGCTGCGCTCACATGGCGGATCGTTGAGGCTTTACGTAGAACATATGGTTCAGCCCGATGCCTCGGTGGATGGGTTGCTTGAGCGTGAGGTGCAGATCGGTATAACACGCCCCGACTACTTTAAGAGTTTTACCGAACAGGTTTCGGTAAAAACTTCTGAACTGAAACAGCTTCTCAAGAGGCTGCGGGGTGAGGGTAAAAAGATTGCGGCCTACGGTGCGGCGGCCAAGGGCGTCATCATGCTGGAGGTTGCGGGTATCGGCAGTGAGTTGATCGACTATGTGGTCGATCGCAATCCCAATAAACAGGGCAAGGGAATGCCTGGTAGTCACATCCCGATCTATGCCCCTGAGCATATGGATGTGCAACCGGTCGATTGCCTGCTGATTCTGCCGTGGAATCTCAGAGATGAGATCGTCGCGCAGCTGGATGATTTCAGCGCGTCTGGTGGAGCATTTATCGTGGCGTTGCCAACGCTGGAGCTGTTCGAGTGACAGCCACTGAATGCTCCTGTGCCTGCTGCGGTGCCGAAAACCTTACTGGTTTCTATCGGGTCGATGGGGTGCCGGTCCACAGCGTATTGTTGATGGCTTCCAGAGAAGAGGCGCTTGCCTATCCGCAACAGGATATTGAGCTGGCGATCTGCAAAAGTTGTGGCTTTATTCAAAACATCCATTTTGATCCGAGTTACCACGAATACTCCGAACGTTATGAGGAGACGCAGGGCTACTCGGCCCACTTTCGTAGCTTCCTGAATGAGTTTGTGGATGAGTTGATTGAGCGCCATCAGCTGCACAACAGAACCGTCGTTGAGATCGGCTGTGGCAAGGGTGAATTTTTAAGCCTGCTTTGTCGGCAGGGAAACAACCGTGGTATCGGTATTGATGCCAGCTATGTACCGGGACGGATTGCAGAACATGCCGATCTCGATCTCACCTTTATCCAGGGATTCTTTGAAGAACATACCGATGTGATCGCCGTGGCCGAGGTAATTATCTGTCGTCACACCCTGGAGCATATCGCCCGGCCCGCCGAGTTTATGCACAAGCTGCGTGAGGCGATTCCCGAGGGAAGCAGACCGCTGATTATCTTCGATTTGCCCGATACCACGCGGGTACTCGAAGAGCGTGCTTTCTGGGATGTCTACTATGAGCATTGCGCCTACTTCACGCCGACTTCTCTGGCGGCGCTATTCAGGCAGGAGGGCTTGGCACCGCAGACACTCTACCGACGTTACGGTGAACAGATGTTGGTGGTTGAGGCCTATCCGGATGAGACGGGTGACAAACAGACGTTCTCGTTGGAGCGACCAGTCGCTGAACTGGTTACGCTAAGTGATGAATTTTCCCAAAGCGTGGAGAGAACTGTGGATGGGTGGTCTCAGCGTGTACAGAGGGCCAATCAGGCTGGGCAGCGGGTGGTGCTTTGGGGTTCCGGTTCCAAGGCGGTCTCCTTTATCAGTGCGCTTGGCAATGGGTGTCGTATCGATGCGGTGGTTGATATCAACCCTCATCGGCAAGGCTCCTACATGGCGGGTTCGGGTTATGAAATTAGTGCGCCCGCATCGTTAGCGGCCTTGCAACCCGATCTGGTGATTGTGATGAATCCTGTTTATGAACAGGAGATTGCAGCTGAGCTAAAGCAGCTGGGTGTTAAGACTGAACTGGTGAGTCTCTAACCGTGATTAGGGCGTGTCCATGCTGTGCTACGGTGCTACCAGAGCCTTTCTTTCGGCTCAGTCAGTTACCACTCTT
This sequence comes from Candidatus Reidiella endopervernicosa, assembly GCF_013343005.1. GTDB lineage: Bacteria > Pseudomonadota > Gammaproteobacteria > Reidiella > Reidiella endopervernicosa. The sequence goes on from NZ_CP054491.1 coordinate 1,496,418, forward strand.
CTGTAATGTGCACTACGCCGATGCCGACTCTGCCCGCGCTGCGGCACGGGGCGATATTGAACTGGTGCTCTGTCCTGAGTGTCAGCTGATTACCAACCGGGCATTCGATTCAATGCGACTCGAATATAGTGATAGCTATGAAAATGCACTCCACTTCTCTCCGGTGTTTCGTGACTACGCATCATCGCTTGCGGCAGATTTGATCGAGCGTTTTGAACTGCAGGGTAAACGGATTGTTGAGTTGGGCGCGGGTGATGGCCATTTCCTCGGACTGCTCTGTGCAGACGGAATCAATCGCGGGGTCGGTTTCGATCCGGCCCTTCGTATCAGTGGTGAGACACCGCCCTGGTTAGAGCTTCACGTGGGTGAACATAATGCGCGGCAGCAGGGTGGTGAGGCCGATCTGATTGTTGCAAGACATCTGCTAGAGCATCTTCAAGCACCACTTCCCTATGTTAAATATCTACTCAATGAGTCGATGCTAAAAAATGATGGCGCACTCTACCTAGAGGTTCCAGATGGTCGTTACATGCTGGAACAGTTCGCCTTCTGGGATGTAATCTATGAGCATGTGCTCTACTTCTCCGATGTATCGCTTGGCAGGCTATTACGACGTGCCGAGGCTGGTGAGTACCGAATAAGTCGCGCCTTTGGTGATCAGTTCCTCTACGCGGAGGTCGATCGAGAGGGAGGGTTGTCAGTCAGTGAACCAAGCGGTGATCTGCAGCTGTTGGCTGAACGATTCGCTGCCGAGTGGAACAGTCAACTCTCCGTACTTGAGCAACGCATTGCAGTGTTGAGTAGTGAAAGTCGTAAGATTGCCATCTGGGGTGCAGGCTCTAAGGGTGTGACCTTCTCAAACCTCGTTAACGATCAGGGCGCTATTAAGGCCTTTATCGATATTAATGAGCGCAAACAGCACAGCTACGCAGCGGGCAGCGGCGTGCCGATAATGCCGCCTGAGTATATAAAACAGCACGATATTGATACGATTCTGATTATGAATGCCAACTACCAGCATGAGATTAAGGCGATGGTTCGCGATCTCGGTGGTTCGGCGGAATGCATAACAATTAAATAGAAACAGCAGACAAACAGCTATGTCCACGCAACATAATCGGTGCAGCGATGCACCCAGAGTCACTATCGGTCTGCCGGTCTATAACGGTGAGGACTTTCTTGCCGCTGCGTTGGAGTCATTGCTTGAACAGTCGTTCACCGACTTCGAACTGATTATCTCCGATAACGGCTCCGATGATTCCACTCAGGCGATCTGTGAAAAATTCGCAGCCGAAGATAGACGGGTGATCTACCTGCGTGAGCAGATCAACCGAGGTGCAGCGTGGAACTATAACCGCCTTGTCGAGAGGGCGAGGGGTGAATTCTTCAAATGGGCCGCTCATGATGATCTCTGTTCACCCGGCTACCTTGAGCAGACAGTGGCCGCGCTCGATGAAAATCGAGATGCAGTGCTCGCCTTTTCACACTCGATATTTATCGACGCCGAAGGTCGTGAGGTGGGTCTCTACTACGACCGGCTCGATATTAACCATCACAAACCCCATCGCCGTATGAAGCGGCTGGTGCGTACGCTGCACTTCTGTAATTCCGTATTTGGTCTGATCAGGCTCTCAGCGTTGAAAAAGACCCACCTCATCGGTACTCATCTCTCATCTGACAAAACGCTACTGACCGAGCTGGCGCTGCTGGGACATTTTCATCAGGTTGAGGACTTTCTCTTCTATCGCCGCCAGCATGAGAAGATGTCGGTGGCCGCCAATCGCAAGGCTAGCGACCTGCGAGCATGGTTCGATCCTGCCGAGCGAGATGTAAGGGATTACAAGGTGAAAGGACGACTACGACGCGAGCAGTATCGGGTGATCTGGCGTTCCGATTTGACGTTAACGGACAAGCTGCTCTGTTCTACTTCAACCTGTGTTGATCGATTTTATCGCAAGTGGTTTAAGCGCAACTTTCATGCGGACTTTCAGCGTCTATTGCCAGTTGAATGAGTATTGTTTAACGGCGGGCTGCTGCCTGACTATTGTTTAAATGTGATCAGGGTTTTTCAATATCCATATATAGCCAGGGACTAACCAAATCATATATTTCGAAATAAAAGCTGCGATTTTCTGCTTGTTTGATCCTGGCTTAACCATATATTCGGTTTTGTATTTTTCAGGTTTGGATAGAATTAAGGGTGTGTAATCAATAACCTCGAACGCTCTCACGAGTCTCTTGAGGCCCCAGTAGGTAAAGTGTTTTTCATAATAGTGGTCACCTCTGCCGCTCATCTTTAAATAGAGATGTGCCAAAGGTCGTGGGAGTACTGAAAGCAAGGGGAGGTTGTAGTGAGGTTCGTTGAACATTAATCGGTTGCCTGCTGAAAAATAGATTGCTCCACCAGGTTTTAATACCCTGAACATCTCTTGCATTAGCATTGCCGCGTCGGGTACATGTTCGTAAACTTGAGAGCAGATAACGACATCAAATGAATTCGCCTCGTACTTCATGTTCATTGCGTCACCAATTTCAAATGTTAACCCTTCTTTTGAAAGTTGGTCTTTGCATACAATATCGCTTTTCATCAATATCAATGCCGGTCACATGACTGAAATATCTAGACAGATACTCATCGATAATCCCCGCTGATCCGCCGACATTAAGGGTGGTAAGGTTTTCAAGAGGTTTGTTTATTGCGTCAGATAAAACACTAATCATGGTGGCGGCTTTTTCTGTCTGCCCGCGTGGTCGAACATAGCAGTGCCATTGTCAGAAAACCATGTTGATAGTCTCGATCCATATTGTTCTCTATTGTAGAGTTGAAATGCGGTGAGTATATCGGATTGTCTTGGTTAGTGGTGTTGGTCTCTACACGATTGTATTTGTTCTGCTCTGTACGGAGTCAACTTGTGTTGGTAGATTCCACCGAATGTGGTTTAAGGCGTAACTTTCATGTGAGTATTCAGCGGTTGGTTTCGTCCGAAGAGACGAGCGCTGAGTGAGGTAGGGTCGGTAATATGTCTGTGTCCATGCTACCGGGGTATTGTTGCGAGTTGATTGAGGAGGTTTCCGGAGAAGCTATCGCACTTTGAGTAGCTCGATATCCCAGTACGCCCGCCTTGATGGTTTCTCGAACGCGCTGTCAGCTCTCGTTGTGCCAGGCATCAAGCAACGACTCGTTGTTAAGACCGCCTAAGGTGTTTTTACCTGGCGCATCGTTGCAACAGAGGCTCAATTTCCCACCGGGTCGGTCCACCATCTGGATTAACGGGAGCAGGCATGAGGCCTTGAGTGGTTGCAGGATGCCCTTGTTGGGCGTCACGCCTGAGTGAGAGGAGGGACTTTATCCACCTTTCTGGCCAGAAAATTGATGCGTTGTTCTGTTTGTTAATTAGGCGTTATGGTTTCGGATGGTGTTGGTGCGGAAGAGAGTCGATACTAGTGTAAGCTGGGCCAGAGAGTGTTTTCTCTAATATCTGTAGTAATTGCTCTCGGACCTGGTTTTTAACCTGTGTTGATCGATTTTATCGCAAGTGGTTTAAGCGAAGTTTTCACGCCGATTTTCAACAGCTTGTTTCGGTCGATAGCAATAAGTAATCCATAGTGGTAGGCGCGTTTATTCGAAAGCGTGCCGCAACCTTGAATCATGGAGAAGTGAAGTGAGTATGATCCATGTCATCATTGCAATAACCATTGGTCTATTAGCGACGGCGCTTTTGGATGTTTTTAGCATCCTCATGGCAAAGTATTTTGGTACGCCAAAGACTGAATGGCGTTTTATTGGTAGGTGGTTTTTGTTGATGAGAAAAGGCCAGTTTACCCATGGTCACATATCGAAGTCAGAGCAGGTGCAGGGTGAATTGGCATTTGGCTGGTTTATGCATTATTTGATTGGAGTCTCCTGGTCGCTGATATATTTTTTCTTAACGTATGTGGTGAGAGATGCCTCGCCCACGCTCTTGTCTGCGTCGCTGTTTGGTGTCGTAACTCTCGTTGTGCCCTATCTAATATTGCAGCCCGCATTGGGTCACGGGTTTTTTGCTCAAAAACACCCAAGACCCGTTGCAATGCCAATTTTAAGTTTTTTGTCTCATTTGACCTTTGGTCAGGCGATGTATCTCTTTTATCTGCTTTCTGGTCTGCTTGCGCTAAAGGGCTGAACGTAACCTGGTCTGATCAACAGGCAGCGCTATATGGACGATGGGATTGAATGTTTGAAAGGAAGTCTTGTTAACGATCGCTGACCGCCATGGATAGCGAAGCAAAGGCGGTTAGTCCGCGATAGTCGACGCCGCTTTTTCGCGCGGAAGTGGCGGTTTTGTCGGCGTAGAGTCACTGGGAGCGTGAGAGCGAAGAGTGATTACGCAACGAAGCGGCAGTCGGGGCGTAGGGATAAATGGTCGCGTTAAGTTTGCTGTTTGTGTGATGCCCAAAACAGCTTTCGCAAATACGACCGAGGATTCTGTTTACGCCTGAAGGCGCTCTGTTTCGTCTGAATTCGCGTTGTTGCTGTGGTGCGTTCCCGGGCTTGTGAGTGCCTGCATAATAATCGCCGCGTGGTCAAGAAAATCAAATCAATCTCCGTCTGTCGAGGATGGAAAGCGAGTGTGTTTATCGCGTGTAATGGATCAGCGCTATGTTTGTATCGATTTAGCTCAATCTAGCCTCGTGCTGACAGCCGATTGTTCTAGTTATTCACCGCCACAGTCTCCCTGCCTGCTACTGTCCCTCATGAACTAACGCCTGCCGTGGTCGGACCAGTCATCCTACGCCGCGCAATAAGAGATTGGGGCCAAGAAGCGTAGTTTTCGGTGTAAGGAGTGATCAGTACGGCGGTAACCGATCGTTTGATTTCATCTGCTCAGTCCTGAGTTTGTGTCCTGCTGTTGTCGACAGTACTCTGATCCTTGTTTAATAGTTATATCATCGCCACATTCTCATTCCCACCTGCCCCTCGTCGCTATCAAAGTGAATAACTAACCTTCAAGCTCCGTGATGTACGGCCTCTGTCCGCGTACCGGCCTGCCATAATACGTTCAGAATCTCATTCAGAGGAGGAGACATGCAACGGCGGGTAATGATCAGTTTTTGTTTCACGCTAGTTCCCTTGAGTTTGGTTGTCCCTGTTGGTGTGCGTCGATCAAGTGCTCTGAGCCTTTGATTTAATGACTTGTTATGTGGGTTCTATTCGCCAATATCTTCATTCCACAGCTCTGGATTGTTTTCAATAAACGTCTGCATAAGTTCATGATATTCCTGGTTATCAATAACTATCACTTCAACGCCTCGTGACTTTACATAGCTCTCTGGTCCGCAAAATGTACGGTGCTCTCCTATAACTATCTTTGGGATCCCATAGAGGAGGGCGGCACCGTTGCACATATCACAGGGAGATAATGTTGAATACAAGGTTGCTCGACGATAATCTGCTGCCTTAATTCGCCCCGCATTTTCCAGGCAATCCATTTCTGCGTGCAATACTGCGCTTCCATTTTGCACTCGCTTGTTATGACCTCGCCCAACTATTCTTCCATCAATAACGAGTACCGATCCGATTGGAACACCACCCTCGGCCATCCCTTTTTCGCTTCATCAATTGCGGCCTCTAGAAATTTATCCATATTAATTCCTTCACATGACGTCTGCCTTGAGAGTATTGGCGCGTAGTGCAAAATACTTCTCCAAGGCTTTGTTACCATCGGTACCGTAGTACTGCTCCATGTGTCGCTTCAACCGAATGGCAATCGGATGATCTTGACCCAATGCTCTCAGCGCTTCAGTGGGATCAACTAGATCGCCATATGGATTACTGTCGTAAAACGAAGCGACCTCCTCAAACATTACTGTCGCGTCAGATTGCTGCCCGATCCAGAAAAGACACTCTCCCTTTTGCTCCTGGAGTTTGACGTATCGCCAGAGGGTACTCTTGGCGAAGACGACCGGTATCCACTAAGTCATATTCTTGGAGCGCCTCTTGATAACGCTTCTTGTCATGGTGGCAATGTCCTGAATATAGATGAGCCATGTAATGGGGTCGATTTCTTTGGATTGCTGCGGCGAAATGCAGCAGTGCCAGATCAGTATCGCCCGCTGACCGCCATGGAGAGCGAAGTGAGGGCGGTTAGTCCCCGATAGTCGACGCCGTCTGCCTATTCGTAGTTGAGAGCGCGAGCGAACGACGGAGAAGATGCAGCAGCGGCTTTATGTCGGCGTAGAGTCACTGAGGGAGTTGTGTAGAGCCGCGAAGAGGTGATTACGCAACGAACGCAGGACGTCGGGGCGCCGCAGGCATAAACGGTCGCGTTAAGTTTTTGCTGTTTGCTTGGGCTTGGATGCCCAAAACAAACTTTCGCAAAAATAGCGACTCCCCGGATCCTCTTCACATTCACGATCATATACCAACAATCCCATTATATAGGGGACGTCGCCGCTGGGATCCTCTTCCGGAAGAAGTCCCTCGAGATCACTAATGCAGTCAAGCAGAACCGACGGCTCCATGCTGCAGGACCAGCGGTTGTATATTTCTCGTGCTGTTTCTCGGTTTTGGTTCATTCTGGCTGGCTTTGTTAGGCGGGGTGCACATACTCTGGCACAGCTTAATTACGAACCACCTCATACTTTGTGAAGGCAATACTAGATTTTAAAACATTGACCTCAGATTCATAAGAACATAGATACTTAGCCACCTGATCAATATTTAGATTGCAGCGTGGCCCAAGTATTACTCTTGAAGCTCCATATTTCCTTTGAAGTCCGTGAAGTAAAACCCAGATGGGTCTTTCTCTTCAAGAGGGACAATTACTCGAACTTCATTTTCGTATTTCCATCCAATGTACTTTGTACACATTAGATTTACGACAATATCCTCGGTAAGGCCGCCATACTTCTTTTCCATATCCACTTCTGGGGCCATTCTTTCCGGAAAATACGTGACTTCTTTAATATGGGAATCATGAATGTCAAAGCCGAGGCACATGCCTTTATGCTTATCTCCATAGTGCGCCCACATAAGTGGGTTATTCCAATCTTTAGAGAAGCTGATGATGCCGCATTCTTTGCTGCGGCATCTCCCTGCCTTAAATGCCTGGCGGAAAGATTTATTTGATAAATCTACACCTAGAAACTCAAAAGGATCATTTAGATCATCAATCAATGAGATCTTAATTCTCTCATTGATAATGTTTGAGAGAGCAAATTCTTCAGCGGTGTAGTAATAGACTCGCATGCTTTATCGCATAACAGTAGATTATGTGGCCGGCACATATATTGTGATATGCGGATGGCTCATATAACGCGTTATGAAGCCAAGAGTTCTCCCTTTGGCAGCCCGGTTTATTGTGTGTGTGGTGTGGTGGCGTTTTGCATCCTGCTGCCTCTCTCCTGTTCCCTGAATGATTTTCTAGCTTCTAGCCTCTACTCTATGGCCTATCTGTTCACCCATGCGGGTTGGGTGTTGATGATTGGTGAAATCGGGTAGCCACTTCGTTTTGCCGTTGGCGAAGAGGAGGATGACGGTGGAGCCCATGTTGAAGCGTCCCATCTCGTCGCCTTTGTTGAGGGTGACGGCCTCTTTCCCTTCGTAGCTTTTGCTCCACGGCTGCGGACCACGTGGGCCGATCTCGCCATGCCAAACGGTTTCGGTGCTGGAGACGAAGATAGCGCCGACCTTGATCATCGCCATCGGTCCCGCTTCGGTGTCGAAGATGGAGATGACGCGTTCGTTGCGGGCGAAGAGTTGTGGGATCGCGCGAACGGTGGCGGGGCTGACGCTGAAGAGGCGGCCCGGTACGTAGTGCATTTCGCGCAGTGTGCCGGTGATCGGCATATGGATGCGGTGGTAATCCTGCGGTGAGAGGTAGATGTTGAGAAAGTCACCCCCCTCGAACTCTTCGGTGAGTGTATCGCTGCCGCCGAGCAGCTCGAAGAGGCTGAAGGCGCGCCCCTTGGCCTGGAAGATAGAGCCGTCGTTGATGCCGCCGCCCTGGCTAACGTGGCCGTCGACGGGGGAGGCGATTGTGTTCTCACCCTCACAGATCGGACGGGCGTCGGATTTCAGGGCACGGGTGAAGAAGCTGTTGAAATCGCGGAAGTTGGCAGGGTCGGTGTTGACCGCCTCTTCCATGTCGATCTTGAACTTGCGGGCGAACCAGCGGGTGAAAGGGATGCGCAGGAAGGCGGCTTCGATACGAGTGAAGCGGTGCATCAGCCCTGAAAGCAGGTGGCCGGGGAGCAGGATCTGTGGGGCGCCCTTGATGTAGTCGAGCAGGCTTGCGCCGGGTGCGTTGGTGCGCTTGTCCATGGTGTCCGTTTGGTTGTTGTTTGCGCCGATTCTAGCCCGACTATGCCCACGCTGTCTGTAGTGGTGCTCTGTCGCCATTTCTCGCCATCGTTTATGATGGGCGACTTTCCAGCCGGGCCGGCACGATGAACGAAACTGAACAGACGATTCAAGACCTGCACACCATCAGCGACTTCATTCGCTGGGGCATGAGCCGTTTTCTCGAGGCGAAGCTCTATTTCGGTCACGGCACCGATAATGCGCTCGATGAGGCGGCCTATCTGGTGCTGCATGCGCTGCATCTACCGCCAAAGATTCCAGAACAGTATATGGATGCACGCCTGACCATGAGTGAGCGGCGTGCAGTGATGGAGCTCCTGCTACGCCGGGTGATTGAGCACCGTCCCGCCCCCTATCTGACCAACGAGGCGTGGTTCCTCAATATGCCGTTCTACGTTGATGAGCGGGTGTTGGTGCCGCGCTCGCCGATCGCCGAGCTGATCGAGAACCACTTCGAGCCGTGGATCGAGTATGAGCAGGTGGGGCGAGTGCTCGATATGTGTACCGGTAGTGGCTGTATCGCGATCGGTTGTGGCTACGCCTTCCCCGAGGCGCAGGTCGATGCGGTCGATATCTCCATCGATGCGGTTGAGGTGGCGAAGGTTAATGTGCAGAAGCACAAGCAGGGCGAGCAGGTACACCCGATACAGTCAGATCTATTTGAGGCACTCGGTGATCAGAGCTACGACATCATTGTCAGCAATCCCCCCTATGTTGATGCTGAAGATATGGCCGCACTGCCGCAGGAGTATCGGCATGAGCCGGAGTTGGGGTTGGCAGCGGGTGATGATGGACTCGATGTAGTGGCGCGAATGCTGCGTGAGGCACGGCGTCACCTCAATCCAGGCGGTATACTGATCGTCGAGGTCGGTAATAGCGAGCATGCGCTGGCTGAGCGTTATCCGCAGGTGCCGTTCATGTGGCTCGATTTTGAGCGCGGCGGGCACGGTATCTTCCTGCTCACCGCCGAGCAGCTCGATGAGCATCAGGCCGATTTCGAATAAGTGAATAGAGTTAGTTTTGTAGATTTAGCGAGGCGAGAGTTTTCCATGATTAAACGACCCAAGACAGCAGAAGCGTATGTAAGCCTGGTCGATCAGGCGATCGATGAAGTTGAGGAGCTGCGTTTTGCCTGTGAGTATGATGGTGAGTCGATGGGGACGATGCCGTTTCTCGAACCACTGGAGCAGATGGTGAAGGAGCTGCGTCAGTCGATGGCTGATGGTAGCTACCAGTTCGAGAATGAAGACCTGAATTTTATCGCGGTGGTCGATGCTGCACCCGATCGTCAACTGCCTTTCAAGTTTCTATTTCGCATGATCAATGAGACCCACCGCAAGGGGCTGGGTGTTGAAGAAGAAGAGGAATAATTGATGGATCAGAGTCTCACTTTTGATATTGAACTGATTCGTCGATACGACAAATCGGGTCCGCGTTATACCTCCTATCCGACGGCGGTGAAGTTCCATGACGGCTTTGCCGAGGCCGAATATATCGAGTGGGCCAAACGCAGTAATGAGAAGGGCGGACCGATCTCGCTCTACTTCCATATCCCCTTCTGTGACACCGTCTGCTTCTACTGCGGCTGCAACAAGGTGGTGACCAAGGACCGCACCAAGGCATCGCCCTATCTGCAGCGTCTGCACCGTGAGATGGAGCTGCAGGCGGGGCTGTTTGATCATCAGCGCACCGTCGACCAGCTCCACTGGGGCGGCGGTACGCCGACCTTTATCAGCCATGATGAGATGCGTGCGCTGATGGACAAAACCCGCGAGTGTTTCAAGCTGCATGATGACGATACCGGCGAGTACTCGATCGAGATCGATCCACGTGAGGTTCAGACCGATACCATCGCTTTGCTGCGTGAACTCGGCTTCAATCGCATGAGTCTCGGTGTACAGGATTTCGATCCCAGGGTGCAGAAGGCGGTTAACCGTATCCAGAGCGAGGAATCGACCCTTGGCGCACTCTCAGCGGCACGCTCGGAGGGCTTTAAATCGATCTCACTCGATCTGATCTATGGTCTACCGTTCCAGAGCGTGGCCAGTTTCGATGCCACCCTCGACCGCATTCTGACCATCGATCCCGACCGTCTCTCAGTCTTTAACTACGCCCATCTGCCAGAGCTGTTCAAGCCGCAGCGTCGTATCAATGAGGACGATCTGCCGGCCCCGCAGGAGAAGCTCGATATCCTGCAGTTGACCATCGAGAAGCTGACCAAGGCGGGTTACGTCTATATCGGCATGGACCACTTCGCCAAGCCTGACGATGAGCTGGCGGTGGCGCAGCGTGAGGGGAGTCTCTACCGTAACTTCCAGGGCTATTCGACCCATGCCGACTGCGACCTGCTTGGACTCGGTATTACCTCGATCGGCATGGTTGGCGACAGCTATAGCCAGAATTTGAAAGATCTCGAGGGCTACTACGCCGAGATCGATGCAGGACGTCTGCCGGTGTTCCGCGGCATCGAACTTAATGCCGATGACAAGCTACGCCGTGAGGTGATTACCCAGCTGATCTGCCACTTCGAGCTCGATATGAACAAGATCGCCTCCGATTTTTCCATCGACTTCGCCAACTACTTCAGCACTGAGCTGGGTGAGTTGCAGACGATGCAGGCGGATGGGCTGTTGGCGCTGGAGGGTAATATGATTCGTGTGCTTCCTGCGGGCAAGCTGCTGATTCGTAACGTCTGTATGGTGTTCGATCGTTACCTGCGTGAAAAGAGTGAGCAGCGTTTTTCTAAAGTGATCTAAGGCTTCACCACTGTGGCGGCGGTAGTGTGATCGCCGTCACAGTTACTGTTTTGTTATTCACCGTTCATCCCCTTACAATTGGTGAGTAATTATAAAAAATAATAAAAGAACAGGGGGTTCACGATGCTACAAAAATGGCTTTTTGTGGTTCCGTTACTTTTCATCGCAACACCGCTCTATGCCGAGAAACCGCTGGCACCAGAGAGCATTCCAGGTGCCACTATCGTCACCGCTGAGCAGCTGGTCGATCTGATTATCTCCAATCCAGAACTGATTATTGTCGATGCTCGTAAAAATACCGAGTACGCCAAAGGGCATATCGAGGGGGCCATATTCCTGCTCGATACTGAGATGACCCCGGAGAAACTCGACGCTGTTGCCCCAGAATTCACCACGCCGATTGCCTTTTACTGTAACGGACCGCGTTGTCTGCGCAGCAGCAACTCGGTGCGGCGTGCGTTGGGCTGGGGTTATGGAAACATCTACTGGTTCCGAGGCGGTTGGAAAGAGTGGATCAACAAGGAGCTGCCGATTGTGCAGTGAGGTTGATAAACGCTGATGGATCTATCTTTGTTAATAATGGACTACTGCATCAATCGACAGGGAGTTGTTGATGAGGATTGAACGCGTCTCACTGAGAGTGCTCTCTATCGGCATTTTGCTCATCCTGGGTGGTTCCTCTGCCTTTCTTTCGCTCGTTGCGGGCAGTCACTTTCGTGAGGCTGCGCTCGGTTCACAGATCAAATCGCTCTCGCGTGTGATTGAGGTGGCGGGAGGCGAGGTGATCAAGAGTCTGCGTTCGCAGGTGGTCTCGGTCGGTTTCTCGCTACAGAAGCGCGATGAGTTTCGTGACAGTCTGCAGCAGCTGGCTGAAGAGGGGGGACGCAAGCGCCTGCTCGATGTGCTCGATGATCCCTTTATCACCGGCTTTGTCGGGGTGGCCGATGTTGAGCTGGTGAAGCTGCGTGTTTTCGATCTTGAGCTACAGCAGTTGGCCGAGAGTCGGCGTGGCAGTGCCGATCTGACTCAGGGATTGCCACCCTTCCTCTATACGCGTGCGAAGCCCCGGAGCGGTGCCGATCGGCTCAAGGCCGTAGGCGGACTGTGGGTGTCGCCTATCGGTCCGCTCTACTCGGTACTAGTGCCGGTGGGTGGGTTGAGGGTGAAGGGTTATCTGGAGCTGGTAGTGCAGCCGAATTTTAATCTGCCTCGTGTTGCAGAGATTATTCAGATGCCATTAGAGATCTTTAACATGAGCGGCACACCGATCTATCAGAGTCATGGTAGTGGTCGGGAGCAGTTCGAGTGGTTGCCAGTCGAGTACGTGATGATGAGCGACAATGGTGAGCCCGCCTTCCGTCTGGTAGCGATGGAGAATGTCGAAGAGCTCAACGCTGAGATGTATGACACCCAGTTGCGCACCACATTCGGTTTTCTCTCGCTTACGCTCGCTTCGCTGCTGTTAGCGTTATGGCTCTTTAATCGCTTCCTGTTCCGGCCGGTAGAAAATATGATGGGACAGATCGAACGCTGTACCCGCGGCGACCTCGATACACAGATTGAGGGACGTTCGTTGAAAGAGTTTCACGCCCTGGCCAAAGCCTTTAACGGCATGACGAAAAAACTCAGGGATAGTATTAAGGAATTACAGAAGCTCTCTTCGCTTGACGGCCTGACCGGTATCGCCAATCGTCGTCAGTTCGATGCGGCACTGGAGAATGAGTGGAAGCGTTCGTTGCGTGGTGGCGAGTATGAGGTCTCGCTGATTCTGCTCGATATCGACTATTTCAAGCAGTTTAACGACACCTACGGCCACCAGTCGGGAGATGATTGTCTGAAGCGCGTTGCCGCTGCCCTGCAGCAGGCAACGCAGCGCCCTGCTGATTTGGTGGCACGTTATGGTGGCGAGGAGTTTGTGGTGCTGCTGCCTGCTACCGGCACTCAGGGAGCACTCAATCTGGCTGCACAGATCCAGAATGAGGTGGCCAAGCTGCGCATCCGTCATAGTTCCTCAGATGTCTCCACCTGTATCTCTGTCAGCCTGGGTATTACCACGCTCACCCCAACGGCCGAGACCCCTCCCTTTTTGCTGATTGGCGAGGCAGATGAGGCGCTCTACTACGCCAAGGAGCGAGGGCGAAATCGCGTTGAACTGAGTGAGAAGCTGCGTAATGGCGGCGCGAGTCAGCAGCACGGGTGAGCGGCTCAGCTCTCGGTAATATGAGCCAAAAATTACAGGACGACTTCCGCGTTTGTCGCTACAATAGCCGCCATGTCAGGAAATAGCTTCGGAAAACTCTTCACGGTGACCTCCTTTGGCGAGAGTCACGGTCCCGCAATCGGCTGTATTGTCGATGGTTGCCCCCCCGGATTGGCGCTTACGGTCGAAGACCTGCAGGGCGATCTTGATCGACGTAAGCCGGGTACCTCGCGCCACACTACGCAGCGTCGTGAGGCCGATGAGGTACAGATCCTCTCGGGTGTGTTTGAGGGTGTGACTACCGGCACGCCGATTGGGCTGCTGATTCACAACACCGATCAGCGCTCCAAGGACTACTCCAATATTGCCGCGACCTTTCGTCCCGGCCATGCCGACTACACCTATCAGCAGAAGTATGGGCTGCGTGACTACCGCGGTGGTGGGCGCAGCTCTGCGCGTGAGACGGCGATGCGGGTTGCGGCTGGCGCGGTGGCGAAGAGATATCTCGCCACGCTCGGGATCGAGATTCGTGGTTATGTCGCGCAGCTTGGTCCGATCAAGGCGGAGGCGTTTGACTGGAGTGAGGTTGGACAGAACCCCTTCTTCTTCCCCGATGCCAGCAAGGTCGAGGAGTTAGAGGCGTACATGGATGCACTGCGCAAGGATGGCGACTCGATCGGGGCCAGGGTCAATGTTGTTGCCAGTGGTGTACCGGCCGGTCTGGGTGAGCCGATTTTTGATCGTCTCGATGCCGATCTGGCCCATGCACTGATGAGCATTAATGCGGTTAAGGGTGTCGAGATTGGTGCGGGTTTTGACTGCGTGGAGCAGCGCGGTACCGAGCATCGCGATGAGATTACCCCCGAGGGATTCCTCAGTAATCACGCCGGTGGTGTACTGGGCGGTATCTCCAGTGGTCAGGATCTGCTCGCCTCGATTGCGATGAAGCCGACTTCGAGTCTGCGCATTCCCGGTCGCAGCGTCGATCTCGACGGCAAGCCGATCGAGGTGGTGACTCAGGGGCGTCACGATCCCTGTGTCGGTATACGCGCTACGCCGATTGCCGAGGCGATGATGGCAATGGTGGTGATGGATCATCTGCTGCGCCACCGTGCACAGAACTTCGATGTCGATTCGAAGACACCGCAGATCCCTGCCTCACCCAAGTAGAAGCGTATGGCGTTTGCCAAGCACACCTTCGCTGACCGCCATGGATAGCGAAGCGAAGGCGGTTAGTCCGCGATAGTCGACGCCGTCTGCATATTCGTAGTTGAGAGCGCGAGCGAACGACGAAGAAGATGCAGCAGCGGCTTTATGTCGGCGTAGAGTCACTGAGGGAGTTGTGTAGAGCCGCGAAGAGGTGATTACGCAACGTACGCAGGACGGTCGGGGCGCCGAAGGCATAAACGGTCGCGTTAAGTTTTTGCTGTTTGCTTGGGCTTGGATGCCCAAAACAAACTTTCGCAAAATAGCGACTCCCCGGTTCAGATTATTTGAACGCCACGAATTAGAGGAGCGTCGAGATGCTGTTGCATATCCCCAAGGTGCTGGAGAGCGAAGAGCTGCAGGCGGTGGTCAACGTGCTCAACCAGTCGCAGTTTGTCGATGGCAAGCTGACCGCAGGACAGGCGGCAGAACGGGTTAAATCGAATCTGGAGCTGGGTCGTGACCAGCCGCAGCGTGACCCACTGGCGAAGATTATTATCGGTGCACTGCATCGCAGCGAGATCTTCAATCAGGCGGCACTCCCCTACAAGATCGCCACACCACTATTTGCCCGCTACACGGCTGGAATGAGCTACGGCAGTCACGTCGATGATCCGATCATGGGCGCACCCGGTCCGCTCTATCGCACCGACGTCTCCTTCACCGTCTTTCTTACCGAGCCCGACGCCTACGAGGGCGGGGAGCTAACGGTACGCACCAACTGGGGTGAACAGCAGGTGAAGTTCGCTGCCGGTGATGCGGTGATCTACCCCTCCGGAACATTGCACCGCGTGGCTGAGGTGACCGGTGGAGAGCGTATGGTCGCAGTCGGCTGGGCGCAGAGTGTGGTGCGCGATCCGGCGCAGCGCGAGATCCTCTATGAGCTGGGTCAGGCGCGTAACAGTCTGTTGAAGAGCTCGCCACAGAGTGAGGAGTGTGACTGGGTCGATCACAGCTATATCAATCTGGTACGTATGTGGGGTGAGGTCTAGCCACCCACTATCCCTGAATGGGGCCTGGTTCGTTAACGATTTCCGAATAGATAATAAATAGCCGATAAACGATGCCGTACTGGCGACTCTCCACCTTTTACCTCTTCTACTTCGCCAGTCTGGGCGCGTTGCTGCCTTACTGGAGTCTCTATCTGCAGCATATTGGTTTCAGTGCGCTGGAGATCGGTGAGTTGATGGCGGTGCTGATGGCGACCAAGATCGTCTCGCCCAACATCTGGGGATGGATCGCTGATCACACCGGCAAACGTATGGCGGTGGTACGGATCGGCTCGCTGCTCTCGGTGATCGCCTTTGTGGCGGTCTTCGTTGATACCTCCTACTGGTGGCTGATGGCGGTGATGCTGCTCTTCAGTTTTTTCTGGAATGCGACCCTGCCTCAGTTTGAGACGGTCACACTCAAACACCTGGGGAGCGATACCCACCGTTACAGCGCAATCCGACTCTGGGGCTCAATCGGTTTTATTGTGGCGGTGGCTGTACTTGGACCGTTGCTGGAGGGTGATTCGGTTACCCTGCTGCCCGCGATCCTGCTTTCGATCTTTATCGCTATCTGGGTGATGAGTCTGCTGGTGCCCGAGCAGCAGAGTCCTCCGCATCATGAGCGGCAGGGCTCGATTACCGAGGTGCTGAAACGTCCCGAGGTGATCGCGCTGCTGGTAGTCTGCTTTCTGATGCAGGCGAGTCATGGCCCTTACTACACCTTCTACTCGATCTACATGGAGGGCTACGGCTATAGCCGTACCCTGATTGGTCAGCTCTGGGCGCTGGGTGTGATTGCGGAGGTGGGGGTGTTTCTCATTATGCACCGTATGGTGAAAGGTGTCGGGCTGAAACGGCTCTTGATGCTCGCCTTCTCGTTAGCGGCGCTACGTTGGTGGCTGACAGGTGCGATGCCGGAGAGCCTCCCGGTGGTGCTCTTTTCCCAGCTCTTCCACGCCGCCAGCTTCGGAGTATTCCATGCCGTGGCAATTGCCTACTTCCATCGCCACTTCACCGGCCGTCATCACGGGCGAGGGCAGGCGCTCTACAGTTCGGTCAGCTTTGGTGCAGGCGGGGCGTTTGGTGCCTTCTACAGCGGCTATGTCTGGGATTCAATGGGGGGTTACGTCAGTTTCTATATCGCCGGACTGATGTGTCTGCTGGCGCTCTTTATCGTCTGGCGCTTTATCGATGGCGCGCAGGGCGGTGAGGCGGCTTCGTAACGGATCACTTCCGCCTCGGCTGTAGTGCTCATGACTGAAAGGTAGGGGGCTTTACCAGATGCCCTGCATCCTCTACCTTTTCTGCACCACGTGCCGTCTTTACACACTCCTCTCTCCTCTTCATGGGCGGGGCGGTGCAGTCAGTACGGTTGCGATCGCTATCTTCCAGGTGGGGCACGCTCGCTGGCCGCCATGGATAGCGAAGCGAAGGCGGTTAGCCCCGATAGTCGACGCCGTCTGCCTATTCGTAGTTGAGAGCGCGAGCGAACGACGAAGAAGATGCAGCAGCGGCTTTATGTCGGCGTAGAGTCAGTGAGGAAGTTGTGTAGAGCCGCGAAGAGGTGATTACGCAACGTACGCAGGAGGTCGGGGCGCCGCAGGCATAAACGGTCGCGTGAAGTTTTTGCTGTTTGCTTGGGCTTGGATGCCCAAAACAAACTTTCGCAAAAATAGCGACTCCCCGGACGATCGTTACGCGCCTACGGCAAATATAGACGATAAAGCGACTGATGATGTTGGATGGAGATTGTTGTTAATAGCGGTCTTTGCGATTGCGGGTGTGAGATGTGCCTGTGCATCATAACGGTGCATGATACTCATTACATAAAGGCCACTCTTTGGGGTAGCCTTGCTCATTGCAGCTCAGATTTTATGACCCACGTCATTTCCGTTAATGCATGATGCCATGCCGAGAATCATGAGGGTGGTAGGCCTGTTGACTCAAGCACCGGATATTAAGAGGGTCTGAGTGACTCTTGATGCTACTCTTCCGATCGAGACTGATGTGCTCTGCCACTGAAGTGCTACGAGCGCTGTAAAAGATGGCTTTAAAGTAATGTTTTCCAGGAGTGAAAATGAATAAGAACACCGACGCTGACCGCCATGGATAGCGAAGCGAAGGCGGTTAGTCCGCGATAGTCGACGCCGTCTGCCTATTCGTAGTTGAGAGCGCGAGCGAACGACGAAGAAGATGCAGCAGCGGCTTTATGTCGGCGTAGAGTCAGTGAGGGAGTTGTGTAGAGCCGCGAAGAGGTGATTACGCAACGTACGCAGGACGGTCGGGGCGCCGTAGGCATAAACGGTCGCGTTAAGTATTTGCCGCTTGCTTGGGCTTGGGTGCCCAAAACATGCTTCCGCAAAAATAGCGACTCCCCGAGCGGGTTAAAGAGATGTTTGCCGAGCGCTATATGGAAGCGGTTTCGCTGATGCCAGAGCCGCCCCAGAGTCGCGGCCGGGATGTGGAAGCCGTCATGCGATTGCGTGAGCGCCTGCACACAGCGATGAACGGTTAGAGAGCCTCGCTTGGTACGATCTCTAGTAGTAACTGTTTAAGGGCACTTGCCGCATTCGATAGGGTGCGCTGCGGGTGTTGCACCAACCCCAGAATCCTCTTCAGTTCGATCCCCTCTACATTCAGCACAGATACCTCTTCATCAACCATTGAACGAGGTAGCACGCTCCATCCCAGGCCGACTGAAACCAGCATCTTGATCGTCTCCAGATAGTTGGTCGCCATACTGACCCTGGGTGTGATACCGAGTGGGGCGAACTTCGCCTCGATGATCTGTCGGGTATAGGTCCCCTCGGAGGGGAGGATGGTGTCGTAGTTGGCCAGAGAACTAGCGGTGATTGCGCTCAGTTTTGTCAGCGGGTGATCGTGCGCGGCGATGAAGGCGAGCGGATCCTCCCAGATAGTATGTGTAATCAATCCGGCTGGTGATTCAGTTGGCAGGGTGATCAGTCCCAGCTCCAGTTCGCCGTGTAATACGGCCTGCATGCCCGCTTCAGAGTCGAGAAAGCGGATATCGAGATCGACTTGCGGATAACGATCAACGTAGCTGCGTAAAATCGGTGGTAGCCGGTGCAGACCAATATGGTGACTGGTGCCGATGGTAAGTTGACCGCCGATGGTGCCAGAGAGATTGGTGAGGGTGCGCTTGCTATCTTCGATCTGTTCAAGAATCTGCCTGGCTCGTGGTAACAGCGCAGCTCCGGCCTCGGTCAGTGTGGTCTGTCGTGAGATGCGGTCGAACAGGCGGCAGTTGAGTTCGCTCTCCAAAGCGGTGATGCGTTTACTGATCGCGGGTTGGGTAAGGTGGATCAGTTCGGCGGCAAGGGAGAAGGAGCCAGATTCGGCAACGGTGACAAAGGCGTTCAGGGCAGGGATGTCCATGGTAAATATCCAGTCATCTATTCCAGCAAGGAATAGATTACATGATAAATATGAATTTGAGTAATCACTGTCGGCGCTCTACTATTGAAAGCGAATTCTGAAGAGGTCAAAGGCTATGACTGCAAAAACACTCTATGACAAGTTGTGGGATGCCCACGTGGTGCGCACCGAAGAGGGTGGTACTGCTCTGCTCTATATCGATCGCCATCTCGTGCATGAGGTGACTTCACCGCAGGCCTTTGAGGGGCTGCGTCTTGCGGGACGCATGCCGTGGCGTAAAGAGTCGGTGGTGGCCACGCCCGATCACAATGTACCGACCACCGGTCAGAGTAGCGGCATTGAAGGTATCGAGGATCCGGTCGCACGTACTCAGGTGGCAACGCTTGATGCCAACGTGAAGGAGTTCGACCTCACCTACTTTCCGATGAACGATCCGCGTCAGGGCATCGTGCACGTGGTCGGACCTGAGGAGGGTGCAACCCTGCCCGGTATGACGGTGGTCTGTGGCGACTCGCACACCTCGACCCACGGTGCCTTCGGTGCGTTGGCGCACGGTATAGGCACCTCTGAGGTGGAGCATGTGCTCGCCACCCAGTGTCTGGTGCAGAAGAAGATGAAAAACATGCGTGTCACCGTGCAGGGCCATGTTGGTCCCGGTGTGACCGCCAAGGATATCGTGCTCGCCATCATCGGTGAGATCGGTACCGCAGGTGGTAACGGTCACGCCTTGGAATTTGCCGGTGAGGCGATTATGGATCTTTCGGTGGAAGGGCGCATGACGGTCTGCAACATGGCGATCGAGGCAGGCGCTCGTGCTGGTATGGTGGCGGTCGACGAGAAGACCATCAACTACTTCGAGAGCAAACCCTTCGCGCCCAAGGGTGAGCAGTGGCAGCAGGCGGTCGAGGCGTGGCGTGATCTGAAGAGCGATGAGGGGCGGCGTTCGATACCGAGCTGATGATCGATGCCGCTTCGATCCAGCCGCAGGTTACCTGGGGTACCTCACCTGAGATGGTGGTCGGTATCGATGCCAGCGTGCCTAATCCAGAAGATGAGACCGATGCGGTCAAGGCGGAGGGGATGCGTCGTGCGCTCGACTATATGAATCTCGATGCCGGGATGGCGATTAGCGATATTCCGATTGATAAGGTCTTTATCGGCTCCTGTACCAACTCGCGAATTGAAGATATTCGTGCGGCCGCTGTAGTGGCGCAGGATGCACTGGACAAGGGGTGCAAGGTATCGCCGACCGTGAAACAGGCGCTGGTTGTGCCGGGCTCCGGTCTGGTCAAACAGCAGGCCGAGAGCGAAGGGCTCGACAAGATCTTTGTTGAGGCGGGATTTGAGTGGCGTGAACCGGGTTGCTCCATGTGTCTGGCGATGAATGCCGATCGGCTCGAAGCGGGTGAGCGCTGTGCCTCAACATCAAACAGAAACTTTGAGGGGCGTCAGGGTAACGGCGGCCGCACCCACCTGGTTAGTCCTGCGATGGCGGCGATGGCGGCCTTTACCGGCCACTTCTACGATGTGCGCAAGATGGGGGAGCTTAGTAATGGATAAATTCGAAAAGATGGATGCGCTCGTAGCGCCGTTGGATCGCTCTAATGTCGATACTGATGCGATCATTCCAAAGCAGTTCCTGAAGTCGATCAAGCGTAGCGGATTTGGTCCCAACGCCTTTGATGAGTGGCGCTATCTTGACCACGGTGAGCCGGGTATGGATAACAGCCAGCGCCCGCTCAATCCCGACTTTGTGCTCAATCAGGATCGATATCAGGGTGCCAATATTCTGCTGGCGCGTGAGAACTTCGGTTGTGGCTCTTCGCGGGAACATGCGCCGTGGGCCTTGGAGGATTACGGCTTTCGGGTGATCATAGCGCCCAGCTTTGCCGATATCTTCTTCAACAACTGTTTCAAGAACGGCATCCTGCCGATCGTGCTCGACGAGACGAAGGTTGATCAACTTTTCAAAGAGGTTGAGGTAAGCGAGGGTTATCAGCTGGCGGTCGACCTTGAAACGCAGACGATCAACACCCCGGCAGGTGAGTCGATCACCTTTGAGGTCGATGCCTTCCGCAAGCACTGCCTGCTCAACGGTTTTGATGATATCGGCCTGACCATGCAGCATGTAGACGACATAAAGGCCTACGAGGTGCGCCGCAAGAGTGAAGCGCCGTGGCTCTTTGCTAACTGATTAAATTTGATAGACGGAAATTAGAGATGACAAAGAAGATTGCAGTTCTGCCAGGTGATGGCATCGGCCAGGAGATCGTCGCTGAGGCGGTTAAGGTGCTTAATGTATTGAAGTCCGACTTCGGGCTCGATGTGGAGATGGAAGAGGGGCTGGTCGGTGGTACCGCCTACGATGCAACCGGCACACCGCTGCCCGATACAACGCTCGATCTCTGCAAGGCCTCTGATGCGGTGCTGCTCGGTGCTGTTGGTGGTTACAAGTGGGAGTCGCTGCCAATCGAGGTGCGCCCTGAGAAGGGACTGCTTGGTCTGCGCGCCGGTATGGAACTGTTTGCCAACCTGCGTCCAGCAATTCTCTATCCGCAGCTCGCTGATGCCTCAACACTGAAACCAGAGGTGGTCTCCGGGCTCGATATCATGATCGTGCGTGAGCTGACCGGTGGTATCTACTTCGGCCAACCACGCGGCGTGCGTGCGCTCGATAACGGCGAGCGCCAGGGTTACAACACCCTGGTCTACAGCGAGTCAGAGGTGAGTCGTATCGGTAAGGTCGCCTTCGATATTGCGATGAAGCGTGACAAGCGCGTCTGTTCGGTCGATAAGGCCAACGTGCTTGAGTGTACTGAGATGTGGCGTGAGGTGATGATCGAGGAGGGTAGGGCGTTCCCCGATGTGGAACTCTCACACATGTATGTCGATAACGCGGCGATGCAGCTGGTGCGCGCACCGAAGCAGTTCGATGTGATGGTCACCACCAACATGTTCGGTGACATCCTCTCCGACTGCGCAGCGATGCTGACCGGCTCGATCGGCATGCTGCCCTCGGCCTCGCTTGATGCCAACAGCAAGGGCATGTATGAGCCGATCCACGGTTCGGCACCCGATATTGCGGGCCAGAATCTGGCCAATCCGCTGGCGACCATTCTCTCGGTAGCGATGATGTTGCGCTACACACTCGATGAGCCGGCGATGGCCGATCGTATAGAAAGTGCGGTTAATGCGGTGTTGGATCAGGGTAAACGTACGGCTGATATCTGGACCGAGGGTTGCGAGAAGATCGGTACCGATGTGATGGGTGATGCGGTAATCGCCGCGATGCGTGGTTAAGCAGTAAAGAACAGGATTGAGGGTAAGACGATGATGAGAGTAGGTCTGGTTGGTTGGCGCGGTATGGTCGGTTCGGTGTTGATGCAGCGTATGCGTGAAGAGTCCGATTTCGAACAGTTTGAGCCGGTATTCTTTACCACCTCACAGGCGGGGCAGGCGGGACCGGATGTTGGTAAGGATGTGCCGGTGCTGAAGGATGCCAAGAATGTCGATGAGCTGAAGGCGATGGATGTGATCCTCACCTGTCAGGGCGGCGACTACACCAAGGAGGTCTATCCCGAACTGATCAAGTCTGGGTGGGACGGCTACTGGATCGATGCCGCTTCGACGCTGCGCATGGTTGACGATTCGATCATCGTACTCGACCCGGTCAACAAGGGTGTGATCGAAAATGGGCTGGTCAACGGCATCAAGACCTTTGTTGGTGGTAACTGCACCGTCTCACTAATGATGATGTCGATCGGCGGCCTGTTTGAGAAGGATATGGTTGAGTGGATCACGCCAATGACCTACCAGGCGGCTTCGGGTGCCGGTGCGCAGAATATGCGTGAACTGATTAAGCAGATGGGTGCGATCAATAATGAGGTAGTCGATCTCAACAACGATCCTGCCAGTGCCATTCTCGATATCGACAGAAAGCTCTCTGACTTTCTACGCTCTGAAACATATCCAAAGGATAAGTGGGGCGTGCCGCTGGCCGGCTCTCTGATTCCGTGGCTTGATGTTCAGCTCCCATCCGGTCAGTCGAAGGAGGAGTGGAAGGCGCAGGTTGAGACCAACAAGATTCTCGGTCGTTCTGATAAACAGATTCCGATTGATGGTATCTGCGTGCGCATCGGTGCGATGCGCTGTCATAGTCAGGCGCTAACTATCAAAATGAAGCAGGATGTACCGCTTGATGAGATCCACGACATTGTCGCCAGCCACAATGAGTGGGTGAAGGTGGTGCCAAACGATCGCGACGTCTCGATGACCGATCTAACCCCGGCTGCGGTGACCGGTACCCTGACCATCCCGGTTGGACGGATGCGCAAACTGACCATGGGTGATGATTATCTCTCCGCCTTTACCGTCGGTGATCAGCTGTTGTGGGGTGCGGCCGAGCCGCTACGCCGCATGCTACGCATTCTTCTCGAAGCATAGGTCGGATTGATCATGACAGAAGGCGTCTCGGTTGCACTTTTAGGTGCGACAACTCAGGCTGGTGAGTCGGTGCGTGAGCTGCTCGAGGAACGCGAGTTCCCGCTGGCAGCACTCTACTTTGTAGAACATGAAGAGCGTGCCGGTGGGAAGCTCTCGTTTGGTGGAAAGAACCTTGCGGTGCAGGATGCCGAAAAGTTCGACTTCTCCACGGTGCAAATCGCTATTGTGGTGGGTGATCGTACGCTTGCTGAACAGTATGCCGAGGTTGCAGCGACCGAAGAGGTGGTCGTTGTCGACTGCACCGGTCACTCTTGCGGTGCGCTGGATGTTCCGCTGGTGATTCCAGAGCTCAATCCCGAGGCGCTGGCCAACTATCGTCGACGCAATATTGTTGCGGCACCGAATAGCGTTTCGGTGGCGATGCTGTTGGCACTGAAGCCGATTCACGATTCGGTTGGTATCAAATGCGTCACTGTGACGGCTTGTCAGGCGGTATCGGAGCTGGGGCAGCCTGGGATGGAGGAGCTGGCGACTCAGGCAACCAGCATGTTCAATCTCAAACCGATTGAATCAAATGTCTTCGCCAAACAGATCGCTTTTAATATATTGCCAGCAGTTGAGGTCGTAGATGAGAACGGCTACGCAGAAAGTGAACGGGCTTTGGTTCAGGCTGCGCAGCAGATCCTTGGTGATGAGACGATTGATGTCAGCCCGACGCTGATCTGGGGGCCGGTCTTCTTCGGTCACTCGATGAGTATCGATCTTGAGCTGAGTGGTCAGCTAGATGCAAATGCTGCGCAAAAACTACTCGATGTTGCACCTGGCGTGAGTGTCATGAATGGCGCTGAGCCAGCGCAGATGCCTACCGCAGTGACAGAAGCGGCTGGGAGTGATCTGGTCTATGTTGGTCGTATTCGCCAGCCAATCAGTGGTGGTGAACGTCTCAGTCTGTGGTTGGTAACCGATAATGTGCGTCGAGGCGTTGCACTCAATGGTGTTCAAATCGCGGAAATTTTGGTAAAAGAGCATTTAGAGTCAGGCAACTAGCGACAGTTGTTCAGATAGTTTCACTGTTTAGAAAGTGGGATTTTTTCAGTGAACGGCTATTCTGAGCTATCAATACAAATAACAAGTCTTGCGTAATTAGGGGAAATGGATGTTGCGAAAACTGGTCACGGTCATGATTGTCATGGCATTAACGTCGATCCAGGGTGTTTACGCTCTAGGACTTGGAGAGATCGATCTTCGCTCGGCTCTCAATCAGAAGCTTGATGCAACCATCAAGCTTCACTCCAGTCGCATGGACGAACTCAAAGGTGCAGAGGTGCGACTCGCCTCCCAAGCCGCATTTGATCGTGCCGGTATCGAACGTCTTCCCATCCTGCTGAAACTCAAGTTCGCGGTTGCAGGTGTAGATCGCGGCGAGCCGGTTGTTGCGGTTTCGAGCGACGGTACCATTGATGAACCGTTCCTCAATTTCCTGGTTGAGGTGAATTGGGCCAACGGTCGTCTGCTGCGTGAATACACATTGCTACTCGATCCGCCCTCGCTGATGCCAGAGCCTGCGCCGGTGATCGATACACCTAAGATTGAGCAGGTTGCGATTGAAGAGGAGATCGTCGCTACGCCGATTGAGGCACCTGTGAAGGCTGCGCCAGCACCTGCCCCAGTGAGAAAGGCTGCGCCGAAAGCCCCTTCCAGAATTACAGAGCATGGACCGACCAAAAAGGGTGAGACGCTGTGGGAGATCGCCAGCAAGGTTCGTCCCGATAACTCCATCTCGGTCAACCAGATGATGCAGGCGCTACTGCGACATAATCCGGAAGCGTTTTTCAACAACAACATCAATAACCTTAAGACCGGCTATGTGCTGCGTGTGCCCGATCGCCAGACAATCCTCGCATTTGATAACGCGGCTGCCCGGGCGGCAACACGTGAGCAGACACGTAAGTGGCGTGAAGATAAATCGGTAACGACAGCATCGCCTGAGGCGATCGAAGCAGATGCGGTGCCTGCAGAAGCTGCTGACGGTGATAGCGGTGGTCGACTGAAGATCGTTGCGCCGGCTCCAAAGGAGTCTGTGAGTGAGGCGGCGACAGGTGCTGATGGTGTTGAGAGTGCTTCATCGAACGATGCCGAGTTGCAGCGTGAACTTAATCTACTGGCCGAAACTACCGAGGCACAACGCCAGCAGAACGAAGAGCTGCAGGAGCGTATGTCTGAGCTGGAAAAGCAGCTCGAGACAGCCAAACGTCTGTTGGAGCTAAAGGATGATGAGCTGGCTGCGATGCAGGGGCGTGCAGCTGAGGAGCCCGTCGAAGCGGTGGTAGCGGTTGAGGTTGAATCAACAGTGGCTATAGAGCCGGCTGAGACAACGGTTGCCGAAAAAGCCCCTGCAGTTACACCTGTGGCAGAGGCTCCCAAGCCTGTAGAGCCTGTAGCAGTTGCTGAGCCGGAGATTGAGGTCGGATCAGAAGAGGAGCTGGAGCTGGTCGACGAGATCCTCGAGCAAATTTCTGATTACACCGATGACACCATTGAATTTGTAGAAGATGCGATGGAGGATCCTACAGTGCTGGCGGGTGCGGGTGGCGCAATCGCTATCATCGCTCTGATCATCTGGCTTCTGGCACGTCGTCGTCGTATGGGAATGACCGAGTTCCAGGAGAGTATTTTGGCCGCATCACCAAAACCGTCTGGTTTTGGTGAAACTAGCGAAGCGGCTGCTGAGGAGCAGCTGGATACGCCGTCGCTAGAGCAGACCAATCTGAGTGAGTTCGGTTCTGTTAGTGGTATGGGTGATATTCAGAGCGAAGTTAGCGAGGTTGATCCGATTGCAGAGGCTGATGTTTATATCGCCTACGGTCGTTACCAGCAGGCTGAGGATATGCTCAGCGAGGCTGTTTCCAATGAACCAGATCGCAACGATCTTAAACTGAAGTTGCTTGAGGTCTATCACGCGACCAAGAATCAACGCGCCTTCGAAGAGAATGCTGAATCGCTCTACGCCTCTCTGGGCGGACAGAGCGATCCTATGTGGGATCGCGTTGTTGCGATGAGCAATGAGCTGGGCATTGATAATCCTATCTTTGGTGGTTCTGGCATCAGTACCGATGAGCTCTCTGCTGAGCTGGATACTATTTCAGGTGGCGCTGATATGACGGCCGCTGATGATGCGGCAGTGGTGAGTTCTGAGATTAGTGATGCTGATATCAGCTCAACCCTGGGCGCTGATGAGGAGTTCTCACTCGATATTGATCTCGATAGTGGTGAATTTGGTTCTGAAACTGTTGAGAGTGCCGATAGCGCCACGGCTGAGATCGATCTGGGTGAGTTTAATCTCGATGAGACAGTTGAGAGTGATGTAACCCCGGAGGTTGTTGAAGAGAGTGATTTGAATTTCTCACTGGATGAGAGCGCGACTTCCGATCCAGTGGTTCCAAGTGTAGATCCGGTGGCATCTGCTGATGAGGAGCCTGTATTCGATTTGGGTGATGTCGGTGAGCTGCAGCTTGATCTACCTGAAGAGGCAACTGCTGATGCAGCTGATGAGGCAGTATCCGATTCAATGGGTGAGTTTGATCTGAGTAGCTTTGATCTGCCTGAGGAGGGCGGGGCTGATGAGATACCACTTAATGCCGGTGAATCCACAGATATCTCGTTAGATGAAGTGCCCGAGTTTGATCTGGGTGAGTTGGAAACAGAGACAGCCGAGAGCGCGGACGAAGATAATCACTTGATGGGAAGTCTTGATGAAGTTGGCACCAAGCTCGATCTGGCCAAGGCCTACATCGATATGGGAGACCCTGATGGTGCGCGCAGTATTCTCAATGAGGTGCTCGAAGAGGGTGATGATACCCAGAAGGGTGAGGCAGAGGGGCTACTCTCACAGCTTTAGTCTTATAGATCGTCATACCGGTGATGAACACCGAGGACCGCCCAATCGGGCGGTCCTTTTGCTTTGGCCTATTGGAAACTGATTAGTACCCTTGATGTTTGGTGAGAAGAAGTAGACGTCGAATGAAGATTGCGCTGGGGATTGAATATAACGGTAGTAGCTTCCATGGCTGGCAGCGCCAGCGCAGTGTTCCGAGTGTTCAGGAGTCGATCGAAGCGGCGTTGACAAAGGTTGCCAACCACCCGATCGTGGTGGTCTGTGCGGGCCGTACCGATGCTGAAGTTCATGCAACCGGTCAGGTGATCCATTTCGAGAGTGACGCCGAGCGGCGCGAGCGGGCCTGGATGTTGGGCAGTAACGCTAATCTGCCTGATGGCGTCAGCGTGACCTGGGCACAGCGGGTTAGTGATGATTTTCACGCGCGCTTTTCGGCCACTGGCCGACGTTACCGTTACGTTATTCTCAATCGCGATAGTCGCCCTGGGGTGATGAGTGGCCGGGTGAGCTGGATTTATGCCCCGCTAGATGCCAATCGTATGCACCGGGCGGCTCAGGCGCTGCTGGGAGAGTGCGATTTCACCTCGTTTCGCGCACAGGGCTGCCAGTCGAACACGCCATGGCGCAGACTCGATGAGATCAAGGTGACACGCAGCGGTGACTTTGTTGTGATCGAGGTGGAAGCGAACGCCTTTCTGCACCATATGGTGAGAAACATTGCCGGTGTGTTGATAGCCATAGGTTCGGGTGATCAGTCCGTTGAGTGGGCTGCAGAGGTTTTGGCGCTGCGTGATCGCACCCAGGCGGGAGTGACTGCACCACCCCATGGTCTCTATCTGGTGAAGGTTCGCTACCCTGAGCAGTTCGCCATTCCCGATAGTGGCAGCGGGCCGCTGCTGCTCTGAAGCAGGGGCTGAATTCTGGTAGAGTTAGCTCCTTTGTCACGATCGATCTGATGAGTAGAACACGCGCAAAAATCTGTGGGATTACCCGTGAGCAGGATGGGCTGACTGCGGTGCAGTATGGTGCCGATGCAATTGGTCTGGTCTTCTATGCTCCCAGTCCACGAGCGGTGGGTATCGAGCAGGCACAGCGTATTACCGCTGCATTACCGCCATTTGTCACGGTGGTAGCGCTGTTTGTGAACCCCGACTCCGATGAGGTTCGTGAGGTGCTGCAGCAGGTACCGGTCACACTGCTGCAGTTTCACGGTGATGAGAGTCCTGAGTTCTGTGCCTCATTTGGACGCCCCTATATCAAGGCGATCAGGATGGGTGAGGGTGTCGATCTGCATCACGAGGCGGAGCAGTTCGCCTCTGCGCAGGGATTGCTGCTCGATAGCTTCAGTGCCAAGGCACGAGGTGGCACTGGTGAGGTCTTCGACTGGGGGCGTATTCCGCAAGATGTCGCACTGCCGCTGTTGCTGGCAGGTGGTCTGCACCCGGCCAATGTGGCCGATGCGATCAGAGAGTCACACCCCTATGCGGTTGATGTGAGTAGTGGGGTTGAGATTGAGAAGGGGATCAAGGGTGAAACGATGATCTCCGATTTTATGCGGGCCGTTGCTCGTGCTGATTCCGAATAGAGGTTGAAGAAAATGTCGTACCAAAATATGCCCGATGAGCATGGGCATTTCGGTCCTTACGGTGGTGTGTTTGCTGCCGAGACGTTGATGGAGGCGATCGATGAGCTGCGTGAGGCCTACGAGAAGTACAAGGACGATGACGAGTTCAAGGCGGAGCTGGCCCATGAGCTGAAGCACTTTGTCGGCCGTCCCTCACCGGTCTACCACGCGCAACGCTGGAGCGAGCAGCTCGGTGGTGCGCAGATCTGGCTCAAGCGTGAGGATCTCAACCACACTGGCGCGCACAAGGTGAACAATACCGTCGGTCAGGCACTACTGGCCAAGCGTATGGGCAAAAAGCGGATTATCGCCGAGACTGGTGCTGGGCAGCACGGCGTGGCGACGGCGACTGTCTGCGCTCGTTACGGTATGGAGTGCATCGTCTACATGGGTGCGGCAGATATCGAACGGCAGAAGATCAACGTCTACCGCATGCGAGTGCTTGGTGCCAAGGTGGTGCCAGTTACCTCCGGTTCAGCCACCTTGAAGGATGCACTTAACGAGGCGATGCGCGACTGGGTGACCAATGTTGATGACACCTTCTACATTATCGGTACCGTGGCAGGACCGCACCCCTACCCAGCCATGGTGCGTGACTTCCAGACCGTCATCGGCGAGGAGTCTAAAGTGCAGTTGCAGGATGAGGTGGGTAAGCTGCCCGATGCGCTGGTTGCCTGTGTTGGTGGTGGTTCAAATGCAATCGGATTGTTCTACCCTTTCCTCGAAGATGAGAGCGTGAAGATCTACGGTGTTGAGGGCGGTGGACTCGGTATCGAGTCGGGAAAACATGCTGCTCCACTGTGTGACGGCAAACCGGGAGTACTACACGGTAACCGCACCTACCTGATGGAGGATGAGGCGGGGCAGATCATCGAAACCCACTCGATCTCGGCGGGTCTCGACTACCCCGGTGTGGGACCAGAACACGCCTGGCTCAAAGATTGTGGGCGCGCCAACTACGTGGCTGCGACCGATGATGAGGCGCTGGCCGCCTTCCATGCGCTGACCCGCATTGAGGGCATCATCCCGGCGCTCGAATCGAGCCATGCACTCGCCTATGCCGCCAAGCTGGCACCAACGATGGCAAAGGACCAGATTATCCTGGTTAATCTCTCCGGACGTGGTGATAAAGATATCCACACCGTAGCAGCACTGGAGGGGATTGAGGTATGAAATACACGACGTATGAATTTAGCGAGAGCCATGGAGGGCGGGAGCTATGAGCAGAATCAAACAGAAATTTTCAGACCTCAAGGTAAAGAATCGCAAAGCGCTAATACCGTTTATCACCGCAGGCGATCCCGAGCCGGGATTGACGGTGCAGATGATGCATGCGTTGGTCGAGGGTGGTGCCGACCTGATCGAATTGGGTGTTCCCTTCTCCGATCCGATGGCTGATGGTCCGGTGATTCAGCTCTCCTATGAACGGGCCCTGGAACACCATGTATCACTCGCGCAGGTATTGGAGATGGTGAGTGAGTTTCGCAGCAAGGATAGTGAGACCCCGGTGGTACTGATGGGCTATCTCAATCCGGTCGAGCTGATGGGCTATGAGCAGTTTGCCGAGCGAGCAACCGCTGCCGGAGTTGATGGTGCGTTGATTGTTGATCTATCACCGGAGGAGAGTGACAGTGTGGTCACTACCTTCCGTGACCGGGGACTCGATTCGATCTACTTGATTGCACCGACCAGCAGTGCGGAACGGATCAAAAAGATTACCGATTGCTCAAGTGGCTTTGTCTACTACGTCTCGCTCAAGGGTGTGACCGGAGCCGGTCACCTCGATACCGATGCGGTGGCCAATAAGGTCGCAGAGATACGCGGGATTACAGATCTTCCCGTGGGCGTCGGTTTTGGTATAAAGGATGCTGATTCGGCACGACGTGTTGCGGGTAGCGGTGACGCGGTGGTAGTGGGTAGCGCAGTGATACGACGTGTTGAGGAGCTGAGCGCAGACCCTGCTGCACTGTTGGCCGAATTGAGTCGATTTGCTACAGAGCTTCGTGGTGCGTTGGACGAGGCCGCCGCATAGCGGCATTATGTGGTCAGATAGTTGCTGGCCCTGGTTTAACTGAGAATAAGATCGAGACCGAGATTATGAGCTGGTTCGAAAAATTGATGCCTTCGCGCATTCGCACCGAAGGTGGTAATAAACGCACGGTTCCTGAGGGGCTGTGGATCAAATGTACGGCATGCAGTTCGGTGCTGTATCGCGCTGAGCTGGAGCGCAACCTCGATGTCTGCCCCAAGTGTGATCACCATATGCGCATCGGCGCACGCCGCCGCCTGGAGGCGTTTCTCGATGCCGAGCTGCGTGAAGAGATTGGTGCTGAGATAGAACCGGTCGATGTGCTCAAGTTTAAGGACAGCAAAAAATATCGCGATCGCCTCGCCCAGGCACAGAAAAACACCAATGAGAAAGATGCGTTAATCGTGATGCAGGGGCAGGTGAATGGTCTGCCGTTGGTTGCCGCAGCGTTTGAGTTCTCTTTCATGGGTGGTTCGATGGGGTCGGTAGTTGGTGAGCGTTTTGTGCGTGCAGCCAACGCCTCGCTCGAGCACGGTATTCCGCTGGTCTGTTTCTCGGCCAGTGGTGGTGCACGCATGCAGGAGGCGTTGATCTCGCTGATGCAGATGTCGAAGACCAGTGCTGCACTGGCGCGGCTTTCAAGCAATGGGATTCCCTTTATCTCCATCCTGACTGATCCGACCATGGGCGGTGTCTCTGCCAGTTTGGCGATGTTGGGCGATGTGAACATCGCTGAGCCGAAGGCGCTGATCGGTTTTGCCGGTCCGCGAGTCATTGAGCAGACAGTGCGTGAGACGCTGCCAGAAGGATTCCAGCGCAGCGAGTTCCTGGTTGAGCATGGTGCGGTCGATATGATTGTCGATCGACGCGATATGCGCGACCAGGTCTCTGGCCTGCTTAGTATTTTGACCAAGCAGCCAGCCTGAAAATAAGGAGGCGGGTAGCAGGTTGCGGGAAACGAGTGGTGGATATGAACCGTTTGGTTGTCTGCCTTAATCCTGTTATCCGTCATCTGACACCTCTCATCTAGTCTTCCCATGCGTTTCTCTACGCTTTCTGAATGGCTCTCCTGGCAGGAGGGGTTGCATCCGAGTGAAATCGAGCTGGGTCTGCAGCGAGTCTCCGAAGTCTGGTCGCGGCTGCGGCCTGAAGGGCACCGTTCCACGGTCGTTACAGTCGGCGGTACCAACGGCAAAGGCTCTACCGTGACGCTGCTTGAGTCGATGTTGCGTCGCGCCGGTTACCGCGTTGGAAGCTATACCTCGCCGCACCTGTTTCGCTACAACGAGCGTATCCGTATCGATGGGAAAGATGTTGGTGACGAGGCGCTCTGTCGTTCATTTGAGCGTATCGATCGGGCGCGCTGCACAACCTCACTGACCTATTTCGAATTTGGCACCCTTGCGGCACTTGATCTTTTTGCCGAGGCGCAGCTCGATATCGTA
Source organism: Candidatus Reidiella endopervernicosa (assembly GCF_013343005.1). GTDB lineage: Bacteria > Pseudomonadota > Gammaproteobacteria > Reidiella > Reidiella endopervernicosa. The sequence continues at coordinate 1,528,745 of NZ_CP054491.1, forward strand.
CTGCTTGAGGTGGGATTGGGGGGGCGGCTCGATGCGGTCAATATTATTGATGCCGATGTTGCGGTGGTGACCTCCGTCGATATCGATCACATCGCCTGGCTCGGCAATGATCGCGAACAGATCGGCTTTGAGAAGGCAGGCATATTTCGTTTTGGGAGAGCTGCTGTCTGCGGAGATTCCAATCCTCCACAGCGACTGCTTGAGCATGCTGAACAGATCGGCGCGGTGCTCTATCGTTTCGGTTCTGAGTTTGGTTATGAGTGTGAAGATGGTGGCTGGCGTTGGTGGTCTGATGGTCAGAAGCTCGCTGACTTGCCGATTCCATCGCTCAGCGGGGAGTGCCAGCTCAACAATGCTGCAGTGGCGCTACAGGTACTACGGTTGTTAAACCCCCGTTTTATGGTTGAGCGTCAGGCGATTGCACAAGGGCTCGAAGAGGCGTCACTGCCGGGTCGTTTTCAGCGTATTCCTGGTGCGGTGGAGAAACTGTTCGATGTGGCGCATAACCCCCATGCCGCTCGCCAGTTGGCGGCTAATCTTCGTGCAAGCCGAGGTGGTGGGCGAACCCTGGCTGTGGTGGCGATGCTCGACGATAAAGATGTGGGGGGTGTCATCTCGGCGCTACAGGATGAGGTGGATCACTGGTATCTCGCTGGGCTTGATGTTGCGCGTGGGCTTGATCGCGATGCTCTCGCTCAACAGGCCAATCTGTCCGCCCAGCCGTTCGACTCATTTAATTCACTCACCGGGGCGATGCAGGCTGCTGAGGGAGAGAGCAAAGAGGGTGATCGAATTGTTGTCTTTGGCTCATTTTTTACCGTGGCGGAACTGTTGCCACAAGTCATATAATGCACGGGTGGGTGTGACCTTAATGGATGGTGGAAGCAGTGGATGATTGGCTTAAGCAGCGCCTTGTCGGCGCAGTGGTTCTGGTGGCGCTTGGCGTGATCTTTATTCCGATGTTGATCGAACCGCCGGAGCCTGAGCCAGAGGTGGCAGGGCGTCTCTACGACCCTGTTACACCCGAGGTCGATTTTCTAGAATCACCTGAGATCACCGAGGTGACCATCCCGTTGCCTGAAGAGCCGCCCACGGTGGTCGATACGGGGCTGGCACCGATCGAGCCGAGGCCGACCGAGGTTGTTGCAGAGCCTGCACCGGTAAAGGTCGAAACAGCGAATAAGCCAGCACCGGTAGAGGCCAAAGCCTCACAGGGTGATAGCCTGACCGCCTGGGTTGTTCAGGTGGGTAGCTTCAAACAGCAGCAGAATGCACTGGCGCTACGCGATAAGATTCGCAAACGCGGTTTTACCGCCTTTGTTGAGCGCATCAAATCGGCCTCAGGGGCGACCTACCGGGTGCGAGTGGGTCCCGAAATGTCATACACCAGGATCAAGCAGCGGCGAGATGCATTGAAGAGCAAGCTGAGCCTGAAGGGTGTGATTATGAAGCACCGCTAGCGGTGCTTCAGTGTTCAGTTCCCCTACCGGCTCTGTTAGAATCCGCCCATGAAACGCACCCCGCTCTCCCTGCTGCGAAATACCGACCGCACCTGCGCTTGGTACCTCTGAGAACCCTGTCATGATCTGGATCGATTACGTCATCCTGACGATTGTTGCTATCTCCATGGTGATCAGTGTTTCACGGGGTTTTGTGCGCGAGGCGCTCTCGCTGGTGATCTGGATCGCGGCCTTCTGGATCGCGCTGACCTTCTCCAATGATCTCGCACTGAGACTGGAGGGGATGATCGATACCCCCTCAGCGCGTATGATCGCCGCCTTCGCAATCCTTTTTCTAGCCACACTGATTGTCGGTGGCTTGACCAACTTCCTGATTGGCCAGCTGGTGAAAAAAACTGGCCTGGGGGGTACGGATCGTGCCGTTGGGATGCTATTTGGTATTGCGCGAGGCGTTCTGATTGTGGCCATTATTGTGGTCTTTGCGGGACTAACCCCGCTGCCGCAGGATCCCTGGTGGGGTGAGTCGACATTTCTGGTTCACTTCCAGCGTATGGCGATATGGATGATCAGCTTCCTGCCTGCGGAGTATGCAGGTAACTTCTCCTATTAGTTGATACGTGGCGGGGATGCCACTTTTCACTTCTGTGATATGTACGAGGAATTGAACTCATGTGCGGGATAGTCGGCGTTGTAGCTACATCACCCGTTAATCAGGCGCTCTATGATGGGCTCACTGTATTGCAGCATCGTGGTCAGGATGCCGCCGGTATTATGACCAGTGATAACGGTCAGCTCTTTCTGCGCAAAGATAATGGTCTGGTGAAGGATGTCTTCCGTACTCGCCATATGTTGCAGCTCAAGGGCAATATGGGTATCGGTCATGTCCGTTATCCGACTGCCGGTTGCTCATCTTCTGCCGAGTCGCAGCCCTTTTATGTCAACTCCCCCTACGGCATCTCGCTGGCACACAACGGTAACCTGACTAACGCGGATACCCTCAAGGAGGATCTGTTCCGTGAGGATCTGCGCCATATCAATACCAGCTCTGACTCTGAGGTGCTGCTAAACGTCTTTGCCCATGAGCTGCATCGTCAGAACAAGCTGCGCATTGATGAAAACGATGTGTTCGAGGCGGTGCGCGGTGTACATCGTCGCTGCAAGGGTGCCTATGCGGCGCTGGCGATGGTAACCGGTTACGGCATAGTTGCCTTCCGTGATCCCAACGGTATTCGCCCGCTGGTAATCGGTAAACGCGAGGGTGAGATGGGGGTGACCGAGTATATGTTCGCCTCCGAGAGCGTGGCGCTCGATGTGATCGGCTTTGAGCTGATGCGTGATGTTGAGCCGGGTGAGGCGGTTTACGTCAGTGTCGATGGCAAGCTGCATAGCCAGCAGTGCGCCGACAATCCAGTTCACAGCCCCTGTATTTTCGAGTTTGTCTATTTCGCACGCCCCGATACCATCATCGATGGCATCTCTGTCTACAAGGCGCGATTGCGCATGGGGGAGACGCTGGCGCAAAAGATCAAGCGTGACTTCCCCGATCACGATATCGATGTGGTGATTCCGATTCCTGATACCAGCCGCACCTCGGCGGTCCAGCTCTCTGCAGAACTGGGTACTCTTTATCGTGAGGGATTCATTAAGAACCGCTACATCGGCCGCACCTTTATCATGCCGGGTCAGACACAGCGCAAAAAGTCGGTGCGCCAAAAGCTCAATGCGATCGATCTCGAGTTCCGCGGTAAAAATGTACTACTGGTTGATGACTCTATTGTGCGCGGTACTACCTCACTGCAGATTATTCAGATGGCCCGCGATGCTGGTGCCAACAAGGTCTACTTCGCCTCAGCAGCGCCGCCGGTGCGTTATCCCAATGTCTATGGTATCGATATGCCAACCTCCAGTGAGCTGATCGGTTTTGGCCGTAACGATCAGGAGATCGCAGCGGAGATCGGTGCGGATCGGCTCTTCTACCAGGATCTCGATGACCTGATTGAATCGGTTCTCTACCGCAAGAACAAGACGGTGCAGCGCTTCGATACCTCGGTATTCAACGGTGAGTATGTGACCGGTGATGTGACCCCTGACTACCTCAATCAACTCGAGGCGAGCCGCAGTGATGGGGCCAAGGCGGAGCGGGATCAGCAGCAGATTCCGATCGATTTACATAACAACAGCTGACGCCATGCAGTTGACATGCATGGGGCAGTTTTTCTACTCTTTCAATCAAGCGCCGATTTGACTCAGCTTGCGGGCGCTAAATAAATCCAGCTAAAGAGAGGCGGTAACCTGCTTCTGCTGGAAGGCTGAGCGGGTTTTTTTGTGCCCGCTTGAAAGTGATCGACAGAGCCATGCGGGGTGTTATTCGTGTGGTTGCAAAGGGCCAGAGAATGGCCGGAGGTTAACGATGTTTGAAGATGGTCTAGACGATTTTGCACTGGAGACGCTTGCAGTCCGTGCTGGGCAGCAACGCACAGCTGAAGGGGAGCATGCAGAGCCGATATTCCCCACCTCCAGTTTTGTTTTTGCATCAGCCGAAGAGGCTGCAGCGCGCTTCTCGGGTGATCAACCCGGCAATATCTACTCGCGCTTCACCAATCCAACCGTGCGCACCTTTGAGCAGCGCCTGGCTGCGATGGAGGGTGGAGAGCGTTGCGTGGCGACCGCGTCGGGCATGTCGGCGATCCTCACCACCTGCATGGGGCTGCTGAAGGCGGGCGACCATGTCGTCTCCTCACGTTCGATATTTGGTACCACCACGGTGCTGTTCAACAACTACCTGACCAAGTTTGGTGTTGAGACCAGTTTTGTTGCGCAGACTGACTACAGTGAGTGGGAGGCGGCGATTCGTCCAGAGACACGCCTACTGTTTCTGGAGACCCCCTCGAACCCACTCACCGAGGTAGCCGATATTGCGCGTCTCGCTGAGCTGGCACACGCCAATGGTGCGCTGCTAGTGGTCGATAACTGCTTCTGCACACCGGCGCTGCAGCAGCCGTTGAAGCTGGGGGCCGATATCGTGATCCACTCCGCCACCAAGTATCTCGATGGGCAGGGACGTTGTGTCGGCGGCGCGGTAGTTGGCAGCGAGGAGATTGTCGGCGGTGATGTCTATGCATTTTTGCGCTCGGCTGGCCCGACCATGAGTGCCTTTAATGCCTGGGTCTTTCTCAAAGGGTTGGAGACACTCTCAATCCGCATGCGCGCTCACTGCGAGTCGGCGGGTGAGCTGGCGCACTGGCTAGAGTCTCAGCCAACAGTGAAACGTGTCTACTATCCCGGACTCGAATCGCATCCGCAGCATGGGCTGGCGGCGAGTCAACAGCGTGGTGCGGGTGGCATCCTCTCGTTTGAGCTCGAAGGTGGTCAGGCAGAGGCGTGGCGCTTTATCAATGCTACCGAGCTGGTATCGATTACCGCCAACCTGGGTGATGCCAAGACCACGATTACCCATCCGGCCACTACCACACACGGCCGTCTCACTGCTGAACAGTGTGCCGAGTCGGGTATTAGTGATGGTCTGCTGCGTCTCTCGGTGGGATTGGAAGATGTCGTCGATCTGAAAAACGACCTGGCCCGCGGTCTGGCGGCTGTGGCCGGATGAGTCGTCTCCCTCAGTCCGTTGATAGAGAAGGCGATCGATGATCCAGAGTATTTTTGATCTGGCACGGGGCTGTCTTGATGCTTGTGATCCCGATGAGAAGATCGCCCTGACCAACGCCGCCAGTGCGGCATGGCAGGCGGGTGAGTGTGCGCTTGATGCGACGGTTGAAGCTGAGCCGATTCCCGATCCCGGTCGTCCCGCGCGACCTCTACTAGTGCGTCCACGTGAATTGCAGCAGCGTAAACCGACCACGGTTGAGGGGCGGGCGATACTGTTTCATGCGCTGGTACATATCGAGTTTAATGCGATCAACCTCGGTTGGGATGCGGTCTACCGTTTTCGCGATATGCCGAATGACTACTATAGCGACTGGATTCAGATCGCCTTTGAGGAGGCGTACCACTTCGGTCTGCTGCGCGACCATCTGCGTACGCTCGGTTATGAGTATGGGGATTTCCCCGCCCATAACGGCTTGTGGGAGATGGCTGAGGAGACATCCTACGATGTATTGGCGCGTATGGCGCTGGTGCCGCGCTGTCTGGAGGCGCGCGGCCTCGATGTGAGTCCGGGCATTAAGGCCAAGCTGCTGAAGGTGGGGGATAGTGAAGGCGCGGCGCTACTCGATATTATTCTGCGTGATGAGATCGGCCATGTCGGAGTCGGCAATCGCTGGTTCCACTACCTCTGTAGTGAGCGTGCGCTCGATTCTGAGCAGCAGTTCGATGCGCTGCTGGAACGGCATATGAAGGGACAGATTCGCGGCCCCTTTCATCGTGAGGCGCGACTTGAGGCGGGTTTTACCGTTGAGGAGCTCGACTACCTCGAAGGGGTGGGCGGAACGCTCAGGCCTCGATAGGCTCGAGACTGCATCCCTCAGGAGTGCAGCGCAACACGCTGCCCCGCTGATGCCAGTCACCGACGACCATGCGTTGTACGCTTTGGCCATCTAGCTCAAGGTCGTGAATGGCTGGGCGGTGGGTATGACCATGGATCAGCTGCTGTACCTGATGAGATCGCATTACCTGTTCGATCTCCTGCTGGTTGGCATCCATAATCGCGAGTGATTTTTCACTCATCTCGGCACGACTTTTTGCGCGCACCTCCGAGATCATCTCAATGCGTGGTCCTATCTCCAGTGAGAGCACCTGCTCAATCAGTGCGGGTGCACGAACCATGTTTCGAAATGCCTGATAGTCCTGGTCATCGGTGCAGAGGGTGTCACCGTGCATCAACAGTGTTTGTTTGCCGTAAAGCTCGATCAGGGTTGGATCTTGAAGGAGTTGTGCGCCCGTCTCGGTAAGAAACTGCGCCCCAATCAGAAAATCACGATTGCCGTGCATGAAAAAGAGTGGGGCTTGCCACGCCTTGAGCGCCGTGACGATTTGCTGTTTCCCTGGGTCGGGATCATCATCGCCAAACCAGATCTCAAACAGGTCGCCGAGAATATAGAGCGCCTCGGCCGAGGCGCTCTCTCGCTGCAAAAAGTCGAGAAAGAGGCGCGTCGTCTCGGGCCGACTCTCGTGTAGGTGGAGGTCGGCGATAAAGAGGCTCTCACCCATCAGTTCTGTGCAGCGGTACCGGTTTTGTCGTCTACCACGGAGGCGCGTTCGATGATCACAACATCTTGTGGTACGTCACGCGGGAAGGGACCGCCTGAACCGGTGCGCATCTGTTCGATCTTGTCGACCACATCCATGCCTTTCACGACCTCACCGAAGACGGCGTAGCCCCAGCCGCGTTTGGTTTTTGCGCTGTGGTTGAGGAAGCTGTTATTGACGGTATTGATGAAAAACTGCGCGGTGGCGGAGTGGGGGATTGAGGTGCGTGCCATGGCGACGCTACCACGGCGATTCTTCAAGCCGTTATCGGCCTCGTTCTTGATCTCATCGCGAGTCGCTTTTTTGGTGTAGGTCTTGGTGAATCCACCGCCCTGGATCATGAAGTCACTAATCACGCGGTGGAAGACGGTGCCGTTATAGAAACCGCTGTTGACGTAGGTGAGGAAGTTCTCGACCGTAACCGGTGCCTTGTCGCGATGGAGCTGGATGGTGATGTTGCCGACATTGGTCTCAAGCAGTACATGTGGTGTTGGGGGCATCTCGGCCTGGGCGAGGTTGAAGGTAAGCAGCAGGAGCAGGGTGGTCAGTATGCGTTTCATGTTTTTTTTCCATGGTTGAACTGGGTTAGATGATAAAGTGGCGCGGCTGATGGGGAAAGCCTATTTTGTCGTTGATTTGGCTTTCCGTTAACATGCCCGCCACCGGTTGCAGGGCTGGAAGATCAACACTGCCCGCTGCGCTTCCACCGGCTAATGACTATGACCTCGGAAACTTCGATATGTTGCAGATCCACAATAACCTGAGCAATCAGCTAGAGCCCTTCACTCCTATCGACCCGCAGCGGGTACGAATCTATGTCTGCGGAATGACGGTTTACGACTACTGTCATATTGGCCACGCGCGGGTATTGGTGGTCTTTGATGTGGTCTATCGCTATCTCTGCAAGATCTACGGCGAGCAGCAGGTCACCTATGTGCGCAACGTGACCGATATCGACGACAAGATTATCCAGCGCGCCAACGAGAACGGGGAGGATTTTTCTAACCTGACCTCCCGTTTTGTCGAGGCGATGCACGAGGATGCCGATGCGCTGGGGGTGTTACGCCCGAATGAGGAGCCACACGCCACCACCCATATGGATCAGATTGTAGAGATGATCGCCAAGTTGGTCGAGAAGGGCTACGCCTATCCGGCTGCCAACGGTGACGTTTACTACGATGTCAGCAAGTTCGAGGGTTACGGCAAGCTCTCTGGTAAAAACCCTGAAGATCTACGCGCTGGTGAACGGGTGGCGGTCGATACCGCAAAAGACGATCCGCTCGATTTTGTCCTGTGGAAGGCGGCTAAACCGGGGGAGCCGAGCTGGGAATCACCCTGGGGAAATGGGCGTCCCGGTTGGCACATTGAGTGTTCAGCGATGTCGACCCACTGTCTCGGTAATCACTTTGATATTCACGGCGGTGGCCTCGATCTGCAATTTCCCCATCACGAAAATGAGATCGCACAGAGTGAGGCGGCGACCGGCTGCCAGTTTGTAAATGTCTGGATGCATAACGGTTTTGTGCGTGTCGACGATGAGAAGATGTCGAAGTCGCTCGGTAACTTCTTCACCATTCGCGAGGTGATGAAGCAGTACGATCCTGAGGTGATCCGTTACTTCATTCTTACCAGCCACTATCGTAGTCCGCTCAACTACTCCGATAAACACCTCGATAACGCCAAGGCAGCGCTGAGCACGCTCTATACCGCACTGAAGGGGGTTGCACTTGAGGGCGTGGAGGCTGCTGCAGGTGAGGGCTACACTGAGCGTTTTTATGCAGCATTGGATGATGATTTCGCCACGTCAGAAGCACTGGCAGTGCTGTTCGAAATGGCCAAGGAGGTCAATCGTCTGCGTGATAGTGATGGCGTGCAAGCGGTTGAAATAGCGGCGCAGCTAAAACAGCTGGCACAGCTGTTGGGTATTCTGCAGCGCGATCCGGTTGCCTACCTACAAGGTGGAGTCGGCAGCGAAGAGGGGCTCAGCAACGAGCAGATTGAGACGCTGATCGAGGCGCGTCTGACGGCGCGCAGCAACAAGGAGTGGGCCGAGTCAGATCGCATTCGTGATGAGCTGCAAGCGGCTGGAATCGTCCTGGAGGATGGTGCCGGCGGTACTACCTGGCGCCGCGGCTAGTTAGAGGCGTGTGGACGGAGTAGTTGCTCCGTCCACGGCATGTTATGAGTGGAACTGTTCCAGCGCCTCAATGGTGTTGTTGAGCAGTACAGCAACAGTCATTGGTCCAACGCCGCCCGGTACCGGAGTAATCCGGCCTGCGCGCTCACGGGCACTCTCAAAATCGACATCACCGACCAGACGCCCGTCATCGAGACGGTTGATACCGATGTCGATGACGGTCGCCCCCGGTTTGATCCACTCGCCCTTAACCAGTCCCGGTTTGCCGGCAGCGACGACCACGATGTCGGCGCGCCTGATCTGCTCCTCGAGGTCTCGCGTCATACGGTGGCAGGTGGTGGTGGTGCAGCCAGCCAGAAGCAGTTCAAGCCCCATTGGCCGACCGACGTGGTTAGATGCACCAACGACAACCGCCTCCTGGCCCTTCAGCTCCATACCGGTGCTGCGCAGCAGCTTGATTACGCCGTAGGGGGTGCAGGAGCGTAACGTTGGCAGGCGCACCGCAAGGCGGCCGATGTTGTAGGGGTGGAAGCCATCCACATCCTTGTCGGGGCGGATGCGTTCGATCACCGTCTCGGTATCGATATGCGCTGGCAGCGGAGTCTGGACCAGGATGCCGTCCACAGTAGCGTCTTCGTTGAGCTCATCGATTAGCTTAAGCAGATCTTCCTGGCTGGTCTCAGGGGACAGATCGTGGGAGATCGAATTCACCCCGACCTCGGCGCAGGCGTTACGTTTATTGCGAACATAGACCTCGGAGGCTGGATCAGCGCCGAGCAGAATGACAGCTAGTCCCGGTGCGCGCAGTCCTTTGGCGGTACGTGCCTCCACCTTGCCCTTTATCTCTTGTCTAAGTTCGGCGGCGATCGCCTTGCCGTCAATGATCTGCGCTGTCATGGGTGTGAAATCCAGTATGAATGAACGGTGAATTCTCTCATGCAGTAGCTGCTTGCGACAAGCGACCCTCACGCTATGTAATGTTCCATTACGATCTCTACAGACGTTTTTTTCGTGTTTTTTTCAGGAAGGAATTGACGGCATGGGGGGAGTGCGATTATTATCGCCAGCCTTCTTGCAGTACCTTGCAGAAGTCGAGTGCCTCAAGAAGGCTACTCGGGGTATAGCGCAGCCTGGTAGCGCGCCTGCTTTGGGAGCAGGATGTCGGGAGTTCGAATCTCTCTACCCCGACCAATTGTAAAGGTGAATGAGCAGTCAGGCGGCTCAGTCACAAAGGTTCAATGCGCCCGTAGCTCATCTGGATAGAGCATCGGCCTTCTAAGCCGAGGGTAGCAGGTTCGAGTCCTGTCGGGCGTACCATTCGCCGGTGGTTCTCATTGCCGCAAGGTATGAAGAGTTCAGTGGTGAGCGTAGCTCAGTCGGTAGAGCCCCGGATTGTGATTCCGGTGGTCGTGGGTTCGATCCCCATCGTTCACCCCATTATCTAGATCGTTTATTATTACGATCGAAATGAGTTTGGGATATTAGCTCAGTTGGTAGAGCAGGAGACTCTTAATCTCTTGGTCCAAGGTTCGAATCCTTGATATCCCACCATATTCAATGGGTTGCCGGAAACGGTAGCCCTTTTTTGTGCGCTGCTTCCAGTAAATAGACTGTGATCTGATATAATTCAGGGTATTGGGTTAAATAGCTACGAGGTTGTGGTTATGAGAATCGACAGCGCGCTCGGTACATCACTGCAGGGGTTGAAACAGGGGCAGCAGCGCCTGGTTGAAAGCTCTCAACAACTCACCGCTGCGGCGACCGCTGCACCGCAGGAAAATCTTACTGCTCCTATCGCTGAGCTTCAGCGCGCACGCGATCAGGTTGAGGTCTCGGCCAGGGTTGTGCAGGCCGTCGATCAAACACTCAATAACCTCCTCAAGGCCTTTTCTTAAAACTATGCAGATCGCATCCCAACAGATCGGTTCAGTCATTAACACTCTCTCTGGTATGAGCCAGGTGAAGCGCGATGAAGCAGCTGCGCCTGCTGCTGAAGAGGATCAGAAAGAGACTGCAAGCCAGGGAGTGGGGGCGTTGAGCAGAAAGAGAGCGCTGAGAAGGAGGGGCGCGTAGAGGCGAATGAGCCGACCGAGCAGGATCTTGCCAGAGATCGACAGCTTGCGGAGCGGGATCGCGAGGTGCGGGCGCATGAGCAGGCACATCTCTCAGTAGGTGGCCCTTATACAGGTCGCGCCAGCTTTACCTACGAACGCGGTTCTGATGGGGTGAACTACGCGGTGGCTGGGGAGGTGAGTGTTGATACTTCGGCTGTTCCCAACGATCCCCAGGCAACCTTGGAGAAGGCAGAGGTGATTCGCCGTGCAGCCCTCGCGCCCGCTGAACCCTCGGCGCAGGATCAGCGTATCGCCGCGGAGGCGGCCAGTATGGCAGCTGAGGCGCGCACAGAATTGGCCGCTGAACGGGCCGAAGAGGCCTCCAAGTCAGCGGAAGGCGAATCTCAGAGTAATGAGCTTCATTCGCGTTACCAAAGTGATGACGAGGTTGAACCGGGGGCTTCGATAGATCTCTATGCATGAGTAATGTTTCCGGCCAGATGAGGGCTGGATAATCACTGTTTACTGCTATCTTTGTTTTATGAGGCACTGCTTCTATCCAAGTTGACCATCGGGTGCACTGGGGGAGGTTGTATGGCTACTGAGTTTGAGCCCAAGGTGGGTGAGTGGTACAAGTATTCCGAGACCGGCAAGCTGTTTGAGGTTGTCGCGTTTGATGAGGATGAAGGTGCGATCGAGATTCAACATCTGGATGGTGAGGTTGAGGAACTTGATCTCGAAATCTGGTTTGAGGTTGATCTCGAGATGGCAGAGGCACCGGAGGATTGGAGCGCCGCCTACGACGGCATCGATAAGGATGATCTAGGTTATAGCGACAAGGCGATTCGCCCAGAGGATTGGTCGGGACCGATGAATGAGATCGACCGGCTAGAGAGTGATTGAGCCTTACTCTGGAGGCTGAGGTTCGCTCTCCTCCGGATCGTGTTTTCCCTTTTCGCCAAACTCGTGGCGGATTGTGGCATAGCTCTCAATCCGCTCTGCTACCAGCTGGTTAATGCTCCCTTCCGGATAGTGTTCGTCATCATCCATTTCGCCTGCATCGCAGGCCATTAGCAGGGTGGCTGCCTCGTCGATGGTGTGGATGGGGTAGATCTGGAAACTACCATTTTCGACCGCCTCTACCACATCGCGGCGTAACATCAGGTGTTTGACGTTGCTGGCGGGTATCAATACCGCATGTTCATCCAGCTCTCCGCGCCCGCGGCAGATATCGAAAAACCCTTCAATCTTCTCATTGACCCCGCCGATCGCCTGTACCTCGCCGTGTTGATTGACCGAGCCAGTAACGGCGAGTGATTGCAGAATCGGTTTGTTGGCAAGTGATGAGAGCAGGGCGCAGAGTTCTGCAATCGATGCGCTATCGCCTTCGACTCCGCCGTAGCTCTGTTCAAACACCAGGCTGGCGGAGAATGAGAGCGGGTGTTTTTGGCCGTAGCGTTCGCCCAACAGTGCGGTGAGGATCATCACCCCCTTGGAGTGAATGGCGCCACCGAGTTCGATCTCACGTTCAATGTCGATGATCTCGCCCTCACCGAGGCGTGTGGTGGCGGTAATTCGTGTCGGTTGTGCAAAACGGAAGTTTCCGAGATCGATCACCGAAAGGGCGTTGACCTGTCCTACCTTGCTGCCGGAGGTGTCGATCAGCAGGGTGCCGCGATTGATCTCTTCGTAACTATGTTCACGTAATCGATCGGCGCGCCGAATCTGTGCGTCGATGGCCTGTTGAATATCACTGTCGTTGATCGCGCTGTGGTTGTTGATGGTGGCAAATCGGGAGTCGCTATTTTGCGGGAAACTTGTTTTGGGCATCCAAGCCCAAGCAAGCGGCAAATACTTAACGCGACCGTTTATGCCTACGGCGCCCCGACCGTCCTGCGTACGTTGCGTAATCACCTCTTCGCGGCTCTACACAACTCCCTCAGTGACTCTACGCCGACATAAAGCCGCTGCTGCATCTTCTCCGTCGTTCGCTCACGCCTCAACTACGAATAGGCAGACGGCGTCGACTATCGGGACTAACCGCCTTCGCTTCGCTATCCATGGCGGTCAGCGGTGGTCGGCCTCACACAGCAGATCGACCAGGGTGCGGGCGTGAGTCGAGAGCTTCTCGTTATCGCCGCTACGACGTGCGCTGTATTCAATCACCCGCACCACGGCGGAGCGGTGCAGAGGAAGGAGCTTCTCTTTATGCGCCAGCATGCCGAGCAGACGTGCATAGAGTAGGCGATTCTCAGCGGTAGCCTCGATCTGCTCCTCAAAGTCGGCGGCCACCTTGAACAGTTCAGCAAAGTCGGGGTCGTACTCGAGCAGGATGTAGTAGAGCAGTCGGTCACCGATCAGGATTACCTTGATATCGAGCGGGATCGGTTCGGGTTCAAGCGAAACGGTGCTGATCAGGCTAAGCATCTGCCCCAGCGACTCAATCTTGATCTCTCCGGCGCGCAAAGCGCGTTTGAGGCCCTCCCAGGCGTAGGGCTCAGTGAGCAGTTTGCGAATATCAAGAATCAGGTATCCACCATTGGCCTGGTGCAGAGCGCCGGGTTTGATCAGGGTGAAGTCGGTGATCAGGGCGCCCATCTGTGCAATATGCTCGACGCGACCAACCATGCTCTGGAATGAGGGGTTGTCGTTGTAGATGATCGGCGCACCTTTTGAGTCACTTTGATCGATTAGCAGGTTGACGCGGTAGCGATTGAAAAGAGAATTCTGATTGTTAGCTGTGGCATTGCTCGGTTGTTTACTCTCTTTGCCGTCCGGTTTGATAAAGATCTCGGTATTCTCAACCAGATCATCGCGTACCGACTCCAGATAGGTCACCACCTTGGGCAGATTACTGAAGCGGATGGTTAACGCGTCGATCAGGTGAGCAACGGCGGTCATAGTGACTTCGTGATTGAGCTGCTTGGTATGCTCGCGTGCCTCTTTATTCCAGAGCGGGATCTGATTGAGAATGTGGTGCAGCTTCTCCTGCAGTGTGGAGACAATCTGCTCAATGCGTGCCTGCTCCTCTTGGCCGAGCTGTTCATATTTCTCTGGTGGAATGACCTCGCCCTCTGTGGTGGGCGCGAAGGCAAAACCCGATGGGGTGCGGATCAGGGTGATCTGGTGCTGTTCCGCCTCCTGCTGTAGCTCCGCAAAGGCGCTCTCCTGGCGCTCTTTCAGTGCGTCCTGTATCTCCTGAACCCGATTCTGATACTCCTCACCTTCAAAGGCGGCGGGGATGGCGCTAAGTAACTCCTCGATCAGGTGGTCCATCTCTCGATGCAGCTCGACTCCTTCGCCAGCGGGGAGTTCGAGTGCGAGTGGCTTGTGTGTCTCTTTGAAATTGTTGACGTAGCACCAGTCGGAGGGGGTGCGGTCGTTGCTGGCCTGCTGTTCGACAAAGTGCTGGATCAGTGTGTGACGACCGATGCCAGCGGGGCCAAGGGCGTAGATATTGTATCCTTCGCGACGTATCGCAATGCCAAAATGGACCGCCTCTTCAGCGCGGGACTGGCCAACGATCTCTTTGAGGCCATCAAGCTCATCGGTGGTTTCAAACTCAAACTGGTCCGGGTCGCAAAGGCGACAGAGCTGCTGGCTATTGAGCGGTTTGATCGGTTGCATGGGATACCTTTATGGCTCTCTTATTCTGATCCTAGTCCCGATTCTCGCATTTGACTGCCAAATCGTGAACCTGGGTTGTGGTGCTGCCTGAAATAGGTTGAAAAAGGGGCTTCCGCGAGGCGCCCTGATCCCGGTATAATGGCAAGTTGACCTGTTTGTTCAGGGCAATGCGAGAGTGGCGGAATTGGTAGACGCGCTGGATTTAGGTTCCAGTGGGGCAACCCGTGAGAGTTCGAGTCTCTCCTTTCGCACCATATTTTAGTTGTAGTTCTCGAAAGTCGCCCCTATCTATAGCTGGATGCGGGTTTCGAGATGAATTGGCAGCAATCGAATGCTGCCGTTAGTTAAACCATATAGACGCATGCGTTCCATGCGATGAGGTGATTTTCAATGCAAGTTTCAGTCGAGACAACCGAGGGCCTTGAGCGCCGCATGACCATTGAGGTGCCCGCCGAGGAGATTGAACAGGCCATTGAGAGCCGTCTGGAGTCGATGAAAGGTCAGGTCAAGGTTGCTGGCTTCCGTCCTGGCAAGGTGCCGCTCAAGGTGGTTAAGCGTCAGTATGGTGATCAGGTTCGCGCCGAGATTGTAGAAGAGGCGATTCGCAATGCGCTCTCCAACGCGGTTAATCAGGAAAATCTACGCCCTGCAGGCAGTCCTCTGATTGAGCCTAAGCCTCTCGAGGCGGGCAAGGCGCTGGAGTTCTCTGCAACCTTTGAGATCTATCCGGAGTTTGAGCTTGCTGCGCTTGAGGGTGCCAAGATCGAGAAGCCGGTTGTTGAGATCAGGGTGGAAGATCTTGAACAGATGCTCAACAAGCTGCGCGATCAGAAGGCAGAGTGGAACGACGTTGAGCGTGAGGCACAGAATGGCGATCGTGTAATGATCGATTTTGTCGGTGCTATCGATGGCGAAGAGTTCCCTGGTGGTACCGGCCAGCAGGTTGCCGTTGTGCTGGGTGCCAATAGCATGATCCCCGGTTTTGAAGATGGGTTGATCGGTAGCAAGGCGGGCGAGGAACATAGCCTCGATCTGACCTTCCCCGAAGAGTACGGTGCCAAAGAGCTTGCGGGTAAGGATGTGAACTTCAAGGTCACTGTCACCACCGTTGCTGAATCTTTCCTGCCTGAGCTGGATGATGCCTTTGCTGTTGATTTTGGTGTGGCTGATGGCGGTATCGAAACGCTGCGCAATGAAGTACGTGCCAATATGGATCGTGAGCTTGAGCAGGCAGTGAAGGGCAGTGTTAAAGAGCAGGTAATGGAGCTGCTGCTGTCGAAGAACGAATTTGACGTGCCAAAGGCGCTGGTCGATCAGGAGATCGGAAATCTGATGCAGCAGTCGGGTCTGCAGATGCCGCCCGAGATGCAGAAGGATCCGGAGCCGGTTCGTGCGCTGTTTGAAGAGCAGGCGAAAAAACGCGTCAAGCTGAGCTTGATTTTGGCTAATGTCGCCAACAGAAATGAGATTAAGGTTGACCCTGATCGTGTCCGTGAGACGGTCGATAAGGTTTCGCAGACCTACGACAACCCAGAAGAGTTTGTGAAGTGGTACTACAGTAATCGCGAGGCACTGGCGCACGTAGAGTCGCTAGTACTTGAAGAGCAGATCGTTGACTGGGCTGTTGAGCAGCTCGAAGTCAGCGAGGTAGCGAAGTCATTTGAAGAGGTCATGGCGTCGAAAACTGCTTAAGTAATCAAAGCCGTAGTCGAGGGGATTAAATGAGCAATTTTGGTGGATTTGACGGTATTCAGGCATCAGGCCTGGTTCCGATGGTGGTTGAGCAGACGCAGCGTGGTGAGCGTTCCTACGATATCTACTCACGACTGCTCAAAGAGCGCGTGATCTTCATGGTTGGCCAGGTCGAAGACCATATGGCAAACCTGATTGTCGCGCAGTTGCTCTTCCTCGAGTCAGAGAATCCCGATAAAGATATCCATCTCTATATCAACTCACCGGGTGGTTCGGTCAGTGCCGGTCTCTCAATCTACGACACGATGCAATTTATCAAACCCGACGTCAGCACCATGTGCATCGGTCAGGCGGCCAGCATGGGTGCGGTGTTATTGGCGGGTGGTGCGGCAGGTAAGCGCTTTGCGCTACCTCACTCTCGCACCATGATTCATCAACCGCTGGGTGGCTTCCAGGGTCAGGCCTCAGATATTGAGCGCCATGCCAAAGAGATCCTGTTGGTGCGTGAACGTCTCAACAAGATCCTTGCCGACCATACCGGTCAGTCGATTGAAAAGATTGCAGCCGATACCGATCGTGATTTCTTCATGAGTGGTGAAGAGAGTGCCGAATACGGCTTGATCGATTCAGTGCTAGATAACCGCGCAGCAGTTGCTTCTGAGGAGTAAGGCACGCCGCTGAGTCACGCGACAGTGCACGGCACTGCGCTGTGGCATTTCAGGCATAACCTCTTATATGACAAGGGATTGACTTGTCACAAACGTCCGAACGTAGTTGAATTGGACTCAGGGAAATCGAATAGCGGTGCTGAAACGCATCGGAGCAATATTGGGTGCTGACAGAGAGTCGGTATCTGAATGAACGAGGTAAGGTCATGAACGACGAAACTGGAAAGGGTGACGAGGGTAAGTTGCTCTATTGCTCATTCTGCGGCAAGAGTCAGCACGAGGTGCGTAAGCTGATTGCTGGACCCTCTGTCTACGTTTGTGATGAGTGTGTGGAACTCTGTAACGATATCATTCGTGAGGAGATGCAGGAGAAGGCCGAGGGTGAAGAGAATCATCTGCCCAAGCCACACGAAATCAAACAGATTCTTGATGAGTATGTAATCGGTCAGGAGCGTGCCAAGAAGGTGCTCTCTGTGGCTGTTTACAATCACTACAAGCGCCTTGAAGCCAGCACCTCGAGCAAGGATGAGGTGGAGCTCTCTAAGAGTAATATTCTCCTGATCGGTCCAACCGGTTGCGGTAAGACGCTGCTGGCTGAAACGCTGGCGCGTCTGTTGAATGTTCCTTTCACCATGGCCGATGCCACCACCCTAACCGAGGCCGGTTATGTGGGTGAGGATGTTGAGAACATCATCCAGAAGCTGTTGCAGAAGTGCGACTACGATGTCGACAAGGCGCAGACCGGTATTGTCTATATCGATGAGATCGATAAGATCTCGCGTAAGTCAGATAATCCATCGATTACCCGTGATGTGTCGGGTGAGGGTGTGCAGCAGGCGCTGCTCAAACTGATCGAGGGCACCGTTGCCTCTGTACCGCCGCAGGGTGGTCGCAAACATCCGCAGCAGGAGTTTCTGCAGGTCGATACCAAGAATATCCTGTTCATTGTTGGTGGAGCCTTTGCCGGTCTCGATAAGGTGATTACCAGCCGCTCTGAGAAGGGGGGCATCGGCTTCTCTGCCGAAGTGAAGAGCAAGGAGGATGGTCGTGCATTGGGTGAGGTGCTCTACGACGTCGAGCCCGAGGATCTGATTCGCTACGGCCTGATTCCTGAGTTTGTCGGTCGTCTGCCTGTTGTGGCGACACTGGAAGAGCTCGATGAAGATGCCCTGATCAAGATTCTCAGTCAGCCGAAGAATGCCTTGACCAAACAGTATTCCAAGCTGTTCCAAATGGAGGATGTCGATCTGGAGTTCCGTGAGGATGCGCTGCGTGCGGTAGCCCGCAAGGCGATGGAGCGTAAGACCGGCGCACGCGGTCTTCGTACCATTCTCGAGACGACGCTGCTCGATACCATGTACGATCTTCCATCAATGGACAACGTTACCAAGGTTGTTGTTGATGAGGCGGCTATCACGGGCGATTCCAAGCCCTATCTAATCTTCGAGGGTGCTGAATCGACCGCTTCTGTCGGCGAGTAAGTCCCTGTCTATTCTCCTCGAACTGGGCGGCACGCCCTCCAGTTCGGAGGGGATCGTGTTATCTCCAAGCCCGCATTTCTGATGGGCTTGAATCATTGCCCCCAAAGACCCATATTGAATACAAAGGCTGCATTGTTGTGTGGTTCAGTTTCGAGTGGTGGCGCTCTTCTGTCGCCAGCTCACTAGCGAATTAAGAGGATCTCGTGATGGAGAATAAAGATAAGGTGTCAGAAGTGGTTGATGGTCAACGACTTACGATGCCGGTGTTGCCGCTGCGCGATGTGGTGGTCTATCCGCATATGGTTATTCCGCTCTTTGTTGGTCGCGAGAAGTCTATACAGGCACTAGAGCTGGCGATGGCGAGCGACAAGCAAATCCTGTTGGTGGCGCAGACCAGTGCCGAGATTGACGACCCAACCCTCGACGATATCTATCGCATCGGTACCCTCTCAACAATCCTGCAGCTACTCAAGCTTCCCGATGGCACCGTCAAGGTGCTGGTCGAGGGTGGTGAGCGTGCCCGTGTGGTTGAGTACATCGAAGAGGATAATCATATCGCGGCGCAGGTCGAAAGACTCGAAGCGGAGGCGATGGGTGATGTGCGTGAGGCCGACGTGCTGATGCGCTCACTGCTGACCCAGTTCGAGCAGTACGCTAAGCTGAATAAGAAGATACCTCCCGAGGTGTTGACCTCGCTCAATGGTATCGATGAGCCGGGGCGTATGGTCGATACCATTGTTGCCCATATGTCGCTGAAGATCGATGAGAAGCAGAACATCCTCGGTATCGAGAATATCCAGGAGCGTATCGAGCATATGATGGCGCTGATCGAAGGCGAACTCGATGTGCTGCAGATCGAGAAGCGCATTCGTGGTCGCGTTAAGCAACAGATGGAGAAGAGTCAGCGCGAGTACTATCTCAATGAGCAGATGAAGGCGATCCAGAAGGAGTTGGGCGAGATGGAGGATGCGCCCAATGAGATCGAAGAGCTGACGCAGAAGATTGAGAAAGCGGGCATGAGCAAGGAGGCGAAGGATAAGGCGACCTCAGAGCTCAACAAGCTGAAGATGATGTCACCGATGTCGGCCGAGGCGACCGTGGTGCGCAACTACATCGACTGGATGGTCAGTGTGCCATGGAAAAAACGTAACAAAATCCGCAACGATCTCGCGGCGGCTGAAGATGTGCTTGAGGCTGATCACTACGGTCTGGAGAAGGTCAAGGAGCGTATCCTTGAGTATCTCGCCGTGCAGCAGCGAGTGAAGAAGCTGAAGGGACCGATTCTCTGTCTGGTTGGTCCGCCCGGTGTTGGTAAGACCTCTCTGGGGCGCTCGATTGCCCGTGCTACGAGTAGAAAATTTGTTCGTATGTCGCTCGGTGGCGTGCGAGATGAGGCAGAGATTCGTGGCCACCGTCGCACCTATATCGGTTCCATGCCGGGCAAGATCCTGCAGAACCTTTCCAAGGTTGGTACCCGTAACCCGCTCTATCTGCTTGATGAGATCGATAAGATGGCGATGGATTTCCGTGGCGACCCCTCATCAGCGCTACTCGAGGTGCTCGATCCCGAGCAGAACAACACCTTTAACGATCACTACATGGAGGTCGATTTCGATCTCTCCGATGTAATGTTTGTTGCGACCTCAAACTCGATGAATATTCCTGGGCCGTTGCTTGATCGTATGGAGGTGATTCGTATTCCCGGTTATACCGAGGATGAGAAGCTCAATATTGCCTCTCGCTACCTGGTGCCTAAACAGATTGAGGCCAATGGCCTGAAATCGACCGAGATCGGCATCTCCGATCTGAGTCTGCGTGACATCATTCGCTACTACACCCGTGAGGCGGGCGTGCGTAGCCTGGAGCGTGAGATCTCCAAGATCTGCCGTAAGGTGGTCAAGGAGGTGCTACTGAAGCCGCGTAAGAGCAAGCTGAACGTTACTCCGAAGAGTCTCGATAAATATCTCGGGGTGCGTCGTTTCCGTTATGGACGTGCAGAGGAGGCCGATCAGGTTGGGCAGGTCACCGGTCTGGCGTGGACTGAGGTGGGTGGTGAACTGCTCACCATTGAGGCGACCACGATGGATGGTAAGGGCAAGTTGATTCACACCGGTTCGCTCGGTGATGTGATGCAGGAATCGATTCAGGCGGCGATGACCGTGATTCGCAGCCGTGCCGATATGCTTGGTATCGATAGCGACTTTTATCAGAAGCAAGACATCCATATACACATGCCAGAGGGCGCAACTCCTAAAGATGGACCGAGTGCGGGCGTTGGAATGTGCACTGCCTTTGCATCAATTTTGACCGGCATTCCGGTCTGTGCTGATGTGGCAATGACCGGTGAGATCACTCTGCGTGGTGAGGTATTACCAATCGGTGGTCTCAAGGAGAAGTTGCTGGCAGCTCACCGTGGCGGCATCGGTATTGTCTTGATCCCAGAAGAGAACCGTAAGGATCTGGTTGATATTCCAAAGAATGTTCTCGACGATTTAGACATTCGTCCGGTTAAGTGGATTGATGAGGTATTGGAAATTGCGCTGCAGCATATGCCGCAACCGCGCGAGGATGCGGAGGGTGGTGTGTCGCGTAAACAGGCCAGTGAGAAGAAGCGTACACGCAGAGTTCGTGCGCACTAACTCTGGCGCTGACCGCCATGGAGAGCGAAGTGAGGGCGGTTAGTCCCCGATAGTCGACGCCGTCTGTATATTCGTAGTTGAGAGCGCGAGCGAACGACGGAGAAGATGCAGCAGCGGCTTTATGTCGGCGTAGAGTCACTGAGGGAGTTGTGTAGAGCCGCGAAGAGGTGATTACGCAACGAACGCAGAACGTCGGGCGCCGCAGGCATAAACGGTCGCGTGAAGTTTTGCTGTTTGCTTGGGCTTGATGCCCAAAACAAACTTTCGCAAAAATAGCGACTCCCCGGGCAGCAGTAGTTAAGGCGTTTGTCAACGATTGACAGGCTGCGAAAGCACTTGGTATAAAACACCGGTCAATTTTTCACGGGTGGCAAAGGAGAGGCCACCCGTCTCTGTTTTTGTATTCTTTGATTATTAGAATTTAAGCCAAAGGGGAACATCCATAATGAATAAATCCGAACTCGTTGAAGCTGTTGCTGCGTCTGCAGACCTTCCAAAAGCAACAGCTGCTAAAGCAGTAGATGCAGTACTTGACACCATCACCAATACTCTGAAAAATGGCGACCAGGTTAGCGTAGTAGGTTTCGGCACCTTCGAAGTTCGTGAGCGTGCAGCCCGTACTGGTCGTAATCCACAGACCGGTGCAGCCATCGAAATCAAGGCAAGTAAGGCGCCTGCATTTAAGGCTGGTAAAGCTCTAAAGGATGCCGTAAACTAGCGCGCTCTTTCGGGGTGCTTAGCTCAGCTGGGAGAGCATCGCCCTTACAAGGCGAGGGTCGGGGGTTCGATCCCCTCAGCACCCACCAAGTTAATGCGGAGTGGTAGTTCAGTTGGTTAGAATACCGGCCTGTCACGCCGGGGGTCGCGGGTTCGAGTCCCGTCCACTCCGCCACTAACAAGTCAAAAGGCGTCCAATAGGGCGCCTTTTTTCTTTTCTAATTTCTTACTTCACTTCATACGCCTCTACCGGGATAATGGGCCGTTACGTCAGGGGCTGGCCCCTAACTTGAGCAGAATAAATCTAACTTACCGGTAGCTACTAACCATGTTAATGACCATCAGAGACCGTGCCACAGGCTGGATCGCCTGGGTAATCGTTATCCTTATCTCCGTTCCATTTGCACTGTGGGGTGTTAATGAGTACTTCAGTACTGACCCGCAGGTCTATGTGGCCCAGATCGCCGAAGAGAAAATTTCACAGCGCCAGCTGATGAATGTCTATCAACAGCGTATGGATCGCCTGCGTAGTCAGTTGGGTAGCAACTATCGTCCCGGTATGTTCAATGAAAAGCAGCTCAAGCGTCTGGTGCTTGAGGAGATGATCGAGCAGACGCTACTGTTGCAGGCCATACAGCAACAGGGATTCGCAATCAGCGACAAACATCTGGCACAACAGATTCATGCTACCCAGAGTTTTCTGGATGAAGGGAAGTTTTCACAGGCGCGTTATGAGCGTCTGCTGAGCAGTGCTGGATTCACTGCTGTCAGCTACGAGATGGAGGAGCGTGGTCAGATGGTGATGAGTCAGCTCTCCAACGGTATTGTTGCGAGCGCACTCCCCTCGGTTGAGGAGGTTGAGGCATTGGTGAAGCTGCGTGACCAGCTGCGTAAGGTTGCCTATCTGCAGCTCTCTGCAGCAGCCTTTTCTGATGAGATCTCAATCAGTGACGCGCAGGTTGCCGAGCGCTACGAAGCGTCGAAGAGTCTCTATATGCAGCCTGAAAAGGCTAACCTCAGCTACATAGAGCTGCGTGTGCAGGATCTCGAGTCACTGATCGATGTTGATGAAGAGACCCTTGAGCTCACCTATCAGGAGCAGCAGGTACAGTTCCTCAGTGAAGAGCAGCGTCGTGCCAGTCATATTCTGATTATGGTCAATGATGAGGCTGCTGATGATGCAGCACGCACCAAGATCGAGTCGCTTCAAGCGCGTATCCGTGCAGGCGAGTCGTTCGAGTCGGTTGCCAAGGAGGCGTCAGATGATGTTGCCTCGGCTGCGAGTGGTGGTGATCTGGGGCTGTTTGGCAGGAATGTGATGGATCAGGCATTTGAAGAGGTCGCTTTCTCCCTCACCAAGGGCGAGGTGAGTGAGCCGGTCCGTTCAAGTTTTGGATACCACCTGATCAAGCTGGCCGAAATTCATGCACCGGAGCAGAAGTCTTTTGCTGAGGTTCGCGAACAGCTGCTCGAGACGGTTAAACGTGAGCGTGCCGAGAAGCTCTTCTACGAGCGTGCCGAGGAGCTGGCCAATCTCGCCTATGAAAATCCTGAAAGTCTTGATCCAGCCGCAGAGACGCTGGGCCTTACGGTGAAAAATAGTGGTTGGATGACCCGTGCGGGTGGTGGTTCGCTGCCTGAAGATCCCAAGGTTACCGATGCGGCCTTCAGTAAAGAGGTGCTCAATGAGCGCATCAATAGCGGTGTGTTAGAGGTTACTGCAGATCATATGGTGGTGCTGCGCCTCTATGAGCATAAGGAGCCCGAGCAGAAGCCTCTCGATGAAGTGCGTGGCGAGATTAAGAGCACCTTGCTAGCGGAAGCAACCAAGGCGCGTGCCGAAGAGAGCGCCGCTGAGATGTTGAAACAGGTTGCTGCAGGTGAGGCATTACAGAATATTGCCGGGCAGAAGGGCGCCAGCTTGAATGAATCGCTCTGGATCAAACGTGATGACAAGGCGCTACCGCAGAGCGTGGTTAAGGGCGCCTTTGTCCTGCCGCATCCTGACGAGGGTAGCTCCACACAGAGTGTCGTCTCGCTGCCGAAGGGTGATTCAGCCTTGGTAGTGGTAAGTGGTGTCAAACCCGGCAAGCTTGCTGGTATTGATACTGCAGCCCGTCAGGCGCTGCAGAGTCAGCAATTGAAGCGTCGTGGTGATCAGAGTCTGACAGCGATGGTTGAGCTAATGCGCAAGGCGACTGAGATTCGTATTTTTGAAGAGAATCTGGAGTAGCGCTTAGCCAGACACGGTTTTTAGTTCCACAGGGAGAGAAAAATGAAAATAAAGCTCCACTGGCAGATACTGATCGCACTGATCCTTGCCGTAATTGCCGGTCTTGTGACCGGCACCGATGGTACGCTGTTCGGTATCCACTTCTATTCGGTCTATGCATTTCTCGGTACCGCATTTCTCAATGCACTGAAAATGCTGATCGTGCCGTTGATCATCTCCTCAATCATTACTGGTATCGCCGGTATTGGCGGTGGCGGTAATCTCGGTCGACTCGGCCTCAAAACGCTCACCTACTATATGGTGACCAGTCTGGCTGCGATCATGATCGGTCTGATGATGGTCAACATGATCGAGCCGGGTATCGTCGATGGTACCCCTGCGGGTGAGATAATGAGTCTCGATCAGGGGGCTGCTTCCGGTGTAGCCGAGAAGGTCTCGGGCAAGAGCGGAAGTGATGTGATTGAGATCTTCCTGCGCATGATCCCGCCTAATATTGTCTCTGCTGCTGCCAATGGTCAGATGCTGGGTCTGATTTTCTTCAGCCTGCTGTTCGGTTATTTCATGACTCGCATCGAAGAGCCCTATGCAGAGGCGCAGTACAACTTCTGGCAAGGATTGTTCGAGGTGATGATGCGCATCACCGAATGGGTGATGAAATTCGCACCGATCGGTGTCTTCGCGCTGGTCGCCAAGGTGGTGGCAACCAGCGGTCTCGACGCCTTCCGTCCGCTGGCGGTCTTTTTCTTTACCGTGCTGGCGGCGCTGGCGTTCCACTTCCTGATCACCATGCCACTGCTGCTCAAGTTTGTTGCCGGGGTGAATCCGATGCGTCACTACCGCGCCATGGCGCCGGCGCTACTGACCGCCTTCTCCACCAGCTCCTCCTCGGCGACGCTGCCGCTGACCATGGATTGTGTGGAGAAGAATGCCGGTGTCTCCAACCGCACCACCAGCTTTGTACTGCCACTCGGTGCTACGGTTAACATGGATGGTACTGCGCTCTACGAGTGTGTGGCGGCGATGTTCATCGCACAGGCCTATGGCATCACGCTCGACTTTGCGACCCAGTTCACTATTGTCACCATTGCACTGCTTACTTCTATTGGTGTCGCGGGCATACCTGCAGCATCACTGGTGGCAATCACCATCATCCTTGCTGCGATCGGCCTGCCGGCAGAGGCGATCGGTCTGATCCTGGCGGTCGATCGAGTACTCGATATGTGTCGTACTAGTGTCAACGTCTTCAGCGACTCTTGCGGTGCGGTATTGATCGGTCGTATGGAGGGAGAGAAGAATATCCTGCTTGAGGAGGGAGAGAAGCAGACATAGCTGATCTACTTGAATGCCATGCAATAAAAAAGGCGGCCCAACTGGGCCGCCTTTTTAATGTGCAGTGATTACTCTACATCGGTAATCGCCATGCCAATGGTGTTGTAACCGCCATCGACGTAGGTGATCTCACCGGTGATGCCGGAGGCGAGATCGGAGCAGAGGAAGGCGGCTGTATTACCGACCTCCTGGATGGTGACGTTACGACGCATCGGGGTAACGGCCGCAGAGGCGTCAAGCATCTTACGGAAATTACTGATGCCGGAGGCGGCCAGGGTGCGGATCGGGCCGGCCGAGACGGCGTTTACACGCACACCCTGCGGCCCCATGGTCGAGGCCATGTAACGCACGTTGGCCTCAAGGCTCGCCTTGGCCAGTCCCATCAGGTTGTAGTTGGTGATTACCTTTTCGGCGCCGAGATAGCTCAGGGTCAGCAGTGCTGCATTCTCTCGCAACATCGGACGTCCCGCCTTGGCCAGTGCAGTGAAACTGTAGGAGCTGATCTCGTGCGCCTGGTTGAAGGTTTCACGGGTCACGCCCTCGACAAAGTCACCCTCCAGCCCCGCCTTATCGGCAAAGGCGATTGAGTGGACGATGATATCGAGTCCGTCGGGCCAGTGGGTCTTCAGTTCGGCGAAGAGCTTTTCGATCTCTTCATCGCTGGAGACATCGCAGGGGAGTACGATGTTTGAGTCAGCCTGGGCGGCGAATTTCTCGACGCGTGCCTTGAGCTTCTCGTTCTGATAGGTGAAGGCGATCTCTGCCCCCTCGCGGTGCATCGCCTCGGCGATACCCCAGGCGATTGAACGGTTGCTGGCCACGCCAGTGATGAGTGCTCGTTTACCCTGCATGAAACCCATAATTTCTCCCGGAATATTCTCAATATCTTGGTTAGCTAAACAGGTGCCGATACCGCTACAATGGGCTGAGGAACCTCTGATTAATTCGTGTTTCAGTTGCTATGAGCGAAAAATGGTCCACTACTGCGTTGCAGATCTTGAGAATAGCCAGCTATTCACTGCAATCTGCGCCTTGTATTGAACAATTTTTCATCTCATATCATCCTGTCCAGAATTAATCAGAGGTTACCTAACTGTTAAGCGTGTAATCATACAACCGAAGTGGGTTCCCGACTAGGTGAACCCCTGGAATAACAATAACTGCAACATGATCTCCTGGCGCCACCTGAACTATCTGCTGATGCTGCTCTCTCTGCTATCGATCCCATTCGGATTGCAGGCGGCACCCGCACAGGCGCTCGGCTATGAGCCGAAGTATCCACCCGGCTTCGATCACTTCGATTACGTCAACCCCGATGCACCCAAAACGGGCAAGCTGGTTCTCTCGGTGACGGGTAGTTTTGACTCCTTCAACCCCTACGTGCTCAAGGGGCTCTCGGCCGATGGGCTCACGCCGTTGATGATCGAGACGCTGATGGCCTCAAGCCTTGATGAGCCCTTCAGTCAGTATGGTCTGTTGGCAGAGGATGCAGCCCTGGCGGAGGATAAACGTTCAGTCACCTTCCGCCTGCGTCCCGAGGCGCGTTTTAACGACGGCTCGGTTGTCACCGCAGAGGATGTGAAGTTCTCTTTCGATTCATTGAAGGGAGAGAAGGGGCATCCGCAGTATCGCTTCTACTATGCCGACATCGAACGAGCGGTCGTGGTCGATTCACGCACGGTCCGTTTTGAGTTCACCAAGGTCAATCCCGAGCTGCATATGATCGCCGGACAGATCCCGATCTTCTCCCGCAACTGGGTGGGTGATAAGGCGTTTGATAAGGTGGCGATGGAACCACCGATCGCCAGCGGCCCCTACACGGTCGAGTCTTTCGACATTGGCAAGAACATCACCTACAGGCGTAATCCCAATTACTGGGGGCGCGATCTTAACGTGCGCCGGGGCATGTTTAACTTCGAGCGCATCACCTACAAATATTATCGCGATGCAACAGTGGCGCTGGAGGCTTTCAAGGCCGGTGAGTTCGAATTTATCCATGAGTACAACTCGAAGAAGTGGGCGCGAGACTACATTGGACCAAAGTTCCGCGATGGACGCATCGTAAAGCAGAACCTGAAACACAGTAATAACGCCGGTATGCAGGGTTTTGTCTTTAATCTGCGTCGTCCGTTGTTCAAGGATCTTCGTGTGCGTCAGGCGATCTCACAGGCGCTCGACTTCGACTGGTCGAACCGCAAGCTCTTCTATAATCAGTATGAGCGATGCGACAGCTATTTCAGTAATAGTGAGCTGGCCGCACGGGGCTTACCAGAAGGAGACGAGTTGGCCCTGCTTGAGCCGCTTCGTGACGAGCTGCGCCCCGAGGTATTCACAGAAACGTGGCAGCCTCCCACCACAAAAGCACCCGCAAGTCTGCGCAGCAATCTGCGTAAGGCCAAGGCGCTGCTGCAGGAGGCGGGTTGGGTCTATCGTGACGGTGCACTGCGCAACGCTAAGGGTGAAAAGTTTAGCTTTGAGGTGATCCTGGCGCAGAAGGGTTTTGAGCGCATACTCGCCCCCTTTGCACGTAATCTCACTAAGCTGGGTATCGAGGTGGAGTACCGCACTGTCGATATCGCCCTCTACCAACGTCGTATCGAGTCGTTCGACTTCGATATGGTGGTGGGTGGCTTTGGTCAGTCGCAATCACCCGGCAATGAATTGATGGGCATGTTCCACTCCTCCTCGGCGCAGCAGAAGGGGTCACGTAACACCTTTGGCATTGAAGCCCCGGCGGTCGATGCACTGGTCGATGCACTGATCTATGCCAAGGATCGCAGCGGGCTGGTCACCGCCGCACGTGCCCTCGATCGTGTGTTACTCAATGGCTACTACCTGGTGCCACACTGGTATATCGGCAGCCACCGTATCGCCTACTGGGATCGTTTTGGCATGCCGGAGAGTCTTCCGCTCTACTACAACGCCGATAGCTGGATGTTGGCCACCTGGTGGAAGCGTGCTGAAAAAACGGGAGCGACTAACTAGTGCTCGCCTATATCCTCAAACGTCTGCTACTGATGATCCCGACCCTGTTCGGAGTGATGCTGATCACCTTTGTCGTTATTCAGTTTGTACCGGGCGGTCCGGTTGAACAGCTGGTGGCGCAGATGAAGGGGCAGGGCGGTCATGGTGAGGCGAGTGCAGGTATCGAGGGGCTCTACCGTGGCGCCAAGGGGCTCGATGAGGAGCGCCTCAATGAGCTGAAGGCCTACTACGGTTTTGATAAACCGGCATGGCAGCGCTTTGGTGAGATGATCGGAAACTACCTGAGCTTCAATCTGGGCGAGAGCTACTATCACCACAAGACGGTGATGGAGCTGGTGGTCGACAAGCTACCGGTCTCGATCAGCCTTGGTCTCTGGACCTTCTTTATCACTTACCTCACCTGTATCCCACTCGGTGTCGCGAAGGCGGTGCGCGAGGGTACGCCGTTTGATGTCATCACCAGCACGGTAATCCTGATCGGTTATGCGATACCGGGTTTTGTGCTCGGTATTACCCTGCTGGTGCTCTTCGGTGGAGGTAGCTTCTACGATGTTTTCCCGCTACGCGGACTGGTCTCCGATAACTGGTCTGAACTACCGTTAATCGACCAGATCCTCGACTACCTCTGGCATATGGTGCTGCCGGTGACCGCCTCGGTAGTCGGTAGCTTTGCCGTCATGACCATGCTGACCAAAAACAGCTTCCTTGAGGAGATCCGCAAGCAGTATGTGCTGACCGCACGCGCCAAGGGGCTGACCGAAAATAGCGTGCTCTACCGCCACATCTTCCGCAACGCGATGATCCCGCTGGTGACCGGTTTTCCCGCTGCCTTTATCGGTGCCTTTTTTACCGGCTCACTGCTGATTGAGACGATCTTCTCGCTTGATGGTCTGGGGCTGCTCTCCTATGAGTCGGTGTTGAAACGTGACTATCCAGTCGTGCTCGGCACACTCTATCTCTTCACTCTGATGGGATTGATCGCCAAGCTGATAACCGATATCTGTTACGTCGTGATCGATCCGCGCATCCAGTTTGAGTCGGTTGAGCGCTGAGATGGCTGCGAATCCAAACCGCATGAGCAGTCGCGCCTGGCAACGTTTCAAGGCGAATCGACGTGGCTACTACAGTCTCTGGCTCTTCTCTATCTTGTTCCTGCTGAGCCTTATTGCTGAGGTGCTGTCGAACGACAAACCCCTGATCGTTCACTATCAGGATGAGTATTTCTTCCCGTTGATTGAGACCTATCCCGAAACACGTTTTGGCGGTGACTTTGCATCTGAGACAGACTACCTGGATCCCTTTATCCGAGATCAATTGAAAGAAGGTGGAAACTGGGCAATCTATCCGCCCAACCCCTACAGCTACAACACCATCAACTACTTCTCCGAGCTACCCAACCCGGCGCCACCCAGTGATGAGAATCTGCTCGGTACCGATGACCGGGGTAGGGATGTTGTTGCACGATTGATCTACGGCTTCCGTCTCTCGGTACTGTTCGCCTTTGCCCTGACGGTGGTTGGTACCCTGGTGGGTATGCTCGCTGGGGCACTGCAAGGTTACTTTGGTGGCCGCACTGATCTATTTGCGCAGCGCTTTATCGAAATCTGGAGCTCAATGCCGGAGCTCTATCTGTTGATTATCTTCGCCTCGATTTTCCAACCAAGTGTGGCGCTACTTATTATTCTATTGAGCCTGTTTGGCTGGATGGGACTGGCCGACTATGTGCGTGCCGAGTTCTTTCGTGGTCGTAACATGGACTACGTGGAGGCGGCGCGCAGTCTCGGTGTCTCCAACCGCACCATCATGCGTCGCCACCTGATGCCCAATGCGATGACACCCGTCATCACCTTTCTACCGTTCCGTATCAGCGGTTCGATTTTGGCGCTAACCAGTCTCGACTTTCTCGGTCTCGGTGTGCCGCCCTCGACCCCGTCACTGGGTGAACTGCTGGCGCAGGGTAAGGAGAACATCGATGCCTGGTGGCTCTCGATGACCACCTTCGGTGTATTAGTCGGGACTCTGGTACTACTGATCTTCATCGGTGAGGCGTTACGAGAAGCGCTCGATACGCGGCGGGGCTAATGATTTGAAACAGCTGATGGATGAATGTGTCGATGAGTGAGAGAGGTGAACCACTACTGCGTGTTGACGGGCTGCAGAGTTGTCTCGAGACAGGGCGTGGCACGCTGCGCGTAGTCGATGACGTCAGCTTTGAGATCGCGCGAGGCGAGACCTACGCACTGCTAGGTGAGTCGGGCTGTGGAAAGTCGATGACTGCACTCTCACTGCTGCGGCTGCTGCCCGAACCGGCAGGGCGAATTGTTGCTGGGCGGGTTGAGCTCGAGGGTGAGGAGTTACTCGGACACTCCGATGCAGCGATGCGTAAGGTGCGAGGTAATCGCATCGCAATGATCTTCCAGGAACCGATGACCTCGCTCAATCCAGTGATGGCTGTGGGTGAGCAGGTGGCTGAGGTATTGCGGCTACACAAGGGGTTAAATAGTGCGCAGGCAGCAGATCAGGTTGTTGAGCTACTCGATGCAGTCGGCATTCCCGATCCAGCACGGCGATATAAGGAGTTTCCTCACCAGCTATCTGGCGGTATGAAACAACGAGTGATGATCGCGATGGCGCTGGCGGGTGAGCCCGATCTGCTTATTGCCGATGAACCGACCACGGCACTCGATGTGACTATCCAGGCGCAGGTTCTGGAGTTGCTGCGCAAACTACAGCGTGAGCGTGGCATGTCGATACTACTCATTACCCACGATCTGGGTGTGGTGGCGGAGAATGCCGACCGGGTAGGTGTCATGTATGCCGGGCAGCTGGTCGAAGAGGCGGGGCGCGACGAGTTCTTCGCCCATCCGCAGCACCCCTATAGCCGCAAACTCTTTGAATCGCTGCCAAGCAAAGGTAAGCGGAACCAGCCTCTAGCCGTTATCGATGGCATGGTGCCGAGTCTTGATCGTCAGTTTAACCACTGTCGCTTTGCCGATCGCTGTCCCTCGGTAATGGATGTATGCCGAGGGCGTGTGCCTGAGTGGCGGGAGCAGGCGGCGGGCCACTCTGCGCGCTGTTTCCTCGCTGAGATGGGGAGTGAGGGGGCGTCGGTTGAGGTTGAGCTTCCACTCTCCAAGACGGATGAGAGTGTATCGGACGGCTCTCCACTGCTCGCAACAACCGATCTCAAGGTCCACTTCCCGATCCAGCGCGGTCTCTTCAAGCGCACCGTCGGTCACGTCTACGCCGTCGACGGTATCTCACTACAGATTCCCAAGGGGCAGACCCTGGCGTTGGTGGGGGAGTCGGGGTGTGGCAAGACCACCGTCGGTAAGGGTGTCTTGCAGCTGATCCGTCCCACTGCCGGTAGTGTGCAGTTCGACCAGCTGGAGCTGACCGAGCTGAGTAGCCGTGAGCTGCGTCAGCACCGGCGCAACTTCCAGATCGTCTTTCAGGATCCCTTCTCATCAATGAACCCGCGCATGCAGATCGGTGATGTGGTTGCCGAGGGGTTGATTGCCCAGGGATTAGTTACGAGTCGCACAGAGCGTGAACAGCGTGTGGCGGAATTGCTGAGCCAGGTGGGGCTTTCGCCGGAGATGGCTGATCGCTATCCACACGAGTTCTCAGGTGGTCAGCGTCAGCGCATCTGTATTGCTCGTGCCCTGGCGGTCAATCCGAAACTGATTGTCTGTGATGAGCCAACCAGCGCACTTGATGTCTCGGTGCAGGCACAGATCCTGAATCTTCTCAAAGAGCTGCAGCAGCAGTTCGGTATCTCGTTACTCTTTATTACCCACAACCTGGCGGTTGTTGGCTATCTGGCGCACGAGGTGGCGGTTATGTATCTGGGTAGGATCGTTGAGCAGGGGCGCGTTGATGAGGTGTTGGAGTCGCCGCAGCATCCCTATACACAGGCTCTACTGTCGGCAGTACCAGAGGTGGATGATGAGTTGCGCAGAGAGATCGTGCGTCTGGAGGGCGAGCTGCCCTCACCAGCTAATCCACCACAAGGGTGTCATTTTCATCCGCGATGCCCAAGGACGATGACGCAATGTAATGACTGCTATCCAACCGAGGTTCGCCTTGAGGGCGAACACCGGGTGGCGTGTCATCTGTTTGGTGAGGCTTAGGAGACTTTGTCGTACTCTGAGTAGAGCATCTTCTCTTCGGTGCTGATACGACGCTTTAGACGCGAGAAGAGTGCACCGATATCCTCTGCAAAGGCGCTGTCGGAAGTGGTGGTTGAGTAGCGGTCGAAGAAGGCGATCGCATCGGCGGTGATCTGCTCCATATCCTTGGCGAAGATCTTCAGATTGTTCTTCAGGCGGTTATCACTCTCAGCGGCCTTATTGAGTACCGGGTAGAGCTTTGCGTCCTCTTTCTGAAGATGACCAATTAGTGCGTTCTTGATGCTCATCAGGGTCTCAACCGCATCCTCAGATACGATACCCTTCCTCTTAACCTCTTCGAGTTTCTCAAGGACCCAGGCGTGGTCAGCTTTCAGTTCATCGGTCAGTGCAGACATTAACAATTCCTTATATTCACCATGATGTTAGTGTGGTTTTTATACTGGATTGGCAGCGATACGGCAAGATGAACCTTCTGCATAATTTGGTGACTATTAACGAGGCAATGATGCAATGGATAAAACGGTCAAATACAGTGCGGCTGAGACCTATCAGACCAAGGATGGGTCACTGATTCGAGAGCTGATGCATCCAGACCAGCACGGCAATCGCAACCAGAGTCTGGCCGAGGCCGAGGTCGGCCCGGGGGTGACAACGCTACTCCACTGCCATCATCAGAGCGAGGAGCTCTATCACATCACGGCGGGGCAGGGTTTGATGACGCTGGCTAATGATCAGTTTGATGTGGTTACGGGCGATACTGTCCATATCGCTCCGGGTGTGGCGCACTGCATCAGAAGCATCGGAACGAACCCCCTGAAGATACTCTGTTGCTCATCGCCGCCTTACAGTCATGAAGATACAGAACTGCTAGAGTCGCCGTCGTCTTCCCTCTCATGAGCGGGCGTATCCTGGGTCAGCTTGTTGCTCAAATGGACGACCCAACCTGTTGCGATCATCGTCAAGACGACTGAAAGGGTAAAGGCGTAGAGTCCATAGCGCATATCGACGTTGGCAATTGCGCCGAGCTTGACCGAAACTACCAGTAGCGCGACGACAAAGACATCTAGCATCGACCACTTGCCGTATAGATGCATCCATTGCAGATAGCGCTGAAGCCGCGCGCCATCACCCTCTTTCATTACTACCAATAGCATCAATACTCCAAGCTTCAGAAAAGGCATGATCACGCTGAAGAGGGTGATGATGCAGAAGAGAAATATCTGTCCCTCGCGCCAGAGTTGTTGCACCCCTGAGAGGACTGAGAAGGTGTTCTCAAACAGGTAGAACTTCTCCAGAGTGACGATGGGTGCAAGGAGGCCAAAAATCAGGGCGACAAGGGCAATGCCAATCAGTGTTTGTAGCAGAGTTGCATGGCGCGGAAAGTGGTGGGTGATAGATAGGGGTGGAGTGTTCATCGGGCCTATGTTACCGCAGAAGCCGTTGGGCTGAAGCTCGGATCGAGAGTGGTGTAGGCCTACTAATGAGCGTGACAGAGAAGAGGCGGAAAACCCGCTTTGTTTGTTATATGTAGTTAGGTGCTAAGCCCTTACATTGATGTTGTGACCGATGCGCGAGGTGGGATCGGGTGCAGCTGAGTTCTGCGCACTCGCGGCAGCCTGCGGTTTAGGCAGCGATGCGATCAGACTGAGTGCGGTGATGCCCTGTGACTGTATGGCGAGCTTTTTGGCCTGCGCTGCTGCGATGTCGTTACCGGGAATACTGATACTGTTCATCAAGCTACTCCAACACTATCTGCTGTACATATAACTATTAGCACACCTACCTTTGAGTGACACATTTACCATTCGATTCTGTGAAGATGCTCACAAAAGGGAGTTGATAGCTTATGAAGTGGAGCTGGGGTAGTCGTGAATAGGCCTGGCGTAGAGTCTCAATTTGTCCTCTCCTGGTATGACTCGCCTCACTCAGCTCTCTCGTAGCAACAGGATTACATTGCAGCGCTCGGTAGATGTGAAACAGCGAGAAGGCTATTGAAGGTTATTGTGCGGGACGGATAGGTAATTGAATAACATAACTATTGTTTCGAGTAGGGCTTGCTGAAGAACGATGCGCAGGCGTATATAAGGCAAAAATCTGCTAGAGTGCGCCCACTCTCCAACCGCTCGAGGGCTCTGCCGTTGTTCTCCAATCTCCCACTCAATGCGCGTCTACTCAAGGCGCTCAAGGCTCTCGACTACCAGAGCGCCACACCGGTACAGCTCAACGCGATACCTCCTGCACTAAAAGCGCAGGATCTGCTGGTAAGTGCCGAGACCGGTAGCGGTAAGACCGCAGCCTTCCTGTTACCAACCCTGCATCAACTGTTAGCCAATCGAGCACGTCGTGCGGGGGTGCGAGCACTGGTATTGGTGCCAACCCGTGAATTGGGCCGACAGGTCTATGTGCAGTGTCAGAAACTGTGCGAATTTACCGACCTGCAGACGCTG
Organism: Candidatus Reidiella endopervernicosa; assembly: GCF_013343005.1. Lineage (GTDB taxonomy): Bacteria > Pseudomonadota > Gammaproteobacteria > Reidiella > Reidiella endopervernicosa. Next base: position 1,563,552 of record NZ_CP054491.1, read on the forward strand.
CTGATTACCGGTGGGGATGACTACAAAGAGCAGGTTAAGCAGCTGGAAGAGGGGCCTGCTGTGGTAATCGCTACCCCTGGCCGACTCTTCGATCACCTGAAGAAAGGCACCGCCAAGCTCAATGATCTTGAGGTGTTAATACTCGATGAGGCCGATCGCATGCTCGATATGGGCTTTGGCGATACGGTGATGAGTATCGCCAAGCGGAGTAGAAGAGAGCGTCAGACGCTGCTCTTCTCCGCCACTATCGAAAGGGGAGAGGTGGCAGCCATGGCCAGGCTACTGCTCGATGAGCCACAGATCATCACACTCGCCACCTCGCAGGATAAACACACCAACATCGAACAGCAGATGGTGTTGGCCGACGATGTGGCACATAAGGAACGGTTACTGCAGAGGCTGCTCTCTAATGATGAATACGGCAAGGCGCTGGTCTTTACCAACACCCGTGTTCAGGCCGACCGACTCGGCGGATTGCTGCGCAGCAGTGAGATCCGGACTGGCGTGTTACACGGTGATATGGATCAGGAGAAGCGCAACCTGGTAATGGATATGATCCGTCGCGGCAATGTTCAGGTGATGGTTGCCACCGACCTGGCGGCACGCGGTCTCGATGTGAAAGGGATCGATCTGGTTATCAATTTCGAAATGGCGCGTAGCGGTGATGACTATGTACACCGAATCGGCCGTACTGGACGGGCCGGTGAAAAGGGCGTGGCTATATCGTTAATTGACCATAACGAGTGGAATCGAACCGCCGGTATCGAACGCTACCTCAAACAACGTTTTGAGCGCCGTGAGATCGAGGGGTTAGTAGCGACCTATAAGGGCCCGAAAAAACAGAAGGCCTCCGGTAAGGCGGCTGGTAGTAAAAAACAGAAGCTGGCTCGTAAAAAGAGCAAGGTGAAAAAACGTCTGCGCGATAAGAAGAGTGTTGGCAAACGACGTAAACCAAACAAGTGAGTATGACCCAGGAGTTTGCTAGTTCCTCACTGATACTGCCATACGGCGGCTATCCTTGATCCGTCGCTTTGTACGATCACAATGGGGTGGTGGTGATAAGATATGAGCTTAAGAGGGTGTTCAGCATTTTCCTGCGCTCATTATCAATAGGTGAGTTGTTGGATTGCCACTCTGAAATAACTCCGCCTGTCTGTGTGATGTGGCGGATACGATCAACGGGTAGGCCAGTCTGGATGAACTCGTCGGTCTGAATAAGAAGTACGACTGATTCAACTTTACGGTTCATGAGTAGTGCAATCGTACGTGTAAACAGTGATATAGAAGGAAACGGCATCTCCTGCAGAGACGGGGTGATAGTCAGATAATGACTAGTTAGGTAACAAGCAGTGCCGCCATCGACCTGTAGCTGCTGAATCTTTCGGGCCGTTTTTTCCGCCTCGCTGCCTCCTATTACGACCTCTACCGGTATTCGTCCATCACCTTCAATAAAATTCTCAAAATAGTGCGGAAGTCGCGCCCTTGCAGTGGGGTGGCCGCCAAAGTATGGAGCGAAATTGACTTCGTTTATAATCGCTCCGTTTTGATGCCATGGTATAGATATATCGCTAGAGATGATGTCGATGCCAGCATTCGAGAGTTGAAAGAGTTCTGCCGCGCGAAGAGCAATAGCTCTGTTGTCAGGGTGAACTTGATCGCTTGCGTCGGTGATGTCACCACTCCACTCGGATGATTCGATCTTTCTGATTGGAACTGTTGTTCCAGGTTCAGGAATTGTCTCCGGTGAAAAACCATTTTCGGTGATTGAGTCTAATGCCAGCTCATCAAGCGGAATAGCCTTGCTGCGTTTCCAGGGTGGGGTTGCCAGTAGTTTTTTATTTGCGAGTTCAATGAGTTCGGAGACTGTATGTTCTCCATCGCCTATGACCGCTCTCGGACCACGTCGTAGGGCATAGAGCATCTCGTTATTGGCGATAAAGATACGATAACAGACGCCAGGTACCTCTTTCTCGATGAGTATCTTTTTTGAATGCTTGGATGCTGTATTGAATGCGCCAGCAAGTTGTTTAAGGTTATGAATGCCAACAGTGACCCCTTCGCCACGATCTAGATCCGCCGGTTTTACAACCAGTGGCCAGCCTAGCTTTAGCGCTGCCTGTTGTGCCTGTTTAGGTGAATAGGTAAGTATATGTGGGTTGGAGAGGGAAGTCCTGCGCTACGGGTCAGTGTTGAGGTCCATGCTTTGTTTTGTGACACCTTTGAGCCAAAGGCTGAGTCGGATTCGACAGAGCTTCTATCTATTAGCCGTGCCCTACTACCCCAACCCAGCTGATAAAGACCGCTGCCAAGATGGCGAAAGGGAATGTCAAGATCGTAGGCAGCCTTTAGAATATGTGTTGTGGATATCCCGGCAACCACTCTGGCGCGTATAGGCTGAACTGTCTTTTTACTAATGGCACTTTGTATTGCCGATAGGTTGAGTGGTTCCTGTGGCATATATATACACTGCCGCAATACTCTGAGTGCACTTCGGTAAGCCTTAATTAATAATTTCAGCGAAACGTGATCGATTGCAGGTATCGCGATCTGGATATGCCATTTTTGAGTGTTTTCTTCGCTCCTGTCTGTGTTGAGAATAACGCCAAGATCGAAAATTGGGAGTCGTGCATCCTGCAAGATTGATCGAGCAATTATCATTGCTCGTTCTGAAAACGTTTCGGCAGTGGAGTGTGGGCGAGAGGTTTCCGTTGACCACTCATCTATTTGAAGACCGTAAATTTTCTGAATTACTTTATCGACTGCTGTGAAATCGACCGTCTCCGGACAATCGAAAGAGAGAAAGATCTGGGTTTCGAGTTGACGTAAACCGGACTTGTAGCCGTGGACACTCTGGTTAACCATGGTTTTGTGTTTTCAAGAGGGAAAAAGCCTATAAATAGTAGCGTGCATGTGGTGTGGTGATGAAATTGACATGTTCTGGCTAATTTGTTCATATGCTAACCTGATTTGCCTAATTACAATAGTTTTTACCAAGGGGGAATGTATGGTCAAGGATGTTATTCTGGATTCAAATAAATTACTGGGTTTTAAAATCTTGGGAAAGAGGGATTCGCTCGACGCTGTCGAATTTGGAGCCAAGATTGCAAAACCAGTCACTGCTAAAACCGCAATGGGCGCGAAGATCGGAAAGGCGCCACCAGCCCCTCAGCTTGGCGCAAAGATTGGTAAGGCTCCATCTTCAACCACTCTGCTCGGAGCGAAAATTGGTAAGGCACCTCTCTAGCAATTAAATTGGAAACAGTGTCAGAAATTGGCGTGCTACTTAATTAGCGGCTTATTACGGTAAGCACACAATAGTCGTCGTGATAGAGTAGGAACCGATCGCCTTACTGCGGTCGGTTTTTTTATGGTGAATGACTAATGACTATCCACTTCTCCTTCCTGCCCGATCCCATACGCGCCAGGGCTATTGACAGCAGAATGCGTCAAGGTTTGGCAGATAGCCTTAATTATGTCTCCGGTGAACTTGGCAAGCAGGTTGGAAAATCGCTCGATGGCGTGGATGAGTTGGTTGCTGCAACCAGTCGTGGTGCAGTCTATCCACCCTCTACTTTTGGACTCTATTACGAAATAGTTTCGGCTGTGATGGAGGATGGACATCAAGCGGCGGAAACTCTGATCAATGAGTTGCAGTCAGAACGTAAGCTGGACGGCAATGAATTAAATGTGACCACTCTGGGTGGGATTGAATCTATCTCAGTTCAGAAACGCTATCAGCGGTTAATGGATACTGATCCCAATACTCCCTTTACGATACTTTCACCTGCTGGTGAGGAGGCTGATGACCTTGTTTCTCAGTTCAAGTCTGGTCATAGACGGCTTCGTGAGACCATTCCAGTGCTGGCAGATGAGTTCGAGTCGTTGGTGAAAGAGGTGGTTCTGGTTGTCGGTGATGTCGAATCGAATGGGTATGACTTTGCCGGTGGTTCCAGTTATATGCTTTGGGGGGCGCTCTTTATCAATGCCGAGCGACATAAGAGCGATGTGGCCTTGATTGAAGCGATTGCACATGAGAGTGCGCATAGCTTTCTGTTTGGTATGACCTACGACGAACCGTTGGTCCTAAATGCGGATGACGAACTTCTTCAGTCGCCACTTCGCGATGATCCCCGACCAATGGATGGAATTTACCACGCGACCTTTGTATTGGCGCGCATGCACTGGGCAATGTCGGCATTGATCGATTCCGGGAAGCTACAAGGTATCGAATTGGATGAAGCAAAAGCGGCGCGGGAGCGTGATCGCATTAGCTTCTTTGATGGATACGGAACTGTTAGCGAATTCGCAAAGATGAGTGAGACAGGTCATGCGTTGATGGAAGGTGCGTACAGTTACATGGAGCCCTTCCAGTAGGATTGGTTGTTCAATGGGCAAACAGCGAATGTTGTGGAGAAACGGCCTGCCGTCGTTGCTTACCCGGCTGAAATAATGATGTGGCTGATCTCGCTAGGAGCGAGTACACGCAGTGGCGGTCCCCAGTAACCGGTTCCCCGACTGACAAAAATCTGTCTGCGTGCATCGTGTCGGTGCAGTCCGGCCAGATAGGGTTGATCGATCATCACCAGAAAGCCGAAGGGAAAGATCTGGCCTCCATGGGTGTGGCCGCTGAGCATCAGATCGAATTGATGCTCTTTGATCAGGTTAATCCCTTTGGGCTGGTGACAGAGCAGGATGGTCGGAATATTCGTATCAACACCATCAAACGCCCTATCAAAATCTAATGGCAGTGAACCAATGCGTTCGCCAATGACATCGTTTACCCCTACCAGATTAAACTGCTGGCCACTCTTCTCAATCACTTCGCTCTCATTAAGTAGCGGCCTGATGCCGAGTGTGCGTAGATATTCGATAACGGGTTCAGCGCCGTGGAAATATTCGTGGTTGCCGAGAATAAAGTAGCAGGGGCACTGTAGGCGTTGCAGCGGCTCAAGGTCCTGTCGGATATCCTCAAGTGGCAGATCGATTAGATCGCCGGTTATTACAACCATGTCGGGATGCAGTGCGTTGGTGCGCGCTACGGTCTCCTCTATAAAGCCCCGTTTTATCGTCCGTCCTACGTGTACGTCACTGAGTTGCACAATAGAGTAGTTGTCGATTGGGAAGTCTTTGATCTTTACCTCAACGCTGTTAATTCCTGGTGCCTTGATGCCCTGTGAAAATCCGCGTAACAGATAAGCAGTAGCGGCTATTAACATGGTGATGTCGAAGAGTATTTTGATGGTGCGACGGCGGCCCTGGTCGAAGGGAACCCGTCTCGAGGTGGTGATGGTCAGATCGTAGATCGTCGCGATGACAAAGAGCATGAAGGTGATGCCGATGAAGGCGCTGTTGATCATGTAGAGTAGAGGTGACTGGGCCAACAGGTCGAGTACACGGTCGAGCATGAAGAAAATTTCACCCGCCATCAGGGTGATGGGGATAATGGCAGCATATTGGCTGAAGTGGGGTGAGAGTTTTTTGAAAAAACGTCGATAGATATAGAAGTTAGCCGCTGCCATGACCAGCAGAAAGATAGAGGCAAAAATGATAAGTCGTAGTGGCATGGCGTGATTGGAGTCTTTTGTTGATTGGAGTGGGCGTGCTAGTTGTAGGGCGTTTGATCGGTGTCAGGTTCTACACCCGATGGTGACATTGGCGCAGTTGTCGACTAGCAGCCACCATCCCCGCCACCTCCACAGTCGCCACCACCCTCTCCGCCAGTGCTATCGCCGCCACCAAAGACAGAATCACTGCTAATAATGCCGTTGGCGTGGAGCCACCAGAAGAGATAGATAATGGAGGCGAGAAGTAAGAGCGGTGGCATAAGAGCCTTAAAGAGTGAGGTGCTACCGAGATCAAAAAAGTGGATGGTGGTGTAGCCAGCAGCAATGGCGATAAAACCCTGGAACCAGAAAAGATAGAGCAGACCGCCCAGAGCAGCCAGCGGGATCAGTAATGAGTAGAGCGGGTTGTCGGCACTAAAATCGCCATATATTGCAGCGACAACAATAAAAAAAATGGCCCAGAACTGTTTCATGATATCGGCTAGATATTGGTGTTCCAGAGCAGCTGTTTGATCAGGCTGTCAGACTGTTCTAGTCGTTGTGCGAGGATAAGTGCAATACGATGTAGTACCTTGAAGCCGATCTCTGCATCCTTAGTCAATATATTCATCAATGCTTCACCATTGATGCGAATCGCATCAACATCACCACGACATCTGACCGAGGCGGTACGTTTGCATCCGGTCAGTAGGGCAAGTTCACCGTAGAGGTCTTTATCTTCCTTTGAGAGCACCACCTCGCCGCTAATCATGTTGGTGTCGTTGGAGACGATCTCAACAGTGCCGGAGAGCAGCAGATAGAAGTCGCGGTCGATGTGCTCCCCTTCACAGATAAGGAACTCACCGTCGTTGAGTGCAACGATCGAGCAGCAAGGCATGATGCTTGCGATCTGGTCGGCGGATAGATCCTGAAAACAGCTCGAGTGCTCCAGCTCTTCAAACATGATCGACTCTCCCTCTGGTACATGACAATGGCTCGTGCTGCGAGCGCTTGTTGAATGGATGACTATAGCCGCGATTATCTAACCGTGCCTCCGCGAGATTTCAGGTAGCGGATCATTTCGGTTTTTTCGTGAGTGGTTGCCAGTCGTAGTGGGGTGGAACCCTTCTTGGTCAGTGCGTTTACATCGGCTCCGCGGGCGACCAGTAGCTTAGCGACATCGACATGGCCCTTAAACGCGGCCCAGTGGAGAGGGGTTGCACCTTCACTGTTGCGCGCATCGACCGGTTCTCCCGCTTTAATCAGGGCGATCACCTTGTTTGCATCGCCGCGCATGGCCGCATCGTGCAGTGGCGGCTCATCGTAGGGGCTAGGACCACAGGCGCTAAGCACCAGTGTTGTAAGCGTTATTAACAGGGTGCGAAGGACTCCCTGCATCGGTTTAGATGTTGCCTGACTGTTGGGTGACATCAACGTAGAGGGTCAACTTCTGCCCAGGCTGCAAATACTTCTTCTTGTTGATCTTATTCCAGCGCAGCAGATCCTTCACTGAGACGTTGAACTTGTTGGAGATGCGAGCCAGAGAGTCGCCACTTCGCACGGTATAACGTACCGAGCGGATGCTGGCTGGAGGGCGACCGTTGCTGCTGGCTACCTTGTTTGATGATTTTGGCTTAACCCAGACCACCAGCTTCTGGCCGAGACGCAGGGTGTCTCTGGGTGCCATGTTGTTCCACTTCGCCAGCGCACCTGAACTCACTCCATACTTGCGAGAGATGTCCCACAGAGTGTCACCCTTGCGAACGATATGGTGCTGCTTGGAACCTTTGCGTGGCCGATTTTGTTTACTTGCCAGACGCTGTTGGGCGCTGAGGGTGTAGTTGTTGAGTGAACGGGTAGCGACGGGAATGATCAGGTACTTGCCGGCGCGAATGTTGTTACCCTTGATGTCATTGACCTTGCGAATTAGGTCGACGCTGGTCGAGTGGCGTTTGGCGACCTTGCCCAGTACGTCGCCATTGGCGATCTTGTAACGTTTCCACTTGATCCGTTTCTCTTTCGGTAGCTTGGCCAGCTTGTCGCTGAACTGCGCGGCGCGATTGCTTGGAATCAGTAATTGATGGGGACCACTTGGGTCGGTTGCCCACTGGTTGTAGGCGGGATTGAACCAGTAGAGCTCATCCATGCTGAGTCCGGCGAGGTCGGCAGCGAGTGCCAGATCGATTTGACCACCCGTCTCGATAATCTCGAAGGCGGGTTTGTTGGCGACATTGGGCAGATCGATGTTGTAACGACTGGGGTTCTTGAGTACCGCACTGATAGCAAGCAGTTTGGGTACATAACCACGCGTCTCTTTCGGCAGGTCGAGGTTCCAGAAGTCGATCGGTTTACCTGCCTTGCGGTTCTTGCGTACCGCCTTATTCACGGTTCCGCCACCAGAGTTGTAGGCAGCGAGTGCTAGCAGCCAGTCGCCATCAAAGCGTCTGTGCAGCGACTGCAGGTAGTTGAGTGCGGCATCGGTTGAGGCGATGACGTCACGACGACCGTCGTACCACCAGTTCTGTTTCAGACCGAAGTGCTTGCCGGTGCCGGGGATGAACTGCCAGAGTCCGGCGGCACGACCGTGGGAGTAGGCAAAGGGATGGAAGGCGCTCTCGACAATGGGTAACAGTGCGATCTCATTCGGTATGCCGCGCTTTTCGGTCTGCTCCAGGATGTAGTGGAGATAACGATCGCCGCGATCGAGCACACGTTTGATATAGCTGGGGTGGCGCTGGTAGTAGCTAATTTCACTGCGCACACGTGACTGTTTCATGCTCGCATTGAGTGCGTAGCCGCTACGCAGGCGCGGCCAGATCGAAGGGCCACTGCGGGTAGCCTGTTTATATCGTGGCCTCGTCTCTGTTTTGAAAGCGGTGGTTGCAGGGATCTCGGTGCTGACGATCGGCTCACCCCTGGTCACCTGAAGTGCGGCGATCACCTCTTCGGAGAGGGGGATGGCACGGGTCTCGTTGCTGTTGGTCTGCGACTTGGAAGCGGCAACGGATGATTTCTGTTGTTGGCTGGCGCAGGCGGTAAGGAGCAGGGTGCTGAGCACCAGCAGGGTAATATTCTTGTTCATTGTTCTCTTAATCCAGTTCATCTTTCCATTGGCGCACAGTGGCAAAGACCTCAGCACCCGATTGTAACGAATGACCGGCGTGCTGTTCTGCGGCGGCGATCACAGTGTCGACATCGCTGCGCAGGAACGGGTTGGTCCGCTTCTCCAGGCCGATGGTCGAGGGGACTGTTGCCAAATCGTCGCTGCGTAGTCTATCAGTCTCGGCAACGCGTTGTTGCAGTTCGCTATTTTCTGGCTCGGCAACCAGGGCAAACTTGAGGTTGGCCTGGGTATATTCATGGGCGCAGTAGACCCGCGTCTCTTCGGGCAACGCAGCAAATCGACTCAGGGCCCGGTGCATCTGTTCAAAGGTGCCCTCGAAGAGGCGACCACAACCGCCGGTGAAGAGAGTGTCACCGCAGAAGAGCGCGTCGTGGCCGTAGTAGGCGATGTGCCCTCGGGTGTGACCGGGCACGTCCATAACGTTCAATGTGGTGTCGATCTGCTCGAGTATGACGTTGTCACCCTCACTCAGCGGCTGGGTGAGAGCGGGTATCCGTTCTCCCGCTGGGCCGTAGACCGGGATCTGATAGCGACTGACCAGCTCGGTGACCCCCCCGGTGTGGTCACCGTGGTGATGGGTGATCAGGATCGCAATCGGTTGAATGTTATGTGATTCCAGATGATCGATGACAGGATCTTCGTCACCGGGATCGACGATCGTCGCAAAACGGCGCTTCTCGTCCTGAATCAGCCAGATGTAGTTATCTTCAAAGGCGGAGATGGCATCAATTATGGGCATCCGGGTATGGTGACAGCGCACCCGAAATGGGTCAATCAATGTCCGACTGTTTTGCTATCCAGTTTGAGCCTCTGATCAGTTATTCTTGCCCTATGAGTAGAACGCGACTTGCCGAGTGGTTTCGTGGAGTACCGGGCCGTTTTGTGCGGGCCGAAGAGCGCCATCATCTCGATCAGCTGTTACCCAATCTGTTTGGTTACCACCTCGCCCTGATCGGTTCGGTTGGGGATGATGATGAGCTGTTACTGACTAGCCGCGTGGCACATCATATCGTGGTCGATCCACTATCCGATGGTGATGACCGCTCTGCGGTTCACGCCGCTGCCGATGCGCTCCCCTTTGGTGAGGGGAGTCTCGATGTGGTACTGCTGCTGCACACCCTGGAGCTGGAAGAGAATCCGCATGAGGTGCTACGCGAAGTACTACGGGTGCTGGTTCCAGAGGGTCATGTGGTGATCACCGGCTTCAATCCCTGGAGCTGGTGGGGCGTGTGGCGTCTGCTGCGCCGCCACCGTGGCGAGGTGCCGTGGAGTGGACGCTTTATCAGTCAGACGCGGATTCGTGACTGGTTGGCGCTGGTCGGTTTCGAGACGGTCGATACCCGCTGCTTCTTTTTCCGCATGCCGCTTGGTAGCGAGCGTATAATGGCGCGCACAAATTTTCTGGAACGGTTCGGACCGCGCTGGTGGCCGATATTCTGTGGCGTCTATGTGGTGGTGGCGCGTAAACGTGTCTCGACCCTGACGCCGATTCGTCCCCGCTGGCGCTCACGACGACGCATGCTCGGCGGAGTGGTCGAACCGACAACACGTGGAGTACAACGTGGCAAATAGAGTAGAGATCTACACCGACGGCGCCTGTCGTGGTAATCCGGGCCCGGGTGGCTGGGGCGCACTGCTGCGATTTGATGGCAATGAGAAACGTCTGCACGGTGGTGAGCGTGAGACGACCAATAATCGTATGGAGATGATGGCCGCGATTATGGCATTGGAGACGCTGACACGTTCCTGTGAAGTGTTGCTGACCACCGATTCTCAGTATGTAATGAAAGGCATCAACGAGTGGATGGTTGGCTGGAAAAAGCGCGGCTGGAAGACGGCGGCTAAAAAACCAGTAAAAAATGTCGATCTTTGGAAACGACTCGATGCTGCACTCGCTGCTCATCAGGTGGAGTGGCAGTGGGTGCGGGGTCACACCGGTCATCCCGAGAACGAGCTGGCCGATGATCTGGCCAATCTGGGTATCGATGAGATGTTGGCAAAGGGCTAGGAGAGCATTAGTGAGACAGATCGTACTCGACACCGAGACCACCGGCCTTGAGCCGAGCCAGGGACACCGCATTATTGAGATCGGCTGTGTGGAGCTGGTCAGTCGTCGCCTCACCGGTAATAACTACCATCGCTACCTGCAGCCCGACCGTGAGATCGACGCGGGTGCGATCGAGGTGCACGGTATTACCAATGAATTCCTGGATGACAAGCCGCGCTTTCAAGATGTGGTTGAGGAGTTTGTCGACTATATCCGTGGCGCCGAACTGGTGATCCACAATGCAGCCTTCGACGTCGGCTTTCTCAATGCGGAGTTGAACAGGCTCGATGGCGATTGGCCGACGGTTGAATCCGTCAGTGGTGTACTCGACACGTTGAAGATGGCGCGTGACATGCATCCAGGGCAGCGCAACAGCCTCGATGCGCTCTGCAAGCGCTACGATATCGATAGCTCGCAGCGTACCCTGCACGGCGCGCTGCTTGATGCCGAGATCCTCGCCGATGTCTATCTGGCGATGACCGGTGGTCAGGTGACTCTGATGCTGGATGGGCAGAGCGAGAGTAGTGAGCAGGGCGGTGGAGAGGCGATTCGTCGTCTGGCTGCTGACCGTGAACCGCTAACGATACTCAAACCGACCGAAGCGGAGATGGAGGCGCATACAGCTTATCTCGATCTGATTCGAAAAAAGGCTGATGGTACCTGTCTCTGGGAGGATTGAGCCTACTTAATCCCCAGGCGCTGCATGCGTCTCCACAGCGTGGTGCGGTCGATATCGAGAATTTTTGCCGCCATCGCCTTGCTGCCGTTGGCGTGTTTCAGCGCCACCTCAATCTCACGACGTAGATTGGCCTGTTCCTGATCTTCTTCTGAAAGCAACGGTGTGCCAGCATAGTCACGAATATCCTGTGGCAGGCTCTCGATGGTGACCTCGTGGTCGAAGGAGCAGATGATGCCGTGCTCGACCGCGTTCTCCAGTTCACGAACATTACCTGGCCAGGGGTAATCCATCATCATGCGCATCGCATCGGGATTGCACTTCATATCAGCAGGGTAGCCGCGTGCCTCCATCTTTTTACAGAAGCTGACAAGCAGTAATGAGATATCACCTGGGCGATCACGCAGTGGTGGAACGCTAAGTGGAATGACTGCGAGGCGGTAATAGAGGTCGGCACGAAAGGTGCCATCGTCGACCATGTCACGCAGATTGCGGTTGGAGGCGGCCATGATACGCACATCGACCTTGACCGGGTGGTCGGCACCGACCATCTCAAACTCCTGTTCCTGGATCGCCTTCAACAGCTTTGCCTGCAGGTGGATCGGTATTTCGCTGACCTCGTCGAGGAAGAGGGTACCGTGGTTTGCCGATTGGAAACGCCCCGGGCGATCCTGATTGGCGCCAGTAAAGGCGCCTTTCACATGTCCAAAGAGTTCCGACTCGATCAGGCTTTCAGGTATGGCTGCACAGTTGAGTTCAATAAATGGTTGGTTGTGACGTTTGCTTAGGCGATGGATGCGACGTGCCAGTTCTGTTTTCCCGGTCCCCGATTCACCCTGGATCAGTACCGAGGCGTTGGTTGGGGCGATCTGTTCAATGCGCGCCAGGATTTCCAGCATCTGCGTGTCGCGGGTGACCATCTCATTATTGCCAGGATTAAAAACCGCCTGCAGGCGATGGTAGTCGGTGTGGTCGTGGATGATGGTCAGGCGTAGCTTCTCTTCGTGTCCAGTGGCGAAAACCATGCCACTGTTGATTTTAAGATGGCGCTCACCGCCCTCTTTGGCCTGGATCTTCTGATCGAATTCGACGAAGTTGCCACTCGGGCGACCGGCAGCGTCAGCCTCGCCCGAATCAATGGCTGCTTTAATCAGTGCGCGTTGTAGATTAATGCCGCCAATCTCCTTCAACTTTTCAATAGGCTCATTGGAGGCGAGGCCGAGCAGTTGTCCAGCGGCGGGATTTTGGTAAATCACGTGACCCATTGGATCTGAGATGATGACACCTTCATCGATATATGAAACGACTGATTCGAACAGAGCACCCAGGGTATCCTTCACGTTCATTTTTTATGGGGTCTCATTTGCTGGTGGCGGGTGGAAGAGTGTTGCATTGTCATCGGTGTTGCGCAACATTGCATAAGGGGTTCTGTTTGAATAATAAGCAAATAAATCATAATGATAGGGTTGATTATTAAATATAATCTGGAAAATTTGACTGCAACATTGCAGCACAAGCAGATAGCTTAATGTTAATATTAACAATGACTTACGTATATGGCAGAGAATTTGCTATAAGTTGGTACCGGTATTTGTTATAAAGTCAGTCCGGGGAAAGATTAACTAATTACAATGGGGGTTTGATCAGATGTCTGAAATGTTCTCTGAAGAGTGGATGGGTAAGTTCATGGAAGAGTGGAATAAAGAGCCGGATCTCTCTGATGCGCTTGCAAAAATTGGTTTTAATTCTGTCATAGCGTATGGTTTCGATGGTGATGATGCACCCAAGGGGTATATCTCCATAGAGAATGGCAAGGCGACAGCCGCCGGCGCATTTGATGGTCAGGATATAAATTGGGATCTTCGCGCAACCCCCGAGAATTGGGGAAAATGGATGAAGAAGCCACCGGGCATGATGGGGCTGGGAGTTGCCTACACTTCAAGAAAACTGAAATTCAACGTGGGTGATTACAGCGCCATGGTGAAAGATCCCCGTATGGCGACCCCCTTTATAAAGAGCTTTACAGTGATGGGCCGTGCCTGATCTGACTGAGCTGTCGCAGGGTTAATGCAAAGCAACGGAAACCACAATTAAGATGAAACTGAATCGATTTGTAATAAGTGCGCTGTTGGCAACTGTCACTTCGGCGCCTGCCACATTTGCGGCTGATGGTTATCAGTCTCGGTATGCGCCGGTAAGTGACAATCAGTCGACGGCACCACAATCTTCGTACAATACGCAGGGCTTTTACCAGACCCAAAGTGGTGCGGGGCAGGTGGGTGGTTATCGACCGCAGGCTGAGCAGACAGCTGCCAGTGGTACAAGCTATCCGGCGCAGACTCAGCAGACAAATGGATATCAGTTCCCATCGGCGCAGGCTGCCGCACCTGCTCAGGCGGCTGTGGCGGCTCCAGCCTATAACGCCGCGCCAGCCACAATCAGTAACGGCGTCGGCGGTGTGGTGGTTGTTGAAACGACCCAGACTGGGCCGACCGTGGTGCTAGGTGGCACGGTCGTTCCATATAAAGAAGTTACACTCGCAGCCCAGATTCCAGGGCGCGTAGAATTTATTGCCGGTGCCGAGGGCGACTGGTTCGAAGAGGAGCAGGTGCTGGTAGCGATCGATGATGACGATCTGCTGGCTCAGCGTCGACAGGTACTGGCGGAGATCGCCAATGCCGATGCGGCAATGCGTAATGCAAGAGTTCAGTACTCGCGTGAGCTCTGGTCGCCACAGTCGAAAAATATCAATCGTTCACCGGGCATGGGTATGCCTTCGATGTTCGACCAATTCTTCACTCGTCAGATGGGTAGCATGGCTGGATACGGTAATCCTGCTCTGGATCGTCAAGCCGATCTGCATACCTTCGGTACCAACATCAATCAGACTCAGAATCAGGCACTGCAGGCTCGTTCCAAGCTGGAAGAGGTTGATGCCAAGCTGCGTGATACTCGTGCCGTTGCACCGTTCTCCGGTGTGATCGTTAAGAAGCTGGTAGAGAGTGGTGACACAGTACAGCCAGGTAAACCGCTGCTGGTCTTCGCCGATACACGCTATCTGCAAATTCAGGCCGAGGTTCCTGCGCGACTGATGCCCGGGTTAAGTAAAGGCATGATGGTACCGGCGAAACTCGATGTGGGTAACACCCAGATCGAGGCACGTGTGGCTCAGATTTCCCCAATGGCCGATGTGCAGCGCCACACCGTGACCGTAAAGTTTGATCTGCCTGAGGGTGTGCCGGGTGGACCGGGTATGTATGCCGAGGTGCTGATTCCTGATGTGAACGTACCGACGCGAGAGCTGCCGATTATTCCTGCCACTTCCGTGGTTTACCGTGGCAGTCTGCCAGCGGTATTTGTAGTTAATCAGGAGAACCGGACCGAGCTAAGACTAGTACGTCTGGGTGAGTCGCTCGATAACCACACGGTAACGGTACTGTCAGGTATCAAAGAGGGTGAGATGGTATTGGTTAATCCACCTGCCGGAATGGCTTCGGGTTGGTCTCCAGCATCGCCTGCGCCTGGGCAGGAATCGCCACGTTAATTTGAGTTAATTGAGGTACAGCAGCCACGAAACACCTTGATATGGGGTGGTTTCACGACGGTGGGGGATTTGTTGTCGGGCGCTGTATTGGGTCGAACAATCAGAATAAAGCTGTGTAACGATGACTGAACAAGACGATAAAAACGTGTCACCGCCGGTATCACCGGTCGGCACTGAAGAGCATGTCGATCTCGGTATTGCGGGGCGAATGACCAAGGCGTTTATCCATTCGCCGCTCTCCCCACTGTTCCTGATCGCCTGTTTTGCTATAGGCATTATGGGGATATTCCTGACGCCGCGTCAGGAGGATCCGCAGATATCCGTGCCGATGGTAGACATCTTTTTTTCCTACCCCGGTGCGTCTGCTGAGCAGGTAGCGAGCCTCGCGACCGATCCACTGGAACGGATCATGAGTGAGATTACCGGCGTCAAGCATGTCTACTCCGCCTCGCAGCGTGGTCAGGGCATGGTCACCGTTGAGTTCGATGTTGGTCAGCAGATGGAGTCCTCGCTGGTCAAGCTCTACGACAGGCTTAACTCCAATCTCGATCGTATTCCTCCAGGCGTTTCCCAGCCGATGGTCAAGCCAAAGGCCGTTGACGATGTGCCTGTTGTCGCCCTCACGCTCTGGTCGGAAGATGTCGATGACAATCAGCTTCGACTGCTCGCACTGGATGTTTTGCAGCGCCTTAAAGAGGTGCCAGAGACCAGTCAGGGTCTTATTGTCGGCGGTCGTAGTGCGCAAATCCGTATTGAAGTATTACCTGAGCGTCTGGCCGGCTTTGGCATCAGCTTTGATCAGGTCGCCAATACGATTCGAACCTCTAACAGTGAGCAGGATGTTGGTGATACCGAAACGGGTGGACAGGTATTCCAGGTCTACTCCGGTTCTTTCCTGCGCAATGCAGAGGATGTTGCACAGCTAGTAGTAGGCACTCAGGGTGAGGCGCCGATCTATGTGCGCGACATAGCCAAGGTCACTGATGGTCCCGAAGAGACACGGCAACTGGTTAACTATTTCACCGGTCCTGCGGTAGCTGAGGGTGCGCCGATTGCCAATGGTGAGGCTGCAGTTACCCTTGCGGTGGCGAAAAAAGAGGGCTCCAACGGCGTAACAGTCGCCAATAGGGTGTTGAGTAAGGTTGAGGAGCTGAAGGGATCGTTAATCCCCGATAACGTTCACGTCGCTGTTACTCGCAATTACGGTGAGACCGCCAACGACAAGGTCAATGAGCTGATATTCAAGCTCTTTGTTGCAACGGGTGCCGTAACGGTTTTGATCTGGTTCTTCCTTGGCTGGCGTGCTGCCACCGTGGTGCTGGTGGTCATCCCGGTCGTCATTCTGGTAACCGTCTTCGGCGCCTATCTGCTCGGCTACACCATCGATCGTGTCTCACTCTTTGCGCTGATCTTCTCGATCGGCATTCTGGTCGACGATGCGATTGTTGTTATTGAGAATATCTATCGTCGCTGGCTGATGAATGGTGAGATAGACACCGATACAGCGGTCGACGCGGTACGCGAAGTCGGTAACCCCACCATTCTAGCAACCTTTACCGTGATCGCGGCACTGCTGCCGATGGGTGCAGTGAGTGGCATGATGGGACCCTACATGGCGCCGATTCCGGCACTCGGTTCGGTTGCGATCCTCTTCTCGCTGTTTGCCGCATTCATCTTTACCCCTTGGTTGGCAATGCGTATTCGCCCCTCTCTGGAGTACCTGCACGCTGCTCAGGAGCGTGAGCACAAGGGGAGCGAGCGTCTAGGCCGTCTCTATCACAAGATGATCGAGCCACTGACTACCAGTAAAACCAAGGGGCGTCTCTTCCTCTTCTCGATTATCGCGGTCTTTTTCCTCTGTTGTGCGCTCTTCTATACCAAGGGTGTGACGGTGAAGATGATGCCCTTCGACAACAAGTCGGAGTTCAACGTTGTTATCAATATGCCTGAAGGTACGGCGCTGCCCGTAACGGCCAATGTCACCTGGCGTCTGGCGGAGGCGCTACGTTCCATTCCTGAGGTAACGGCACTGCAGACCTACACGGGTACCGCTTCACCGTTTAACTTTAACGGTCTGGTACGTCACTACTACCTGCGTAAGAACCCGTGGGAAGCAGATATACAGGTAGAGCTACTTCACAAGCGCGATCGTGAACGCAGCAGTCATGAGCTGGCGCAGGTGGTTCGTGAGCTACTCACACCGCTTTCCACTGAACTGGGCGCACGGATACAGATCGTAGAGATGCCGCCAGGACCTCCAGTACTGCAATCTGTTGTCGCCGAGGTCTACGGTCCCGATGCAACTACCCGTCGTCAGGTGGCTGCCGATCTGACCCAGATCTTTGAACGTGCCAACAACGTTACTGATGTCGATAACTATATGCAGAACCCCTATGAAGTACTGCGTTTTGAGGTCGATACCGAGAAGGCAGTGCGCCGAGGTGTGTCGGTTGATGTAATTAATCGAAATCTGTCGATGGCTTTGGGCGGTTACAAGCTGGGTGATATTAAACAGCGCACAGTACTGGAGCCGACCTACATCGTCATGCAGGTACCGCTGGAGGCGCGTTCGCAGATGGGGCGTTTGGCCAATCTGCCTATCCCAACACAAGGTGGTAAGACGCTTCCGCTAGCAGAGCTGGGACGTTTTGTTCCGATCTACCAGGATCAGCCAATCTTCCACAAGGATCTGCGTGCGGTTGAGTACGTGACGGGTGAAGGCCAGGGGCGTCTTGGTGCGCCTATCTATGGCATGTTTGAGATTGAAGACCTGCTCAATGACTATGTCTCTCCTGATGGCGTGAAGGTGCAAAGCAACTACTTTGGTCCTCCCTCGAGCGATAAAAGCTCCGCGTTTGAATGGGGTGGTGAGTGGACTGTTACCTTTGAAACCTTCCGCGATATGGGGCTCGCATTTGGTGTCGCACTGGTGTTGATCTACATGTTGGTGGTGTGGGAGTTCGGCAACTTTACCCTGCCTGCTATCGTCATGGCGCCGATCCCGCTAACGCTGATCGGTATCATTCCAGGTCACTGGATCATGGGCGCTGAATTTACTGCCACCTCAATGATCGGCTTTATAGCACTAGCGGGTATTATCGTGCGTAACTCGATTCTGCTAGTCGACTTCACTAAGCATGAGATTCAGCGTGGTGTGCCGGTAATTGATGCGCTGGTCGAGTCGTGCCGTGTCAGAACACGTCCGATTGTTATTACCGCGCTGGCGCTGGTGGGCGGTTCATTCGTTATCCTATTCGATCCGATCTTCCAGGGTATGGCGGTCTCGCTATTGTTTGGTGTGCTGGTATCGACTCTGCTGACCCTGCTAATTATCCCATTAGGTTGTTATTCCGGTCGCAAGGCCTTCTGTCCTGTTGGCGCTGATGGTGCCAATGTCTCTTGTGATAATACTGAGGCGACTGAGGAAAAAGAGGAGCGTGGTGAGAGCCTCTTTATGAAGATCTGGCCTATTGTGGTCATGGCGATCTTTGCAATCAGAGCAGTATTTATCTTCATCTGGATGGGGTTGCAGTCACTCTTCTCTATGGTGATGGGACTGTTCCGAAGTAAAAAGAACGAGTCGGGTGGTAGTGAACCTCCACCATCAACACCATCTCCTTCTACACCAAGTGGCGGTGGCGGATCAGCTGATGTAGACATCTCAGTGACTGAGAAGGCAGCAGCAGAGAAGGCTGAAGCAGAGAAGGCTGAAGCAGAGAAGGCTGAAGCAGAGAAGGCTGAAGCAGAGAAGGCTGAAGCAGAGAAGGCTGAAGCAGAGAAGGCTGAAGCAGAGAAGGCTGCGGCAGAGAAGGCTGCGGCAGAGAAGGCTGAGGCAGAGAAGGCAGCAGCAGAGAAGGCTGAGGCAGAGAAGGCTGAGGCAGAGAAGGCTGAGGCAGAGAAGGCAGCGGCAGAGAAGGCAGCAGCAGAGAAGGCTGCGGCAGAGAAGGCTGCAGCAGAGAAGGCTGCAGCAGAGAAGGCTGCAGCAGAGAAGGCTGCAGCAGAGAAGGCTGCAGCAGAGAAGGCTGCAGCAGAGAAGGCTGCAGCAGAGAAGGCTGCAGCAGAGAAGGCCGAAGCAGAGAAAGCGGAAGCGGACAAGGTAGCTACTGAATCAGTCGAAATTGCAAAGCCCGCTATCAAGAAGGCCGCTCCGAAGAAAGCTGCTCCGAAGAAGAGTGCTGCCAAGAAGACACCGGTTAAAAAAGCAGCTGCAAAGAAGGCTCCAGCCAAAAAAGCCCCAGCCAAAAAGGCGGCACCAAAGAAGAGTGAAACAAAGTCGGCCGGGCAGAGGAGAAGACGTGGTATCCGTCTCAAATAATTCTGGTTTACGGACTCTTCTTCTGGACGATGCAAGGGGCTGTTGGGTGGTGCTGTTATGACGCTTAATAGAATAAAGAGGATTGTGATTGCTGCAGCGATGGTTTCACTTTCGCTACCCCTCTCTGCGGCGGTTGATGGCACACCGGTTAGCTCGGATGCTGTGGATGGGCATTCAGATGCCTCGACTCAATACGATGGGGTCATGCCTCCTCCAGGACCCTATCGTTCCATTTCTCTTGGCGGTGAAGCTGTTCCCAGCGCTACGTATCGCCCACTGGATGTGCCCTCTGGCTATGTGCCAGAAGCGCAGTCTCCAGGTGTAGTTGCTAACCGTGCCGCTCCAGCCACATCACCTGTGACGACTGCTGGTGAAAGAGCAGGGGAGGGTATGAGTCAGGCAGTACAAGAGGAGGGTGTGATTCCTCAGTGTGGAGGTTATCGAACGCCAGCTAGAGAGATCGCCCGCTATAATCGGGGGGTGGCCCCCGATCCACGTTGGATGCGCTATCCGCCAATGTGGAGTGGTCCGCGTCCGTCCTATGTTATCCCTAATCAGTGGGGAGCTGTGCGTAGGGCAATGCCAGCTAGAAACTATATGATGCCGCCGATGCCGTATGGCTATCGTATTCCTCAGAGAGGGTATGGGAACGGTTATTAATCTTAATTGATTTGCCGACTACTAGATGATGAACGGAGAACTGATCAAAAAGAGAGGCGTTGGATTGCTGGCCATTATTGGCTCGTTCTTCATCGTCGATACGGTACTGGGTTGGGGTAGCGAGCCGGAGCCTGAGAAAAAGGCTGCGCCTAAGCAGGCACAGCCTGCGCCGGTTTGGCAGGTCATCGGTGGAACTCGCGGCTGGAAGGGGGTGCCCGTTGAGCGACCAAGCCAGTATCAGCCTAAACAGCCTCAGTCTGCCCCATATTTCCCTCAAGAGCTGGATGAAACAGGCGTGAACCCCTGGTCTGTAAAGAGGCGTCCTGTTGAGTCTCAGCAACCGAAACAGTCACGTCCCTGGGGAGAGCTCCCTCCAACACCCAAAAGTGATTGGCGTGATGAAAAGCGGACCGAGCGTAGCGTTCCTGAGAGATCCCAACCCAGAGTGATGCAAAATTACAATCCGGCTCCAAGTTGGGGCTATGCAAACCGAGGCTATTCAAATCCAGGTTATGCAATGCAGTACCCCTATTCAGGAAATAGTTGGGAGACGGGGAACCCATTCTCCAACGGAATGTGGTCGCCCTGGAGTGGTTCTGGAAATAGTTTCCCCTGGGGTAATGGAAACGGCGATTGGCCGTTTATGGGTTTTTGATGCTCTTGTTTGCAAAGTAATGGGTTTAACAGGAGTTTGAGTAGGATTTGGATAAGTGTCGTGTTTATTTCACGGCTTATCCTGATGATGATGAGCGAGAGGCCTCCTGCGTTCATTAGCTTTAAGCACGATAGGGGGTAGGTAGAGACAGGATGATCCTGTTAAAACTCAACTTATATGTTTGGAGAATGGAAATGAAAAACCTGACTAAAGCACTCGTCCTGGCGGGTCTGATCGGCGCAGCTGCTGCCCCTCTTTCATCTGCGAATGCATGGTGGGGCGGTGGTCCATGGAATAACAACGGCTGGGGTAACAACGGCTGGAACAACAATAACAATGGCTGGGGCAACGGTAACGGCTATGGTGATGGTTCCGGTAGTGGTGACATGTCATTCTCAATGAGTGGCAGCGGTCGTGGTAATAGCAATATGTATAACGGCTATAACGGTTATAACGGTTATAACGGTTATAACGGTGGTTATGCTCCTTATGGCTATGGTGCTCCTTACGGTTATGGCGCTCCATATGGTGCTCCTTACGGCTACGGCGCTCCTGTCGCGGCTGCTGCACCGGCAGCGCCTGCACAATAAGTGGCCTGAAGCTGCATCGCATCTAGGTGCGATGCAGTCATTCTAATCTCCTGGTCTGACCGGGACCCTGTTTTTGAAGAAAATTCACCCTGTAAGCAGGTTGAGATGAATATCGAAAAGTTATCAAAAAGTTTATTGGCGGGTGTTCTGCAGTGTGTTGCACCGCTACTTTTCTGGTCTGTTTCAGGCCCCCTATTTGCGGCGGAGAGCATTGAGTTCTCGGCCGAGGCGGTACAGGTAATACCGCAGCGTCCCGAGATGCGGGCGAAGATGTATGTTGGCAGTGATAAGGTTCGAAGCGAGTATCTCTCCGCAAGCGGTGAGAGTGTTGCTGATATCTCCTATGTGAAGGAGGGGCGCAGGGTTATGTTGCTTACTGCGCAGAAGTCCTACATGGAACGCAAGGGTGGAAATGTTCCCTCAGCGATCGCGCAGCGCTCTTCAAATGATAATCCGTGTCAGGATGTTGAGAATGTTGCTTGTAAGCCATTAGGCCGCGAGTCGGTGCATGGACGTAGTAGTGTCAAGTGGGAGCTGATTTCAAACAATAAAGGGACCGTCGAACGTACACTGATGTGGCTAGATGAGTTGCGAATGATGCCGTTACGCCAGATCTATCCGGATGGTACAGTCTCTGAACTTCGGCTGCTCAAAAACGAGGATCTAAATGGTCGTGAAACTGAGAAGTGGAAGCTGACCGTGACCCGTTCTGACGGCCAGACGAGTCACTCCTTTCAGTGGTTCGATCTCGAATTAAAGATTTCTATCCGTGAGGAGATGGAGGGGGGTTACATACGTGAACTCCGCGACATCAAGGTTGGGCCGCAGCCAGTTGAGCTGTTTGAGATTCCAGCAGGATTTACGAAGATTACAAAGCCAAAGTCGTGATAACGAGTTTGCGCATGTCGCAACCAGCGACAGATAACGAGGAAATATTTGAAGTGAAAAGCTTAATAGTCAAGGTGATGGGTGCAGTAGCGGTACTTCCCATTCTCTGCTCGGTTGAAGCCGCTGCATCGGGTTACCCACCCGTACCGCCGATGCCGCATACCTACCAAATGCAACCACCACCTCCTCCGATGCCTCCACGTTTCATGACGCCACAGATTAGTGCGCCAGCCCCTTTTGCAGCACCTATGATGCATAACCCCATCGCCTTTCGTGCACCCCAGTGGGTACAGCAGCCGATGCCGCGTTACCGATCGCGTTTTTCACAACCTCCTCGTGGCAGCTATATGGCTCAGGGTCGGCCCTCGCATTCATACGGCCGTGTGAACTACCCACCTACCTCCTATCAGAAAGCGCCATGGCCGGTGCGTCCTGCACCGCAGATGGCACAGATGCCTCCGCAGCCCATGCACTTCTTCGGTGCGCCTCCGGTATCAAGAATGGCCAAATATCCACCGGCACAGCCTAATCGCACTGTGAGCGGCTGGAATCGTCCCGCCTGGCAGAGGCAGGCAAGAGCTCCTCTGGCCCAGCCGCGCTATGCCAACCCTTGGCAGAGGGCGAATCGCTACCCGGCACCTGCTCAGCAAGCGGTCTATCGTCCCTTGCAGAGAAGTAGTTTTCAGCAGGCCCGCTTCTCGCAGCCGAGTAGAAATTGGGGTATGAATAATCCGTACCCACGTCCTGCAGGACAACGATATGCACCTTGGCCAGTCTCTCAGCCACGCTATATTGCAGCGCCTCAACCGACTTGGCGCCAACCCGCTATGACAGCCTACCGCCGGCCGCTGCCCCCCCGTTGGCAGCAGAATCGTGCCTCTGCACCAAGCCAATGGCGCCGCACGGCAGCAGTTCATCAGAGAAAACCGGTTGTCGAACAGGTAAATCGTTATCAGCCCACGTTGGTAGCTGCAAATACTAATAGTTATGCACCAAGATCATTTCCGACGATTAGTCGCTGGAATCGCAACCCTTATAGCGGTTGGGGTGGTAATTAAGGGCAAACTTCCGCTGACCGCCATGGAGAGCGAAGTGAGGGCGGTTAGTCCCGATAGTCGACGCCGTCTGCCTATTCGTAGTTGAGAGCGCGAGCGGACGACGAAGAAGATGCAGCAGCGGCTTTATGTCGGCGTAGAGTCACTGAGGGAGTTGTGTAGAGCCGCGAAGAGGTGATTACGCAACGTACGCAGGACGGTCGGAGCGCCGTAGGCATAAACGGTCGCGTTAGTATTTGCCGCTTGCTTGGGCTTGATGCCCAAAACAAGCTTCCGCAAAAATAGCGACTCCCCGGTGATGTTGTAGTGGGGGAGAGGATTGAGGCGCTGGCGAATTAACTTGTTGGGTCTTTTGTTGCTTCTTTCGACGGGTGTTGAAGCCTGGCAGGGGGTGCCGAACTACCCCTACATGCCCGCCTATAGAGGGGGGGTGGTGAATCCCTACCCGGCGCAGATGGGTTATCCGCGTTGGGGGTATCCGAACAGTGTCAGGGGTATGAGTCCGTGGCGACAGCCTTGGAGTCCAGTGAACTATTACGGACCGTGGGGATCGATGCGCGGCGCGGTAAATCCCAACGGTGATTTCTGGGTGAATATCACGGTGAGTGGTTCGCTTTCGACGTTGATGAATGAGTTGATGCTCTACTCAGCGCTACAAGGTTATTAAGTTACAGCAGTTTGGTGGGGTTTGGATGGATGGAGTCGAAGCCCTAAGGCTTGAGGAAAAAGGTAGCAAACGATAATGATAACGGTAATTGCTAATCTTAAAGGCGGCTCTGGTAAGAGCACGATCACATTTAATCTTGGTATCTGGCTGGCTACCAAGGGACAGCCAGTGGTTGCATATGATCTAGACCCTCAATGTACCTTGCTGGATGTGGCAGAGGTGCGGCGTGAAGATGGCCATGCACCACCCTTTCAGGTCTACCAGACAGAGAGCAACATCACTGACAACCTTCGTCACCACAATGGTGAGGTGCTGGTCGATGTGGGTGCCGCCAATCTTGATGCGATGAAAGAGGCGCTGATCACTGCTAACAGAATTGTGATTCCGGTACCGCCGAGTCAGGCCGATGTCTGGGCCACGCAGCGTTTTCTCAATATTTTGAATGAGACTGAGGCAAACCACGCCACGGAGATTCTCGCCTTTGTTAACCGCGCCGATACCCACCATGCGGTACGAGAGTCGGATGAGACGGCTGAGGCGTTGAGAATGCTCCCGGGTATTGAGGTGATGGAGCACCGCTTGAGGCAGCGTACGATCTTCCGCCGCTCCTTCAGTGAAGGATTGGCAGTGTTTGAATTGATGCCTGGTTGTAAATCAGCCGTTGAGTTTGAGGAGCTGGCGACCGCACTCTACCCGCAGTTTGCCTGATAGAGAGAAAGAGCCCCAAATGATGAAATTTTTTCGCTATATGTTGAATTATACTTTTCTTGCGGCACTGCTAATTGCAGGCATTGTGGGCTATTTCTATCGTGAAGAGCTCTATCCCGAGCTACAAAAGGGATTTGAGGCGATAGATGAGCAGGTACAACAGCAGGTAGAGGCGCTCAATGAGGTGGCAGGGGAGTCTGATAGCTCTGAGACCGTAATAACGGGTAGTGAAGGGGTAGATAAGGTATCATCTGAAAAGGTATCCGCCTCAAATGAAGTTAAAGCGACGGCAGTGACGCTGCTTGAGCAACCGGCAGTTCCTGAGGTGGCAAACGTTGAAGAGGTCAGCAGTGATCTGAAACCAGCGGCGACTGAGACTGTTACAGATGAGCCTGATGTTGAACCGCCTGTTATTGAGGTAAAGAGCCCAGTAGATCAGCTGGTTGAGTCTCAATCCGAGGCGCAAGCCACACCTCTGATCGAGGCGTCATCTGAGGCAAAGGTCGATGATGCAGTCGTGTCGACGGTAGAGATTGAGAGCGTTCCCGGTGGTGAGGAGAAGCAAAATACGCAACCAGGGATAGCCTCCTTGCAGGGTGCTCGGAACGCCTTCTGGCAGGGTGAATATGAACAGGCTGAAGAGAGTTACAGACGCCTTGCAGAACAGCAACCGAGAAACCCAGATGCTATCGGCGAACTGGGTAATCTATACTTCGCACAAGGGCGCTATGAAGAGGAGGCAGCTGCTTACAGTAAGGCGGCCGATCGACTGGCAGAGATAGGACACATGGGACAGGCCATGCACTTGGTGAAAGTGCTGTATGGGTTGGCCCCTGAAAAGGCGAAGGATCTCGAACAGCGGCTCATGGATCGGGTCAAGAAGGGTGATAATAATTAGCGCTTAACCGGACTGCATTGAGTCGGAGCGCACGGGGCGAGGCTCTGTATTGAGCAATAAAGTGATAAACGAACGAATTTTTTAGGGGTAGATACCCATGGCCAATGAGCTAGCAGAAGGCGTAGAGGTAGATGTACCGGGACCCGCACTGAAAGGACCGGCGGATTGTGAAAACTGTATGGCAACCAGTGTTGAAAGACTCACTGGTATATTCGAGGCAAGTGCACATCGCTGGGAGGTCATCGTCTATCCAGCACTGATCGCCTTTGTGATTCTTGCAGGTTATGGCTTCTACCTGATTTATAGTCTGACGCGTGATGTACAGACTGTTGCTGCTAACATGAATGCGATTTCAAATAACATGAAGGTTGTGACCGTGCACATGCAGGCAGTTTCCGACAATATGCATGAAATCCGCGGCACAATTGATCGTCAGGCGAATTCAATGGACGATGTGGTAACGCATATGTCGCAGATGAATCATACGATGCGGTTAATGACCGGCTCGGTTGATCTAATGCGTCGTGATATCGGCTCAATGAATTACAATGTATCTAAGCCCATGAACTTTATGAATAACTTTGTTCCCTGGTAGCAGGTGACAGTTAGATTCGTAGTTATTAACGGCGGGGATATTGCGCATGTTTGGTGCGAGTAAGAAAGTCAGAAAACGTCTCAAGAGCCTCGAGCAACACCTTAAGCAAGAAAATCCAATGTTGGTCTCGGCGGTCAAGAGTTACCGCCAGCTCGACAGTGTTGGTTATGCGATGGGGCTGCTTGATGCCGATGACTCCTTCACTACCCAGATTCCCTGGTGGCCGCTGATCTCGATCCTCGGTACCTTCTCGGCTGGCAAATCGACTTTCATCAACCACTATCTAGGTCATCGCCTGCAGTCGACTGGTAATCAGGCAGTTGATGATCGTTTTACGGTTATCTGCTACAGCCGTGATAACGCCTCACATGAGCTACCAGGTGTCGCACTCGATGCCGATCCGCGTTTCCCCTTCTATCAGTTCAGCGAAGAGCTCGATAAGGTTGAAGAGGGCGAGGGGCGCCGCGTTGATGCCTATCTGCAGCTCAAGACCTCGCCTGCCGATGTAATGAATGGCATGATTCTGATCGATTCACCCGGATTTGATGCCGATGCGCAGCGCACCGGCATCCTGCGCATCACTGATCACATCGTCAGTCTCTCCGATCTGGTGCTGGTCTTTTTTGATGCCCGTCATCCTGAGCCCGGTGCGATGCGTGACACGCTAAAACATCTGGTTGCCAGTACGGTTAATCGTGCCGATTCAAGTAAGTTTGTCTATGTGCTCAACCAGATTGATGCCACTGCGCGTGAGGATAACCCTGAAGAGGTGGTCGCTTCCTGGCAGCGCGCGCTGGCTACGGAAGGTCTGACCGCCGGTCGCTTCTTTACCATCTACAATCCCGATGCAGCGGTTGCTATCGAGGATGACGATACACGCAAACGCTTTGAAGAGAAGCGAGACCATGATCTGGCCGATATGCATGAAAGAATGCGTCAGGTTGGTGTTGAGCGTGCCTATCGAATTATCGGTGCGCTTGAGAACACTGCCTACGAGATCGAAGATACGGTGGTGCCTAAACTGCGTGAGCAGATCAAACTCTGGGCGCGACATGTGCTGTGGTGGGATCTTGGTCTCTATCTCACGACGATTGCGATACTCCTGAGTGGCACCATTAAGGCGGGTTACTGGAATGGTTTCACGTTTGCACCGCCGTGGCTGGAATCGTTCACGACTTCGACTGCCTGGCAGATCGTCGTCTTTGCGCTGGGCGTCACTGTCGTGGTTGGCACGCACTTCCTATCGCGTCACCTCTCATTCAAATACCTCTATAAACGTTTTGCACGTAAGCTCGGCAGCGGTATCTCCAGTGAACGGCTGCTGCGTGCCTTCCGTGCAAACACCCGTCCCTGGCGTAGTATCTTCTCGCCTGAGCCGATGGGGTGGGGCTGGTTAAGCAAAAAACGGATGCGCACCATTCATGAAGAGGCTGATCGCTACGTACAGAGCCTTAACGATCGCTTTACCAATCCCTCAGGTGGCGATCGCGACTGAGTCGAAAGGTGTGCTGTTTCCTTCTGAGTTAGTGCCTTCCCCCTGTGTCAGGTGCGTGAAATGGACATGCCTCAGTGCGCATGTAGAATGACGACTCCATTTCTTTTTGAGTAGCAAGCAATGAGCGATATCCCTCTCCAAATCTCTTCTCAGCTGGTCAACGATGTTCAGTCCGTGATTTCCAAGGCCGACCCTCGTGCGCACGATCCGAGTGCAACCATGCAGTATCTGGCCGCTATTATTGGCATTATCCTCGGCAACCGCCCCGCCACCGAAGAGGAGAAGCAGGCCTATATTGACCAGCTCAGCGGCTTCATTAAGCGCGTTGTTGATGATGTTGATGGTCAGCGTCAGGAACCAGCTGCAGAGGAGTAAGCTCTACTCATGCGGCGGTGGTGAAATTATCGCTGTAGGAGGACTCTAACTGCCGGAATGTCGCGGCAGTTCTGCTAGAATAGCCGCTTTTACCAGATTGGAAATTGCAGCTGTTATGAGCGTCAAAACCCGTTTTGCCCCCAGCCCAACCGGCTACCTCCACGTCGGTGGTGCCCGCACAGCACTCTTCTCCTGGCTCCATGCGCGCAAGCATGGTGGCCGCTTTGTGTTGCGTATCGAAGATACCGATCTGGAGCGCTCTACCATCGAGTCGGTCAATGCGATCCTTGAGGGGATGACCTGGCTCGGTCTTGAGTATGATGAAGGGCCGATTCATCAGACCCACCGCTTTGAACGCTACGAAGAGGTGATTCAGGGCTTGATGGATAAGGGGCTCGCCTACCGATGTAACTGTTCGCGTGAACGTATCGATGCGATTCGCGAAGAGCAGATGCGGCTCAAGGAGAAGCCTCGTTACGACGGTCACTGCCGCGATAAAACTATCGATCCCAACGAGCCACACGTTATCCGTTTCCGTAATCCCGATGACGGAGATGTGGTGGTTAATGATCTGATTCGTGGTCGGGTGGTCTATAGCAATACTGAGCTTGATGATCTGATTATCAGACGTACCGACGGTTCTCCCACCTACAACATGACAGTAGTGGTCGACGATCTCGATATGGGCATCACACAGGTGATTCGCGGTGATGATCACCTCAATAATACCCCGCGCCAGATCAATATCCTCAACGCTTTGGATGCAGAGCCTCCTCAGTACGCCCACGTGCCGATGATTCTCGGTGATGATGGCGCACGTCTCTCCAAGCGCCACGGTGCCGTAAGTGTGATGCAATATCGCGAGATGGGCATCCTCCCCGAGGCGCTGCTCAACTATCTGGTACGTCTTGGTTGGTCGCATGGTGATGAGGAGCTTTTCAGCATTGATCAGATGGTTGAGCTGTTCAATATCGAAGATGTTAACAAGTCCGCTTCCAGCTTCAATACCGACAAGCTGTTGTGGATCAACCAGCACTATATAAAAAATGATGATCCCGCCCGCATCGCTCATCTGCTCAGCTACCATATGGGTGAGATCGGCATCGACCCGACTACAGGCCCCTCGCTGGTCGAAGTGGTGAAGGCGCAGCAGGAGCGAGCCAATACACTGGTTGAGATGGCGGAGATCAGCGCCTTTATCTATCGTGACTTCGATGAGTACGAGGAGAAGGCGGCAAAGAAACATCTACGCCCCGTGGCTGCGGAGCCGCTACGCAAGGTACGTGAGTTACTAGCAGCACAACAGGAGTGGCAGGGCGAGGCGCTGCACGCCTGTGTTGAGCAGGCCTCGGAAGCGCTTGAACTGAAGATGGGTAAGGTGGCGCAGCCACTGCGAGTGGCGGTGGTGGGTCGTGCTGCATCGCCGGGTATCGATGTGACGCTGGAACTGGTCGGCAAAGCGGCGACCCTGCGTCGTATCGATCGTGCGCTTGAGTTTATTGCGCAGCGTGCCGCTGAAACTCAGGGTTAGGAGACGAGTAAGATGAGCAGTAGTGAAACCTCGACACCGAGCAACTTTATTCGCCATATCATAGATGACGATATCACCGCCGGTAAAAATGGTGGCAAGGTTGTTACCCGTTTTCCACCCGAGCCAAACGGCTATCTCCATATCGGGCACGCCAAGTCGATCTGTCTCAACTTTGGTGTGGCTGAAGATTATCAGGGGCGTTGCAACCTGCGCTTCGACGACACCAATCCACACAAAGAGAATATCGAGTTCGTTGAGTCGATCCAGAAGGATGTGCGCTGGCTCGGTTTCGAGTGGGGTGAGCAGCACTACTACGCCTCCGACTATTTCGAGAAGCTCTACGAATTCGCGGTTGAGCTGATCAAGGTGGGTAAGGCCTATGTTTGTGATCAGAATGCTGAAGAGATGCGTGAGTATCGCGGCAACCTGAAAGAGCCGGGTCGTGAGAGTCCATACCGTGATCGCACAGTGGATGAGAGTCTTGATCTGTTTGTCCGTATGCGTGCGGGCGAGTTTGAAGATGGTAGTAAGGTGCTGCGTGCCAAGATCGATATGGCATCGCCCAATATGAATATGCGTGATCCGACTCTTTACCGGATTCGCCACGGTGTCGTGCACCACCAGACCGGTAGTGAGTGGTGTCTCTATCCAATGTACGACTACACCCACCCGATCTCCGATGCACTGGAGGGAATTACCCACTCACTCTGTACACTGGAGTTTGAGGACCACCGTCCGCTTTACGACTGGGTGCTTGATAACATCTCGATCGAGTGCCATCCACAGCAGATCGAATTCTCACGCCTGAATCTGCAGTACTGTGTTATGAGTAAGCGCAAGCTGACACAGCTGGTCGATGAAGGATTTGTGGAGGGGTGGGACGATCCGCGTATGCCGACTATTGCTGGTATGCGTCGCCGTGGTTTTACCCCGATATCGATTCGTGACTTCTGCGACCGTATCGGCATCACCAAGTCCGATAACAGCGTTGAAATGGGGGTGCTGGAGAGCTGCATCCGCGACGACCTCAACACCAATGCCGAGCGCCGCATGGCAGTGCTACATCCGCTCAAGGTGGTGATCGAGAATCTTGCCGAGGGGCAGGAGGAGCAGATGGAGGCAGCCAACCATCCACAAAACGAGGCGAAAGGCAGTCGTAAGATTCCCTTTACCCGTGAACTCTATATCGACCGCAACGACTTTCTCGAGGTTGCACCCAACAAGAAGTTTAAACGCCTGGTGACAGGCGGTGAGGTGCGTCTGCGTAACGCCTACGTGATCCGTTGTGATGAGGTGATCAAGGATGATGCAGGTGAGATCATTGAACTGCGTTGTAGTTACGACCCCGATACTCTTGGTGCCAACCCCGAGGGGCGCAAGGTGAAGGGCGTGATCCACTGGGTTTCGGCCACTCATGGCGTACCGGCGGAGATTCGCCTCTATGATCGTCTCTTTAGTCATCCGACACCTGACAGCAGCAAGGAGGAGGGTAAGTCCTTCACCGACTACCTCAACGCCGATTCATTGCGTACCTTGACCCACTGCTATGTTGAACCCAGCCTTGCAGAGTCCGAAGCTGGTGTTCCCGTGCAGTTTGAACGCGAGGGTTACTACTGTCTCGATACGCAACAATCAGCCAATGGTGGTCTGGTATTTAACCGCACCGTCACGCTGCGTGACTCGTGGGCGAAGATTGAGGGGCAGGGAAGATAAACGGGTTGTGAATTACGCTTGACATGGACGCCGCTTTTCCGCAGAATTCCCGCTCCGTTTGGGGCTATAGCTCAGCTGGGAGAGCACTTGCATGGCATGCAAGGGGTCGGCGGTTCGATCCCGCCTAGCTCCACCAAACGAAGCAACAAGGCAGTGCCAGAAGGATTCGTCCCCTTCGTCTAGAGGCCTAGGACATCGCCCTTTCACGGCGACGACAGGGGTTCGACTCCCCTAGGGGACGCCATACAAAAAAGGGCTACGCATCTGCGTAGCCCTTTTTCTTTGCCTCAAATAAACTGCCCTCAGTTCAGGGCTTCTTACGATTGTTTTCGACTGCCCAGACCGCCGCTTCAACTCGTGAGCGCAGGTTGAGCTTTTTCAGTAGATGTTTGACGTGCACCTTGACGGTGCCATCGGTGATGCCGAGCTCACGGGCGATCAGCTTGTTACTCAGCCCCTTGGCAATCAGCTCCAGAATCTCCTTTTCGCGCTCAGTCAGTCCCGCCTCGTTGGGATCGTTGGGTTGGGTGTCTTCGCGCAGTGCCTGGGCGAGCAGCTCAGTAAGTTGGGGGCTGATTGCCAGACGTCCCTGACCCGCCACACTGAGCTGCTTGAGGATGTCCTCCGGCTCCATGTCCTTTAGTAGATAACCGTCTGCACCAGCCCTTAGGGCAGCGACCACGTTATCTTCATGATCGGAAACGGTCAGCATCACCACGCGGGTATCAAGAGACTCATCCGCCTTGATCGCCTTTAGGGTCATGATGCCGTCCATTCCCTTCATATTCAGGTCGAGCAGAATCAGCTCTGGTTGTAAGGCTCTGGCCTTCTCCAAACCCTCCTCACCAGAGGCTGCCTCACCGATCAACTCCAGGGAGTCATCCATTGAGATCAGATCGGCGACGCCCTGCCTGAAGAGCGGGTGGTCGTCGATGGTCAGAATAGTGTGGAGGCCGTTTTCACTCATAGTTGGATACCTGATTTGCTGTGGCTCGATGTGATGGGGTGAATATTAGCTCAACGCGAGTACCGCCGCTGCCGCGTGGAATAATGCGTAGTTTACCGCCGAGGCTGCGTGCACGTTCTTTCATGATCGCAAGGCCGTAGTGGTGGCGTTTGCCCGAGGCGTTAATACCGACGCCGTTGTCGTTGATCTGTACTGTAACGTAACCGTAGGTGTCGTGCTGTAGATTAACATCGGCATGGCTGGCATTGGCGTGCTGTACGACATTAGAGAGTGCCTCACGAATAATCTGCAGCAGGTTGACCTCTTCATTGGCGGTGAGGCTGCAGCCGCCGAGCTGGTTGTTGAGCATGATGGAGGTAGCGCCACGCTCAGAGAACTCATTGGTCGTATCCTCCAGCGCGTGTGCGAGATCGGTGTCGACAATGCTGAGTCGGAAAGTGGTCAGGAGTTCACGCAGTTCTCGATAGGCGCTATTGAGTCCCTGACGCAGTTCACTAACGATTTTTCCCTGTGATTCACCCGAGCTGTTATTACTGATCTCATGATCAAGACGGCTGACCTGGATTTTCATATAGGAGAGCGACTGTGCCAGTGAGTCATGTAGCTCGCGGGCGATAACGGTGCGCTCTTCCAGTAGCGAGAGACGACGATCCTGATTAGTGCTGCGTGCGATATTGATCGCGATGGCGATATGGCTGGCGATCGACTCGAGCAGGCGTTTCTCCCACTCTTCAACATGTTTCTCTTTTGGGATCTCGAACAGCAGTACGCCGTATTGAGTGCCCTTGTCGAGAATGGGGATAGAGATGATGTTGTCGCTCTGCGGGTTCTCTTTGGCCAGTTCAATAAAGTGGGTGTCACAGTTGCCAAAACAGGAGCCGCAGTTGGGAGGGGTACAGGTACCAAGGTCGACGCTGTTAGGATCGCGTGTGGTGGCAATCTTATAGGCACCTCGTTTGCCATACTCAAATTTTGCCACATCTTCCGGGTCGGCCAGACAGATGGTGCCGGAACTGACCCCCATCATCTCAGCGATATCACTTAACAGGGTGTTATAGGTCGACCGCTGACCGCCATGGAGAGCGAAGTGAGGGCGGTTAGTCCCGATAGTCGACGCCGTCTGCCATTCGTAGTTGAGGCGCGAGCGAACGACGAAGAAGATGCAGCACGGCTTTATGTCGGCGTAGAGTCACTGAGGGAGTTGTGTAGAGCCGCGAAGAGGTGATTACGCAACGTACGCAGGACGGTCAGGGCGCCGAGCATAAACGGTCCGTTAGTATTTGCCGCTTGCTTGGGCTGATGCCAAAACAAGCTTTCGCAAAATAGCGACTCCCCGGTCGGTCGGTGTTGAGGTGTTGATGGTTCGGGTGGTGTTATAGAGCAGTTCAAGTGAACGGTTGGTGCGTTCCAGATCGGCGGTCTTGGTCTGTACCAGGCTCTCAAGATCATCGTACTGTTGTGAAAGATCTTCGGCCATGACGTTGAAGGCCTCACCCAGCTGACCCAATTCATCCCCTGAATTGTGTCTAACGCGAATGGTGAAATCTCGTTGGCCGACGTGCTGGGTGAAGTTGAGCAGGGCGCGTAACGGGTTGAGCACATCGGTGTTCATTAAATACATGGTGTAGAAAGCGACCATCAGGGTGAGAAACAGCGATACCACCTGGATCAGACGCAGGAACTGGATGCGTGACTCGGTAGCCTCCTCCAGCAATCCAACCAGTTTGTCGATCTTCTCCACAAACAGATCGATGGTGGCAAGGGTGGTCGGTGTCAGAGCCTTACTGCCGTATTGAATGCGCCCCAATAACATCGGCTTGATGCGTTGATGCCACTGCTGCTCTACCAATCTATAGGTGTTGGTGATGGTGTTATCGGACTCACTTCTGAGTATGCCGGTCAGACGTGGGCTGTTGAGGCGCTGCTCAAACCCACTGATAAGGTCTAGGGTGTGGCCAGCACTGCCATCGATGCGACTCTGGGAGGAGAGGGTGAGGCTGCTGGCGATTCGGTAGGACTGCATACGCAGCGTGCCAGCCTGATTTATGGCTGCAGCCTCGCCCTCGGTAGTGTCGGCGATGATGACTGAGCTCAACATACCCACAAAAGCTAGTAGGGTAATCGTGGCCATCGCCAGCCCGATCCGCAATAACAGTGACTTTTTAGCTTTTTCTCGCATCGAACTTCATCGTCTATTTGATGCTGAATAATAGCGTTTTTAATCGAGAAGGGCAGTGGTGATACCACCTATTATCTTGACCAGATATAAAGCTTATTTATTAGCAAAATCTAATTTAATGAATTACCGAGTAATCAACAGGTTAACCCGTTAACTACTCTACCCAATTAGTGGTATCTCTTCCAATTTAATCAAGTATTTGCTCCCTTGTTCAGATCTCCTAGAGGCATAGACTCCGTACCTGACAAATCTTTTTGCGTGGTGAGTTCAACAAGGATTTTGGAGGAGGAAGAAGATGGCGAGTTATAGAAAACAACAATTATCGGTCCTTACTATGAACACCGTCGGCTTTACGGCTTGTTTTGCCGTATGGGTGATGTTCTCGGTTATAGGTATACCGATCAAGACCGGTCTTAGTTTGAGTGATACCCAATTCGGCCTGCTAGCTGCAACGCCGATCCTGACCGGCTCCGTGCTGCGTCTACCGCTCGGAATGATGACCGATAAATATGGTGGTCGCCCTGTCTACTTCTGGTTGATGGCCTCGATCATTATCCCACTGTTCCTGATCTCAAAGGCCACTGAGTACTGGCAGTTCCTGGTTCTCGGTCTCTTTGTCGGTGTCGCTGGTGCCTCCTTCTCGGTCGGTATTGCCTACACCTCTCGCTGGTTTACCCGTGAGACTGCTGGTTTTGCGATGGGTATATTCGGTGCCGGTAACGCTGGTGCAGCACTGACCAAGTTTGTCGCTCCCACCATCCTGGTTGCTTACGGGTGGGAAATGGTGCCAGTTATCTACGCCATTGCGATGACGCTCGTTGTCATCCTTTTCTGGATGTTTACCTACTCCGATGAGAGCCACAAGGTGGAGTCATCAGTCACGGTAATGGATCAGCTGCGAATGCTGAAAGACCCGGTGGTCTGGAAATATTGCCAGTACTACTCGCTGGTGTTTGGTGGCTTCGTTGCGCTCTCGCTGTGGATGACCAAGTACTACATGACTGAGTACGGCCACGGCATTCAGGATGCAGCACTATTGGCAGCAATCTTTGTCCTGCCGTCGGGCATCATTCGTGCGCTGGGTGGCTGGCTCTCAGATAAGTTTGGTGCCCACAAGGTGACCTACTGGGTAATGTGGTCGTCG
Organism: Candidatus Reidiella endopervernicosa; assembly: GCF_013343005.1. Classification (GTDB taxonomy): domain Bacteria; phylum Pseudomonadota; class Gammaproteobacteria; genus Reidiella; species Reidiella endopervernicosa. The sequence continues at coordinate 1,598,921 of NZ_CP054491.1, forward strand.
GCGATCTGCCTCTTCTTCATGTCCTATCCCCTCACCGAAATCTCGATCGCGACCCGTGATGGTGATCCGATCACTATGACCCTCGGTGTGAATGAGTATGTCTTCACCGCGCTGCTGTTTGTGGTGGGTATCGCATGGGGCTTCGGTAAGGCGTCTGTCTTTAAGTATCTCTCCGATGAGTATCCCGACAGGATCGGCGTGATGTCGGGTGTGGTCGGTCTGGCCGGTGGTATGGGTGGCTTCACCCTGCCAATCCTGTTCGGTGTGATGCTCGACTACACCGGTGTAGGTACAACCGCCTTCATGCTGCTCTACGGTATCACCATGGTCTCGATCATGTGGATGCAGTGGTCGGGTGAATCGCAGCGTGATCGTGAGATGCGTAAACAGTTTGGCCCGGACGTTATGGAATAACCGGGTGTTTGGTAAGTAACAAAAGTTCCTTTCATAAATTGAGGATATAAAATATGGCTGATATAAGAGAGTGGAACCCAGAAGATGATGGCTTCTGGGAATCGAAAGGCAAGAGTATTGCCAATCGAAATTTGTGGATCTCGATCCCAAGCCTGTTGAGTGGCTTTGCGGTCTGGCTCTACTGGGGCATCATTACTGTACAGATGCTAAATCTGGGCTTCCCGTTTGCCAAGGCTGAGCTCTTTACGCTGGCTGCGATCGCCGGTCTGACCGGTGCAACGCTACGTATACCTAATAGCTTCTTTATCCGTATCGCGGGTGGTCGAAATACCATCTTCTTTACAACCGCACTGCTGATGATTCCAGCCATCGGTGCTGGTATCGCACTGCAGGATAAGAACACGCCGCTGTGGGTGTTCCAGATCCTCGCCTTCCTCTCCGGCTTCGGTGGCGGTAACTTCGCCTCTTCGATGTCCAACATCAGTTTCTTCTTTCCGAAGCGGATGCAGGGTCTGGCGCTGGGTCTGAATGCAGGTCTGGGTAATGCCGGTGTAACCACCATGCAGATCGTGGTTCCTCTGGTAATGACCTTCGGTATCTTTGGCGGTGAGGCGATGATCCTGGAGAACACCTCAGGCACCCTGATCGGTAAGATCCCTGCCGGTACCGAGACCTATATCCACAACGCCGGTTTCGTCTGGTTGCTGCTGCTGATACCGCTCGCATTCGCTGGCTGGTTCGGTATGAACAACCTGCGTACTGAAGAGGTCTCACCACACATCGGTTCACCGATTGGTGCGATGTCGAAGATCGCCGGTATGCTGATGATTGGTTTCGTCACTGCAGCGATTGGTCTCTACATCATCCTGCCAGCACCTACGGGTCTTGGAGCGCCGGGTTGGGCCAAGTGGCCTGTTATTGCCGGTATCCTCTTCACCACTGTTATGTTGATGAAGATGATCCCGGGCGACATCAAGCCTAATCTGCAGCGTCAGTTCAAGATCTTCGGTAACAAACACACCTGGGTTATGAGCATTATCTACACCATGACCTTCGGTAGCTTCATCGGTTACTCGGCCGGTTTCGCCCTGGCTATCAAGGTAGTGTTTGGCTTCCAGCATGTTGAGATTAACGGCCTGATGACCCATGACCTGGCTAATCCGAATGGTCCTTCGGCTCTGATGTACGCCTGGATGGGTCCATTTATCGGTGCGCTGATTCGCCCAGTGGGTGGTTGGATCTCCGATAAGGTGGGTGGTGCCAAGGTAACTCAGGTTGTTGCGATTGTGATGATTGCCAGCGCCTTTGGTGTTGCGCACTTCCTCAAGGCGGCCTACCAGTCGGCAACCCCTGAAGAGTTCTTTGTACCCTTCTTTGTACTGTTCCTGGTTCTGTTTGCTGCTACCGGTATCGGTAACGGCTCTACCTTCCGCACCATCGCGATGGTCTTCCCTAAAGAGCAGGCGGGTCCTGTACTCGGCTGGACTTCAGCGGTAGCGGCCTACGGCGCCTTCATTATTCCTAAGGTGTTTGGTGAGCAGATCAAGGCAACCACTCCAGAGAATGCACTCTACGGCTTCGCAGTCTTCTACGCGGTCTGTCTGGTGCTCAACTGGTGGTACTACCTCGGTCCAAAGGCGGAAATCAAGAATCCTTAGGCAACAGAGTAAGTTGCCCCTTTGAAAAATGTCGGGGTGGCTTTGTAAAAGTTTGGGTGCACCACACCTCTCTACGTCGCTTCCACCGTGGTGCTTACAGACAGCTGCAAAGTCGTCCCGCCTTTAATTTTTAGAAGTTCGGTGAGTTAGGAGAAGAGCAATGAGTCATTTTCTCGACCGGTTAAAGTTTTTTACCAAGTCGGAAGAGTCGTTCTCGAAGGGTCACGGTATCGTGACCACCGATGATCGACAGTGGGAGGATGCCTATCGAAACCGCTGGCGTTTCGACAAGGTAGTCCGGTCTACACATGGTGTTAACTGCACCGGTGGTTGTTCATGGAAGATTCATGTCAAAAACGGTCTGGTCGCATTTGAGATGCAGCAGACTGACTATCCGCGTACCCGTCCCGATCTGCCAAACCATGAACCTCGTGGTTGTCAGCGTGGCGCCAGTTTCTCCTGGTACCTCTATAGCCCACACCGCATCAAGTACCCGCTGGTACGTGGTCGTCTGGCTGAGATGTATCGTAAAGAACGCGCAACCGGTAAAGATCCGGTAGAGGCTTGGGAGGCGATTCAGTCTGATCCCGAGAAGCGCAAGAAATATGTGGCAGTTCGTGGCCTTGGCGGCTTCATTCGCACCACCTGGGATGAGATTACCGAGATCACCGCAGCGGCCAACGTCTACACCATCAAGAAGTGGGGCCCGGATCGTATCTACGGTTTCTCTCCCATTCCTGCCATGTCGATGATCAGCTACGCGGCCGGTTCGCGTTACCTGTCACTGATCGGTGGTGCCTGTGGTTCCTTCTACGATTGGTATTGTGATCTACCTGCCGCATCTCCTCAGGTGTGGGGTGAGCAGACCGACGTACCGGAAGCGGCCGACTGGTACAACTCCAAGTACATTATTATCACCGGCGCTAACCTGCCGATGACCCGTACCCCCGATGCTCATTTTGCAATCGAGTCGCGTTATAACGGCACCAAGATTGTTTCAATGGCACCTGACTATGCAGAGTTCGTTAAGTTTGCCGATCTCTGGATGCCAGTTCGTCAGGGAACGGATGCAGCTGCCTTCATGTCGATGACACATGTAGCACTGAACGAATTCCATATTAAACAGCAGGACCCGTACTTCACTGAATACGCCAAGAACTACACCGATATGCCGATGCAGGTGATGCTGCGTAAGGATGGTGATCGTTACGTTTCGGATCGTTTCCTACGCGCCTCTGACTTCGACAGCAATATGAGGCAGGAGAACAACCCCGAGTGGAAGACGGTGGTCTACGATTCGAAGAGCAGCAGCTTTGTCTGCCCGAACGGCTCACTCGGCTTCCGCTGGGGCGAGGAGGGCAAGTGGAACACGCTGCAGAAGAACGCCGCTGACCAGTCCGATATCGATGCGGAGCTCTCCTGCATGGATAGCCGTGACGAGGTTGTGACCATGGCCTTCCCTCACTTCTCTCCGGGTGAAGATGATGTGATCCTGCGCAACGTTCCTGCACGCAGAATCTCTATCGATGGTGAGGAGACCTACGTCACCTCGGTCTATGATATGCAGATTGCACAGTACGGTATCGATCGTGGCCTCGGCGATAACACCGCCAAGGGTTATGACGACGCATCCTGTGCCTATACCCCAGCGTGGGGCGAGAAGCACACCGGTATCAAGGCCGCTGACTTGGAACGTACCGGTCGCGAGTTTGCCGAGAACGCCTCCAAGACCAAGGGTAAGTCAATGGTCATCATGGGCGCGGCGATCAACCACTGGTACCACAACGATATGGCCTATCGCAGCATCATGAACATGCTGCACATCTGTGGCTGTATCGGTCAGACCGGCGGTGGCTGGGCTCACTACGTGGGTCAGGAGAAACTGCGTCCACAGGCCGGTTGGGCACCCATCGCGTTTGCACTCGATTGGCATCGTCCACCACGTCACATGAACTCGACCACCTACTGGTATTTCCATACCGATCAGTGGCGCTATGAGAAGGTCGATGCCGATAGCATCATGTCACCGACTGCTAAGGGTAAGTACAAGGGACACATGCTGGCCGACTACAACGTCGTCTCACAGCGTCTCGGTTGGCTGCCTTCAGCGCCGCACTTCAACAAGAACCCTCTCGATATCGTCAAGGCGGCCGAGGCGGCCGGTGCGACCGATGAGGCGGGTGTCTCGCAGTATATGTCTGAGCAGCTCAAGAGCGGCGATATGGCCTTTGCCTGTGAAGATATCGATGCCGAAGAGAATCATCCTCGTAACCTCTTCGTCTGGCGTGCCAACCTGCTCGGTTGTTCGGCCAAGGGCCATGAGTACTTCCTCAAGCATCTGGTCGGCGCACAGAACGGCGTTATGCAGGAGGGTACAGAGGGTGCCAACTCGAAGGAGATCAAGTGGCGCGAGAAGTCACCATCAGGAAAGCTCGATCTGATGGTCGACATCAACTTCCGTCTCAACTCGACCGGTGCCTACTCCGATATCATCATGCCGACCGCTACCTGGTATGAGAAGTCGGATCTGAACACCACCGACATGCACCCCTTCGTCCATCCTCTCGATGCGGCGATCGATCCGGCCTTCGAATCTAAGACCGATTGGCAGATCTTCAAGGTCATTGCCAAGAAGTTCTCTGAGTTGGCTGAGACTCATCTGGGTGTACAGAAGGATGTCGTATCACTGCCGATGCAGCACGATAGCCCGATGGCAATGGGACAGGCGTTTGGTGAGGTTAAGGATTGGAAACGCGGTGAGTGTGACCTGATTCCTGGTAAGACCGCACCGCTGTTCAAGGTGGTCGAACGTGACTACCCCAACACCTACAAGAAGTACGCCTCGGTTGGCCCGCTGATGAACAAGCTGGGCAATAACATCAAGGGCCTCGACTGGAATACCGATCTTGAGATCGACCAGCTTTGCGAGCTCAACGGTGTGATTACCGATGAGGGTGTCTCCAAGGGACGTCCCTCACTCGAAGAGGATATCGCGGTCTGCGATACCGTTCTGCAGATGGCGCCAGAGACTAACGGTGAGGTTGCTCACAAGTCCTGGTCGGCACTCAGCAAGAAGACCGGTATCGATCACAGCCACCTCTACGAAGGTCGTCACGAAGAGAAGATCCGCTACCGCGACATTCAGGCACAGCCGCGTAAGATCATTACCGCGCCTACCTGGTCGGGTATCGAATCTGAAGAGGTTAGCTACAACGCCTGCTACACCAACATCCACGAGCACATTCCGTTCCGTACCCTGACCGGTCGTGCCTCGTTCTATCTCGATCATGAGTGGATGCTCGACTTTGGTGAAGGTCTCTGCTGCTACCGTCCTCCACAGGATATGGGTGCACACAAGAACCTGCCGAAGACACTGGCCGGCAAGCTCGAAGGCAAGAAGACCCTGACCCTGAACTGGATCACACCGCACTCCAAGTGGGGTATCCACTCCAGCTATCAGGACAACCTACGCATGCTGACGCTGTTCCGCGGTGGTCCTTACTTCTGGGTCAATGAGGATGAAGCGAAGACCATCGGCCTGAAGGATAACGACTGGGTCGAGGCGGTTAACGCCAACGGCGCGACTGTTGCCCGAGTGGTTGTCAGTCAGCGTGTACCGACGGGCATGGCGATCATGTACCACGCCCAGGAGAAGAACGTGAACGTACCGGGTTCGAACACCACCGGTAAACGTGGCGGTATTCTTAACTCGGTCACCAAGGTGGTGGTCAAGCCGACCAACATGATCGGTGGTTATGCGCAGCTCTCATACGCCTTCAACTACTACGGTACGGTAGGGTCGCAGCGTGACGAATTCGTCATCGTTCACAAGATCGAAGATGCTGATGTCGATTGGCTGGAAGGTCCGCTAACACCTGAGCGCGAAGCACAGCTCAACCCACCCGGAATCAACAACTGATTGGGTCCTAACCGAGATTTGAGGAGATTTTTATGAAAGTTCGCGCACAAATCGCAATGGTTCTGAACCTGGATAAATGTATCGGTTGTCATACCTGTTCAGTAACCTGCAAAAACATCTGGACCAACCGAAAGGGCGTCGAGTACGCATGGTTCAACAACGTTGAGAGTAAGCCGGGTGTCGGTTTCCCTAAGGAGTGGGAGAACCAGGATAAATGGAAAGGCGGCTGGGAGAAGAAGAACGGTGGCATCGAGCTCAAGGCCGGTGGCCGCATGAGCAAGCTGCTCAACATCTTCGCCAACCCCGACATGCCTGAGATCGACGACTACTACGAGCCGTTCGATTTCGACTACGCCAAGCTGCAGAACAAACCGCTTTCCGAAGCGGCCCCGACTGCACGTCCGGTATCGCAGATTACCGGTAAGCGGATGGAGAAGATCCACTGGGGACCGAACTGGGAGGATGATCTGGCGGGCGAGTTCGAACATCGTTCCAAGGATAAGAACTTCGACGGTATCCAGAAACATATCTACAAGGAGTTCGAGAACACCTTCCATATGTATCTGCCGAGACTCTGTAACCACTGTCTCAATCCTGCCTGTGTCGCCTCCTGCCCATCGGGTGCGATCTACAAGCGTAACGAGGATGGCATCGTTCTGATCGATCAGGATAAGTGCCGCGGCTGGCGCATGTGTGTCAGTGGCTGTCCTTACAAGAAGATCTACTACAACTGGGAGTCGGGCAAGTCTGAGAAGTGCATCGCCTGTTACCCTCGTATCGAGTCGGGCATGCCGATGGCCTGTGCCGAGTCGTGTGTAGGTCGTATCCGCTACGTCGGTGTAATGCTCTACGACGCCGATCGCATCAGTGAAACTGCTGCGACCGACGATAAGGGCCTCTACAACGCACAGATGGATATCTTCCTCGATCCTAACGATCCTGCCGTCATTGAACAGGCACGTAAGGACGGTGTACCCGATACCTGGCTAGAAGCTGCACAGGAGTCGCCGGTCTACAAGATGGCGATGGAGTGGAAGATTGCCTTCCCAATCCATCCTGAGTTCCGCACCCTGCCGATGATGTGGTACGTACCACCGCTCTCGCCAGTACAGAGCCAGATCGATCAGGGCAATCTGCCAACTGAAGCTGACGGTGTAATACCGAAGGCCGATGCGCTGCGCTTCCCGGCACAGTACCTGGCCAACCTGCTCACCGCAGGCGATACCGCACCGATTATCTCGGCGCTCAATCGTCTAATGGCGATGCGTAGTAACCAGCGTTCCAAGGCGGTCGATGGCGAGTCTAATACCGCAGCACTCGATGCCGTTGGTATGACCGAGGCAGAGTCGGATGCGATGTATCAGATGCTCGGTATCGCCAACTACGAAGATCGTTTCGTGATCCCTACCTCGCACGAGGAGCTTCGTCACGAAGACCCTTACGCGTTCCAGGGTCAGAACGGCTTCGGACCCGGCAATACCAGTGGTCACGGTTCCGAGTCGGGGCAGGGCTTCACACTGTTCCCGTCACGTCGCCAGAACTCTGCCTCGCCGCAGCAGGCGTTCCCGCATCCACGCGGTAACAAACAGTCCTAAGGGAGGATATCAATATGCGTATCTACAAAATAATGGCTCGCATCCTCGATTATCCAACCGAGGAGCTGATCGAGCACCTGCCAGAGATGGCAACACTCGTTGCTGACGACCCGATGCTCTCCGAACAGGAGCGCACCGAGTTGGGTAGCGTAATTGCCTGGCTGCAGTTGCACGATCTGATCGGGCTACAGCAGCTCTATGTGAATACCTTCGATATGGTTCCGGAACACGATCTGCACCTGACCCATCACCTCTTCGGTGATGACCGGGGGCGCGGTCCGGCACTGGTTGATCTCTCCGAGCACTACAAGGCGGCGGGACTTGATTTCGACGGCAAGGAGATCCCCGATTTCCTACCGTTGATTCTCGAGTACGTCTCCACGCTCGATGAGATGCAGGCCACCATCTTCCTTGGAGATGCGGCCAAGGTAATCACTGTATTGGCTGAGAATCTGGAGAAGGCTGGCAGCAACTACGCCAGCCTGATGCGGATTATCGAAAACCGTGGCCGTCTGGCCCAAGCAGCCTGAGGAGAGAGTCATGACACTGCACGATTTTATATTTGGCGCCTATCCCTACCTGGCAGGAACCATCTTCCTACTCGGTAACTGGATCAGGTACGACCGCGAGCAGTACACCTGGAAAACCGACTCCAGCCAGCTACTCAGTAACAAGGGTATGCGGGTGGCGAGTAATCTGTTCCATGTGGGCATTATCGCGATTTTCTTCGGCCACATGGTCGGTCTGTTGACTCCCCATAGCTGGTTCCTGGCGATGGGTGTCTCGGATGTGGCGCATCAATACGTTGCCATCTACGCTGGACTGATCTTTGGCTCCATGTGCTTCGTTGGTGCGTTGATGCTGTTCCTGCGTCGCCTCACCAATGAACGGGTCAAGGCGGCTGGGCGTACCCGTGATACCTTCATCATCGGTTGGTTGCTGGTCACCGTGATCGTAGGTCTGAGCACTACCATCGTCTCCTACGGCCATGCCAGCCACGGCAACGCCGATGTAATGATTGCACTGACCCAGTGGGTACAGAGCGTCGCGACACTGCAGGTAGATCCAAGTCTGCTCGCAGGTGTGGAGCCGGTCTTCAAGCTGCACATCTTCCTCGGTATGACGGTGTTCCTGCTCTTCCCGTTCACCCGTCTGGTCCATGTGTGGAGTGTGCCGATTGGCTATCTCGGCCGTGCCTATCAGGTCGTACGTCGTAAACACGTATCAAATAATTAATCGGATGCACCATCCCGTCATACAGGCGGGATGGTGCAGAAGATTAGCGTTGATAACCCTTATGGGATGGAAATCGAAATAATTTTTCATAAAGGTGAGTGATGAGAACTAATCCGTTTGCAATTCGTGATGAGAAGTTGATAGTTGATGGTCAGGAGATCATCACCGATCAAGAGGGTTACATCCAGAATATGGATGATTGGTCAGAGTCTTTTGCAGTGGCGCAGGCCGCTAAAGAGGGGCTGGAACTGACTGATGAGCACTGGGATGTGATTCGCTATATCCGCGATTACTACGAAGAACACTGCGTCCAGGCAGAGGTACGAAAGATGATCAAGTACTTTGCCAAGTTATGGGGACCAGAGCGTGGTAATAACCATCATCTGCACGACCTCTTTCCCTACGGCGGCCCACAGAAACAGGGCAACCGTCTGGCAGGAATCCGTCGTACCAAGGGTGAGCATTAACCGCCAATCCTTATATTTACACGGTAAAAAACAGGGCCCGTATCGAGTTTTCGATACGGGCCTTTTTTTATCGAATCTCTATTTGTCGAGTCGATCGACAATGTCAGTGTGGGCACTGTGGTAAATAGTATTACTCTGCACTGCTGGCTATATTCACCCTAATGACGCTTCTCTGTGTGCAGGTCATGAAGGGTGATATTTATGGGTTACTCGGTAAAGCTGGCTAATAGTAGTCATCAGTTTGTGGCTGAATTTGGCGACTCGCTACTCGATGCTGCATTGCGTTCAGGTATCCATCTCCATTTTGGTTGTAGCAGCGGTAACTGCGGTGAATGTAAGGCACGGCTATTGTCGGGCGAGTTGGCCGAGATAAAACACCACGACTACCGCCTCAGCGAGGCTGAACTTAAAGAGAACACGGTACTGCTCTGCAGGGCTTCGGCAGGAAGTGATCTGCTGCTTGATGCCGCTGAGATTATCGATACCGGCGAGGTGCCGTTACAGCGAGTCGCGACTAAGGTATCTAAGATCGAGCGGATTGGAGATGAGATCATTCTGCTGCAGCTGCGCACGCCGCGTACGCAGCGTCTACAGTTTCTTCCTGGGCAACATATATCACTCAAACTACCGAACGGATTGCAGCGTGATCTCGCTATCGGCAGTTGTCCCTGTAACGGCATGGTGCTTCAGTTTCATCTGCAGCGAAGAGAGGGTGATCCCTTTTATGAATTTATCTTTGAGCAACTGGGTAGTTCCGACCGAATCGAGATCAACGGCCCCTTCGGGGAGGTGACGCTTGATGGTGATTCGGATCGTCCGATTGTCTTGATTGCTGAAGGAACCAACTTCGCGCCGATCAAGAGTCTGATCGAGCAGGCGATCAATCTCGATATGACACAGTCCATATGGCTCTATTGGCTGGCAGAGGGTGAACAGGGTCACTACCTCGATAACTACTGTCGCTCCTGGGTGCAGACGCTAGACCACTTTAGTTACCAACCGATAACAACCCATGACGGCAACGGCATCGATCTATCTTTAGAGCTGCTCATGCAGCTCGCTACTGACGAGGCTTACGATATCTATGTCGCCATGGATGAGGTGCATGCTGAACTGTTGGTTAAATCGATTCTCGTACGACGAGGTGAACAGGATGCGATCCGTGTGCTGCAGTGGAGAAGAGAACCGCGAGGCGAAATCAACGCTGCATTAGTGAGTTGATCGATTATCGGCTAGCGGAGAAGCGAGTCACCGCTATCTGTAACGCCTTTAACTGTGACGCATCGCTACTGCCCGCATAGTTGAGCTGAATATAGCGTTTGGTAATCGACCTGACAGCCTGACGAAGATCGGGGCGCTGCTTGATCACTCGTTGAGCAAAATCTTCCGGACCCTCATAGGGATTCCGGTTGATACCTGCCTTGGCTAGTTTTGCGCAAAAACGCCGATAGAGGCGTTGCAGTGGAGTGACGTGATGCTGGCGCCCGTGACGCCAGAGCATCAGCGCAGTGATGATGGCAAAGAGTGTTCCCATCGAGGTGAGTAGCCCAATCGCCATTCCCTCCCAGCTATCGAGTCCAATGCCGAGCTTCGCCAGAAACTCGCGTTGTGTCTTATCGCCGTAACCGAGTACCCACTGATTCCAGCCGTTGTTGAGCGCATCAATCGAGAATCGGAACTGCTTCAACAGGGTATTGTTGCTGCGTAGCAGAATCGGCAGGGGGGCGTCATCGGGCAGTGAGGCCTCAATGCCCTCTTCGACGCGTTCGGGGGCCACGGCGCCGGTTGGATCGATGCGTCGCCAACCTTCACCTTCAAGCCACACCTCCGACCAGGCGTGGGCATCGGAGTTGCGTACGGTGTAGAACTCATCGAGCGGATTCCGCTCACCGCCCAGGTAGCCAGTAACCACCCGAGCCGGAATGCTGGCGGCACGCATCAACACGGTGAAGGCACCGGCGTAGTGTTCACAGAAACCGCGCTGGCTATCGAACAGGAACTGATCGACCGGGCGGTTACCGAGCAGCGGTGGACGCAGGGTGTAGACAAAGGGCTGTTGATTGAAGTGGTTGAGGGCACGATTGACGACTTCGCGATCAGATCTCGAGGCGGCTCGCCACTGCGCAGCCAGTGCGCGGCTGCGGCTGATACCGTTATCGGGTAGCTGCAGTGCGGCTAGTTTCGCCTCGTGGCTGATCAGTTCACCAAACTTGAAGGCGGGATAGGAGCTGAGCTGATAACGCAGCCGTTCCCGAACCGGGGAAGCGGCCAGCAGTCGATAGTCACCACTGAGGCTGCTATTGAGCGGAAGTGTGTCGGGGAGTTCCAGTGCGAAGAGCCAACGCCGGTTGTGGGGCTCGAGGGTGACGCTGTAACGCACTGGGTCACCGACCGGGGTGAAGTCATCGTGTGGCAGATCACGTTTACTGAAACCGCCGCTCCAGCGTCGGCCGTCGAAGTGCCACAGCACCGGTCCGCGCCAGTAGCGCAGCTCGCTCGGCGGAGCTGGGTCGATGAACTCAACGCGAAAGGCGGTGCCACCCGACTGGATCAACTCACTGATCGAGCCGGGACTCATCGAATCATCCAGCCCGCTGAGGCTGCTGTGGGCATCCTTAGGCAGGCTCCAGAGGGGGCCCGGCACGCGGGGAAAGAGTACAAACAGCACCAGCATCATCGGTACCGCCTGGGCCAACAGGGTGGCGGAGATACGTAGGCGCCGCTTGATCGGCAGCGGATCGCGCTCCATGTAGTTGATCGCAATCAGTGTCGAGGTGATCACGATTACAATTAATATCATATAGATCGCGGTTGGAATTGATTGAGTAAACAGGAAGTTAGTGATTACCAGGAAGTAGGCTAGCAGTACCACGATCACCGCATCACGGTGGGTGCGTAGTTCGATTAGCTTCAGGGCGATGAGAATTATCAGCCAGGCGGTACCGGCATCGCGACCGAAGAGACGGCCGTAACTGAGAAAGACGCCCACCGCGATTGCCACCAACATGATCACGCGTAACAGGGTGCCCGGTAACGGCAGTCGTCGCTTGGCTGCGAGCCAACGCCACAGACCGAAGCCGAGGCCAACCAGCGGTATCCAGATTGGTAACCGGGTCGTGTGTGGAGCGATTACCAGCACCAATGAGAGCATCAGCCAGGCGATGGTGGCGTGGTGGATCGGCGAGTGGTAGTTACGCATGCTCAGCTAAGCGCCCGTCGGAGTCGTCAAGACCGTAGAGGGCGAGGTGCTCGAGGATCTGGCGACGATGGCGCTCACCGCTGGCCGGGGCGAAGTGGCGATCGGGCATTTTCAGTCCATACTCAACGCCTTCACGATCGGCATCGACCACCCAGCGGCAGAGGCGGGAGAGGCGCTGTTCGGTGCTGAGACCCACCATCTCTTCCCACTCGAACCAGACACTACCGCCGGCACTGCCGGAGAACTGCTTGAGCATCATCGGTTGACCCCGTGCCACCACCTTCCAGGCGACGTGACGCAGCGGGTCGCCGCTGTGGTAGTTACGAAAGCCGGCAAAGTCCTCCATTCCCTCACCCTGCCGGGCGCCGTGCTCTGCCTCACCCGCCTCAAGCGGCGGCAGGGGCGGATTGTGTTCCGGTTTGGGGTAGACCAGGCAGCGGCTGCGCAGCTCGATCCAGCTCCAGGCGCGGAACAGACCGAGTGGATAGGTGGTCTCGACCTTGATTCTGCCGGGATAGCGCCAGCCACGCAGCTCGGTTGGCATGAGTAGATTGATAGTGTTGTGTTTGCCCGGTTCGATCTCCTCAACATCGCCGTCATATTGGTTGCAGTTGAGTAGGATCAGGTGACGCGATTTTCTACCCGGATTGTCGAGGTGGAAGATGAATTCCACCTGCTCACCGGCAAAGACCGGTTGCAGTCGACCGCTACGCACGGTGATGTTTTTCAGGTTGCTGTAGGTGTGCAGGATCGAGGCGGTGGCGAGGCTGCCGAGTAGGAAGGTGAGCATAAAGCCCATGTTGTTGCTGTAGTTGATCGAGCCGATCAGCATCACCAGCAGCACGCCAGCGAACAGTACCCCGTGGCGGGTCGGCAGGATATAGAGATGACGGTTGTCGATCTCGACCGCATCGGGATCGCTACCGCGATTAATAAAGCGGTCGGAGAAGTAGCCGGAGTTGAGCAGCTTTTCGCCGAGCATCGGCTCAGGGAATAGCCACGGAGGTGAGCAGCAGTTCGCTCGCCGAAAGGGCCGGATCGCCACCACTGAGACGGTGACCGGCAACGGCGGGCAGTACGCTCTGAATATCTTCGGGGATGACGTAGTCACGGCCATCGATCAATGCCCACGCCTGTGAGGCGCGCAACAGGGCCAGCGAGGCGCGAGGTGAGAGACCGTTCTCAAACTGTGGTGCTTCACGTGAGAACTCGACCAGCGCCTGCAGGTAGTCGAGCAGTGCATCTGATACGTGGATCTCGGGAACCCGACGCTGCATTGCCTGCAGCTCTTCGGCGGTGGTGACCGGTTGAATGGCGGTGAGCAGATCACGACGACTCTCACCGCGCAGTAGGGCGCGCTCGGCCTCGCGATCGGGATAACCCATATCGATACGCATCAAAAAGCGGTCTAGCTGCGACTCGGGCAGTGGGAAGGTGCCGATATGGTGGCCGGGATTCTGCGTGGCGATGACAAAGAAGGGCTCAGCCAATTTGCGTGTCTCGCCCTCTGTGGTCACCTGGTGCTCCTCCATCGCCTCGAGCAGGGCGCTCTGGGTCTTGGGTGTGGCGCGGTTGACCTCATCGGCAAGGATGAATTGCGAGAAGATCGGGCCGGGGTGGAAGGTGAAGCTGCCCTGTTCACGGTCGTAGATGGAGATGCCGAGAATATCGGCCGGGAGTAGATCGCTGGTGAACTGAATGCGCTGAAATGAGAGGCCGAGTAGCTGTGCGAGTAGATGGGAGAGGGTGGTCTTGCCCATACCGGGCAGATCCTCGATCAGCAGGTGGCCGCGTGCCAGCAGGCAGGCGAGGGCAAGGCGGATCTGCGCCTGCTTACCGAGGATAACCTCACTCGCCTGAGCGACGATGGTGTCGATGGTCTGCTTCATAACATCCCTTGATAATGATTCTTCACTGCACTCTAGCAGAGAACGAATTAACGCCGGTGTGAAACCCTTCTCATTCAGCGCCTATATCAGTAGTTCAACCCGAGGCTTCTCGTCGCTATCCGTTTCAATCTTGGGATTGCAGACAAACAGCCGCTCGGCCTCGATCTGGTAGTGTTCCATCAGGTGTTTCTGGATCGTCTCGGCACGCGCTCGGGCAACTTCGGTCAGCTGCTGTTCCAGTTCAGGCGTCATCTGCGGTGCAACGACAGGCTGTTTCTCTTCGGCTGTTTTGGCAGCTGATGGCTCCCCACTCTCCTTAGCGGCTGCCTTCTGTTTAGCCGCCAGGAGCGCTTTTATCTCACTTTCGTTGGCCTTGCCGCAGAGACGCACACGGATCTGCTTGTGCTCCTGCATCAGCTTGCCGACCTTCTCCAGGTATTTGATCTGCTCAGGGTTAAGCGAAGAGATCGTGGCTGGGTAGGTGATTGGATCGAGTCGTACCGCCGAGGCTGCCGCTTCTGCTAGCTCAGCGATGGCGATCAGGGTGCCATAGGGTTGGAAGTAGTATTTCAGGTAGGTCATGGCGGTGGTCTTCATCGCCTTGCCGAGCGCCTGATTAATGGTGTTGGCGAGACTGAACTCGGGATGGGCAAGATCGCCGCCTAGAGGTAGTTTCAGTTTGATGTTGTTCTCATCATCACGCAGCAGCGAGAGGGCCGAATCTAGAGGCATCGAGAGCTGATTGGACAGGTGTTCCATCTTCTCCGGGTCGGCGGCATCGACCTCGAGGTTGTTGAGTTTTACCCTGTTCTCACCCTTGAGTTTGCCGGCGTCGATCTCGAGTTCGATCTCAGCGCTGGCGTGGCCACTGGTCAGCTCATATCCGAGTGACTGGATGGTGTAGGGGGAGAGCGGTGGCAGGTCGAGGGTGTCGATATCACCCTTCAGTTTGAGAGTGGGGTGTTCGGCGAAGGGGTAGAGTTCACCGCCGAAGGCGAGGTGTGTATAGCTACCGATATTGGCCTTAAGCTCGAAGGGACTACCCGTGCTGGGTGTACTGCTGTCGATCTGATTAACCGCAAGCTGCTTTAAAGTGATTCGGTTTTTATAGTTTGGTGTGATCGCCTCGTCGACGAAGTCGAGATGACTCTTACCAGTTACCTTGATCTGTTGGATCTTGATCGGTATCTGCTGCTTGCTGCCGGGATCTGACTTGTCCGATTTGCCGCTCTGTAACTGATTGATTAAGGCAATCTCACCCTTTGCTGTACGGCGTAATAGTAGCGCCATGTTATCGAGCGTAATCGAGTTGATCGCGGTTATCTGATCGGCTTGATAGTGAAGGTTATCGAGTGTGAGGGAGCCGCTATTAAAGAGTTGCTCACTCTTCTCATCGCTGTTGGTTGTATGTGGCTTTAACAGTGTAAGTTGTTCGCTGCGGAGTGAGCCGATGGTGAGATCATCAATGGCCCTGAGTTCGATCTCTTTTGCGTTCAAATGGTGATAACGCGCCAGGGTAAGTTGTTTGTTGCTGTCATCGATTTGGGTGGTTCCGCTGCTCAGCGAACCGGTTGCTGATGGCTTGTTCTCTTTAACGTAGATGTTGCCCGACCACGCCCCCTGTTGCTGTGACACATTGAGATGGTTCTCGGCGAGTGCAAGGGCGAGCTGCTTGTGGCTAATGTCACCATTGATCACGACGCTGGGTGAGTGTTCCACTGGCAGAGTGATTTGTGCATTACCCTTATAGGTGAGCTGCTGGTTTCGGTAGGCGATATCGGCTCTCCGATAACGCGCCCCCCTGGCATCAATGGTGCCGTCAAAATCGAGTTTCATTGCACCAACCTCGGAGTGACTGAGGCTGGTGGTGCTATCGATCGTCAGCTGATCAATGCCGCTCTTGGTCTCGGTTCCAATCGTTGTCGCCAGTTGCTCGGTCGTCAAGGTGCCGATGAGATCGACTGAGGGTTGTTTGGTATTCAGGTCGAGGTTGAAGTCGATGCGACCACCAAAGCGTCCCTTGGCCAGTGTGGTGGATAGTGTGTCGTTGGCGAGGGAGAGGCCGCCTAAGTTAATTTCACCCAGTTGGCTGGCACGCAGCTCTTTTGCATCGATCTCGACTATCAGTGTGGTCTGCGCGGAGAGCGCACCACTTAGGGCCGTTAGTTGCTTGTTCAGTAGTGGGGCGATGCTCTGCAGATCGAACTGCTCAAGCTGTAACTGGGTCTCGAAGCGTTGCGTCTCATTGAAGGGGCGTAGCTCAGCAGCCAGTTGTAGTGGAGTGTCGTTGAGTGTGGCGGTAAGGGTGAGGTTTGCCGCTCGATCAAGATTACGGTTAGAGAGGTGTTCAAGTTTCAGCTGCTCGAGGGTGAGCTGGCCGTGAGCTGACTTCTGCTGTAGCTGATCGAGGCGCTATCCAGAATTAACTGGTCGAGAGTGAAACCCCATGGGTTCTGCTGCTGGGTGCTAGCGTCACTCTTGGTTGCTGGTAGTGCAAGTGAGGCGACGGTTAATCTGCCCTCACTATCGACCGAGAGTGCAATCGAACTGTTGTTGATGGTGAGTGACTCGATGTGGATTAGCCGCTGCCATAGGTCACGAACATTAAGGGTGGTGGTTAGCTGCTCAAGGTGCTGTGGTGCACCATCGCTAAACTGGTAGTTGAGCTGGTCGATCCTCAATTGGCCGGTAAAAAGATTGAGATCGATGTTCTCAACGGTTGCTGTGGACGCCCCCTGATCCTTCAACCACGATTCGAGACTATGGCCGAGAGCGAAGGGGAGAGCTGCCAGCATGAGTGCAACCAGCAACACGATGGCTGCGGTGATCTGCAGCCATCGGCGCTGCCAGATGGGGGGCGATTTGGACTCAGGTGCAACAGCGGTGTCGTTCATTGGGGACTCCTATCAATCAGAGGAGCATGATAAACGAAATGGTTAGCAAGGGGCGCTGGTAGGAGGGTGCTATTTAATCTGTTTAACGGCGGTTGATCTGGTCGATAAACATTTCGGTCGATTCGCGGGTGATATTGACCATGTCACCGATGAATTCGATGTCACCAATTGCTTCACGCAGCTTGTGGGCACGGTGTGAGGAGTGCTGCTGCAGTTTGTCGGTGACACTGTCGACAAAGTGGATGGGGAGTTTTGCGGCCTTGGAGATAACTATTTTTACACTGCACTGCTCCTGCAGCATGGCGTGTTCAAAAAAGCGGCGTCGCTCGGTCTCGTTTTTAAATTCGGCATCGGTGGCGGAGAGGATCTCAAAACGCCCCGGTTCATCGATGATCGGTTGCTTGAACATGTAGATTGGCAGGCTGGCCTGGGCACTGCTACGAAGCTCATTTCCGATACGCGCAATGCGGCGATGTTCGGCGATGGGTGAGAAGTCGAATTCACCTGGAGCGACCTCGAAGAAGCGAATTAATCCCTCGTCATCATCGGGCATCACGATCTGACTTAGGCGCATCGCACCCTGTGCGTTTTTGCCAATCATCAACGGAATGGTCGAGGTGCTGGCGGTTGCGATCGCCTCCAGGGTGCGGGTCTGAGCGGTGGAGATGGTGTCGCTATAGTCGACCTGCAGCTTTTCGGCATTGCGTTTGAAAACGTTGCGGAAAAAGTCGGTGACCGACTTGTCGACTTGTCGACTTGATCGACGGCGGCGTTGCTGTCGCGATCAAAGAGGCGGCTGAGGTGTAGGCAACGGGGATTTCCGCTGAGGCTGACAACCTGGTAGCTAACGTGCTTGAGAAAGTTTTTGCCTGTCTGCTCAGCGTAACGCTGGAAGCTTATCTCAACGATCTGTCGTGGATTAATCTCGAGTTCGTGCTCATCAAGTGCAATGCTGACACCACCAACCGATAGATTGACGGTATTGGATTCAATGCGCTGTTCACCAATGGTGAGTACCACGCTGGTTTTGATCAGGTATCGCGGTTCTCGGCGCTGAATATCGCGGCCGAGGGTGACAATCTCGGGCTGATTGGGTAACTCACCCTGACCGAGCTCTAGCACTTTGTTGGGTATGGTAACCGCGTCAGGGATCGCATCACTGAACATCCACTGTTCAGCGACCTCGGTCATGTCGGAGACGATGCCGACCGCACTGATTTCATCGACCATCTTCAGGATGTTCTCAGCGCTGTCGTAGTTATTCTCTGCCACCTGATTCAGGCAGGCGATCATCTTGCGACAGGAGGGTTTGTGGTAAGGGGATATCACCAGTTTTAAGAGCTGAAAGCCGGGGTGTTTCTGGTGAGAGATAACAAAGTTTACCCAATCACTACGAGTGGCAAACTCAAAATCGGTAGCTGAAATCAGTGATCCACTGGCGGCGTCGCGATCGCTGACCGCCATGGATAGCGAAGCGAAGGCGGTTAGTCCCCGATAGTCGACGCCGTCTGCCTATTCGTAGTTGAGAGCGCGAGCGAACGACGGAGAAGATGCAGCAGCGGCTTTATGTCGGCGTAGAGTC
This sequence comes from Candidatus Reidiella endopervernicosa, assembly GCF_013343005.1. Classification (GTDB taxonomy): domain Bacteria; phylum Pseudomonadota; class Gammaproteobacteria; genus Reidiella; species Reidiella endopervernicosa. The sequence continues at coordinate 1,617,774 of NZ_CP054491.1, forward strand.
ACTGAGGGAGTGTGTAGAGCCGCGAAGAGGTGATTACGCAACGTACGCAGGACGTCGGGGCGCCGTAGGCATAAACGGTCGCGTTAAGTATTTGCCGCTTGCTTGGGCTTGGATGCCCAAAACATGCTTCCGCAAAATAGCGACTCCCGAAGATCATCATCAGCGGTTCGGGACAGCTCTGTTCCGTGTTACAACTCAAGAAGTGTTGGAGTCGGTGTGGCTGCATAAAGGGACTGAGGTCGAAACCACTCTCACCCTTCTTAAACTGTTCGAGCATGGCCCGGTTACCATCACTCACGCCAACCAGACCGACCCGTGCTCCGTCGGTGTCACCGCAGAAGAAGAGTGGCAGCAGAGCGCTGGAGAGGGTGTAGAGCCGTTCGGTGAGAAGTGCATTGGCAGTCAGCAGCTCATCACTGACATCGACCCGGTAGCGTGAATTATTGGCATCGATAAAGGCATCGATCGCTTTGCGATGGTCTGGATCACTCTCACTATGCTGCAGCCGTAGCTGGATTCCCGCCTTGGTGTGGTCGACGTTGAGGATGGTGTAGCCCGAGCGTACTGTGCCGATCTTGCCCTCAATGGCGGGAATCTCGATATCGACCACGCTGCCTTCATCTAAGAAGATCGGCGTGCGGGTGATGGCACAGAGACCGCTGGGAGAGATGTCGCGTGTGGTCAGCTCCACGCCACCCTCATCATGATGCAGTAGTGCGGCTGTGGACATCTCTAGACGCGCCTCGGTGCGTTCAGAGAAGTACTGCATCGAGAGCGGTTCGGGTTGATCAATATCGAGGGTGCGCCACTGCTCGAGCATCATCTGCTCAATCTCTTCTGCGGTCAGTTCGGTTGCAGCGGATGTGCCAGTGAGCTGGCGTGGTTTGGCAACCGCCGGTTTTTTCGCAGCAGCACGTTTCTCGCTCCCCTTTTTATGGCGAGCCTGGATATCTTCATACATGCCGACAGTGAAAAGACCGTTGTTCTTTCGCTGACCGCCATGGATAGCGAAGCGAAGGCGGTTAGTCCGCGATAGTCGACGCCGTCTGCATATTCGTAGTTGAGAGCGCGAGCGGACGACGAAGAAGATGCAGCAGCGGCTTTATGTCGGCGTAGAGTCACTGAGGGAGTTGTGTAGAGCCGCGAAGAGGTGATTACGCAACGTACGCAGGACGGTCGGGGCGCCGTAGGCATAAACGGTCGCGTGAAGTTTTTGCTGTTTGCTTGGGCTTGGATGCCCAAAACAAACTTTCGCAAAATAGCGACTCCCCGATTTAACGCCTCGACGAAGGCCTGGTAGGTATCACGGTCGAGGTGCATCGAGAGGTTGCGATAGAGGTAGGCACGACACTCCTCTTTGGTCTTGCCGCGCATATCGATGCCGCGGTGGCACTCCTGTGAGCGTCTCCGCTTTTCAGCGCGTTGAATAAATTGGTCGGTCTTGGAACCCTCTTCAACATGCTCCGCCACCAGTTCCTGACTGCCGTCGCTGGGCGCGGTGCGCATGTAGTGCCAGATGACGCGGTTTTGAGAAGCACTGCTCATAGGTGAGGCTCCACGAGCGCTGACCGCCATGGAGAGCGAAGTGAGGGCGGTTAGTCCCCGATAGTCGACGCCGTCTGCCTATTCGTAGTTGAGAGCGCGAGCGAACGACGGAGAAGATGCAGCAGCGGCTTTATGTCGGCGTAGAGTCACTGAGGAGTTGTGTAGAGCCGCGAAGAGGTGATTACGCAACGAACGCAGGACGGTCGAGGCGCCGCAGGCATAAACGGTCGCGTGAAGTTTTTGCTGTTTGCTTGGCTTGGATGCCCAAAACAAACTTTCGCAAAAATAGCGACTCCCGGAAGTGGGGCAGTCGTATACTCTGTTTCTTTTTTTAGCAGGACGTTGGCGCTCATCAGTGACTAGGCAATCATTATTATTGTCAGCCGATGTCCCCAAGCTGTGGGCGGACATAATCCATGGCGAATGTAAGTATATGTTGTGCTTGAGCATATATCAGCTGCTGCTGCGTGTGAATAGCGGGTGTTTTGTGCTGATTCAGAAAAAGTGTGCGGTAGTGGTGCGCGGCAGCGGCCTGATTGGAATCAGGCCAATTATCGGTGGATGGCGTCTGTACCTTTAATACTATTGCGGTAACATCCCGTTCAGGATTTATTACAAGGATTCGAGAATCATGATTCGTAAATGCCTCTTCCCAGCTGCCGGATACGGTACCCGTTTCCTGCCTGCGACCAAGTCGATGCCGAAGGAGATGTTGCCGATCGTCAACAAACCGTTGATTCAGTACGGTGTCGAAGAGGCGCTTAATGCGGGTATGTACGATATCGCGATTATTACCGGTCGTAGCAAACGTGCCATCGAGGATCACTTCGATATCAGCTATGAACTGGAACATCAGATTAGCGGTACCGATAAGGAGAACCATCTCACCGAGATCCGCAAGATCATCAAGGAGTGCACCTTCTCCTACACCCGTCAGATTGAGATGCGTGGTCTGGGTGATGCGATCCTCACCGGTGAGACGCTGATCGGTAATGAACCGTTTGGGGTGATTCTTGCCGATGACCTCTGTGTCGGTGACGGTGACGAGGTGATGAAGCAGATGCTCAAAACCTATGAGAAGTATCGCTGTAGCGTGGTTGCGATCCAGGAGGTCGATCAGAGTGAGGTCGATAAGTATGGTGTGATCGGAGGTAGTGCGATCGATGAAGACACCTATATGGTCTCCTCAATGATGGAGAAGCCCTCGCCAAAGGAGGCGCCGAGTAATCTGGCGGTGATTGGCCGCTATATCCTGACTCCCGATATCTTCGATGTGCTGCGTCGTACTCCGACTGGAAAAAATGGTGAGCTGCAGATTACCGATGCGTTGCAGACCCAGGCGAGTGAGAACATGGTGGTGGGGTGTAAGTTTCGAGGGAAGCGTTTCGACTGCGGTAGCATCGACGGCTTTGTCGAGGCGACCAACTATTTCTACGAACAGACGAAGGGCGAATAGGCCGCTAATTTGACTCGTCGTGGCTGGCGAGTCTTGCCGAGTCGATATGGCTTACTGATGCTGACTCTTCACGCTCAAAGGGTGAACGTCCAAAACGATCCCTAAAACTCTCCGTCAGTGATGCGATCGCATCGCGTGCGTCTGCTTCACTCAAACTCCCGTTCAGCAGCGAGTTCTGTAGCGGGGCCTGTAGATTATCCAGTGGTCGGTTGTTGTGGGATTGATAGGCGTTGATCAGTCCATGCAGCAGTGACTCGACTGCGGAAGCGCTGTCGCGGTTTTGTGCGACCAGTTTGGCGAGCAGACGTTCGTTGTCGTGTAGCGGCTGTCGGTGCTGCTTTTCAAACAACTCCTCGAGGGTCAGCGACAGGGTCAACGTCTCCTGCGCGGGGAAGTCGTTACGCTCCAACCAACGCAGCAGGGCGCGTTGCTCGTTAAAGGGTATCGAGCCGAAACGGTTGTTGTAGCGCTCAAGCAGTGTGGCCAGGGCGGGGCGGATCTGCTGTTCGCCGAAGGCTGACTTCTCGATCATCGCAGTGAGTTGCTCAAGGAGTTCCACAGGCGTTGCAGGTTGCGTTGTGTTCGCTGAGATCTGGCTGGGTGCTTTCGCACTCTCGGTACGTTTTGCCCAGTAGCTGCTGAAACCACCGCTCTCTTCTGCACTGCCGAGGTGGTTGGTGACCGCCTCGGAGAGGGCATAGAAGCAGCGACTGGCGGGGGCCTCATGGTCGAGCAGGATCAGTGGCCGTTGCAGGCGAATCGCCCGTACCAGTGTCTCGTCCTGAAGGATGTGGCCCAGGTAGTAGGTGTCGACCTTCGCTGACCGCCATGGAGAGCGAAGTGAGGGCGGTTAGTCCCCGATAGTCGACGCCGTCTGCCTATTCGTAGTTGAGAGCGCGAGCGAACGACGGAGAAGATGCAGCAGCGGCTTTATGTCGGCGTAGAGTCACTGAGGGAGTTGTGTAGAGCAGCGAAGAGGTGATTACGCAACGTACGCAGGACGGTCGGCGCCGCAGGCATAAACGGTCGCGTGAAGTTTTGCTGTTTGCTTGGGCTTGGATGCCCAAAACAAACTTTCGCAAAAATAGCGACTCCCGGCAGATACTTTTAGTGGCATCCTGAAAGCGCTGAAAAATCTCCAGACTCTTCTGATGATTCGGTACCTGGTTGGTAAGAATGTAGGCCGGGGTGTCGATGTGACGATTCTTGGCGATCTTCAGCAGCGAGAAGGCGTTGGTCATCGAGGTGGGATCGGGAGTAATCACCACTACCATCTGTTGGGCCGCGCGTAGAAACTCCAGCACGGTGTCACTGGCACCCGCAGCGGTGTCGATCAGCAGATAATCGAAACGTGACTCCAGCTCGCGTAGCGCCTCAATCAATCGTTGATGCTGGCTGTGGTTGAGCTGTGCGCAATCGGCGATACCGGAGGCGGCCGGCACGATCTGTACCCCATGTGGACCTTCGATCAAGATCTCATCAATCGTGTGCTCACCGCTGAGCAGGTGCTCCAGGGTCAGTTCGGGGCTCTTCCCAAGCAGAACGTTAATGTTGGCCATGCCGGTGTCGGCGTCGAAGATACAGACGCGTTGACCGCGTGAGGCGAGGGCGATGCCGAGGTTGGTGCTGACGCTGGTCTTTCCGACGCCACCCTTGCCACTGGTAATGGCGATGACGATGACCTCGGTTTTGTGTGCTGGAGAGGTGGATTGGCTCATCAATGCTCTATTTTCTTTTCTCTCAACAGGTTGCTCGCGGTGCAACCGAATAGCTGCTGATCATAGCAGAGTCGCTGCTGAGGCAGGGTTCGCGATCGGTGCTTATTCCCGTCTGTTGATAGGAGAGGGCAGACGAATCTTGTGTCGATGGGGTAACTCTGCTACTTTTGTCTCATAAATCCATATAAATTAAGTAGATGACAACTAATCCTAATAAAGCTCTGGAAGAGATTCAGGTAAGTCGACTGCCATCGCCTCCCGTTGTGCTGCAGAAGCTGATTGAGGCGTTTGCGGGTGATGAGGCGAGTTTCGATGAGCTCGCGAGCCTGATCGAGCGGGATGCGGCGCTCTGCGCCAAGGTGGTGGCCGTTGCCAACTCACCTTTCTACTACCGTAGCGGTAACTTCAATTCGCTCAAACGGGCACTGATCACGCTTGGCATGAAGACGGTCAAATCGATCTCGGTGACCGCCTCTGTCTACCAGTATTTCTATGGCATTAAGGCGATTCCGCCACATCAGCTCAACCGCCTCTGGCAACATGCGCTTACCACGGCCGTGGTGGCTCGTTCGTTGGCCAAGGTGAGTGGTTATGCCGAGCCCGATGAGGCCTATATGGCTGGTCTGTTTCACGATCTCGGCAAGATGGTACTGGCACTTAGCCACAGTGCGGAGTATCGCGAGATAGCCGATCAGGCGCAGGGTGGTCGAGACCTGATTGTCCTTGAGCAGCAGCGACTGGATATCTCGCACGATCAGGTGGGCGCCCACGTGCTGGAGAGTTGGGGATTGCCAACCTTTATAGTCGATGCGGTTCGTTACCATCACGAACCGGTCTCAACACTTCAGGATGCCCACCATCTGGTGAAGATCACATGGCTGGCCAACATCGCGGCACAACACAATTATCAATCAGGTAGTGAAGAGACGGCCGGTGCGGCCAACCTGTTTGGTTTTACTGTTGATATGTTCGATGAGCTGCGCAGTAGTGCACTGATCGAGGTAAATAACACCCTCACAGCACTGGGCATCGAACTCTCCCCAGAGGCTACGGATGATGGTGCTGCCGCCGTGCAGAGTCCGCTGGCCGAACAGGTGATGGGCGAGGCGCTACGTAACACGGTTAATGAGCAGTTCCGTGACGGTGCCGACGAGGGCGAGGTGGTTGATGCGATTCTTCGCAGTATTAATATCGTCTTCGACGCCGATCGGGCGCTGCTATTCGATTTTGATCACAACACCCGTCGCCTGCGTGGCCGCTCTTCAAGAAATGGTGTACAGCGTATCGAAGAGCTTGAGTTGCCTGTCGAGGCAGGCCGTGGAGTCGCTATTTTGCGAAAGTTTGTTTTGGGCATCCAGCCCAAGCAAACAGCAAAACTTAACGCGACCGTTTATGCCTTCGGCGCCCCGACGTCCTGCGTACGTTGCGTAATCACCTCTTCGCGGCTCTACACAACTCCCTCAGTGACTCTACGCCGACATAAGCCGCTGCTGCATCTTCTTCGTCGTCGCTCGCGCTCTCAACTACGAATATGCAGACGGCGTCGACTATCGGGGACTAACCGCCCTCACTTCGCTCTCCATGGCGGTCAGCGTAGGAGCCAGCTGATTCAGGCGCTACTGACCCGTTCAGTGATTGAGAGCGGTGCAGATACCGATGCCAATGTGCTTGATCGTCAGATCGTACGCATGCTGGGCCGACCGGCTGCGCTATTTGTGCCACTGATTGCTACCGATGAGACCATTGGTGTGTTGGTCATCGGCGTGACACCTGTTCAGGCCGAACGTCTAAACAGAAGCCAGTCGCTACTGATCGACTTCGCCCGTGACTTCTCCGCCCATTGGCATGCCCTGCGACAACGTCGGCGCAGTAAAGAGACCTTCGAGGAGGAGCATGCCGCCCGCTATAATCTCCATGCCCGCAAGGTGGTACACGAGGCGAACAATCCGCTGGCGATTATGCGCAACTACCTGGCGCTGCTCGGCACCAAACTCGATCCTGTGGCCGATGCTCAGGAGGAGTTGAAAATCATCCGTGAGGAGATCGATCGAGTCGCTGGAATTATTGCCACTCTTCCCGATGTCAGTGGTGCTCAGGAGCAGGAGAGTGGTGCGGTTGAGGTGAACACGGTGGTGAAAAATCTGCTGCGCCTGATCGAGAACGGCATGCTGACCAACCGCTCGATTGAACTGGTGACAGAGCTTGATGAGGCGATACCGCCGCTGCTGACCAGTATCAATGCGCTCAAACAGATTCTGCTCAACCTGAGTAAAAATGCGATTGAGGCGATGGGTAGCACCGGTCGTCTGATGATTACCAGTCGTGACTATGTCTACTTCGACGATAAGGCCTTTGTTGAGTTGAAGGTGATCGACAGTGGCAGTGGCCTGCCTCCGCATGTGTTGGCCAATCTGTTCCAGCCGGTTGATAGCACCAAGGGTGGGGGGCATGCAGGGTTGGGGCTCTCTATTGTGAAAAACCTTGTTGATGAGCTGGGTGGCAAGATCAGCTGTCGCAGTGGACAGGGTGGTACCGAATTTCAGATTCTTCTACCAAGGGAGTTGGAGTGTTAGATCGGGCGGAGTCCCAAACCTATTAGCGTAGTAAGCCGGGAGTGCAAGATGGTTGCCTCAAATACAATTAAGAGCGATAGCGCCAGAATTCTGGTCGTCGATGACAATGAACGGATGCGCAAGAGCCTCGCCGCACTACTGGAGGCACATGGCTATGAAGTAGAACTTGCCGACGGCGGTGTGCAGGCACAGGAGTGGCTGGAGCGACAGCACTTCGATGTTGCGATGCTCGATCTGATGATGCCCGATCTGGACGGTTTTGGCGTGATGCGCCGACTGCGAGAGCGCGATATCGACACCTCGGTGATCGTCGTTAGTGGTGACAGCTCGGTCGATGTGGCGATTGAGGTGCTGCGTGCCGGCGCCTACGACTTTGTGCGTAAACCCTATGCACCTGAGGTGCTGCTGCATGCGGTTGAGAATGCGCTTGAGCAGCGTCGTCTTGGGCAGGAGCGGGAGCAGATGCAGCGTCGTATGGAGCGCTCCGAACAGCTGCATCGTTATATGGTTAACAAGTCACCCGATATCATCTATCTGCTCGATTCCGAAGGGCGTTTTAAATTCATTAATGATCGTGTTGAGAGCCTGCTTGGTTTCTCTCCGCGTGAGTTGATCGGTAAGCACCATACGGCACTGCTCCCTGAGGGCGAGGTGCCGGCTAAGGACCGTTTCGATGAACGTCGTGGCGATAGCCGTCGCAGTAAAAGCGTGGAGATGACGCTGCGCTGTAAGCAGGGGGGCGCAAATCCGGTGGTGGTTGAGAACTCGGCGATTCAGGTTGAGCTCAACGCCTGGGGCATGTACTCCTCCCCTGAGGATGGCGATCGTCGCTTTGTCGGTACCTACGGCATCGCGCGCGATATCTCTGGACGTAAACAGGCCGAGGAGACGATCCGTTTCCAGGCCTATCACGATCTGCTCACTCAGCTGCCCAATCGGACCCAATTTAAAGAGTATCTTGAAGCGGCACTACGCCGGATTCAGGATCAGGATGATCGCCTGGCGGTGATCTATGTCGATGTCGATCGTTTAAAGATTGTCAATGATCAGCTCGGCCACCTCTACGGTGATGAGATGCTCTGTACCCTGGCGACACGCCTCAAGGCGTGCCTGCGTGAGAGTGATACGCTGGCACGTATTGGTGGTGATGAGTTTGGCGTGCTGCTACCCAAGGTCTCCGGTGTTGAGGATGCCAAACGGGTGGCAGAGAAAATCATCGAGATCCTCAAAGAGCCTGTGCGTCTGGGTGAACATGAACTGTTTGCCAGTGTCAGCATGGGTATTGCGATCTGTCCCGAGCATGGTCTTACCGTGGATGCGCTGTTGACCCATGCCGATATCGCCATGTATCACGGTCGTGATCTGGCGCGTGGTAGCTACGGTATCTACAGCACCGATATGGACGGTGAGTTCTCCCGTCACCTTGCGATCGAGCGCGGTATCCGCACCGGTCTCGATAGCGGCCAGTTCTCGCTCTGCTTCCAACCTCAGGTCAGCAGTGAGCATGGCAACCGTCTGATCGGTGTCGAGGCGCTGGTGCGCTGGAACCATCCTGAATTCGGTAATGTGCCGCCCTCTGAATTTGTACCGGTCGCCGAGGAGTCGGGGCTGATTATCATGCTCGGTGACTGGGTGTTGGAACAGGCGTGTCTTGCCATGGTCGAGTGGCGTGAACTCGGTTTTAATCAGGTTCGAATGGCGATCAACTTCTCCTCAATCCAGGTTGCTCAGAGTGACTTTGCGGAGAAGATCCTCATTGCCCTCAATCGTCACAATCTACCGGGTGAGATGTTTGAGGTGGAGATCACCGAGAATGTATTGATGAGCGACATGGATAGCGTCTCAGAGAAGCTCGGCGTGCTGGTGAAAGAGGGGGTGACGGTCGCCATTGATGACTTTGGTACCGGTTACTCTTCGCTTAGCTATCTGCACAGCCTGCCGATTCAGCGTATCAAGATCGACCGCGCCTTTGTCAGGGTGATCGGTGAGACCGAAACTGAGAGTTCTATTATCAATGCGATCGTCTCAATGGCGAGTGGTCTTGGCATGGAGGTGATTGCCGAGGGAGTAGAGACCGATATTCAGCGCAGTTATCTGGCGCAGGTTGGTTGTGAGGAGCTGCAGGGTTTCCTCTTCTCCAAGCCGGTACCGTCTGCTGAGGTCACCGAGATTCTGTTAAATAGTGTAAAGAAGCGGGCCTGAGCAGCGGCGGTCTCTGGCGTGCCGGGGACTGCTCCGGTAGCCTGAAAGACACTCCCCAGAAGGCTTGTCCCGGTGCTGAATCGACTGTTAGTCTGGGTGACAACTAATCGCTTGCGTCTATTATGGAAAGTAGTCGTAACCGATCTTCGATTTCGCTAACAGGTTTCCATATGACGATACGTCCACTTGCTCTCTCCCTGTTTCTCCTCTCTCTATTCGTGCTGTCCGTTCAGGCGGCCAAGATTCTGGAACTTGATGGGGCCTACGGCATTCACTTTGGGCCGCTGGCCGGCTCCGGAGTGGTTGTGCTTGAGGAGGTTGCGATGGGGGTCGATCATATGCCGGGTACCCGTCTGATTGAGGTCGTCCCGCCGCAGCCGATCTACTATTTCGAACACTACTTTCTCAATATCGACCACAAGGATGACTCGATTGCCCGTATCACCGCCAAGGGTGACTACGAGAGTATGGCGGCCTGCATGATCGTAATGGGACAGCTCACCACTGAGATGTCGCGAAAGCACGGTGAATTCACCGAGAATCAGGTCGAGAACAACACCAATCGCACCATCAGGCGCGTGCTGCGTCGCTCGCTCAACTTTGGCAATGTTCAGGTTGAGATGTCGTGTAACGATACCCGCGAACCACAACGCTTCCTGCTCAACCTCTCCTACCAGAGACACACCCGCTAATCGGCGCAAAAGCCGTTTTCCACATACCGATATCACCCCCCTGTGGGGTGTAAAGCGCGTCGCTACAAGTCTTTTTGGCTTGACTGATTCTAAATTCCACCGAAGTCTCTGCCTGTGGTACATTCCGCATCGAAATATGACGGTTGAAATACATTTTTGTGACAGCAATGGGGCGGGTTATGGAACTGAAGAACATCAACAAGATAGAAGCGGCAACCACTGAAAGTCGGGGTGAGTTCTTCAGACTAGGTACGGCATTGCTGTTTATTGTTGGTGTAATGCTCTATACCGGCGTGCGAGGTGAGGCACCGGTCAACTACATGCTGGTGATCGCCGCAATGATCGGCGGTTACATGGCGATGAATATCGGTGCCAACGATGTCGCCAATAATGTCGGCCCTGCGGTTGGTTCCAAGGCGCTGACCCTGACAGGTGCCATTGTCATCGCAGCCATTTTCGAGGCCTCTGGTGCGCTGATCGCAGGTGGCGAGGTGGTCGGTACCATCCGTAAGGGGATTATCGACCCGGCGCTGATCAGTGATCCCAATACCTTTGTCTGGTTGATGATGGCCGCGCTGCTGGCCGGTGCGCTGTGGCTCAATGTGGCGACCGTTATGGGTGCACCTGTCTCCACCACCCATTCAATCGTTGGTGGTGTTCTGGGAGCCGGTATTGCGGCTGGCGGCTGGGGAATCGCTGATTGGGGTAAGGTCGGCGCGATTGCTGCGAGCTGGATAATCTCACCGCTGATGGGAGGCCTGATTGCTGCTGCCTTCCTGCTTCTGGTCAAACGAACAATTACCTATAAAAAGGAGATGCTCGTCGCGGCCAAGCGAATGGTGCCGCTGCTGGTTGGCGTTATGGTCTGGGCCTTCTCCACCTACCTGATCCTCAAGGGTTTGAAGAAGATCTGGAAGGTCGATTTTGTCACGGCATTCTCCATCGGTCTGGCGATCGCCGTCCTGGCCATCGTTGTTGTTCGTCCACTGGTTGCTCGTGCTGCAGAGCTCTACCCGAATGAGAAGAGTAGTGTTAACCGACTCTTCACCCTGCCACTGATCTTCGCGGCAGCGCTGCTTAGCTTCGCCCATGGCGCCAACGATGTCGCCAATGCGGTCGGTCCGCTGGCTGCGATCTACGATGTTATTTCACACGGCGGTGCCGAGGTGTCAACGAAGGCGGCAATTCCGCTGTGGGTGATGATGGTTGGTGCGATCGGCATCGCCGTTGGTCTCGCCCTCTATGGTCCCAAGCTGATTCGTACCGTTGGTACTGAAATTACCGAAATGGATCAGATGCGCGCCTACTGCATCGCAATGGCGGCCGCGATCACCGTGATTATCGCCACGCAGATGGGGCTGCCGGTCTCATCAACGCACATTGCTGTCGGTGGCGTATTTGGTGTCGGCTTCCTGCGGGAGTACATAAAGGCCTCCTATGCGCGCATGGTTGAGGATATCAAGGCGCACCATCCCGATGGTGATCAGGCGGCTATCGAGGCGTTCCTGATCGACTTTAAGGATGCCTCGGTCGATGAGAAGGGACGTATGCTGGCGGAACTGAAACAGCGGGCCAAGGAGCAGACCGATCCCGCACATCTGACCAAACGTGAGCGCAAGGATCTGCGCAAGGTCTATCGTCAGGAGCTGGTGAAGCGTTCTCATTTGCTGAAAATTGCTGCGGCCTGGATTATTACCGTGCCGGTCTCAGCCGCAATCGCCGCAATGATATTCTTCATGATACGCGGCATAATGCTTCCGTAAGGTTCATCCGCGAGGCGGGGGTGATAATCATCCCGGTCTGCATCTGCACTGTGGATGAACGCCTCCGATAAAAGGTGGGAAAGGTTATCCGGTGCTAAGAAAGATATTTCTACCCACAATCTTTGTCGTTCTCGGCTACGGTTTCTGGATTAGCCCTGACTTCAAAGAGATTGCTGCCGGTGTGGCAATCTTCCTCTTCGGCATGCTCTCGCTGGAGGAGGGCTTTCGCGCCTTCACCGGCGGTATCCTCGAACGTATTCTTAAATTCTCAACCGATCGACTGTGGAAGAGCGTCAGCTTTGGTGTGCTGAGCACCACCCTGATGCAGTCGAGCTCACTGGTCTCGGTCATCACCATTTCCTTCTTAAGCGCCGGTCTGCTTGGACTCTCTGAGGGTATCGGAATCATCTTTGGCGCCAATCTCGGCACTACCACGGGTGCCTGGCTAGTGGCGGGTCTGGGACTCAAGGTAAAGATATCCTCCTACGCGATGCCGATGTTGGTCTTCGGTGTGATCATGCTGTTCCAGAAACCTAAGGTAGTGAAGGGGCTCGGTTACGTGCTGGCTGGCCTCGGCTTCCTGTTCCTCGGTATTCACCATATGAAGGAGGGTTTTGAGGCATTCCGTGAGACGATCGATCTGGCCGAATATGCCGTCGGCGGTTATCCCGGACTATTCCTGTTCGCCCTGATTGGCATCGCGGCTACGGTGATCATGCAGTCGAGTCACGCCACCCTGGTGCTGATTATTACTGCCCTGGCGGCGGGGCAGATTACCTATGAGAACGCCCTGGCGCTTGCTATTGGTGCCAACGTCGGCACCACCATTACCGCCATCATCGGGTCACTCAGTGCCAACGAACAGGGCAAGCGACTGGCCGGTGCCCATCTGGTCTTCAATGTGGTGACCGGATTGATAGCGATCATCTTCATTGCCGAGTTTGTTCGTGCCGTTGATACTATCTCACTCTGGGTCGGTATCCGGGATGCCGACTACACGCTTAAGCTCGCCGTTTTCCACACCCTCTTTAACCTGGTCGGTGTGTTGGTGATGCTACCCTTCATCGGCAAGCTGGTGCAGTTCTTCGAGTGGTTTATCAAGACCCGTGAGCCCTCGATACTGGGCGTAAAATATCTCAATGATGCCTCGGTCGATTTCCCCGAAACGGCACTCGAGGCGGTACGCAACGAAACGCTGCACATCTACGATAACGCCGTGAAACTGATCGCCAACGGTATCAGTATGCCGCGAGAGTTGATCTTCTCAGATAGAGCCCTGGACAAGGCGGTGGCGCGGCAGGCGCGGATTATTGAGGTCGATATTGATGATCTCTACGAGCGCAGCATCAAGGGGATCTATAGCGAGATCGTCTCCTTTACCAGTCAGGCAACCTTTAGCTGGGAGATGGAGCAGACTGGAAAGATCCACTGGCTGCGCAACGCCAATCGAAATATCGTCGATTCGATTAAGGATATAAAACATCTGCGTAAAAACCTGCTGCGCTTTATCGTTACCGATAATGCAACGATTCGTGGTGAATATAATCGCCTACGTGTATTAGTCGCCTCGGTACTGCGCGAACTTGATCTGGCACGTCGTGCCGAGGGTGATGAGATGCCGCTGCTCTCTATCGATGCGCTCAAACTGATGGTCGAGGAGAGTGACGATCAGCTCAACGAACGACTGGTGGGTCTACTGCGTGATGAGCGGATAACGCCTGCGATGGCAACCTCACTAATGAATGACAGTGGTTATGCACTGGATGCCTGTCGCAATCTGTTGGAGATGGGTGAGACACTGTTTGTTCATCGTGATGAGGATGTGGCAGAGGCCGAACGCGATGTGGCGCTCAGTGATGAAGAAATCGACGATATTCTTGATGAAGGTGATAGCCGCTGAAGCGGTGGGAGAGTTGACGTGCAAGACGAGATCATCAAAAAGCTCAAGGCTTACTTCAGCAAGGGATTCAGAAAGAAACTGAAGAAAGAGGCGTCGTTGCAGGGGGTGATTGCACGACTGGCAGCTAAGGAGCAGAAGCTAAACGGTAAGCTCGCTGTTGCGACCGAGGAAGATGAGGTTAAACTGCTGCAAAAACAGATTAAGGTGCTGCACGCCCAGCGTAAAAAGGCCGAGAGGCTGATCGAAGATTAACCTTTTATATTTCCCTCATTCTCCCCGTTCTATTTTTCCACGCCGAAGTTCCATTCGGTAATAAACCCTTACGCAAGTGGGTAATGGTGCACTACGAAGTGTGCTACATAATATATTGGAAGTGCTAAGAAATTTACTCGAGGGCTGGAAGCGGGTAGATATCTTCGGTATGAATCGTGTGACCCAAATGGTGCGGTAAGAATAATAGTGAATGCATCAGAATTCAGGCTCGCTCTGGGCTTTGGCATTATCGTCCTGCTGATCTTTGCGCTCGGCGTGATCGGCCTGACGGAGATGCAGCGCCTGGACGATCGGCTCGAATATATCGTTGGAGAGCGCAACGTTAAGGTCTCCCTCGTCTCTACCATGCGCCACAAAGCCCGTGAACGTTCCATCTTTACCTTCATGATGCTGGATGAGAAGGATCCCTTCCTTCGCGATGATCTGCGCATGCGTTTTCATGAGGCGGCCAGTGAATTTATGGCGGCACGCGATCAACTTGAACAGATGCCGCTCTCCTCTGAAGAGCGCTCCTACATCGACTTCGCCCGTGAGATGGCCGCGCAAGGCGCGACCGCGCAGCAGAAACTACTCGATGCACTGTTTGAGGATCGCTTCGAAGAGGCGAACCGTCTCCAGCTCAGTCTCGCACTACCGGCACAGAACAAGGTGCTGCACAGTCTGAGTCAGTTGGTGGAGTATCAGGAGCGAGCGACCGAGCAGGCAGTGGCCGAGGTGCGGCGTAGCTATGAGAATGCACGTATCGCCTACACCGCAATCTCCTTTGGTGTGGTGATGCTCTCAGTGATGGTGGCCACGGTTGCGATTCGCCGCACCTCGACGATCGAGCGAGACCTGCGTGATGCGAAAGAGGAGGCGGAGCAGGCCTCCGAGGCAAAGAGCGAGTTCCTGGCCAACATGAGTCATGAGATTCGCACACCGATGAATGGTGTGCTTGGCATGCTCAATCTGCTCAAGCAGACACCACTCTCAGAACCGCAGCGTGACTATCTAACCACCGCCTATGTCTCCGGTGAAATTCTGCTCTCGGTTATCAATGATGTGCTCGACTACTCGAAGATCGAAGCAGGCAAGATGAGTGTCGAGTATCAATCATTCGATTTAAACAGAGCCCTTGCCGATACCGTGGCGCTCTTCTCCAATACCGCCGCTGACCGCCATGGAGAGCGAAGTGAGGGCGGTTAGTCCCCGATAGTCGACGCCGTCTGCCTATTCGTAGTTGAGAGCGCGAGCGAACGACGAAGAAGATGCAGCAGCGGCTTTATGTCGGCGTAGAGTCACTGAGGAGTGTGTAGAGCCGCGAAGAGGTGATTACGCAACGTACGCAGGACGGTCGGGGCGCCGTAGGCATAAACGGTCGCGTTAAGTATTTGCCGCTTGCTTGGGCTTGGATGCCCAAAACAAGCTTCCGCAAAAATAGCGACTCCCCGGGCAGGAGAAAGGGGTTGAGTTGATTCTCGATATCGCCGAGGAGATGCCACTACAGATCAGTGGTGATCAGGTCCGGCTACGACAGGTCGTTGGCAACCTGACCAGCAATGCGGTCAAGTTCACCGATCACGGCGAGGTGGTGGTTCGTGCTAGGCTCGAAACTGAGCGAGAGAGAGACTATGTGATCTGTATTGAGGTGACCGATACCGGTATCGGTATTGCGCCAGAGCAGCAGGGCCGTATGTTCGATTCGTTTGCTCAAGAGGACTCAACCATAACTCGCCGCTATGGCGGTACCGGCTTAGGCCTGGCGATCTGCAAGCAGCTGGTTGAACTGCTGGGTGGTGAGATTGGTGTTGAATCGACACCGGGTGAGGGTAGTACCTTCTGGGTCAGGCTGCCGCTGAAAACGGCCGATGCAACGGATAAAAAACTATCGAGTCATCATCTGAAAGGGAGCTACCGATTCCTGCTGGTGGAGGAGAATCAGACCGCACGCAACGTGCTGGCCGAACACATCACGGCATGGGGCGGTCTCTGCGACTCAGCGGTGAGTGTGGAGGATGCACAGCAGAAGGTGGTCGATGCCGAGTCGCATGGAACCCACTACGACGTCATCATCGCAGATATGACCAGTACCGATAGTGATCGGATGTTTCTCCATGCCCTTCACTCACAGGGGCTGGCGACAGGTAGTCATATCGTACTAATGAGTGGTTCAGGTTGTTGCGCTGGTGGCTGTGAAAAAGAGCGTCTCGATATAGAGCTCTGCATCAATAAACCGATTAACTTCTCAGAACTGTTCGAACGCCTGGCTGAAATTCTTGACGGTGTCAGTAGTGAGACGATCGATCTCTCTGCGCGCGAAACGACCAGGCGACCCGACGGTGAGAAGTGGTCGGTGCTGGTTGTCGAAGACAATGCGATCAATCAGAAGGTGGCCACCGGTATCTTGCAGTACCTCGGCTTTGCGGTCGATGTAGCCAATAATGGTCAGGAGGCGTTGACCAGTGCCTCGGTCGGACATTACGACCTGGTATTGATGGATTGTCAGATGCCGGTGCTCGACGGTTATGAGGCGACCCGTGCGATTCGCCGTCTGGCGGGAAAGATTGCCAAGGTGCCGGTGATAGCACTGACGGCCAATGTCTCAGCACGAGAGCGTAGCCGCTGTCTGTCGGCTGGTATGAACGACTATATCGGTAAACCCTATGCACCAGATGAGTTGCAGCGTAAGGCGCTCTTCTGGCTTGAGAAGAGAGGGCAGGATAGTGAGCTGGCGTAGAGAGGTGGTGGCGTGAGTCAGAGAGAGAGCACGATCCTGGTGGCCGATGATGATGCGATCACTCGCAAGACCGTGACCAAGGTGCTGCAGAGTGAGGGCTATCAAATCACGGATGTCGATACGGGTGAACGGGTGCTCGATCTCTTCACCGAACTTGAGCCCGATCTTGTGCTGATGGATGTGATGATGCCGGGGCGTGATGGTATCGATATCTGTGCCGAGCTGCGAAGCCGCTACGGTGATCGGGTACCCGTGATTATGCTCACCAGCCTTAATGATGTTGCTGCCGTGGGGCGAGCCTTCGATGCAGGCGCTACCGATTTTATTACCAAACCGATCAACTACGCGCTGCTCAGCCAGCGGGTGCGCTATGCGCTGCGTTCAGCCCAACTACTAGACAAACTGCAACTGCAACAGAAACGCCTTGCCCACGCGCAGCTACTGGCCCGACTCGGTTACTGGGAGTACAACTTCGAAACAGGTCGCGTGGTCTGTGCGGGTGATCTGGCTGGACTGCTGCTGGGGCCAAAGGAGGACGACAGTATCGAGGTGGAACGCTTTATCGGTCTGCTGGATGAGGTCGATCGTGACGACTTCCGTCAGCGGCTCGAAAGTCTGGGTGAGAGTGGTGGCACCTTTGTGCATACCGGCCGACTGATTCTCGATGACGGTTCGGTGCTGATTGTGCAGCAGCACGGCGAGGCGATGCACGATCGACAGAACCGTATCATCGGTGTGGCCGGAACACTGCAGGACATCACCGCACAGAAACAGGCCGAGATGCTGGTGGAGTTTCAGCGTAACCACGATCACGTCACCGGGCTGGCCAACCGTACTCTGTTTGATACACACATTGCACAGCTGGTTGAGAGCTACATTGAGAACGATGGGATGATCAGTGTCGCCTATATCGGCGTTGATCAGTTGAAGCAGATTCACGAAGGCCTCGGCCGGCGCATGGGCGAGGGGTTAGAGAAGGCGATGGCTAACCGCCTGCGCAATCTGGAGGCAGAGGTCGATATGGTGGCACGTATCGATGCGGGTCTGTTTGCTGTGGTCTGTAGCAGTTGGGAGAGTGCCGAGGCGGCCCATAGCGCGCTGGAGGCGCTACGTCAGCAGCTGGGTGGCGGTTATCCACTCGGCAAAGAGCAGTATATGGTGACGGTCAGTATCGGCGTCGTCTTCTATCCGTTTGATGCAGAGAGCGATGATGTGCTGCTACAAAAGGCGGAGGCAGCGCTCTCGCTGGCCAAGACCCAAGGTGGTAACCAGCTCGGCTACTACGCTGACGATGTGGTGAGCAAGATTCAGCGTCGCCTCACCATCGAGAAAGAACTGCACAAGGAACTGCACAAGGTCATCGAGCAGATCGGACTCGATCTCCACTTCCAGCCGCAGATCGATATCGAGTCGGGTGCCGTGGTTGGTGCCGAGGCACTACTGCGCTGGACCCATTCTGAGCTGGGTTACATTCCACCGCCCGAGTATGTGCACATCGCTGAGGAGTGCGGCCTGATCGGTCAGCTGGGACAGTGGGTGGCTGAGGAGTCGATGCGCCGCTGGGCGAAGCTCAGTCGTGAGACCGGCACCGAACTACGTCTGGCGATCAATGTCTCTGCGATGCAGTTCACTGATCCTGAGCTGGTGCCGATGCTGCACGCCGCCACCAAGGCGGCGGGACTTCGCTCCGAGCTGATTGAAGTGGAGATCACCGAAACCCAGGCGATGCACGATATTGCACTGACCACACGCGTGTTGCTGGCGCTGAAGGGAATCGGTATCGGCACAGTGATTGATGATTTTGGTACCGGTTACTGTTCGCTTGCCTATATTCAGAAGCTGCCGATTGCCGGTATCAAGATCGATCGCTCCTTCCTCGGTGGCTCAGATATCGAGAGCACCAACTGGTCGCTGGTTAAGGCAATTATCGCCATGTGCAAGAGTATCGATCTTAACGTATTGGCAGAGGGTATCGAGAGTGAAGAGCAGATGAGCCACCTCAAGCAGCTCGAATGTGATGAGGGGCAGGGGTACTTGATGGGACGTCCGATGCCGATTGAAGATCTGATCAGAACCATGCAGGAGCAAGCTTCGTGAGTCGACTGTTACTGCTATCACTCATTCATATCCTCGGTGTGGTAACGGTAGCGCTGGTGGTTTACTGGATTAACGCCGAAGAGAAACAGCGAGAAGAGACGGCTGCCAAAATGGTGATTCACCATATGGGCGAGGCGGCTTCAAGTCAGATTAATCGTGAGCTCAAGCAGTTGCGCCGTCACGTCAGACTCTTCTCTGAAGAGTATCGTGAAGAGATCATCCAGCTGATGACGGAGAGTGGCAATGAGGAGCTCTACAAGCGGCTGAAAAATAGAATTGAGGTCTATATCCCTGACTTCTACGCCTTCTCAGTGGCACCGCCTGATGGTGAGGTGCTGTTTGATCCCTTTAAAGAGGCGATCGGTGATCTCTGTCGAATCGATATGCGCCACACCATGGAGGGAGAGAAGAGCGCGGCACCCTATGTTCATCCGGGGCCCGGTGAGTACCACATCGATATCATGGTGCCATTCGATATGGGCGTCGCGGGTGAGCATGGTGCACAGGGGCTGGTCTTCGTCAGCGTTAAACCGCAGCGCTTCGCGAATATCCTCTCTGACAATCAGCACCACGACTTCAACCTCTATCTGGTCCGTGAAGAGGCCAGTCAGCTAATCGAGGTTGGTGCAGGGGGGGTGCGCTCTTCACTCAAACGAAGTTTCCGCCTTGAAGCGCAGGAGTTAACACGCATCGGCTATCGCGCTGCAATCCCAGACACCCGTTGGCATCTGTTGGCCATTCGTAGCAAGGAGCCTGGGGTCGGAGTGTTACCCCGGCTAATGAGTGCTGAGTTTGTTGTTGTCTTGATCTATGCACTGACGGCGCTGCTCTCACTCTACTGGTTTATGCGCTGTGCAAATCGTGATGCACGCAAGGAGACGGCTGTTCGATCGGCACAAGATCTACCCAGTGGCGTAGCGGCGAGCGGTGTTGCCGTGGGGCCAGAGGTTCTTGATAAGACGGTGCTTGATGGGCTGGTCGAGACGATCGGACCTGATGCGCGTGAACTCTACTATGAGCTTCTCGATGCACGAGATGAGACGGTTTCTGAGATTCTCTCCATGATCGCGGTGGGTGAGTATGACGCATTGGGCCGACTGACCCATCAACTTAAAGGCAGCGCTGGAAACCTGGGCTTGTTGGCACTTGCTGCGAGCTTTAAAGACCTCGAAGCAGCCGCCGCTGACCGCCATGGAGAGCGAAGTGAGGGCGGTTAGTCCCCGATAGTCGACGCCGTCTGCCTATTCGTAGTTGAGAGCGCGAGCGAACGACGGAGAAGATGCAGCAACGGCTTTATGTCGGCGTAGAGTCACTGAGGGAGTTGTGTAGAGCCGCGAAGAGGTGATTACGCAACGTACGCAGGACGGTCGGGGCGCCGAAGGCATAAACGGTCGCGTTAAGTTTTGCTGTTTGCTTGGGCTTGGATGCCCAAAACAAACTTTCGCAAAAATAGCGACTCCCCGGCAAACAGGCCGCCTCAGAGCAGGAGCTGCAGCATCACGCCGCGGTAGTGACCAAGGGCTATGATCAGGCCAGGGTGGCCGTCGATGGTGTCATTAGGGGTAGGGTGTAACAGAGTGTGACCGATTACCTTATCTTATTTGTCAGGATATGATTATATGGGTAGTCTCTTAACTGTGGTCACATTAGTCACTACAAGGATATCGAATGCTGCACAAGGAGATGGCACAGTTTGCGCTCGAAAATACGCCGATGCAGGTGTTTTGGATTGACGAGTCTGGCTGCTTTGTCGAAGCGAATCCCGCCGCCTGTCAGGCGCTTGGTTACTCTCATGAAGAGCTACTTGCTCTTAGAGTCTCAGATCTTGATATCAATATTCCCGCTAAACAGTGGGGCTCTTTTTTCCGCGAATTAAGAAGTGCGGGGAAGAGGATCTACGAGACGCAGTGCCGACAAAAGAGCGGTGCACTGATCGATGTGGAGATCACCCTCTCGCTGTTTGAACAAGAGGGGCAGGAGTTCGTCTGTGCCCTTGCTCACGATATTGGAAAACGCAAACGTGCTGAGAGCGAGTTAAAGCGTGCTTCTCGACGCATGAGTGTGGCTGCAAATTCAGCGAGTATCGGTATCTGGGAATGGGATCTGATCAGCAATGAACTGATCTGGGATAGCAGGATGTTCTGCCTCTATGGGATCGAGCCAGAGAGCTTTACGGGCGCCTATGAGGCGTGGGAGCAGGGGCTTCATCCCGATGACCGAGACAGAATGAATGGGGAGGTTGAGGTTGCACTGCGTGGTGAGAAAGAATTTGATTCCGAGTTTCGGATTATTACGCCAGCAGGAGAAGTTCGCTACATCAAGGCCAACAGCGAGGTCATCAGGGATGAGAGCGGTCAGCCGGTGCGTATGATCGGCGTCAACTTCGATATCACAGAACAGCGTTCGCTCTATGAACGTGCCGAGATGCTACAAAGGCTCGCAGACCACTCCGATCTGGGTATCGGTTGGGCAGGAATGGATACCCGCGCACGTTATATAAACCCGACGATGAAACGTATGCTCGGTGTCGCCGAGGATGAAGATGCCTCGAAATTCGCATTCACCGACTTCTACACTGAAGATCAGCTCAAGCGGCTTCAGGAGTGTGTGCTGCCTGATGTGATGAGTCAGGGACGATGGATTGGTGAGCTAGAGGTCAAGTCGTTGGATGGAATGATTACACCGACTGTTCACAACGTCTTTTGCTCAAGGATACCGAGGGCAAACCTGCTGCCTTTGCCAATGTGCTTATCGACCTCACCGCGCAGAAACAGATTGAAGCGGAGCTGCGTGATCTTAATGAGCAGCTTGAGAACCAGGTTGAGGCGCGCGCCGCAGATCTAAATGCCGCACTGCTTATCGCCGAGCATGCCAATGAGGCGAAGAGCCAGTTTCTCTCCCGCATGAGTCATGAGCTGCGTACCCCACTCAATGCGGTGCTCGGCTTCGCGCAGCTGCTTAAGCTTGATAGTGGTCTGGAAGAGATGCACGGCAACTATGTCGAGGAGATTCTCGGTGCCAGCCACCATCTGCTGGAGCTGATAAACGAGGTGCTCGATATCGCCAAGATCGAATCGGGAAATATCGATATGACACTGCAGGAGGTTGAGCTGAATGAGGTGCTCGACGAGTGTCTGGCACTGGTAGGAGCGTTGGCAGAGCAGTACCAAATCTCACTTGATGTGCAGTGTGATAAAGGTGTGGTTGTCCTCAGCGATAGGACACGCCTTAAACAAGTTTTATTAAATCTGCTCTCCAACGCGATCAAATATAACAACAAGGGGGGAGAGGTTCGCCTGACGGTTGAGAGCAGAGGTGAGCGGCAGATACGTATAGAAATTGCAGATACCGGAACGGGCATCTCCAATGGCGATCTGGAGCTGATGTTTCAGCCCTTTAATCGACTCGGCGCAGAGAACAGTACCATTGAAGGCTCAGGCATCGGTCTTACCCTGACGCGCCATATCGTTGAGTTGATGGGAAGCACGCTCGATGTGGTCAGTGAACTCGGCAAAGGGAGTAGCTTCTGGTTCGAGTTGCCCGCAGGTGACGTGAGCAAGCAGAAAGAGATCGATCAGAAACTGAGCTTACCCATTGAAATGGAACTTCTGAGTAAGGTGGGCGCACGCACGGTGCTCTACATTGAAGATAATCCGGTCAATCTGATGTTCATACAGCAGCTGCTGACACGCTGTAAAAACATCAAACTACTAACGGCCGAGGCGCCCAGGCGCGGTATCGATCTGGCTATAGAGCATCAGCCCGATCTCATTCTGCTCGATATCAATCTGCCCGAGATGGATGGTTATCAGGTGATGGAGTATCTGCAAGAGAAGTTACAGTTCGATACCACCCCCATCATCGCCATCACCGCCAATGCCATGCAGGAGGATATCGAACGGGGTATTGAGGCGGGTTTTACCGACTACCTCACCAAGCCGCTCGATATCCGGCACTTCTACGGCGTCGTTGAAAAGGCGCTGCAGCTGAATTAATAAAAATAGCCGCAACATCCCTGTTAGCGGCTGAAAAGATAAGAGCGTCTTCGCTAGTCATCACGACTAGTAGTGACGATAACGACGCTCCCTTTTTCCATTACGATCAATCTGCTCCGCATCGACACTGACCGCCGTCAGGCCGCCATCCTTTCTCTCCTGACGCTTCTTCTGTTGTGCCGCCTTCCTGGCCTTACGCTCCGCGTCTCGCTTGCTCTTCACCGTCTTGCGCTCAACCTTGGTAACCTTCCTGGTGCCATTGCGCTTCAGTTCACGTTCAACCTTCACGCTCCTCTTCACCACACGGCCGTTACCCTTTACCTGCTTCGATGCTTGAGTCGTAGTCACCTTCACACTCTTCTTGCCCTTGATAGGGTTGGGTATCACACGTTTAGTGCGTACCACTTTTCTGCTCTTGATAGCGTGATCACGTTTATCGACCGCTTTTTTTGACACGACTGTTCTGGTTGTTACGGCCCTCTTCTTAGGGTGTGTGGTGGATCTCTTCTTAATATGGGTGACGCTCTTGCTACCAATGACAGGCCCCCGCTTATCGATATGCACGGCACGTTTCAGCTCTTTTCCATCGTGTCGATGCTTCGTCTTGTGAATGAATCCCTTCTTATCAGCGTGGGGGTGTTTGTCATGATGGTGATCGGTATGTTTGCCGTGGTGCGGATGCTTATGCACCACCTTCACAACCCTCTTCACCGGGGGAGGAGTGTGGATGTGGTTGTGGATCACCTTCGTCCTGTGCACCACCACAGGCGGCTCATCGTAGTCGTAGCGATCGGCATAACGATCGTAGTAGTCATCCACCACCTCGGTGTCGTAGTAGTCGTAGGCCTGCTCCTTGTAGACACGCACCTCAGAGTGGGTCGGATTCACATTGCAGCCGCTGAGCACCAGCAGCGCACCCATTGCAGGTAGAAGTAGCTTGATCATGACGTGCCTCCTTATCGTTATCGGGACACTCTGCCCCATGCACGCCTTCAATCTATCCCTGCGGTGCTGAACGGAGGCTGAACAGGGCTGTATCAGCTCAATCTGAGGTGTGATTCTGCTAAGAAGTTAGAGGGGTTGCCACACAGTTAGAAAGGTTGGTGTGGTATCGTATCGGGCAGCCGGAAAGGACAACAAAACAACAGGGAGCACCAATGCCAATCCCCGATTACAAACTCTTATGCGCTTGATCCAGGCGCAGTTCCTGGTTGTCGATTTAGTACAAACAGATAAAGACATTCAAGCTAGTAAGTTATATGACATTAATTAATCTCAACGACCTCGAAGCCCACCTCTGGCACGCCGCCCACATCATCACTGGCCCCATAGATGCTTCGGACTACAAAACATACATTTTCCCGATCCTCTCTTTAAGCGAATCTGCGATGTCTACGACGAAGAATATGCCTCTGCAATGGAGGAGGTCCATGATGAGGAGCTTGCCAAGGGTCCCATGTTCCACCGCATTCAGATCCCAGAAGCGTGTCACTGGACCCATGTATTCAGCCACTCCAAGGATATCGGCCAGGCATTAACCGATGCCTTTCGGTGTATAGAGCAGGCTAACCCCACCTCTATGGCATCTTCGGTGATGCTTCCTGGACCAACAAAGAGCGTCTCCCTGATGAACTGCTCGCCACGCTCCTCAACCACTTCAACAAGGTGAACCTGGGTGTGGCCAGCGTCCGTGACGATGACATGGTCGTGCCTACGAATACCTCATCAAGCGCTTTGCCGATAAGGCCAACAAAAGGCCGG
The DNA here is from genome assembly GCF_013343005.1 of Candidatus Reidiella endopervernicosa. Taxonomy (GTDB): domain Bacteria; phylum Pseudomonadota; class Gammaproteobacteria; genus Reidiella; species Reidiella endopervernicosa. The sequence goes on from NZ_CP054491.1 coordinate 1,642,465, forward strand.
TGAGTTCTATACCCCACGCACCATCGTCCGCCTCATGGTCAATATCCTTGACCCCAAGCGGGGAGAGCGTTTACGACCCCGCCTGCGGTACCGGTGGCATGCTGCTGGAGACCATCCACCACGTAAAGAGAACGGCGGCGACCCGCGCCTGCTCACCATCAAAGGACAGGAGAAAACCTCACCACCGAGGCCATCGCACGCATGAACCTCTTCCTCCACGGCATGGAAGACTTTGACATCATTCGTGGCGACACGCTACGCCAACCCAAGTTCATCAAAAACGATAAGCTGGAAACCTTCGACTGCGTCATCGCCAACCCACCCTTCAGTCTCAAGGGTGGGGACACGGCCAATGGGGCAGTGACCCATACGGCCGCAATCAATTCGGACTCGCACCCAAAACCAATGGTGACTTCGCCTGGGTGCAGCACATGTTTAAGTCCCTAAAGTCCAAGACCGGTCGCATGGCCGTGGTCTTACCACGGTGTACTATTTCGCGGTGGTGCCGAGGGCAAAATCCGCAAGGCCTTACTGGAAAAAGGTCACATTGAAACCATCGTGGGTGTTGCCTCAAACCTTTTACGGCACCGGTATTCCCGCATGTATTCTCATCCTGCAGGCCAAGGTTGAGGAGAAGGAGCCGGTGTTGATCATTAACGCCGAAGAGATATTCACCAAAGGTCGTGCGCAAAACACCCTTAGCACAGAACAGGCCGATGAAATTTATGACATCTATCAGCAGCAACTGGCCGACTACGACCAGGAGATAGAGGGGTTGCCCGCTGGGTTCCCTATAGCGAAATCGAAGAGAACGACTTCAACCTCAACATTGCCCGCTATGTGCAGAAGCCCCTAGAGGAAGAGACCATCAGTGTCGAAGAGGCATTGCTCGACTTCAAACAAAAACTTGCCGCGCTGGAACTGGCCGAGCAGGAACTTGAGGAGCTGTTGGTAAAGGAGGGTTTGAGGTATGAAGTTGGAAAAAGCTTACTCTACCGAGGTAGAGGCGAAAGTAACCGCAAAAAGCAGATGAGTTGTATAAGAAGGAGAGATAACCTCAAAGTACGAATTTACATGTCCAGATGATACATGCGACTCACCGGTGACATGCGCCAATCTTGATAAACCAGATAGCCAAAGAAAAAGAGAACCGTACCATAAGCTGGTTGGAGATTTGTCTACTCACTCTGAAGATTGCAAAATTAAAGCAGATATTATTTCGAATGTACGAACAGGTCGTCGTGTGGTAGATGAGCTGTATGGTGATGAAGATGAATATATAGAGCATGCCGTTCGCGTAAATCTAAATTCACACAGCAACCGTCGTCCAGGTGATGCATTTGATACTGGAACAGGTGAGGAAGATGAAGAAGTCAGGCTGGTTGGCAGAGGAACGGGTGATGAAGATGGGAAGCGAAAAATTCAAAAATCCCAAACATTAAGCTCTCTTGTTGATGATTATCTGGCAGGTAAGAACTTTCCTGTTCAACTTCCAGAATCTGAAGTTATTGAAGTGCGAGATCTGTTTATCAAGATTGATGGGCAGGATATTAGTCTGTTCCCTGATGATCCAAGAATCTACTTCGGAAAAGCCTGGTTTAATGAAACCCCAAAGGGCTTTGTTGTTAGGTTTGTCAATACGTTGAGAAGTGATGAGGTTGAGAACGAGGAAGTCAGACCAACGTTTTTATTGGAAATGTCACCATTGATAATTCCAGTTTCAAAAATTTAATCGTGATGGCTTGGTTAAGTTAGCAGACAAACAGCCTAAAACTGTATTCCTATGGTCGGATAATGGACCAAGACCGGCAAATGGTGAGTATATAAACTTTTACTTAAAAGCAGTTGAGTATTTGGATTGCCGGCCATGAATAAAAGAACCTCGAAGACCTCCTCTGGGGCGCCGCGGAGCACCTGCGTGGCCAGATCGATGCCTCAGACTACAAGCAGTACATCTTCCCGCTGCTGTTCTACAAGCGCCTGTCGGATGTCTACCTGGAAGAGTACACCGAAGCGCTGGAGGTGAATGAGGGTGATGCCGAATACGCCGCCATGCCCATGTTCCACCGCTTCGATATCCCGCAAGAGGCCCGTTGGGAGGTGGTTCGCAACACCACCAGTAATGTGGGTGAGGCGATTCAGAACGCCTTGCGCCTGATCGAGGCGAAAAACGAGCGCCTGCACGGCGTCTTTGGTGATGCCCAGTGGACGAACAAAGATCGCCTGCCCGATCACCTGCTCACCGACTTGATCGGTCACTTCAGCAAGATCCCGCTGGGGATTAAGTCGGTAGATCAGGACGATCTGGGGAAGCCTACGAATACCTGATCAAAAATTTGCCGACGATTCAGGCCATACTGCCGCCGAGTTCTATACCAACCGCACCGTGGTCCACCTGATGACCCGCATAATGGGGCTGAAACCCAATGAGACTGCCTACGACCCCACCTGCGGCACCGGCGGTATGCTGCTCAACGCGGTGATGGACCTGCGTCAGCAGGGCGAGGAGTGGCGCAGCGTCAAACTCTACGGGCAGGAGGTCAATCTGCTTACCTCCGCCATCGCTCGCATGAATATGTTCCTGCACGACATCGAAGAGTTCGATGTCATGCGTGGCGATACCCCTGGCCGAGCCAAAGTTTATCGAGAAGGATCAGCTCAAACAGTTCGATGTCATCTTCGCCAACCCGCCGTACTCCATAAAAAGTGGAATCGCGACAAGTTCGCCGCTGACCCATACGGGCGTCACATGTACGGCGTGCCGCCCCAGGGCTGTGCAGATTACGCCTTCTACACCCACATCATTAAGAGCATGAACCCCAAGACGGGCAGGGCGGCGATGCTCTGGCCGCATGGAGTGCTATTCAGGGACTCTGAGCAGGCAATACGCAAGCAGGTGATCGAGTCGGACATTATCGAGGCGGTGATTGGACTGGGTCCAAACCTGTTCTACAACTCGCCGATGGAATCCTGCGTGGTGGTGTTGCGCAACAAAAGCCCAAGGCCCGTAAGAACAAGATCCTCTTTATTGATGGGGTAGAGCAGGTAACCCGCGAGCGGGCCCATAGTCGCCTGTCGGATGACAATCTGGATGTGCTTGTCGAAGCCTACTTCGAGCCTGAGAAACAGCCATCAATCACAGTGCTGGTGGATATCGAAGAGATCCGTGCCAATCAGCACAACCTTTCTATTCCACTCTATGTGTAGGATACCAATGGCCATGAAGCACATGATATTGAGCATGCCATTGAGGAGTGGAAGGTGAGTCGGGTGAGGTTGAAGAAGCAGACCAGTGAGCTGTTTAGGAGTCTGGCGGAGTTGGGTTATGAATAGTGCGGTGATGAAAGAGATACCAGAAAAACAGACCGTGAAGTTTGGCGATATTTGTCGCGAGGTCAAACTTACCACCAAAGCCCCGCTTGCCGATGGGTATGACAAATATATCGGCCTGGAACATTTGGACTCTGGCTCGCTGAAGATTAAGCGCTGGGGAGTGTGGCGGAGGATAATCCAAGCTTTACCCGTGTCTTCAAGAAGGGGCAGATTCTCTTTGGAAAGCGAAGGCCATATCTGAAAAAGGCGGCTATTGCTGAGTTTGATGGGATTTGTTCGGGCGACATTATTGTGATGGAGCCGAAAGGAGATTTGATGTTGCCTGAGTTGCTGCCGTTTATTGTGCAGTCTGAGGGGTTATGGGAGTGGGCGGTTAAGACATCTTCTGGCTCGCTATCGCCTAGAACGAAATTTAAATCCATTGCTGAATATAAACTTTTCGTTCCTGCTATCAAAGAAAAAGGATGTTATCAGTAGACATATTGCTACTAATAACGTCGAGGAGTGCGTTGCAAATGGAATGATGTCATTTGAGGCTCTTTTCACAAGGATTCTAAAGGAGTTTCTTGTGTATAAGGTTGAAGGTGCCACTGTCAAAATAGAAGAAATTGCGACAGTTGTTAGAGGAAGTTCACCTAGGCCGAAAGGTGACCCACGCTATTATGGTGGGAATGTCCCTCGATTAATGGTTGAGGATATAGTGAGAGATGGTAAATATGTATATCCAAGTATTGACTACCTAACAGAGGAAGGCGCAAAAAAGTAGGCTAAAGGAAAAAGGTACTTTAGTGATTGTTTGTAGTGGAACGCCAGGTACGGTAGGTGCACCATCTTTTCTAGGTAAGGATGCATGCATTCATGATGGCATTATCTCCCTCGACAATATTGATGAAAGCATCATTAGAAATGAGTACCTGTATTATCTCTTACTGTTGAATCAAAGGAATATCTATAACTTGGCAACACATGGGGAACCTTTGTTAATTTGACAACTTCAATAGTTAAGAAAATGGAATATGTGGTTCCATCGCTTGGTTATCAGGATGAAGTTGTGGAGATTTTCAAGAAAAATGAAAAGCTGCATGATGAGTTAAATGTCAGAATGATGGGCATTATTTCTTTGAGGAATGCAATAAGCATATAGGGGCTTTAGCGTGTTCACCGAACAAACCGTAACTGAAAATGGAATTATCGACCGCCTGAAGTTGCTCGGGGTGTAAAGTGGAGTTACTGTCACGGTGAGTCCCTCCCCAAACAGGCGAACGATGTCTTTGTCGACGAGTGGCTGAAGGATGCACTCTGTAAGCTGAACCCTGCCGTTGAGGCTAGTCCGGATTATGCGGATCATGTAATCCACATGCTACGTGGCGTGGTATTGGAGTCGCGTCATACCGGGCTAGTGCAGGCCAATGAAAACTTTAGCACCTGGCTGCTGGCGGAGAAGTCGTTGCCTTTTGGCGAGAACGGTGAGCATGTCACCATTAACCTCATCGACTTCAATAATATAGAGAACAACCACTTTGTTGTGTCACAGCAGGTTCACTACATCGCATCCAGCGAGGCCTTTTTCGATACCGTACTCTATGTGAATGGCATTCCCTGGTGGTGGGGAGGTGAAGACAGCCACCGACCTTCGGTGACTTGGCAGGATGGTGCGGCTGACTTTATCGGTGGCAAGAAGCACCATTGGCAGCATGTTGCTCCCTTCTTTGTGCCCAATCTGCTCTGTTTTGCCAGTGAGGGAAGACATTTGCCTATGGGGCAATTAATGCCGGACCTAAAGACTGGGGCCCTGGCACAGTACCGATCAGCGCGAGGAGATATTGCCCGGTCTAGCCTCAGTGCTGGATAGCGCAGAGGGTCTGCTGAATCCACAAACCCTGTTGCAGTTACTTCACTCTTTTGCGCTCTTCTCCACCGTTAAGACCGGTAAGAACACCCCGCCAAAACGGATCAAGATCCTACCCCGTTATCCCCAGTTTGAAACCGCCAAGCAGATCGTGGATCGGGTTAAGGCAGGTGAACCACGTAAGGGCCTGATCTGGCACTTCCAGGGTCGGTAAGTCGCTGCTGATGCTCTATGCGGCGAGGATGCTGCGTGCCGATAATGCCCTGAAGAATCCCACCGTATTGATTGTAGTGGATCGGCGTGACCTTGATACCCAGATCAATGAGACCTTTGGTGGTGCCGATGTTAAGAACCTGATTAAGGTCAACTCCTGTAAGAAGCTGGGTGAGCTGATCGATCAGGACAGCCGCGGAATTTTGATCACCACGGTCTTCAAGTTTAAAGAGGTGGAGATCGATGAGGCTAACACCAAGGGCCTGAATGACCGTGAAAACATCATTGTGCTGGTGGACGAGGCACACCGCACCCAGGAGGGATCGCTCGGTGACAAGATGCGCTGGGCCCGCCGAATGCCCACTTCTATGGCCTGACCGGTACACCTATCTCCGGCCTGGAGCGCAATACCTTCAAGCTCTTCGGGGCCGAGGAGGATGAAGGACGCTATATGAATCGCTACAGCTACAAGCAGTCGATTCGTGATGGCGCGACCAATCCGGTGAAGTTCGACCCACGACTGGCGGAGCTGCATGTCGATCAGAAGACCATCGACGAAGAGTTCAAGCGCCTGGTGGAGGAGAACAACCTGGATGATGATAGAAGGCCGCGCTTCCAAGCGTGCCGGCAAGCTCGCCATCCTGTTAAAGGCCCCAAGCGCATGGAGGCGATCGCCGACGATATTACGCAACACTTCACCAGCCATGTGCAGCCCAAGAAGATGAAGGGCATGGTGGTGGTGTATGACCGCGAGGCCTGTGTGCAGATGTACTACCTGCTGCGTGACAGGCTGGGGCGGACGCCATTGAGGTGGTGATGAATGTAGACCAGGCCCCGGTCAAGGCGAAGGAGGGGATAAGAAGGGCAAAAAAAACAAGGACTGGGTGAAGTGGAAAGAGGAGCTGGAACTTCCCATCGAGCAGACAGACTTCGAACGCTGGCAGGCCCTGGATGGGGATGATCACAAGCAGAAGGACCTGATTGACTCCTACAAAGACCCCAAGCAACCGCTTCAGCTGATCATCGTTACCGCCAAGCTGCTTACCGGTTTTGATGCACCCATCTGTTACTGCATGTATCTGGACAAGCCGCTGCGCGATTCAACCCTGCTTCAGGCCATGTGCCGTACCAATCGCCTCTATGAGGCCGATGGGCTACGTAAGGAGATGGGGCTTATTGTCGATTACCTGGGGTATTTGAGAACCTGCGCAGTGCCCTGGCCTATAACCCCGAAGAGATTGAAGGGGTTATCGAGGGAATCGAGGTCTTCAAGCAGCTACTGCCAGACCAGTTGAAGAAGTGCCTAGCCTTCTTCCCGGTGTAGACCGTACCCTGGAAGGATTTGAGGGCATCATGGCAGCACAAGAGTGCCTGCCCACCAACGCTGACCGCCAAGGATAGCGAAGCGAAGGCGGTTAGTCCGCGATAGTCGACGCCGTCTGCCTATTCGTAGTTGAGAGCGCGAGCGAACGACGAAGAAGATGCAGCAGCGGCTTTATGTCGGCGTAGAGTCAGTGAGGGAGTTGTGTAGAGCCGCGAAGAGGTGATTACGCAACGAACGCAGGACGGTCGGGGCGCCGTAGGCATAAACGGTCGCGTTAAGTATTTGCCGCTTGCTTGGGCTTGATGCCCAAAACATGCTTCCGCAAAATAGCGACTCCCCGATGAAAACGCGATGAATTCGCCGCTGCCTTTGGTGTATTGAATAAACTGTGGACCGCCATCACCCCAGATCCCTTCCTATCGCCATACCGTAATGACTACAAATGGCTCGCGAATATCTACGAGTCAGTTCGGCCAGTAGGGCAGACCGGTGCACTGGTATGGGCAGCTCTGGGGCCAGACACCATCAAGATGATCCACGAGAACACCGATATCAACAAAATACGAGATGATATCGATGAGTTGGTGATGGATGAGCACGCCATCTTCACTCTTACAGAGAAAGAGCAGGAGCAGCGAGCCCGTAAACTTGAAATCAACCTTATGGGACGTCTACGTGGTCACTCTGATCCCAAGTTTGTTGCCCTGGGCGAACGCCTGGAGAAACTTCGCCAGGACTATGAGTCAGGAGTCATCAAAGCCATCGACTGGCTGAAAGGCTTGCTCGATGCCGCTAAAGAGACAGTTATTCTGGAACGAGAATCTGGTGAGAAGGTTGTCACCGAAGAAGACAACATCCAGGCCCTGACCAAGATCTTCATGGAAACCAAGCCCGATAAAACCCCGCAGGTTATTCACGACATAGTCGAACAGATCGACAAAATAGTGAAAGCAACCCGGTTCGATGGTTGGCAGAACACCCAGAAAGGGCAGAGGGAGATACAGAAAGCGTTAGTGGTGACGTTGGCACAGTTCGCCCTAGGTAAGGATAAAGAGCTGTTCAAGAAAGCGTATTCATATATAGAAGAACACTATTAACAAGGAATTGACATGAAGTTTGTCGCTAACGGAGTAAATGGGAAGTACTTGCGTGAGTGCTTACCTCCGGCTGACGTTGAAGTTGATGGGGTATTAGCAGCCATAGCCTACGGGAGTGATGACCAAAGTCTTTTAAAAGATTGCCTGGATAATAAAAGGCGACTTGATATATGGATGAGGTACGATCATACGGTACCCGTTTCCATTCCATTATTGCAGAAACTCCTTAACAACCAATCTCGTAACATATTTTGTTACCAAGTTCCTGATGTCCTACATGCCAAGGTGATCTGGTGGCGTGGATATGGTGCCTACATTGGGTCGGCCAATCTTCCGATAGGGCATGGATTTCTAACATAGAGGCTGGCGTGTTCTTAGAAGATGGGGAGCTGCATGAGTCTGGTGCAGTGGGCGAACTGGAGTACTTTTTGATGGCCTGAAGGACCTAGATAGGGCGTTTCCTCTTACACAAGAGGTTGTGGATGAATTGGGGACCATTCAGACAATAAGGAAACAGATTAATGACATTAATGAGAAATCTAAGAAAAAGAGAACGGTTGAAATATTTCAAGGATTGGGCTTCATTGATAAGAATGTTACGAAGGACAGAAAAAGAGTGCCTTTAGAACAGAGTGGTTAGGAACCATGGAGTACTTGAGGACAATATCACGTGAAGTTGTCAATTGTCGTCCTAGTTGGGTTGCGGCAGATGTTCCTGCTGAATGGCAGGCAGACCAGTTTCTTCATGCCTATTACTACAATCACGTCAGGGATGGCCATTCGTACCCTGTTGAAGAGCATCATGAGAGAAACAGGAAAGACCCGAATAGGGCGATGAAGGTCGAAATGGAGTGGTGGAGAAAGCTATCTTCTCCTCCTACATCGGAAGACACTAATTTCGAAGTGAACGCGCCATTTATTAGGAATGTATTAAAAAGAGAATATTGATAACATTGATGTAAATAGGCTTGAACAACTCTGTATTTACACTCACGCGACCAGGGAGCATGTCAAGAAGGTCCCTCTGTCTACAGTAGGTGGTGCTGCAAAAGCAGCAGCTGATACTGCTGAACGTTTGTCTCTATATGCTAAGTGGCTCTGGCTGCAAGAGAATACAAAGGGTGAGCGGATAGTTGTGGTACTTAGAAACGTTCTTTACGGAGGTAGGGAGTCAGAGCTGTGGGAGCGCCTTTATAAATATGGCAAGGATGCAAAGTACAAAATTCCGCACTACGGCCTTAATTCACTAGCAGAAGTGGTTGGCTGGGCGCGGCCTGACGTTATGCCGCCAAGGAATGGGCGAACTAGTAAGGCTCTACGCGCATTAGGTTATGATGTGAAGATATATTAAAAGCGACAAAGAGATCAGTACCATTTTATCAGCAACCAGTTCATCTGGTGCCTCTGCAACGTAATCAGGGCCGCCGATAAAGTTGCCTTAAATACAGTAGCAACAATATGACATTCAATGAGTGGCTAGTTCAAATAGGCAAATACAAAAACGGCAGACAATTATTCTCGCGCCGTATTCGGTGTTATTTCAGGATGGGCCAAAGACGAAGGTCTTTGCATCGGTTCCCTGGATAGCATCCACTCAGAGATGGAATTAATAAAAATTGAAGGTGGAGTTAAGAATATACCCATCTTTCAGCAAAGAAATTCCACTGGAAAAGGTATGTGCAGCTGTGCATTGAAGACCTTTATTGAATATCGCAAGTCAGAATTCACTGAAGAGCTCGAACAAGATATTGAACATATCATTATAGATGATTCAATATCTGCTACAGAGAAGACAGTGTACATAAACGCAAGAGTGGGGCAGGGCCGCTACAGACGGGAGCTGATAGGGCGCTGGAAGGCCTGTGCGTTATCAGGCTTTAGAGATACCAGATTATTGGTGGCCTCACACATAAAACCTTGGAATGCATCTAGTAACAAAGAGCGACTGGATTCATTTAATGGTCTCTTGCTGTTGCCGAATCTCGATAAAGTATTTGATCTTGGGTTTATTACTTTTGAAAATAGTGGCCGGATTATCATTTCAGATTATTTAGAAGAAATATCGAATCTGGGTATTCAACCCGACATGCAAGTAATACTTGAGGCGCCACATCAGAAATATATTCAATATCATCGTGACGTGGTTTTGAGAGTAAGATTTAATTGTGCAGGCCAAATCAAAGGCTCACTACCAGTTATTCATCAAATGACAGTGCTATCATCATGCCAGATAAGATTGGTAAGTTAGACCCATTAGCTAATTGCTGAGCCGTTGACATAGAAAATCTCATGTTTGAATTCATTCACCAATGGCTTGCACGCCGCATAATCAATAAATCCACTATCAGTGACGACGAGTGGTCGCATGCCTTTGCCGCGCTGCCCCTGCTCAATGGCTTAAACGAGGAAGAACAGAGCCGATTGCAGGAGTTGACCATTCTGCTGATGCGCCACAAGTCCTTCGAGGGTGCGCAGGGGCTGGTGCTTACACAACCGATGATGCTGCACATCGCCCTGCAGGCTTGTCTGCCGATTCTTAATCTGGGCCTTTCGGCCTACGATGGCTGGGTCTCGGTGATTGTCTATCCCGCCGCCTTTGTGCCGGTGCGTAGTTATACCGATGAGGCTGGGGTGGTGCATCAGGGGCAGGTGGCCCTTGCCGGTGAGGCGTGGCAACGTGGCCCGCTGATACTCGGCTGGCACGAGGTGGAGAGGGGAGGTGAGATCGACGGCCACAACGTGGTGATACACGAGTTTGTCCACAAGTTGGATATGCTGAACGGGGCGGCCGATGGCTTTCCACCCCTGCATGCCGGTAAGGATGTGGCAGAGTGGACCGAGGCCTTTACCCGTGCCTATGACCATTTCCAGAAACGGTGCCATAACCAGACCTATCGTGATATCGACTGTTATGCTGCGACCTCGCCGCCGGAGTTCTTTGCCGTATTCAGTGAGGTCTTCTTCGAGCGTCCCGAGCTTCTCAAACAGCACTACTCAGATGTCTACGAGCAGCTGCGCGCTACTATCGGCAAGATCCTCTAACACGGTTGAACTGAGAGAACCTTCGTTGGTCAGTGGCTGGATGTGTAAAACCGAGATAAAAAGATCGGACTCGATTGAGGTATGAGTTTGCCTCTCTCTATTAATTAGCGAGATACACCTAATTCTGAGATCATTCACTATCGTTCATCTCCTGACAGCACTCCCTTATGCAACCACAAGCTGATCCGTTTATTGCTCCTCGGTGTAATGAGGAGATCGAGGTTCTTTATCAGGATGAGCATCTTCTGTTAATCAATAAACCCTCTGGCCTGTTGACGCTGTCAGGTAAGCACCCTCTGAATAAAGATTCAGTTCACTTTCGCCTGGTCAAAGAGTTTCCGACCGCCACAATGATTCACCGACTCGATTTTGGCACCTCGGGGATTTTGATCGTGGCGCTCAACAAGTCGGTGAATGCGCATGTTGGTAAACAGTTTCAGGCGCGCACTGTTGCTAAGGAATATACGGCTATTTTGCACGGGGATGTTGTTGCCGATAGCGGCTGTATCGATAGGCCGATTGCCAAGGACAGGGCCAACTTCCCGTTACAGAAGATCTGTTATGAGAGCGGCAAGATAGCCGTTAGCCATTTTGATGTGGTGGAGCGCCTGCAAAATCCCGTCACAACACGCGTAACTTTCAGACCTCTCTCTGGGCGTACGCATCAACTGCGGATACATAGCAGGGAGTTAGGTCACCCGATTCTGGGTTGTGATCTTTATGCCACGGATGAGGCGTTTTTTATGGCAGAGCGCCTGATGCTGCATGCCACGTATATTGAGTTTGATCACCCGGTTAGCGGAGAGCGGATTAAAGGTTATAGCCCCTGTCCGTTTTGAGGAGCGCATTGAGCGCATCGGGTTGATCTTGCTGAGTTAAGGCTTGTCGCTGCGAACCATCGCCTTTTTGGCAGCAACCAGTTCAGGCGTCTCCAGGCTGATACGACCGAGTGCGCCGCTTCTGTAATCGTTCAGCAGCACTTCCGATGCCTTGTGCATATCTATCCGGCCACCTGAGCGCAGTGTGCCGCGGCGGCGACCGATCTCTTCGAGCAGTTCGATATCGTCTTTGGGTAGTTCTTTGAGTTTGTAGCGTGCCGTTATCAGTTCGGGGTAGTGGTGCAGCAGGTAGTCGGCGGCGTAGAGGGCGACATCTTCAAACTCGATGGCGGTGCTTTTGATCGCGCCGGAGACGGCAAGACGATAGCCGGAGTCCTCATCTTCGACCTTCGGCCAGAGCATGCCGGGGGTGTCGTAGATGAGGATGCCGTTGGCCAGGCGGGTGCTCTGCTGCATTTTGGTGATGGCGGGTTCGTTGCCCACCTTGGCCAGGTTTCTGCCGAGCAGGCCGTTCATCAGGGTCGATTTTCCGACGTTGGGAATGCCCATGATCATCACCCGCGCCGGTTTCAGTTCGAGGTTTCGATCTCCCAGCTCTGTTTTGGCGATCTGGGATAGCTTCTGGATCAACCCTTTCGCTTCGCCCTTCTTCTCGGCGACGATGGCGATCGCCTTTACGCCTCGCTCCTGCTCGAAGTGTTGTTGCCACGCCTTGGTGGTGGCGGGGTCTGCCAGGTCGCTCTTATTGAGTAGCTTGATGCAGGGGCGCTCGCCGCGCAGCTCATCGACCAGCGGATTTTCGCTGCTGTAGGGGATGCGGGCATCAAGCACCTCGATCACCATGTCGATGAGCGGCATGCTCTTTTTGACCTCTTTGCGGGCCTTGTGCATATGCCCGGGGAACCACTGTATAGCCATGTTGTATCGATTCGTTATCTGGAGGTGTCTGTCTATCGCCGTTTGGAACGTCTATGAGCCCTGATGTTGGCGTGCGGCGATGTCGTATCGGTTGATCGGATTGTACAGCAACCGAATCGGTTATCGTGCCGATAGTGCTGAGGCAGTGGCTCTGTTTCCAGCAATCGATGGGGCTGGATGATTTGATCTACCCGCTACTGCGTGGACAATAGAAGCCTGTGCACCCTGCCGGTTTAATGCGGAAGAGGGATATGCTGAGATGGAGGGGGACGGTGTCGTTGAAAACCCTTATCCTAAAATCTATACACATTGCAGAGCATGTTAGAGAGGCCGTGTTCTGGATTGGTGCTGGCTGAATACCATTAGGCATCTCGTTGGTTACCGAGTCGTCTTCTCTTCTCTAGCGTTTCATTAATAAGAGTTTCATATGTCGCAAATCACCATCATGCCCTTACGCCATTCGGCATTCTATAGCCCGCTGTTGATGACAATGGCGGGTGGTTTTCTTAAGAAGGAGGGACTGGAGGCTCACTATCGTCAGGAGAGGCCGGGGGATACGGTGGTGGAGAATATTCAGCGTGGTAGCTGTGATTTGGCTCAGTCGGCAGTGGCCACCAGTTTTGCCGCGCTGGAGGCGGGGGAGCTGCCCGATATTGTCCATTTTGCCCAGATTAATAACCGTGACGGTTTCTTTATTGCCGCCCGCGAGCCCGACGCCGATTTTTCATGGCGCAAGTTGATGGGTCGGCAGGTGTTGGTGGATCACTTCTTTCAGCCGATGGCGATGTTGAAATATGGCCTGCATCGTCAGGGGGTAGACTATGAGGCGCTGCAGGTGGTGGATGCCGGGGAGCCGGAGTCGATGCTAGCGGCCTTCCTTGCGGGGCGAGCCGACTATCTCCATCTGCAGGGGCCTGCGCCACAGCAACTCGAACATGACGGTAAGGCGCATGTTGTGGCCGCGGTGGGGGATGCAGTAGGCCCTGTCGCCTATAGCAGCCTCTGTGCCTCGCGGGAGTGGTTGCAGGGGGAGAAGGCGCAGGCGCAGGCCTTTATGCGTGCCTACCGAAAATCGCAGGCCTTTGTCCTGCAGGCCCCGGCGGAGGAGATCGCCGCCAGGGAGCAGGCGCTGACCGCCATGGATAGCGAAGCGAAGGCGGTTAGCCCCGATAGTCGACGCCGTCTGCCTATTCGTAGTTGAGAGCGCGAGCGAACGACGAAGAAGATGCAGCAGCGGCTTTATGTCGGCGTAGAGTCAGTGAGGAAGTTGTGTAGAGCCGCGAAGAGGTGATTACGCAACGTACGCAGAGACGGTCGGGGCGCCGCAGGCATAAACGGTCGCGTTAAGTTTTTGCTGTTTGCTTGGGCTTGGATGCCCAAAACAAACTTTCGCAAAATAGCGACTCCCCAGAGTACGGGTTTTTACCGATATTGATCCACTGGTGTTGAGTCAGACGGTGTTGGCCTACCAGCGGTTGGGTTGCTGGCAGGATGATCCGACCATTCCACAGCAGGCCTACGAGAACTTGTTGGATGTGTTTGCCTATGGTGGTGCGATCAGCCAACGTCACGCCTACGGGGCGGCGATTGTTGCACCACAGGGATGATCTTGGGAGCCTCAGGGTAACGTGATTTTGTCACTGTCGCCTGGGCAAAGAGGGCGGCCCACCCTACCTGATTGCTCTCAACCACACGTTTTAACTTTCGTCTATTTAGCCTCACCTGTAACATGCCACGGCGCGATTAACCTATTCTGAACAATGACACCGGTAACCATTTTATATATGAACCTCCAACTATCTCTGCTGTTGTGTGACTGTGATGAGTGATCCCATTCGTCTCGACAAACGTCTGGTTGAGCTGCTTGGCTGCTCGCGCGGCAATGCCCAGAAGTATATTGAGGGTGGCTGGGTGAAGGTCGATGGAAAGATGGTCGATCTACCGCAGTTCAAGGTGTCGCAGCAGAAGGTGGAGTTGCACCCCGATGCGACGCTTGAGCCGATTACGCCGGTGACGATGCTGCTAAATTTGCCAGATCCATTTGATGTGAAGTCCCCCGAGGCTGGACTGGGATTGATTACGCCTGAGAGTCGCAGTGAGGAAGATCATTCCCGTATCCGCATCCTTAATCGTCACTTCTCGGGGCTTAAACCCACGGCACCGCTGGAGGCCAAGGCGACGGGTCTAGTGGCCTTTACCAATGACTGGCGCGTGGTTCGCCGTCTGGTGGAGGATGCCAACAGAAATGAGCAGGAGTATGTGGTCGAGCTGAACGATGTTGTGAGTGATGCGCAGATTGAGCAGCTCAACCGGCCGATGAAGATGGCAGGTGCGCCACTGATGCGCTCCAAGGTGAGTCGGCAGAGTGAGGCGCGATTACGCTTTGCGCTGAAGGCACCAAGACCGGGGCAGATTCAGTTTATGTGCGAGAGCGTCGGTTTGAGTGTGGCGACGATGAAACGAATTCGCATCGGAAGTATCTCGATGGGCAAACTGCCGCCGGGGCGGTGGCGTTACCTGCCGTCAGGTAAGCTGTTCTGATCACCTCGTCTGTATTAGAAGCCCTGTAGTGACGGGGCAATTCAGGCCCGTTCTGATTTCGACTACAGTGTGGATGTGATGACAGTGCTCAAAAGATTACGTGCATTGATGACTACGTTCCTGACTCTCTCGGTTATCAATATCGCTGAGGCAGGTGATGTGCAGATCCTTGCTGCCGATTTTCAGAATCGTGGTGACAATCAGTGGTCTGTGAGCGTGACGCTCAAACATGCCGATACGGGCTGGGACCACTATGCCGATCGCTGGCGTGTAGTGGATGGCGAGGGCCAGCTGCTTGGTGATCGTGTGCTGCTACATCCTCACGTGAATGAGCAACCGTTTACCCGTGGTCTGCATGGTGTAACGATCCCGCAAGAGACGACGACCGTCTATGTTGAGGCCCATGACAAGGTTCATGGCTGGGCACCGAACAGGCTGGCAGTCGATTTGCGTGAGCTCCGTTGAGTTCGAATATGAGCCCTGAGCCTCTATGTGATAAGGCTGCGGACGCATTCAGTAAAGGCACTAGCAACCGTGTGTCCCCTCGTTAGTTTGATAGGTCGAAGGTGATGAGTAAATTATTAAGTGAGTGGCAACCCTCTGAGGCCGCAATCGATCTGATCAAGCTAAATGGGCTCGATGATGAGCATATCGAGAAAACCGCGCGCTATCTGAAGAGCCAGACCGAGCTAGAGAATATCGACGATGTCGATGGCTACGATAACTGGAACACCTTTTTTATTATGTTCTGCATCAAGGCCGGCAATCAGTCGGCGAAGAAAAATTAGTAGGTCTGTAATTTCAATGAATGACGATTTAAGGAACATCTGCGTGGCTGGTATCAAATAGCGGACTCTTGAAAAGACCCATAATGGGGTCTATAGTACCCAAAATGGGTCCTATATCGGTGTTTGATGATGACTGTTTCCACTATTGGCAGCGCCTTGTTTACGAAAACCCAGCAGCGGGTGTTAGGTCTTCTATACGGCAAACCCGATAAGAGTTTCTATACTAACGAAATTGTGCGCTGGGCTGATATGGGGCGAGGTACTATCCGGCGCGAACTTGATCGGTTGAGTTCCGCAGGTCTGCTTGTGGTTAGTCGTGAAGGGAATCAGCTTCACTATCAGGCCAATTCTGAAAATCCGATATATTCCGATCTGCTCAACATCGTGCGAAAGACCTTTGGTGTGGCGGATGTTATCCGTGAAGCACTCCAACCAGCTGATTCGAATATTGAGTTGGCTTTTGTGTATGGCTCAGTAGCTAATTCGACCGATACCAAGACGAGTGATATCGACCTGATGCTGGTGGGAGATGGGCTGGTATATGGTGAGGTTGTCGATTTGTTGATGCCGGTGGAGG
Source organism: Candidatus Reidiella endopervernicosa (assembly GCF_013343005.1). Classification (GTDB taxonomy): domain Bacteria; phylum Pseudomonadota; class Gammaproteobacteria; genus Reidiella; species Reidiella endopervernicosa. The sequence goes on from NZ_CP054491.1 coordinate 1,658,986, forward strand.
AGTCACTGAGTCGACCAATTAATCCTACTATCTTTGCTGCGTCGGTCTTTAGATCAAAATGGAAGCAGGTAGCAGTTTTTGCAGCGGATAATGGAACGGCCAAAACATATGATTAAAGGAGTAATCGATGACTTTGGAAAATCTGGCAAGGATTAGGGAGCTTCATAGTGAGTTACCCGATAAACGGAGTTTGAAGGGTTGGTTAGTGCCTCAGTTGATCGATTGACCGATGCTGAGAATAACGGTTTGTCCTATGCAAGTCGTTTTGATTTGGCTTATAACGCGTCGCACGGTCTGGCACTGGCTGCATTAAGAGCTGCTGGATATCGATCAGATAAGCGTTATTTGGTGTTTCAGTGTTTGACGCACACTGTCAATCTCGACAAAGGTCGGATACGAATATTCTCTATTTGCCACGATCGACGTAATCTCGCCGAGTACGAAGGGCACATGGAGGTTGATGAGCCTTTGCTAGAAGAGCTTATTTTAAATGCAAAAGAGCTATTGGGCTTGGTAAGAAGACTGAAGATATAAATAATCCATGAACGATGATTTTCAAGAGATTGCACGCAAGGCGTGCAACGCCGACAAGATTTTCCATATCGAAGATATCCAGTCGCTCTGGAGCGGCTACGGGATGATTGCACGTTACGGACTGCACGGTGGCGAACATGAAACGGTGGTGATCAAACACGTGAAACTGCCGGGCAAGAAAGATCATCCGCGTGGCTGGAATAGCGACCGCTCGCACAAGCGTAAGGTGCGCTCCTACCACGTGGAGAGTAGCTGGTACCGCAAGTGGAGCGAGCGGTGTGATGAGAGCTGCCGAGTGCCGCGCTGCTATGCGCTGAAGGAGGGCAAGGATGAGTTCCTGATGGTCTTTGAGGATCTCGATGCCAGCGGTTTTCCCCGCCGATTCGATTCGGTCTCGATGAGCGAAATGGTGGTCTGTCTGCGTTGGTTGGCAAACTTTCACGCTACCTATATGGGGGAGACGCCCGACCAGCTGTGGAAGGTGGGTACCTACTGGCACCTCGATACCCGCCCCGATGAGTTGGCGGTGTTGAAGGATGCACCGTTGAAGGCGGCGGCGGGTGTGATCGATCGGCGGCTGCGAAAGAGCCGTTTTCAGACCCTTGTGCATGGCGATGCCAAGCTGGCCAACTTCTGCTTCTCACACGATGGGCAGGCGGTGGCCGCGGTCGACTTTCAGTATGTCGGTGGTGGCTGTGGCATGAAGGATGTCGCCTATTTTATCGGTAGTTGTCTGCGTGAAAGTGAGTGTGAACGGCATGAGGGCAGACTGCTCGAGACCTACTTCAAAGAGCTTGAAGCGGCGCTGAGTGATCGAAGCAGTGATATCGATTTTGCTGCGTTGGAGCAGGAGTGGCGTGCTCTCTATCACCTCGCCTGGACCGATTTTCACCGCTTTGTGAAGGGGTGGAGCCCTGGCCACTGGAAGATTCACGGCTATAGCGAACGGATCGCCCATGAGGTGGTGGCGCAGTTGAACGGGGCAACGGCATAACGATGCAGCTCAGTGCAGACGATCTCAGCTATCTATCGCAATGTGCGATCAGAGCCGCGACCGAGGCGGGAGCACTGATCGCGAGTCGTAGCACGGAGTCGGTTGCGGTAGAGCATAAGGCGGGGGGCGATACACTCGCCTCGCAGGTGGTGACCGAGGTTGATCTGCTCAGTGATGCAGCTATTATCAAAATTCTGCAGCCAAGCTGTAAACGGTATGACTTGGCGCTGCTCACCGAGGAGAGTAGCGATGACCATGCGCGACTGCAGCAGGACCACTTCTGGTGTGTCGATCCGCTCGACGGCACACTCTCCTTTATCGAGTCGCTGCCCGGTTATGCCGTCTCGATTGCGCTGGTATCGCGTGCCGGGGAGCCACTGATTGGCGTGGTCTACGATCCGGTTACAGCGACGCTCTACTCTGCTGTGAAGGGGCAGGGGGTAGAGCGTAACGGTGAGCCGTGGTGCCACGTACCCTCTGGCGATACCCCGCTGTTAACGCTGATCAGTGACCGCACTCTGGAGTCACGCAGTGACTTCCCGCAGCTACTGCAGCGTATTGAGACGATGGCGACGCAGCTCGGCTTCTCTGGGGTAACGACGTTACACAATGGTGGAGCGGTGATGAGTGCCTGTTGGGGGCTTGAGCATGGCCCAGGGTGTTACTTCAAACTGCCGAAAACGGAGCCGGGTGGCGGAAGCCTGTGGGACTTTGCCGCTACGGCTGCACTGTTTAATGAGATGGGAGCAGTTGCCAGCGATTTTTATGGTCAGCCACTGGAGCTGAATCGTGCGGAGTCGACCTTCATGAATCATCGTGGTGTGATCTTTGCGACGGAGCAGCGAGTGGCAACTGAACTTATGTCACAGCTACAACCGTTTTTTTCCAATTACACCCCTGAAATAAGTTAAAGAGATATTTTCTGATGCCTCACCTGATTGTCGAATATGCCAGTGATGCGCTAACCGCTGAGCAGATCGAGTCATTACTCAACGTTGTTCACACAGCCGCTGCTGCGACAGCGCTGTTTGATCAGAGCCATATCCGCGTGCGGGCAATTCCGGTTGAACACTATCTTGTTGGTGGAGAACGCAAACCGTTTCTCCATGTTCGGTGCCATATTCACGCTGGCCGTACCCCTGAGCAGAAAGGGCTGCTGAGTGAAACCGTGTTGGTGGCCGTTCGTGATGAGGGGCTACCTGTGGCCGTTGTCACTGTTGAAGTGGTTGATATGGATCGCTCCAGCTACGCTAAGCATTCGCATTGATTGGCAATTTGATCTTGCCCCCTAATAATATTGAATCAATATTCTCAACGACTAAAGACAGCCGATATTTACAGATGAAAAAATCAACCATCTCGATTGGATTGAGTAATCCAAAAAGCCCGGAGAACGTCGGTTCGGTGATGCGTGCGGCCGGTAATTTTCGTGTCGATTCGGTTTTTTATACAGGTGACCGCTACCCTCGTGCCGTGGCACTCAATCCCGATATCCCAAAGATGAGTCGTAGTGTGAGTGAGGATGTACCGCTCGTGGGCGTTGAATCGCTGCTTGATGAGGTGGTCGATGGAATGCAGGTTGTCTGTGTTGAATTTGCGGAGAACGCGACACCGTTGACCGAGTTTCAACACCCAGAGAGTGCCTTCTATCTGTTTGGCCCAGAAGATGGCACGCTCAGTCAATCGATCATCGACCGGGCCGATGCGGTGGTCTATATACCGACCGTGGGCTGCATGAATCTGGCTGCGACGGTCAATGTGCTGCTCTACGACCGGATGGTGAAATCGTCTGAGAACCATGCGAGTGAATCGCTGATTCGTGAAAGTCGTGATAGAAATAACAACATAAAGGTTAGGGGGCTTCGCAAGAATTGATGGTGTCGTATTGCATGCGAGTCTATCTGATTCGACAAGCGTCGTCTTGCGACTCTGTTACTATCTGATCGCTGTTAATCCGCGTCTGAAACCGTTAGCTATTTGAAGAGAATTTATGAGTTCTGAAATGAGTGATGTTGAAGAGCGCCTTGCACAGGCCAAGGCACTGCTAGAGGGCGGTAGCAACGAAGAGGGGCGTCTGATGCTGCTTGAACTGCTGAAGGACGAGCCCAATAACGCCGCTGCCTTGTTGATGCTGGGTGGTGTCTACTTCTATGAAGAGAAGTTCGCCGAGGCGGAGATGGTCTATGAGCGGCTGGTGAAGATGGAGCCGGGTTCGGGCATGATTTCGATCGCGCTATTTAACGCGTTGATGAAGCAGGGGCGTTATGAGGAGGCGGTGGGGGAGATTCGCCGCTTCATTTCGGTGGCCGATAAGGTACAGGAGCGAGAGACCTTCGAGAAGTATGCAGAGATCAGTCAGGCAATTGCCGAGAGTGGGGCTGCGCCTGGAGAGTAAAATCAAGTTCTGTGAACAACTGATTAAAAGGGAAGGGCTGTCGAAGATGACAGCCCTTTTTTATTATTGATTTGTACGATTAAGCCGCCTGAACAATCGCGGTCGCCTCGGAGACCTCAAGCAGCTCTCCTGACTTACAGTCGTAGATGAAACCGTAAATCGGAATGTCGTGTGGAACCATTGGGTTGTTACGAATCCGTTCCACATCTTCGATCACGCTCTCTCTAGGGTCGTTGATGGTCAGCCAGTTGATGAATTTTCCGGCCGTCGTTCCACCGCCGACGTAGCTGTCGTGCCAACCGGTCTCATCGACCGTTGAGGTCTTCAGGCTACCGACAAGCAGATCGCCCATGATCTCTGAGGTGAAGGTCTGCATGCCGCAGTCGGTATGGTGAATCACAAACCACTCACGCGTTCCGAGCAGCTTGTAGGAGATCACCAGCGAGCGAATCGCATCGTCGCTCGCACGTCCACCGGCGTTGCGGATCACGTGGGCATCACCCTCGGCCAGACCGGCATACCTGGCAGGATCGAGACGCGCATCCATACAGGTTAGAATCGCAAAGTGCCGTCCTGGGGGCATCGGCAGCTCGCCCTTGTCACCAAAATCTGCGACATATTCAGCATTCGCGGTCATTACTTCTTTGAATTGTTTGCTCATGATCAACCTCCTTATCCGCAGTACGGATAGTATCGACGCAGCAACGAGGTAGGGGTTTCTGAGGTAGACAAAAGCGAACGCTGACCGCCATGGAGAGCGAAGTGAGGGCGGTTAGTCCCGATAGTCGACGCCGTCTGCCTATTCGTAGTTGAGAGCGCGAGCGGACGACGAAGAAGATGCAGCAGCGGCTTTATGTCGGCGTAGAGTCACTGAGGGAGTTGTGTAGAGCCGCGAAGAGGTGATTACGCAACGTACGCAGGACGGTCGGTGCGCCGAAGGCATAAACGGTCGCGTTAAGTTTTTGCTGTTTGCTTGGGCTTGATGCCCAAAACAAACTTTCGCAAAAATAGCGACTCCCCGGACGATCGTTACGCGCCTACGGCAAATATAGACGATAAAGCGACTGATGATGTTGGATGGAGATTGTGTTAATAGCGGTCTTTGCGATTGCGGGTGTGAGATGTGCCTGTGCATCATAACGGTGCATGATACTCATTACATAAAGGCCACTCTTTGGGGTAGCCTTGCTCATTGCAGCTCAGATTTTATGACCCACGTCATTTCCGTTAATGCATGATGCCATGCCGAGAATCATGAGGGTGGTAGGCCTGTTGACTCAAGCACCGGATATTAAGAGGGTCTGAGTGACTCTTGATGCTACTCTTCCGATCGAGACTGATGTGCTCTGCCACTGAAGTGCTACGAGCGCTGTAAAAGATGGCTTTAAAGTAATGTTTTCCAGGAGTGAAAATGAATAAGAACACCGACGCTGACCGCCATGGATAGCGAAGCGAAGGCGGTTAGTCCGCGATAGTCGACGCCGTCTGCCTATTCGTAGTTGAGAGCGTGAGCGAACGACGGAGAAGATGCAGCAGCGGCTTTATGTCGGCGTAGAGTCAGTGAGGGAGTTGTGTAGAGCCGCGAAGAGGTGATTACGCAACGAACGCAGGACGGTCGGGGCGCCGTAGGCATAAACGGTCGCGTTAAGTATTTGCCGCTTGCTTGGGCTTGGATGCCCAAAACATGCTTCCGCAAAAATAGCGACTCCCGATTTTTCTGATAAATCCCTGAGTGATGAAAAGAGATTATGAGCGCTGTTGAGGGGTTTTATTCTGCTCTGAATCTGACATTTGAAGGTGATATGGAGCCGATGAAAGCGGTCTGGTCACATGCAGACGACATTACCTACATGGGACCCTACGGTGGATTCCAGGTTGGATGGAAGCAGGTGCTTGAGGTATGGGAAGAGCATACGGCGATGAAAATTGGAGGAAAGGTTGAGCATGCCGATATGAGAGTTACGCTGGGTGAGGATATAGCGCTTACGCAGAATTATGAGATAGGAGAAAATAACCCCGTGGAGGGCGAGCCAGAGAAGGTATCAATACGGGCGACTAATGTATTCCGTAAAGAGGAGGGGAGTGGAAAATGATAGGGCACCATACAGATACGCTTCCATTCCTGGAAAAATAAGGGAAATTGTTATTGAAAATAACAGCTGTTTGAACGGCTGAAGAAGAACGGCACGACATTAAGGGGGCGCTGAGAGCCATAGATGTTTCAAGCAAGGCTTTGTGCGGTGTATGTCGTGTAACACGAACGATCTTATTCCCATAAAAATTGTACTGAATATGGAATCTCCAGTACTATCTAGACCTTCTCTAATTTGACTGGATAGCTTCATGTATAAAAACTTCGATTGCTTGGCCTGATGTGTGTCGTCAGTTTGTTCGCTCTGGGTTGTTCTGATAAAGAGGCCGCAGACGCTGGAAACAATGCGGGTTCTGAAATTGTCAAAGTGGCCGTCACACCTTCATCTCCTCCGATGGTCTTTGAGGAGGCTGGAAAGATTACCGGAATCGATATGGAGATCTTCGAGGGCTACTGCAATCCAGAGGCTGCACCCTTGAAGTTACCCCTTATGATTGGCAGGGCATGCTGGGTGCAGTTTCCAGCGGACAAGCCGATGTGGCTTTTTCGGGTATTTCGATTACCGATAAGCGCAAGGTGGCGATGGATTTCTCAGAGCCTTACTTTGACAACAGCTGGCATCTGGTAGGTCTGACGAAGAACAACATCAAAATCGATGATCTGGCGCAATTGAAGCAATACTCTATCGGCTATCCGCGTGGCATGGCTTATAACGATCTGATCAAAAATGATCTTGAACCTAAAGGTTATTACTCGCTTAGCCAGGTGAAACTCTACCCGACCTATGGTGAAGTGGTAAGCGATCTGCAAAATGGTCACCTCGATCTTGCCTTCATTGAAGAGCCTGTCTTCGCTGACTACCTCTACAAGAAGAAACTGCCTATCGAAAGCAGCTACGTCTTTACTGGCTTCGATCAACTTGGTTTTGCTTTTGCCAAAGGCTCTCCACGCCGCGACGATTTCAATAAATATCTGGTCGAGCTAGGCTCTGACAAAATCAAGGCAATTGTCGATAAATGGATGAAATAGTCCTGCGCCGATATAGCGTATGAACTTTTTCGACATCATTGCGCTACTGGCGCAGGGTGTGGGTTACACCCTATTGGTGACAATCGCCTGCAGTGCCACGGGTCTGCTTGTTGGACTCGTGGCGGCAGGTATGCGGCGAATGGGCTGGTACGGTGTGACATCTGCGGTGGATGTTTTACTTACATCTTTCGCGGTATCCCCGTGCTGGTCTTACTCTTTCTGGTCTATTTTGACTGCCCAGTCTCGGTCTCAAGGTTTCTCCGCTACCGGCGATGATGCTCAGCCTCGGTTTGATCGCCGCCGCCTATCTTGCAGAGGTTTTTCGCGGTGCGTTGATTCGGTTGATGAACACGAAATTCTTGCCGCACAAGCGATAGGCATGACTCGGCTGCAAATCCTGCTCAACATTGAAATTCCCCAAATGCTGCGTTTTCGGTACCGGGAATGGTGAACGAGTTCACCACCGTGCTGAAGTACTCGCCATTTGCCTACACCGTGGGTATTCCCGAAATTACCAAGCAGGCGATGACGCTCGCATCGACAACATTGCGTGGTATTGAGATCTATCTCGCGGTAGGTGTCCTCTATTTCGCCATCTATCGCACCCTGCTCTCGGTGTGCAGTTCTTAGAGCGGCGTTATCGTGTCCCCGGTATGGGTCAGAGCTAATCGCGGAAGAGATCCAGAGGAAGTTATATGGCACTTATAGAAATTCGCGATCTGGTGAAAAAGTTTGACCAGCAGATTACGTTGGATGGCATCAATCTGGATGTTGTCGAAGGTGAGGTCAAGGTCGTCATGGGTCCGTCGGGCTGTGGCAAATCAACGCTGCTGCGTTGTATCAACCGGTTGGTCGAGTTTGACTCCGGCACGATCCATGTTCGTGGCAAGAATATATGCGATTCCGATGTTGATGTGCGTGCCTTACGGCAAAGTATCGGCTTCGTGTTTCAGCAATTTGCGCTATATCGACACCTCACTGTGATGGATAACGTTACGCTGGGCCTGCGAAAGCTACGTGGAATGCGTCGTGCTGAGGCGGAAGAGAAAGCAATGCACGAATTGGTTCGTTTGGACATGGCCGAACATCGAGATAAATATCCCTCACAGATTTCGGGTGGCCAGAAACAGCGCGTGGCATTGGCTCGTGCTCTGGCGATGGACCCTGCTGTGGTGGTTCTTGATGAGCCCACTTCGGCGCTCGATCCCGTCATGTCACGCGAAGTGGGACAGTTGATCGAACGGCTTAACAGTGAAAACGTGACCATGCTCTGTGTGACCCATGATCTGCGGTTGGCCAGTGCTATCGCTGAGCGCGTTACCTTCCTTGATAAGGGGTGATTCTGGCTGAAGAGGCCATTGATCATTCTCTAGCCACCATCCTGATGAAAATATTCGTGATTTCTTCGGTCAGGAGGCGAGTGCACGATGAACGGATGGAGTGTGTTTCTGAGTGATTTGCTCGATCAGATGCCGCTCATCATGACCGGTCTGGTAGAAACCCTGAAACTCACTGTCACGATGAGTATCACCGGATTGATATTTGGTATTGTCGTGTTTTATCTCACCTTAAGTCACCGCGCATGGGTGAGGCGTTTGATCCAGGGTACATCTCCTTTTCATCGGAATGCCTCTGATCGTTCTGTTATTCCTGATGTACTACGGCTTACCGCAATGGGGATATCCCTCTCTCCGTTTATGGTTGCGGTGATTGGTTTTACATTAAATGTGGCGGCATATAATGCTGCTTATATGACGACGGCCTATAACGGGCTGGATTACGTTGAAATCGAGGCAGGCAGGGCTCAAGGTTTTAATCACACACAGGTATTCGGCTTCATCGTTTTGCCGCAGGTGCTGCGTTTATCGGTGCCAGCCTTGACCAACCAGGTTATACGCAACTTGAAGGACAGCTCAGTCGCATTCCTTATTCAATACACTGAATTCTTCGCCCGGGTACAAGAACTGGCCGCAACCAATTTTCAGTTCTTTCAGGCTTACCTGTTCGCGGCGATCGTCTATCTGTTATTCGTTTCCATTCTTGTGTTGGCGGCACGTTACGTTGAGAAGCGTGTAATTATTCCAGGGTTTTCTCGCCAGGATAGTTGAGAGTTTGCACAGCACTTTCTACGGTTTTCCTCTACCCCGAGCCTATTGACGCCCTGCCGAACCATCTCTCCGACTAAAGGGACTTGGATAAGTGGCAGGTGAAATGGGGGTGTTGGTCTGGAAATGGCTGATCTAAATCTTCGATTGGTGAAGGTGACGGGTGTCGCTTTTGAATATCTCAGGTCATCGTGAAAGTGATGCATCTATGCAAATATCCGAACTTAGAGCGGCTTCTAATACACACGGCTCAATACAAATAAAAAGGGCTGCCCAATGGACAACCCCTATTTTGTTGGTGGAGGCGGCAACTACCAAAACAATCATTAACTATTAGAAAGATAAGTAAAATAATTGATTGCATGGATAGTTGCTCCCCATATGACGGCGCCATTAGCTGCGGCAGTGACGAGCGTGGGAAGATAGAGATCATGTTCGTTGCTCCCATAGGCATGGAAGAGTGGGATAAACGGAAGATGAAGTGTTTTCTGAGGGACGTTGATCAGGTAGATCGAGCCAGACTTAGGCGTGCTGACAACGGCGTAGATCGGGTTGCGATCTGGAATGATCTGGCCAGCATGATCTTTTAAGAGCCGTTTCGCTGCGACGCATTACCGAGCGTCACATTGACATAGGCTTGGACATCGATGCGTTTCATGATCGTTTCCTGGTTCATTCAACGGCTGTTGATCTGCAATATTGATGAGGCACGATTCAAACGACCTAGTGTAAGCCTCAACATCCATTAGCGACGACCGCGTCATAGCCTCACGCAATCTCGGCCTCAGTTCTGCTAGATGCTGTGGTTCTTTCGCAAGACCGACGCAGATCTCGATGTAATGTGTTTCATTGTCAGCTACCCATTCCGGCATGCCGATCTGAGAGAAAGGCGTAACTCTGACGACTGACCATGCGTGATTGCGGTTCAGTCACGACCGGGGCCCCATCCAGAGCGCCTCACAGCTGCTCATTCCACCTGTGAAAGGGAAGGGGTCGAGAGCTATGTCGATATCGCTATACTCGGCCAACATCTCCTCGTGGGATGACCTCCCCCGCAGCTCGATCCGCTCAGGCTCGATACCGTGCTCAGCAAAGGCCTCTAACACATCATTCCTCAACCCCATGTTCTCGTAGGCCCCCGATTTGAGCAGCAACCTGGAGTCGGGGACTTGTTTCAGGATCTCGGCCCAGCGTGCATAGACCCCGGCGTGATACTTGGTGTGGTTGTTGAACGAGCCGAAGGTGACGTAGCCGCGTTCAAGACAGGGGGGAGGACTCACCTCGGGTGCAAACGGGACTGGCTGGTAGTTGAAGCGCCCACCCTCGAGCTCGACCAGGGGTTCGACAAAGTGCTCTTGCATCTGGGGTGTGGTGTGCCAGCGATCGGTTAGCAGGGCATCGAAGTAGGGGAGGCCGGTAGTGGAGAAGTAGCCGAGGAACTCGACCAGCACCGGTGCGGGGCGCCAGGCGAAGAGATCGATGCGTGAACGCCCTGTGTGACCACTCAGATCGACCAGCACATCGATCTTGTCTTGCTGGATCAGTGTAACCGCCTGCTCATCGTTTAAGTGTCCGATCGGCCGGTAGGTGGTGACCGCCTGGATCTCCTCGGTGACCGCGTCGACCTCGTGGTTGTTGGCGTAGGCGAACACCTCAAAGCGACTCTGATCGTGCTGCTTGAGTAGTGCCTTGATAAACAGTCCTACCGTGTGTTGTCTGAAATCGCCCGAGACATAGCCGATGCGCAGTGGCTCGCCCGGTGCCTTCGGGTAGGGTGCAGGGTGCGGTCGCGGTCCCCCGGCTCGCTTGATGGCCAGCTCCCCCCACTGTTTGGCGATGCGCATCCGGTGGGCATCATCGGCGTCAGGATCGTACTCGAGCAGCATCAGCAGATTACGCAGCGAAGCCGAGTCCTCGGGGTCGAGGTCAAGGACTTGCTCAAAGGCAGCTCGGCCAGCCGGGTAGTGACCGAGTTTCATGTAACAATTACCGAGTGCTGCATGGGTGCTGGCCGAAGCGGAATCGAGCTTGATTGCCTGCTCAAGTATCGTGATGGCGAACTCACTACGATCACAGCGATTGAGTGCCAGCCCCAGCTCGATGCGGGCCTCGACGTAGGCGGGCTTGAGTGCAATCGCCTGCTCTAGGGGCGCGATCGCTTCAGGGGAAGCCCTCATCTTGTTACAGCAGCGCCCCGTATTATATAGATACTCCGCCGTCTTGGGTTTTAATTCACAACAGCGCTTGTAGCGCGGTAGCGCCTCATCGAAGCGCTGCTGCTCGGAGAAGAGGTTGGCGAGGTTGTTGAGGGTGTCGACCTCATCGGGTGCGATTGCCTCGGTGCGCAGGTAGGCGGCGAGGGCCGCATCCAATTGGCCCATCTGCTCATAGGCGTAGCCGAGGTTATAGAGGGCCACGGCATCGTTAGGGTCGAGGGCCAGTCCCAGCTCGATGGCGGCGATTCCCTCCTCGAAGTGCCCCTGTTTGACCCGGTTTAGTCCACGGTTGATCGCCGGAGCGGGGAAGTCGGGCGCGGCCGTGATGGCAAGTGCGAAGACTTCATCTGCCGCCTCGTAGTCCTGCTGCGCCGAGAGGGCGGTGCCGAGCTCGTTGAGACTCTGCGGGTGGTTGGGATGCTGGTTGAGTATCTGGCGAAAGCAGCGCTCAGCCTCATCAAACTGTTCCAGTGCCTGGTGGGCCAGCCCTAGGTTAAAGCGGGCATCGAGCAGCTGCGGTTCGAGTGCGAGCGCTTTCTCATAGCTCTTGATCGCCCGACGGTGCTCACCACGGCCGGCATTAAAGGCGCCGAGCAGCAGGTGGAGCTGGGGGTTTTTCGGTTGGCGCTTGAGCAGGGGCGAGATCCGGGCGACGGCCTTATCGAAACGTCCCCGGTGAAAATAGTCCAAGGCTTCATTGATCTGCTGCTGCACTGACGCGTACTCCTGAAATGACCAACCCGTGATGAGGGAGATTACCCATCGCCATCGAAGCCCACAAGCAAAAGGTGGATTAGTGTCACACCTCATACCCTCTAAGGCACCCAAGAGAAGGGGCTCTCGTGCCGGTGCACGCGCAGCGAGTGCCCGGTCATCCCAAAGCGGTACTCAATCTGCTCGAGGTCATCAAGTGGCCCGTTGTCACCTTTAGTGAAATCTCCAAGTAAAGTCTGACTCCACGATAGTGAAGTCGATTTGAATGCTATTACAGCGACTTCTTACGCCGTCTTGCCTTCCATCCATGCCTCGATCTCCTTGAGATTAAATAGAATGTGGATGTCGGGTGCCTTACGCCAATGTTTCTCGCAGAGCCAGGCGCCATTCTAAATTTTCGCTCTTATTGCGTTGTCGCTGTGACCAGTTAGCTCTATGAGCTTCTTGATGGTGACCCATTAGAATGAACTTCTGATGGCGTGAGCCTTCAAAATCATCTGGAAGGACTCACGTCACGATTCCTTTGCCATGGATTTGTAAGTCAGCTCTGCTGATTATTGTATGCAGCTCGAATACGTTTGTCGCTGTTCTCAACCTGCTGACCTCTGTCAGGATTGAGGATGCTTTGATCCTGAAAGAAGAGATATCCAAGCGCTACAATTACTACGAGAAATGCTAGGTTTTCATGCTGTCTGGGTATTCATGTCTGTTTTGATTCGAAAGGCATCAGGGCTCTATCTGAACTGAGATAGACCGCTGCAGGCGTCATCCCCATATGCCCTGTTGGATGCAGAGTTCTCTTTGGCAACTTGTTGGCGCCAAAAATCACATGTCCATTTGGCCTGTCGATATCCGTCCCTCTTTGTGGCGCTCTCGATTCGCTGCTGCTCTAAACGTGCTGCCTGAGCCTTCCTGTCTGCTTCTAGCTGTACAGCTCGTTCTGCGGAACTTCTTTGCACGGCCTCTTTTGCAGCCATGGCAACTTGCCGAATTTCCAGTAGGTAACAGCACGTTCTAGGCCAAGTGAGAGGGTATTTCCTAAGAAGATGCCAAATGCAATTATCAGCACCCATCTAGTTGCTGGTAATGGCTGGTTTTGAGCGTACTTTCGTTCAACATCCTGTAGTGACATGTGAGTTCCTTTTCTATATCCATGGGTATTATGTGGTAATGCAGCGATAATACTACGAATCACGCCACAGAGAAGTGGCTATTTCACGTTTTTGTTCTGGGTGCGAGGGTCGAAGTAGATCTCCGTGCCATATGCCCAACTAGGAACGTCTGGTTGTGTTTTTGAAGCTCTTTGTATTTATTGTGTAACTTGAGAGATATTCTTCTGGATTTTTGGCCAATGTAGAGCGTTTCGCCGCTGTATGCAGATGCAGCCTGGTGCTTTCCCTTAACAATGAGGAGTAGCAGCGTGTAACCACGCAGCCACATCATTCTGACAGTCGAGACGGAAAGATTGAGTGGTGTCCACTCTCAGTAGCTGATAGCCACTTTGCGCGATAATATGGAGATGGTTTGAGGCCTAGGCTTTCCGTGATGCGATCAAAGAATGCGTAGCAAAGATTGACTAAATCGTCAGTGCCGAAAATATTGTGGCCCTGTAGAAACTTTGCTGGGTTTCCGTCTATTAGCAGGTAGCCCTGATCATGGCTCTTTACCTGAACTGATGATGAGTGAGAGCCTTCAACTTTAAGGGGTTTGATAGTCTGCCATTCGACTTCACCGGTATCCTGTTGCAGAGAGATAACCAAGCCTCCAGCGACAATCTCAGAATGCTGGCAAGGGATAACAGCCTTGATTCAGTCGATCATCTGGCTGCCCTGATGCTTCTTAGCCTCGTAGCCAAGACTAGGTGCTGACACCGACACAAGCGGATGCCGCAAGGCGTGGCGCTCCGATGCCTTCGCGCCACGCCTTGCGGCATCCACTTGCTTACGGCGTCTCGATTATCGCTCTTGCAAACCGCAAGCTGGTCGAAGGAAGTTGTGACTAAATTGTGACTAAACAGAGGCCAAAACAGCCCCTTCCAGACCAGATGATCTAGAAAGAGTATTTGGTTAAGTTGTTGATAGTACTTGGTATAAGGTGGTCTAGAGTGGTCTGCTCTAAACCCTTGATTGGTGGAGGCGGCGGGAATCGAACCCGCGTCCGCAAGCCCTCTGCCATCGGCTCTACATGCTTATCCGGCCTATTATTTTAACTGACAGCAACCCGGTCGGCGGGGCCCACTGACAGCGATTCCGGTAGAGTTTTAGGCAATCAGCGCCGGACGCACGTCATGACGATCTTGTGAGAGTCGACGCCTGAATGTTCCGAAGAACCCGGGCGCACAAGCACGGCCCCGGTCAGACGGCAATCTACAGGTTTTTAAGCTGCGAGTGCGTAGTTGTCGTCGTTGGCAACTAAAAGTTTGCAGACGGATTTACGAGGAATCCTGCACCTCGGCATGCACCTCAGGTTTCGCGACCCACGTCGAAGCCATGTCGCCCCCATTGGTAACGGTGGGGAGTATAGCCGAAGCACACTCCCTACGCGATTAGATATAGAGGTCGGACGGACCCAATTCAAGTTGAGTGGGTTTGAGTGGCTGATTAGCCGTGTTTGAGTACGCGCTGTTTTTCGCGTGACCAGTCGCGATCTTTCTGCGCGGCGCGTTTGTCGTGCGCCTGTTTGCCCTTGGCGACACCGATCTCCGCCTTGGCTCGACCATACTTCCAGTAGAGCGCCATGATGATCAGGGTGTATCCCTTGCGCTCAACCTCGCCAATCAGTTTGTCGATCTCGTGGCGATGCAGTAGCAGCTTGCGTACGCGGGTCGGTTCGGGGGTGATATGGGTAGAGGTGGTCTGTAGAGGCGTAATGAGCAGGTTGGAGACCCATGCCTCGCCCTTTTTGAGAAAGACATAACTATCGGCTAGCTGCACCTTGTTCGCACGCAGGCTTTTGACCTCCCACCCCTCAAGGGCGAGACCCGCTTCAAAACGCTCTTCGATATGGTAGTCGTGCCGTGCTTTTTTGTTCAGCACGATGGTGCTGCCGCTGTCCGCCGGTTTCTTTTTTGGTTTTTTCTTCGCCATGGCGCGACATTATAGGGGATGCGGCGGTGCAAGGGGATGGCGATTTCGCCCGAATGCGGCTTGAGACGTCCGCTCAATTGGTCGATAATGGCGCGGATCTAATAACAAGAGCTGGAGAGAAGCCGTGGAGAAGCGCGAATCGATACACGGACAGTGGTCATCACGATGGGTTTTTGTACTGGCGGCGACGGGTTCAGCGGTCGGTCTCGGTAACATCTGGAAATTCCCCTACATCACCGGTGAGAACGGTGGTGGTGCCTTTGTACTGGTCTATCTGCTCTGTATTGCGGTGATCGGTGTGCCGACCATGATGGCGGAGATCATGTTGGGTCGTCGCGGTCGTCGCAGCCCGATCAATACCATGCGCCATCTAGCGGAGGAGGAGGGGCGTAACGGCGCCTGGAAGTACCTCGGCTGGGCCGGTGTCGCCGCTGGTTTCCTGATCCTCTCCTATTACAGTGTCATCGCTGGCTGGGCGCTGGCCTATTTCTTCCGGACCGCAGCAGGTGTCTTTACCGGTCAAACGGCAGATGGTGTCGGTAGTATTTTCAGCTCGCTGATCTCCGATCCCGAACGGCTGATCACCTGGCACACCATCTTTATGGTGATGACCACGGTGGTGGTCGCTCGTGGTGTGAAGGGTGGTCTGGAGAAGGCGGTGCGTTACCTGATGCCGGCGCTCTTTATCCTGCTGATCATCCTGGTTGGGTATGCGATGAACACCGGCGCCTTCCAACAGGGGTTGGAGTTCCTCTTCACCCCCAACTTCGACAAGATCACCGCCGACGGGGTATTGATTGCGATGGGCCACGCCTTCTTCACCCTCAGCCTCGGTATGGGTGCGATCATGGTCTACGGCTCCTACCTGCCGCAGAAGGCATCGATTGCAAAAACCACGGTGATGATTGCCATCGCCGATACGGTGGTAGCGCTGTTGGCAGGTATGGCGATTTTCCCAATCGTCTTCGCCAATGGCCTGGAACCGGGCGCTGGTCCGGGGCTGATCTTCCAGACCCTGCCAATCGCCTTTGGTCAGATGCCGGGCGGTGAACTGTTTGGGTCGATCTTCTTTATGCTGCTGGTCTTTGCTGCCTGGTCCTCGGCCATTTCACTGATTGAACCGATGGTGGCCTATCAGGTGGAGAATATGGGCATGAACCGTATCAAGGCGGCGAGCTGGACTGGTATGACCGCTTGGCTACTCGGTCTGGCCACCGTCTTCTCCTTTAATATCTGGTCGGAGGTGAAACCGCTGTCGATGTTTGAGACCTTCGCCGATAAGACCATTTTTGATCTACTCGACTATCTCACCTCTAATATCATGCTGCCGCTGGGTGGACTGTTGATCGCACTCTTTGCTGCCTGGCAGATGAGTCGCGCCTCAAGCCTCGACGAGTTGGCAATGAAGGATGGTTTCTTCTTTAAGGTGTGGCGTGTTCTGATCCGCTATGTCACGCCGGTTGCGGTCTCAATCGTCTTCCTTAACGCCATTGGTCTCATCTCAATCGGGTAACAACAGTTGGCAACAGTAAATAAGAGTGCATTGGTAAATTACTCTGCCAGAGAGATGTTCGATCTGGTTGATGATGTCGACGCCTATCCAGCCTTTCTTCCCTGGTGTCGCTCGTCCGAGGTTCTCTCACGTAATGAGGATCTGGTCGAGGCGAGTATCGAGGTGGCCAAGGGGGCGGTGCAGAAAAAGTTCACCACCCGTAACCGACTGCAGCAGGGCAAGATGATTGAAATGGGACTGGTTGAGGGGCCGTTTAAGCGCCTTGAGGGTTACTGGCGCTTTGAGGTGCTGAGTGAGCAGGCGTGCAAGGTGTCACTCGATCTCGATTTTGAATTCTCAAACAGATTAATGAGCATGGCCTTTGGTACGGTCTTTAGCCAGATCGCCAATACGCTGGTCGATGCCTTCTGCAAGCGGGCGGTGGATGTCTATGGAAAACGTTGAAAAGATTCCGGTTGAGGTCGCCTATGCACTGCCCGATGAGCAGGTGATTGTCACCCTGGAGGTGGAGGTCGACTGTACGCTGGAGGGCGCGATTGAGCGCTCGGGACTGCTGCAGCGCTATCCGGAGATTGATCTGGCGGTTAATAAGGTGGGTGTGTTTGGCAAGCTCGGAAAACTTGCCAACCCGCTGCGCGCGGGTGACCGGGTTGAGATCTACCGCAAGCTGATTGCTGATCCTAAAGAGGTGCGCAAACAGCGTGCGGCAGCAGGTAAGAAGATGTCCAAGGGGGCTCGAGAGACCCCCGCAGAGAAGTAGACGTTACTCGCTCGCACTAGGGCGCATGTCGCCCTCGATGCGGCTCAGCTTCTCCTCTTCGAAGAAGAGTGAGACACGACGTTTCTCTTTCAGTTTGCCGCCCTCGCTGAGGCTGTAGACGTAGTCCCAGCGGTCCTGATGGAAGGTGTCGGTAATCAACGGGGTGCCGAGCGCGTAGCGAACCTGACGTTTGCTCATGCCGGGTTTGAGTTTATCGAGCATCTCCTGGCTGACCACATTGCCCTGCTGGATGTCGATTTTATGTACCACACAACCACTAAGGGTAAGAGTTGCGCTGAGTAGTAACGTAATGAGAAGCTTTCCCATCTTTGCTTGTCCGCCTGTGTTGATTCGTTGATTTAGCTGGCGCGATAATAACCCAAGCCGGGTACCAATGGCACGAACATAACAATAATGGAGCAGTAGCTTGGAATCGGAAGAATTAAAACGTGCGGGACTGAAGGTCACCGCGCCGCGGGTAAAAATCCTCAATATGCTTGAGGCGAGTGAGCACCGGCACCTGACCGCAGAGGAGGTCTACCGGATGATGCATGAGTCTGGCGAGGATATCGCGCTGGCTACCGTCTATCGGGTGTTGGCGCAGTTTGAAACCGCCGGTCTTGTTGCCCGCCACCACTTTGAGAGCGGCCAGTCGATGTATGAGCTGGAGCAGGGCACCCACCACGACCATATCCTCTGTGTGAAATGTGGCAAGGTTGATGAGTTCGTCGATGAGACGATTGAGAACCTGCAGCGAGAAATCGCTGAGCGGGCCGGTTATCAGATGACCGACCACGCCCTCTATATTCATGGCATCTGTTCAGATTGCCAGAAAAAAGGTTAGTCATTCTGTAGCCGAGATGTAACGAAGTGAAATCCAGAGGCCTATCGCCCCGGATTTCACCGTATTCGGTTGATGACTCTAACGATTGGGCTGCCGCTTCAGTTGAGATTACTAACTAACCCGCCTGACTAATCATCTCTTCGGCGTGTGCCAGGGTCTGGGTAGTTATCTCAAGTCCGCCCAGCATCCGTGCCACCTCATCGACTCGTGCCTGTTCGACCAGTGGCAGAATCGAGGTGGCGGTCTGTTTACCATCGCTCTGTTTGGCGACCTGCAGATGTTGATGCCCCTGCGAGGCGACCTGTGGTAGGTGGGTGACACAGAGCACCTGGCGCTGTTCACCGAGGGTTCTGAGCTTACGTCCCACCGTCTCGGCCACACCACCACCTATTCCAGTGTCGACCTCATCGAAGATCAGTGTGGGGATGTGGGCGCTATCGGCAAGGATGACCTGAATCGCCAGACTGATGCGCGAGAGTTCACCCCCCGAGGCGACCTTGCTGAGTGGCTTGGGCGGCTGACCGGGATTGGCTGTGACGAGAAAATCGATCTGCTCCATGCCATGCGGTGAGGGTTTTTCACTCTCGTGCGACTGCAGTGCGATCTCAAAGATACCGCCCTGCATGCCGAGCTCATCCATCGCCGTACTGACCCCCTTGCCTAGCTGTTTGGCAGTCTTGCTGCGCGATTTGGTCAGCTGTTTGGCTGCCTTTATATAACGATTCTGCAGCGCCTCAATCTCGGCACCGATCTCATCGAGACGAATATCGGCCTGCTCAATGTTGGCCAGCTCATCACTCAGCTGCTGTGCGAGCGGTGGTAACTGGTGCGGCTCTACGTGGTGTTTGCGTGACAGGTTGTGGATGGTGCTGAGGCGTTCGTCGAGATATTGCAGACGCTCGGGATCGAGTTCGAGTCGATCGGTGTAGCGGCGCAGTTCATCGGCCCCCTCCTGGAGTTGGATCTGTGCCGAGTTGAGCAGCTCGAAACTCTCTGACAGATTGCCATCGATGCTGAGTTGATCTGACATCTCGTGCAGCAGAGTGCCTAGCTGAGAGAGCAGGGTCTGCTCATCGTTGTCGCGTAGTAGATCGAGATGACGCTGACAGACATCGATCAACTCACCGGCGTGGGCGAGGCGTGCGTGCTCCTCTTCCAGTTTTGGCAGCTCATCGGCGCTGAGTGCCAGTGCATCCAGCTCCTCGACCTGGTAGCGCAGCAGCTCGAGGCGCGAATCGCGATCAGCCGCGGCCTGACGCAGCGCTTGGTGCTCCTCATGCAGGGTATGCCACTCATCGGCGAGGCTGCTCACCTGTTTTAATAGCTTGGGGTAGTTGGCGAACTCATCGAGCAGTTGGCGCTGAATATCGCGTTTAACCAGTGACTGGTGGGCGTGTTGGCCGTGGATATCGACCAGCATCTCACCCAGCGCCTTGAGCTGTGCCACCGGCACCGGGCGACCATTGATGTAACCCTTGGAGCGACCCTCGTGGCTGACGGTTCGGCGGATATGGCACTCACCCTCATCGTCGAGTTCGTTCTCTTCCAACCACTCGGCGGCGCCGCTGTTGGTGTCGACCTGAAAGGTGACGCCGATCTCGGCCCGTTTGGTGCCGTGACGGACGATGCCGCTATCGGCGCGGTCACCCAGCACCAGGCCCAGCGCGTCGATCAGGATCGACTTGCCGGCACCGGTTTCGCCGGTCAGTACGGTCATACCCGCCTGCAGCTCAAGATCGAGCTGTTCGACGATGGCGAAGTTGCGAATCTGGATCTGACTCAGCATCGGTTAAACCTCCGGACACTGTTTGCCGGGGTGCTCATTCCAGCCGAGCTTGGCGCGTAGGATCTCGAAGTAGTCGTAACCCTGCGGATGGATCAGGTGCAGGCGCTTCTCTTTGCGTTGAATAATGATGCGGTCATCGCTCTTCAGATCGACGGTGACCTGCCCATCACAGCTTACCTGCGAGTGGCTGCTACTGGTCTCGTTGACCACTACTTCGATACGGCTGGCGGCATTGACCATCAGTGGGCGATTGCTCAGTGTGTGTGGGCAGATCGGCACCATCACCACCGTGTCGAGTGAGGGGTGCATGATCGGACCGCCACTGGAGAGGGCGTAGGCGGTTGAGCCGGTCGGGGTGGCGACAATCAGACCATCGGCCCGCTGGGTGGTGACGAAGCTGCCGTCGATGTAGGTGGAGAACTCGATCATGCGCGCCACCTCGGGGTTGTGTACCACCACATCGTTAAGTGCATTGAAGGGGCGGCAACTGCCGTCCACACCCTCGACATACATCTCAAGCAGGAAACGCTCCTCGTCGAGGTAGTTGCCGCCGAGGATCTCATCGAGGCGGGCCACCATCTCAGCGGGTGAGACATCGACCAGAAAACCGAGCCGACCCATATTGATGCCGAGAATGGCGATCTCATGTTCGCAGAGGCTACGGGCGGCGTTGAGCAGGGTGCCGTCACCGCCCACCACGATCGCCAGCTCGCAGCGACGACCGATCTCATCGCGGCTGGCGCTCTCGAGGTTCAGCTCGGGCAGTAGCTTGGCGGTGTTCTCATCGAGCAGCAGCTGCTGGCGCTGTTCGAGTAGGTGTTCGCTGAGTGCGTGCAGGGTGCCTGCAATGCTCGGGTCGTCAAATTTTCCGATGAGACCAATGGTTTTGAAGGGGGTGGACATCTATTGCACCTGTGCTTTTTTGGCAACGTTATCACGCCCATTGCAAGCCGCCAACAGCGCCCATAGATAGACCCTTAGTGGCGTTAGCACTCGATAGGTCAGAGTGCTACTATTTCGCCGGCGTCGGACGGGGTCATCACCGGAAATTAATCGAGTGAGTCAAACAAAAACGGAAAATGGTGTGTCGATAGCGCTCAATGAGCGCGCCCAGCATCTGCTCAAGGTGTTGGTTGAACACTATATAGAAGAGGGCACCCCGGTTGGTTCCCGCACCCTGGCGCGCGATATCGGTCTGAAACTGAGTCCCGCCACGATCCGCAATGTGATCTCCGATCTGGAGGAGCTGGGTCTGGTCAGCTCCCCCCATACCTCCGCAGGACGTATCCCTACCGTGCAGGGCTATCGCATGTTTGTCGATTCACTGCTAACGGTGCGTGAACTCGATACCCGTGAGCTGGGCCAGTTTCAGCAGCTGCTCGATCCCAAACTCGATAGTCAGGAGTTGCTGCTCAACAAGGCCTCTTCACTGCTCTCCGGTGTTTCGCAGATGGCGGGGGTGGTGACGATGCCACGACTGCAGACGACGATTCTGCGTCAGGTGGAGTTTCTACCGCTTTCCGATCGTCGCATCCTGGTGATTCTGGTGGTCAACGAACATGAGGTACAGAACCGCATCATTCATGTCGATCGTGACTACAGTGCCGAGAATCTGCGTCGTTTTGCCAACTATCTGAGTAGCCACTTCGCCGGTCAGGACGTAAGCCAGCTGCATGAGCTGATGGTGGCTGAGCTGGAGTCGGCGCGCGAACATATGGATGAGGTGATGCGCTCACTGATCGATGCGGCGGGTGAGCTGTTTGATGCCGAACGTAACGACAACGATTTTCTACTTGCTGGTGAGACCAATCTGATGGGGCTGAGCGATATGAGCAGCGTAGAGAAGCTGCGTGGACTGTTTGAGGCGTTCAGTCAGAAGCAGGAGATCCTGCATCTGCTTGATCACAGTATTAACGCCGATGGGGTACAGATCTTCATCGGCGAAGAGTCGGGTTACAGCGTGCTGGATGAGTGCAGCGTGGTGACTGCCCCCTATAACATTGAGGGGCAAGGGGTCGGTGTACTGGGCGTGATTGGTCCGACCCGTATGGCCTATGAGCGGGTGATCCCGATAGTCGATGTCACCGCCAAGCTGCTCAGCGCCGCCTTGAATCCACGTGAATAAGCCCCATATAGCAGCGAACCGAATTAATAACCCGCAATAGATTATGTGTTTGGAGTTTTATAAAGATGAGTAATAACAATCAGCAAGAGCCGCAAACTGATGAGAGTGGCGCTGTTGAGGGGGAGGTCCTGTCGGCCGCCGAGGATGAGGCGGTTCAGGGGGATGCTCCCGTTGAAGATGTGGCGGTGCTGCTCGAAGATGCACGCGCCAAGGCCGATGAGCACTGGAACGAGACACTGAAGCTGCGTGCCGAGATGGATAATCTGCGCAAGCGCACCGCGCGCGAGTTGGAGAATGCCCACAAGTACGCGCTGGAGAAGTTTTCCAACGAGCTGCTGAGTGTGGTTGATAGCCTCGAGATGGGTGTGGCAGCGGCTGCCAATGAGGGCGCTACGGTTGAGACCCTCCGCGAGGGGAGTGAGATGACCCTCAAACAGCTGCTCTCTGCGATGGAGAAGCACGGTATCGCCGAGATTAATCCCGAGGGGGAGAGGTTTGATCCGGATAATCACCAGGCGATGACCATGCAGGAGACCGACGAGGTCGAGCCCAACATGGTGGTGGCGGTGTTCCAGAAGGGCTACACCCTCAATGATCGTCTGATCCGTCCGGCACGGGTGGTGGTTTCTAAAGCGGCCGCTGAGTAATTAATATCACTCTGCAGGCTTGAAATCGGGACGAGTAACCCCATCTTCAGGGGCAGAATGCAGTTTTAACGAATTTGAATAAATCCCCGTCGTCAAAACGACGGTTTGAAGTGGAGAATTGAGATCATGGGCAAGATTATCGGTATCGATCTGGGAACCACCAACTCCTGCGTAGCAGTGATGGAGGGTGGTAAGGCACGTGTTATCGAAAATAGTGAGGGTGATCGCACCACACCATCGATCGTCGCCTACACCGACGACAATGAGGTGCTGGTTGGTCAGTCGGCCAAGCGTCAGGCGGTCACTAACCCGACCGACACCTTCTACGCAGTCAAGCGTCTGATCGGTCGCCGCTTCGAAGAGGATGCGGTACAGAAAGATATCAAGCTGGTCCCCTACAAGATCGTTAAGGCGGATAACGGTGATGCGTGGGTCGAGGCGAAGGGCACCAAGATGGCCTCTCCCGAGATCTCAGCCAAGGTGCTGCAGAAGATGAAGAAGACCGCTGAGGATTTCCTTGGCGAAGAGGTGACCGAAGCGGTCATTACCGTTCCTGCCTACTTCAACGACTCACAGCGTCAGGCGACCAAGGATGCGGGCAAGATTGCCGGTCTTGAGGTCAAGCGCATCATTAATGAGCCAACCGCAGCGGCCCTTGCCTACGGCATGGACAAGAAGCGCGGTGATGTGAAGATCGCGGTCTACGACCTCGGTGGCGGTACCTTCGATATCTCGATCATCGAGATCGCCGATATCGATGGCGAGCACCAGTTCGAGGTGCTCTCAACCAACGGTGATACCTTCCTCGGTGGTGAGGATTTCGATATGCGTCTCATCGACTACCTCTCCGATGAGTTCAAGAAGGACACCGGTATCGATCTGCACAATGACCCACTCGCACTGCAGCGTCTTAAAGAGGGTGCGGAGAAGGCGAAGATCGAACTCTCATCGAGTGCCCAGACCGACGTCAATCTACCCTACATCACCGCTGATGCCTCAGGTCCCAAACATCTTAACGTCAAGGTGACCCGTGCCAAGCTCGAGTCGCTGGTTGAAGAGCTGATCGTACGTACCATCGATCCTTGTAAGGTGGCACTGAAGGATGCGGGTCTGAACGTCTCCGATATCGATGACGTCATCCTGGTTGGTGGTCAGAGCCGCATGCCTAAGGTTCAGGAGGCGGTACAGGAGTTCTTCGGTAAGGAGCCGCGTAAGGATGTAAATCCCGATGAGGCGGTTGCGATGGGTGCCTCGATCCAGGGTGGTGTTCTGGGCGGTGACGTCAAGGACGTGCTGCTGCTCGACGTAACCCCACTGAGTCTCGGTATCGAGACCATGGGTGGCGTGATGACCAAGCTGATCGATAAAAACACCACCATCCCGACCAAGGCGAATCAGGTCTTCTCTACCGCTGATGACAATCAGACGGCGGTTACCGTGCACGTACTCCAGGGCGAGCGTGAGATGGCGAGTGCCAATAAGTCACTCGGTCGTTTTGATCTGAGTGATATCCCACCGGCACCCCGTGGCGTACCGCAGATCGAGGTCGCCCTCGATATCGATGCCAACGGCATTCTTAATGTCTCGGCAAAGGACAAGGGTACCGGTAAAGAGCAGAACATCATCATCAAGGCCTCTTCTGGTCTCTCCGATGATGAAGTCGATCGTATGGTCAAGGATGCTGAGGCACACGCCGACGAGGATAAGAAGTTCCACGAACTGGTCGATGCGCGTAACCAGGCCGATGGGATGATCCATGCCACCCGCAAGTCGATGGAAGAGCTGGGTGACGAGAAGCTCGAGCCGGGCGAGAAGGATACTATCGAGGCTGCTATCAAAGAGCTCGAAGAGGCGATGAAGGGTGATGACAAGGATGAGATCGAGGCCAAGACCAAGGCGCTGACCGAGGCCTCCGGCAAGATGGCTGAGCGACTCTACGCCGAGAAGGGTGCTGCAGATGCCGCTGGTGCCGAGGGTGCTGCACAGCCTGAGGGTGATGCTGGACAGGCGGATGATGACGTTGTCGATGCCGAGTTCGAAGAGGTTAAGGAAGACAATAAGTAACCATCAGGTTATGGTAGCCCCCCGCCCAGCTGGGTCAGGGGAAAGACGCGGGCGCGGGAGTTTAGACTTCCGCGCCTTCGGCGTGTTGGAGGCAACGACTCCACGCGTTATCGATCTACTTAAAGTGATGCGACCGGAACACCATGAGTAAACGTGACTACTACGAAGTGCTGGGCGTGGCGAAAAACGCCAGCGAAGCGGAGCTGAAGAAGGCCTATCGTCGTCTGGCGATGAAGTATCATCCCGATCGTAATCCCGATGATGAGGAAGCCGAAGCCAAATTTAAGGAAGCGAAAGAGGCGTATGAGGTCTTAAACGATGCTCAGAAACGCACCGCTTACGATCAGTTTGGTCACGCCGGTGTCGATCAGTCGATGGGTGGTGGACCCGGTTACGGTGGCGGCGCGGGTGCCGGTAACTTCAGCGATATCTTTGGCGATATCTTCGGCGACATCTTCGGCGGTGGTGGCCCGGGTGGGCGTGGTACCAGCAGTGTGCGTCGCGGTTCTGATCTACGTTACAACCTCGAGCTGAGTCTTGAGGATGCAGTACACGGCACCACGGTGAAGATTCGTGTGCCAACCATGGTGAAGTGCGAGAGCTGTGGTGGTAGCGGCGGTGAGGGTGACTCTAAGCCGACCCCCTGCGCCACCTGTGGTGGTCAGGGTCAGGTGCGAATGCAGCAGGGATTCTTCTCTGTGCAGCAGACCTGTCCCTCCTGTCACGGCAATGGTGTGATCATCTCCAACCCCTGTAAGAGCTGTCATGGCCACGGTCGTGTGCAGGAGCACAAGACCCTCTCGGTCAAGGTGCCGGCAGGTGTCGATAACGGCGACCGGATTCGTCTCTCCGGTGAGGGTGAGGCGGGAGAGAACGGTGGTCCATCAGGTGATCTCTACGTGCAGGTCGGGATCAAGGATCATCCGATCTTTGTCCGTGATGACAACAACCTCTACTGCGAGGTGCCGATCAGTTTTGTCACCGCCGCACTCGGTGGAGAGCTTGAGGTGCCGACCCTTGATGGCAAGGTCAAGCTGAAGATTCCAGCTGGCACTCAGACCGGCAAGCTGTTCCGTATGCGCGGGAAGGGTGTGAAGTCGGTGCGCGGTGGTGTGACCGGTGATCTGCTCAGCCGCGTAGTGGTTGAGACGCCGGTCAATCTGTCGGCCGAGCAGCGCGATATCCTACAGAGCTTTGAGCAGAGCCTCGGTGGCGATGCACAGCACAACCCGCGTGCCAGCTCCTGGCTCGATGGGGTGAAGAAGTTCTTTGGCGATCTGGGCGCCTAGTCGCTGGTAGTAGTGACAGAGAGTGTGAAAGAGGGGCCTAACGGCCCCTTTTTTATGCGGTGGTCCCGAGCCACCCCCATCTGTTATTGTCTGTCGCTATTCCAATAACGAAATTTCTGGTCTGCAGCGGTGGGCTGCATTTAATAATCGAATTCGAGGTGTAGAGATGAGCAGGGTTGCAATTGCCGGTGCTGCCGGTCGTATGGGACGCATTCTGATTGAGGCGAGCCAGATGGCTGAAGGTGTGAGTGTCGGTGCGGCTACTGAGCGAAGCGGTAGCGAACTGCTGGGGCTCGATGTGGGCAATCTGGTCGGTGTTGGTGCGCTCGGTGTGAAGTTGGTCGATGATCTGGCTGCTGTGGTTGATGACTTCGATGTGTTGATCGATTTCACCAGCCCAGCCGTGACGATGGCAAACCTTGAAATCTGCCGGGAAGCAGGGAAGAGGGTGGTGATCGGAACCACCGGTCTTGATGATGAGCAGAAACAGAAAATCGCTGAGGCAGGTGAGCAGGTGGCGGTCGTTTTTGCCCCTAATATGAGTGTCGGCGTCAATCTAAGCTTCAAGCTTCTTGAGATTGCCGCTCAAGTCCTGGGCGATGATGTCGATATCGAGATAGTGGAGGCACACCATCGTCACAAGGTTGATGCCCCCTCTGGGACCGCGCTACGCATGGGTGAGGTGGTTGCCGATGCGCTGGGCCGCGATCTTAAAGAGTGTGCAGTATACGGTCGCGAGGGTATCACCGGTGAGCGTGAGCGCAAGACGATCGGTTTTGAAACCATTCGGGCGGGTGATATTGTTGGCGAACACACCGTGCTGTTTGCCGCGTTGGGTGAACGACTCGAAATTACCCACAAGGCATCGAGTCGCATGACCTTCGCCAAGGGGGCTGTACGAGCAGCCGGCTGGGTGATGCAACACTCTCAGGGAGAGTTCGATATGCAGGACGTACTTGGTCTGGCTGAGTAAGTCGATTTGTTAACTGTCCACCCCGGACAGTTTTAATTATTGTGCATTATAGCTGGTGAGCAACCGGCTGGTCGCGGTTTTCAAACCCGTACATGGGAGTGTGTCGCGATAGTTCTACCGAATTAAAATATAACAACTAGATTGGTGAGAATATGAATAAGGCAGCGGGAAAGTTAGAGCTCGGCATCTCTGCAAAGATTAATCTGGCGCTGCTCGGGGTCTTTTTAATGGTCTTCGCGACCTCGCTCTGGTTTGTCTATGACGGTGAGCAGTCGCTGGTTGAAGAGGTGGTGTTGCAGCAGACACGCGATGCAGCTGACTCCTACTTCGATTCGATCAACGCCTTCATGCTGACCGGTAATATGGCCAATCGAAAAATCCTCCAGGACAAATTGTTGGAACGCCCCAATTACACTGAGGGTCGCATTCTTCGCCACGAATCTGTCTCTAAGATCTACGGCCCCGGTTTTGACGATGAACTGCCACAGGACGATCTTGATCGTCGTGCGCTGGCTGGTGAATCGATCGTTGAGATGAGTGAGAGTGGTGAGTTGCTGACGGTGATCAATCCGGTTCTGGCCAGCAAGGATTATCGCGGCACCAACTGTCTCACCTGTCACATAGTGCCTGAGGGAACAGTGTTGGGTGCGGTACGTGTGAGCTATTCGCTCGAGGACATTCACGGACAGATTCGCGATAGCCTGATGGTGATTGGTGGCGTCAGTCTGCTGCTGTTTGTTGTGGGGCTGGCTCTAATTATTTATATGATGTCGAAGATTGTGACCAGTCGGATCGGCAGGCTGCGTAAGACGATCGATGCGGTGGCGACAGACTCTGATCTGAGTCAGCGTTTTGAGGTGCGTACCAACGATGAGTTTGGTGCGATGGGTAACGCCTTTAACCAGATGATGGATCAGATTCAGGAGAGTATGACGCAGGTCTACGAGACGACGAACGAGCTTCGTGCTGTCTCATCTGAGATCGCGGCTTCATCGGAAAATACTGCCAAGGCGGTTGCCGAGCAGCGTAACGGCACCGAAGCCGCGCTAGGCACTATGCGCGAGATGGAGTCATCGGTGAATGGTATTGCAGATCATGCCAAACAGACGGCAGAGGCCTCAGCTGGTGCCGATGAAGAGGCGCGGGGTGGAGCTATAGTTGCGACCAAGGCGCTGGCGGGTATTGATGCGCTGATGAACAATGTCGAAGAGGCGGCGGGTGTTATCCAGTCTCTCGATACCAACAGTGAACAGATCGGTGTGGTGCTGGATGTGATCAAGAATATCGCTGAACAGACTAATCTGCTGGCACTCAATGCGGCGATCGAAGCGGCGCGAGCCGGTGAGCATGGTCGTGGTTTTGCGGTGGTTGCTGATGAGGTGCGTACGCTGGCCACTCGAACCCACGAGTCCACCAAAGAGATCGAGGAGATGATCGATAATCTCCAGTCACGAGCCCGTGACGCCGTTGGTGTTATCGATAGTGCACGCGAGCTGGCGAAGACCGAGGAGGAGCAGGTCGAACGTGCTGCTGAGGCGCTCGGCATGATCGTCGGTGAGGTGGTCGGTATCCGCGAGATGAATAATCAAATTGCCGATGCGATCTCTGAGCAGATGCAGCTCACCAGCGGGGTGAATGAAAATCTTGAGAATATCGGACTGATCTCGGAGGCGACCTCGGAGGAGGCCGATCGAAATCTGCAGATCAGTGACCGTCTGATTGCCGCCTTCTCACGTCTAGAAGGTGCGATAGGTCGTTTTAAACTCAACTGATCGTAGTTTAATTTAATGTCATTGATAAGGACGGCAAACCTTCAGGGTGTCGTCCTTTTTTGTTTCGTTAGCATCAATTTACGTTGATTTAAATCAACCATATTTAAGCTTTTGTTAAAGCTTTGTCGCTTATTTCCGATAGTCTTCTTAGGTGTGATTACGTCAATGGTTCATCTCGGTTGTGCGATGTGAAGTCGAGTGGTCGCGTAAGGAGGGGGGCTGGGTGGGTTTTCCCGAGCTTGTCTGCTTGGGAGTTTGGCGTAGCATGTGTGGCAGGAAGTCTGCTCATAAAAAGATCGGGACGGAGGATTCCATAATGAAGATCGCAGCAAAAATAAACCTCACGCTCCTGGCCGTGTTTGTCACGGTTTTAATCGCATCTCTATGGCACTCATTTAAAAGTACCCACTCTCTGGTCGAGTCTGCTATTACCCAACAGACCACCGATATGGCCGACAGCTACTTCGACACCATTAATGCGATGATGCTGACCGGTAACATGACCAATCGCCAGATCCTGCAGAAAAAATTGCTTGAGCGTCCCAATGTGCTTGAGGCGCGCATCATTCGTGGTGAGGGGATCGCAAAACTCTTCGGTGCGGGCTTTGAGGATCAGAAGCCGGTTGATGAACTGGATCGTCGTGCACTTGCCGGTGAAGCGGTAATAGAGGATGTCGATGGTGAAGAGGGTAGTTACCTCACCGTTGTTACTCCGCTACGTGCCAGCGCCGATTATCGTGGCACCAATTGTCTACTCTGCCATCAAGTTCCTGAGGGTACGGTGCTCGGTGCGGTGCGTGTCTCCTACTCCGCTGACCGCCATGGAGAGCGAAGTGAGGGCGGTTAGTCCCGATAGTCGACGCCGTCTGCCTATTCGTAGTTGAGAGCGCGAGCGAACGACGGAGAAGATGCAGCAGCGGCTTTATGTCGGCGTAGAGTCACTGAGGGAGTTGTGTAGAGCAGCGAAGAGGTGATTACGCAACGTACGCAGGACGGTCGGGGCGCCGCAGGCATAAACGGTCGCGTGAAGTTTTGCTGTTTGCTTGGGCTTGATGCCCAAAACAAACTTTCGCAAAAATAGCGACTCCCGGCTCGATGAGATGCACAACAAGATCTTTAATGGTCTGCTTAGCTCAGGCGGTATCCAGATTGTGCTATTTGCAGCGGGTCTTGTGCTGATGGTCTACATGCTGGGTCGAGTGGTCACTAAGCCAATTAATAAATTACGCGGCACAATTCAATCCATTGAGCAGAATTCAGATCTGAGTCAACAGATTGTGGTTGAGAAGCGGGATGAGATTGGAGAGATGGCCGACGCCTTCAACGGCATGATAGTCAAGTTCCATGACAGCCTGAAAGAGGTGAGTGACACCACGCATGGATTGACGGATGTGGCTGATCGTATTCGCTCGACCTCAGAACAGAGTGCCGGCGCGGTGCGAGAGCAGCAGACGGGAACTGAGATGGTCGCCACGGCGATGAATGAGATGGAGGCGACCGTGCAGGAGGTGGCGCGCAATGCGGGTCAGACCGCCGAGCTCTCCAAGGATGCCGATCAGGAGGCGAAGAAGGGTGCCTATGTTGTGACTCAGGCGATCGGTGGTATCGATATTCTCATGAGCGATGTGGAGCAGGCCTCTACCGTGATCAAGCAGCTCGATGAGAAGAGTGAAAATGTCGGGGTGGTCCTGGATGTGATCAAAGGGATTGCCGAGCAGACTAACCTGTTGGCGCTGAATGCTGCCATCGAGGCGGCACGAGCAGGCGAGCAGGGGCGAGGATTTGCGGTGGTAGCCGATGAGGTGAGAACCCTGGCGACTCGTACCCACCAGTCGACCCAGGAGATCGAGCAGATGATCGAAGAGCTACAGCTCGGTGCTCGAGAGGCGGTCAGTGCGATGGAGACGGCGCGTGGTTGTGCAGCCAAGGAGTCTGAGCAGGTCGAAGCGGCCGCTGAGTCGCTGGCGATGATTGCTGGTGGTGTCTCGGGAATCAATGATATGAATAGTCAGATCGCTATCGCTGCCGATGAGCAGAGTAAGGTGGCTGAAGATATCAATCGCAATATCGTCAATATCAGTCAGCTCGCCGAGCAGGCATCACAGCTCTCCGGGCAGAATGCCGAGGTCAGCAATGAGCTGATCGATCTCTCCGCCAAGCTCAATATGCTGGTAGACCGCTTCAGGCTCTAACTCAGCCCCGATCCAGGCCATTACCACCGCGAATACTCCCGCGGTGTTTCATCTTGCCGGAGTCGCGCCAATTGGACGCATTTCTCATCGCCTTGGATGGACAGCGAGGCCCAGGTTGAGTAGAATCGGCCCCACCCGGAAACGGGATTCTTGAAAGATTTAACCGTGCGGGAGCAGCCTTGTGGCTTTTCCCGTTTTTTGCGCGCGTTGAGTGGAGGTAATCTTGCGACAACCGGCCCTGTTAGCCCTGGAAGACGGCACCCTGTTCTGGGGGGAATCAATTGGTATCAATGGGCAATCCGTTGGCGAGGTGGTATTCAATACCTCGATGACCGGTTATCAGGAGATTCTGACCGATCCCTCCTACTCAAAACAGATTGTTACCCTGACCTATCCACACATCGGCAATGTCGGGACCAATGAGGATGATGAAGAGTCATCGGCGCTGCATGTCAGTGGTCTGGTGATTCGCGATCTGCCTCTACTGGCCAGTAACTTTCGCAACCAGGAGTCACTCGACACCTATTTGGCGCGCAACAACATCGTTGCCATCGCCGATATCGATACCCGTAAGCTGACCCGAATTCTGCGCGACAAGGGGGCTCAGAATGGTTGCATCATTGCTGGTGAGAATATCGATGAGGCAGCTGCAGTTGCCGCAGCGCAGGGCTTCCCCGGTCTGAAGGGGATGGATCTCGCCAAAGAGGTCACCACCGGTCAGCCCTACGAGTGGGCGCAGGGTAGCTGGACACTCGCCGACGGCATGCCTGATGCGCCGCACCCGATTGAAGAGAAGCTTCCCTATCATGTCGTCGCCTACGATTTCGGCGTAAAGCGCAACATCCTACGCATGCTGGTCGATCGTGGCTGCCGGCTCACTGTCGTTCCGGCACAGACCCCTGCTGAAGAGGTGCTGAAGCTCAATCCTGATGGCGTCTTCCTCTCCAATGGCCCGGGCGACCCAGAGCCCTGTACCTATGCGATCGAATCGATTAGCAAAATTCTTGAGGGCGAGCTACCGGTGTTTGGTATCTGTCTCGGTCATCAGCTGCTCTCCCTGGCCAGTGGGGCAAAGACGGTGAAGATGAAGTTTGGACACCACGGTGCCAACCATCCGGTGCAGGATGTCGAGGGCGGTGAGGTGATGATCAGCAGTCAGAATCACGGCTTCGCGGTCGATGAAAAGAGTCTGCCAGCAAACATGCGTACCACCCATCGTTCGCTCTTTGATGGCAGTCTGCAGGGTGTACATCGCACCGACAAACCCGCCTTCAGTTTCCAGGGGCACCCCGAGGCGAGTCCCGGTCCACACGATGTGGCACCACTCTTCGATCACTTTATTGAGCTGATTGAAGCAGCGCAGCAATAGTTAATAACCGTGTGTGGCCGTGGCGGGTGATGAGCTCATCCGCTGCAGTCACCACCTAAATGATCAGACAAAGAAGCCATGCCAAAACGTACAGACATCAAAAGCATCCTGATCATCGGCGCTGGGCCGATTGTCATCGGCCAGGCGTGTGAGTTCGACTACTCGGGCGCACAGGCGTGTAAGGCGCTACGCGAAGAGGGCTATCGCGTTATTCTGGTCAACTCCAATCCAGCCACCATTATGACCGACCCGGAGATGGCCGATGCCACCTACATCGAGCCGATCAACTGGCAGGCGGTGGCGAAGATCATCGAAAAAGAGAAGCCAGATGTGCTGCTGCCGACTATGGGTGGTCAGACGGCACTCAACTGCGCGCTCGATCTGGCCCGCGAGGGTGTGCTGGAGCAGCACGGCGTCGAGATGATTGGTGCGAAGAAGGAGGCGATCGACAAGGCGGAGGATCGCGACAAGTTCCACAAGGCGATGACCAAGATCGGTCTCGACATGCCCAAGGCTGCGGTTGCCCACTCGATGGAAGAGGCGTGGCAGGTGCAGGCGCAGGTCGGCTTCCCGACCATTATCCGTCCCAGCTTCACCATGGGTGGCTCCGGTGGCGGTATTGCCTATAACAAGGAAGAGTTCGTCGAAATCTGCGAACGAGGCCTTGATCTCTCGCCGACCAAAGAGCTGCTGGTTGAGGAGTCGATCCTCGGCTGGAAAGAGTATGAGATGGAGGTGGTACGAGACCACAAGGACAACTGCATCATCATCTGCTCGATCGAGAACTTCGATCCGATGGGTGTGCACACCGGTGACTCGATCACCGTTGCCCCGGCACAGACCCTGACCGACAAGGAGTATCAGATCATGCGCGACGCCTCACTGGCGGTACTGCGTGAGATCGGTGTCGACACCGGCGGCTCCAACGTCCAGTTTGCAATCAATCCCGATAACGGTCGCATGACCATTATCGAAATGAATCCACGTGTGTCGCGCTCCTCGGCGCTCGCCTCCAAGGCAACCGGCTTCCCAATTGCCAAGGTGGCGGCGAAGCTGGCGGTCGGTTACACGCTCGATGAACTGCAGAACGATATTACCGGTGGTGCCACCCCGGCCTCGTTTGAGCCGACTATCGACTACGTCGTGACCAAGATTCCGCGTTTCACCTTCGAGAAGTTCCCACAGGCCGATAACTCCCTGACCACACAGATGAAATCGGTGGGTGAGGTGATGGCAATTGGTCGTAGCCAGCAGGAGTCGTTCCAGAAGGCGTTGCGCGGTCTCGAAATCGGTGTCGATGGCTTTGATGAGATGTTCGACATGGAGCAGGAGGATGCGATGGATGCGCTCTATCAAGCGCTACGTCGTCCCACTCCCGAGCGCCTCTGGTATGTCGCTGACGGTTTCCGTGCCGGGATCGACCTGGAGAAGATGTTTGAGTTGACCAAGATCGATCGCTGGTTCCTGGTACAGCTGGAGGAGCTGGTGACGCTTGAGGCCGAGGTGCGTGAGCGTGGTGTCTCAGGTATCGATAAGCCTTTCCTCTTCAAGCTCAAACGCAAGGGATTCGCCGATCGTCGTCTCGCCAAGCTGATTGGTCTGCGTGAAGGCGAGATGCGCAAGCTGCGCCGCGAACTCGGTATCCGTCCGGTCTATAAACGTGTAGATACCTGCGCCGCTGAGTTCTCTACCTCGACTGCCTACATGTACTCCACCTACGAGGAGGAGTGCGAGGCGAATCCCTCTGATAAAGAGAAGATCATGGTGCTCGGCGGCGGTCCTAACCGCATCGGCCAGGGTATCGAGTTCGACTACTGCTGCGTACACGCGGCTCTGGCAATGCGTGAGGATGGTTACGAGACCATCATGGTCAACTGTAATCCCGAGACTGTTTCTACCGACTACGATACCTCGGATCGTCTCTACTTCGAGCCGCTGACGCTTGAGGATGTACTCGAGGTGATCGACCTCGAGAAGCCTAAAGGCGTGATTGTTCAGTACGGTGGTCAGACACCGCTGAAGCTGGCGCGTGATCTCGAGGCCGCCGGTGCACCGATTATCGGTACCTCGCCCGACTCGATCGATCTGGCTGAGGACCGTGAACGCTTCCAGCAGATGATCGACAAGCTCGGTCTGCGCCAGCCGCCCAATCGCACCGCACGTAACCCTGAGGATGCGGTACGTCTGGCCGAGGATATCGGTTACCCACTGGTGGTGCGCCCCTCCTATGTGCTGGGTGGTCGTGCGATGGAGATCGTCTTTAATGAGTCTGAGCTGCGCACCTATATGCGTGACGCGGTGAAGGTCTCCAATGAGTCGCCAGTGCTGCTCGATCGTTTCCTCGATGATGCGGTAGAGCTCGATGTCGATGCCATCTGTGACGGAGAGCAGGTACTGATCGGCGGACTCATGCAGCATATCGAACAGGCGGGTGTTCACTCCGGTGACTCAGCCTGTTCACTGCCACCCTACAGTGTGTCGGCGGAGATTCAGGATGAGCTGCGCCGTCAGGTGACGGTGATGGCAAAAGAGCTGAAGGTTATCGGTCTGATGAACACTCAGTTTGCGATCAAGGACAATGACGTCTACGTGATAGAGGTCAATCCTCGCGCCTCACGTACCGTTCCCTTTGTCTCCAAGGCGACCAGTCGCCAGCTGGCCAAGGTGGCGGCCCGCTGTATGGCGGGTACTACGCTTGAGGCGCAGGGTGCAACGGAAGAGATCGTGCCCGACTACTACTCGGTCAAGGAGGCGGTCTTCCCGTTTGTGAAGTTCCCTGGTGTTGATCCGATCCTCGGCCCTGAGATGAAGTCGACTGGCGAGGTCATGGGTGTCGGTCGTAGCTTTGGTGAGGCGTTCCATAAGGCGCAGCTTGGCGCTAGCGTCACCATGCCGAGCAGTGGTCGTGCCTTTGTCAGTGTGCGTGAATCGGATAAGGGCGGTGCCGTACGTGTCGCCGGAACCTTGGCTGAGCTCGGTTTCGAGGTGGTCGCCACACGTGGTACCGCCCGAGCCTTGAACGAGGCGGGTATCGAGTGCGGTGTGGTGAATAAGGTGACCGAAGACCGTCCACACATCGTCGATATGATCAAGAACGATGAGATCAGTTTCATCGTCAATACCACTGAAGGAAAGCAGGCGATTGCCGATTCGCGCGGCATTCGTGCCTCGGCGCTGCAGCACAAGGTCACCTACTTCACAACAATCGCAGGTGGTGAGGCTGCCTGTCGCGCGATGAAACGTCGCGACGAGGCCGATGTTAACCGTCTGCAGGATCTGCATAAGGAGCTGTCAGTATGAGCGGTAAGGTACCTATGACTGTACGTGGGGCTGAGGCACTTCAGGCTGAGCTCCAGGATCTGAAAAGCGTTCAGCGTCCACGTGTTGTTGAGGCAATTGCCGAGGCGCGTGCCCACGGAGATCTGAAAGAGAATGCTGAGTATCACGCCGCGCGTGAGCAGCAGAGCTTCATTGAAGGCCGTATTAAGGATATTGATGGCAAGCTCTCCAATGCGCAGGTGATTGATGTCACCACAATGCCGGCCAATGGACGTGTCATTTTTGGCACCACTATCGACCTCGAAGAGGAGGAGAGTGGTGAAGAGGTGACCTACCAGATCGTTGGTGAGGATGAAGCCGATATCAAGGCGGGTCAGATTTCACTCAACTCACCGATTGCCCGTGCCCTGATCGGCAAGAGCGAGGGTGATGTGGTCTCTGTCGATGTTCCCGGCGGTACTCGCACCTTCGAGATCCTCGAGGTCAAATACATCTAATCCCCCTGCTAGCCCCGGTCATGGATAGAGTTTTTGTGGTTGTTGAGCGATTGTTACTAACCCTTTGGGTTGGCGCGCTCTGGGGTGTTGGTTATCTGGCCGTTCCACAGCTATTCAATCTTCTTGAGAATCGCGCCCTCGCCGGCACTCTTGCCGGTGAACTCTTCACCCTGACAACCTATCTGAGTCTTGTGGTGGCCGCACTGCTGCTTGTCATCGCACTCTATCGAGTCGGGCGGGGTTATTTGCGTAGTTGGCGTTGTGGCTTGTTGCTGGTGATGGTGATTGCTGCGGCAGTGAGTGAATTTATTCTCCATCCGCAGGTCGCGGAGCTGCGAGCGGCAGGTCTGCCCACGAGCTTGGAGGGGAGCCGCTTTGCGATGCTGCATGGCATCTCTTCACTGCTGTTTCTGTTCAACTCGCTGGCGGGCGCGGTGTTGGTTGCCGTCGGGGTGGTGAGTGTGAAACGGGGTGACTAGCGGGCAGGGATCTCGATACGAGGCTTGTCGATGTTGCGCTTGAATAGCAGGGCGACATGTCCAATTCGCTGGATCAGTTCGGCCTTACACGCCTCACAGAGTGTAGCGATCATCGCATCGCGCGACTCCCGATCCATCGCGTTGACCCGTACCTTGATCAGTTCGTGATGGGTGATGGTGCTGCGGGTCTCTTCAATCAGCCCCTCGGAGATGCCCTTATCGCCGACGATGATGAGTGGTTTAAGAGAGTGGCCGAGGCCTCGCAGATGGCGTTTTTGTGAATCGGTGAGGGGCACGGGTGTATAGACCTCTGTAAAGTAGTGCTGGTCGAAAAAGGGTGGCAAGTTTACCCTGTATCGCACCCCATTTCACTGAAAAGAGCTGTTGGTAAGTTATGGCACGTAGTAAAAGTAGTGGACGTTGGCTGCAGGAGCACTTCGACGATGAGTATGTGAAACGCTCGCAGGCGGATGGCTATCGCTCGCGTGCGATCTACAAGCTGATCGAGATTCAGGAGAAGGATCGTATTCTGAAGCAGGGGATGACGGTGATCGATCTCGGCGCGGCTCCCGGTGGCTGGTCACAGTACGCCGCCAGCATATTGGGAGACACGGGGCGGGTGATTGCACTCGATATTCTGCCGATGGACTCGCTCGCCGATGTTACCTTTATACAGGGTGACTTCCGCGAGGATGAGCCGCACCAGCAGCTGATCGATCTACTCGATGGTGGGCAGGCTGACCTTGTAATGTCAGATATGGCCCCCAATATCAGCGGTATGAGTGCGGTTGATCAGCCGCGAGCGATGTATCTGGCTGAGCTGACTCTGGAATTGGCAAAAGAGACGTTATCTCCCGGTGGGGCCATGTTGGTGAAGGTTTTTCAGGGTGAAGGTTTTGATGAGTATCTCAAGGCGCTTCGTTCGGCTTTCGGCAAGGTGACGATGCGTAAACCGAAGGCTTCACGCCCACGTTCGCGTGAGGTCTACGCCTTGGCCCGTAACTTTAAACTGTAGTAGGGTAGAACCAATCCAGTGACCTATACTCTAATTCAATCAAGCGCTTCACGCTGATCAGTAATAAAACCCCTATCATATCTGAGGTAAACAGGTTTGAACGACATGGCAAAAAATGTGCTCCTTTGGGTGGTTATCGCAATCATCCTGATGTCGGTGTTTAATAATTTCAGCACCACTCAGCAGCACGCACAGCCGCTGCCCTATTCGCAATTTATTAATGATGTGAAAGATGGGCGTATCCAGAGTGTATTGATCGAAGGCCGCACCATTACGGGTAGTTCAATCGGTGGTGAGCGGATCAAGACCTACAGTCCCGAGACCGATAACCGTTCTCTGATCGGCGATTTGCTCGCCAATAACGTCATGATCGAGGCGCAGCCACCCGAGCAGCAGTCGGTACTGATGCAGATCTTTATCTCCTGGTTCCCGATGCTGCTACTGATCGGTGTCTGGATCTTCTTCATGCGCCAGATGCAGGGCGGTGGCGGTGGTCGCGGTGCAATGTCCTTTGGTAAGAGCAAGGCACGCATGCTGGGTGAGGATCAGGTCAAGGTTAACTTCGGTGATGTGGCCGGCGTTGAGGAGGCGAAGGAGGAGGTCGGCGAGCTGGTCGAATTCCTGCGTGATCCCGGTAAGTTCCAGAAGCTCGGTGGCAAGATTCCTCGTGGCGTATTGATGGTTGGCTCCCCCGGTACCGGTAAGACACTGCTGGCCAAGGCGATCGCTGGTGAAGCAAAGGTGCCGTTTTTTACCATTTCAGGTTCCGATTTTGTTGAGATGTTTGTCGGTGTCGGCGCCTCGCGTGTCCGCGACATGTTCGAGCAGGCGAAGAAACACGCCCCCTGCATTATCTTTATCGATGAGATCGACGCGGTCGGTCGCCATCGCGGTGCCGGTCTCGGTGGTGGACACGATGAGCGTGAGCAGACCCTGAACCAGCTGCTGGTTGAGATGGATGGCTTTGAGGGCAACGAGGGCGTGATCGTCATTGCTGCAACCAACCGTCCCGACGTACTCGATCCTGCGCTGCTGCGTCCCGGCCGTTTCGATCGTCAGGTGGTGGTACCGCTGCCCGATGTGCGTGGTCGTGAACAGATTCTGCGCGTGCATATGCGCAAGTTGCCGGTCGACGATAACGTTAAACCTGCGATTATCGCTCGTGGTACCCCTGGATTCTCCGGTGCCGATCTCGCTAATCTAGCCAATGAAGCGGCACTGTTTGCCGCGCGTGCCAACAAGCGTCTGGTCGAAATGGACGATTTCGAGCGTGCCAAGGATAAGATCATGATGGGTGCGGAACGCCGCTCCATGGTGATGAGCGAGGAGGAGAAGAATCTCACTGCTTATCACGAGGCGGGTCACGCCATCGTTGGTCGTCTGGTCCCCTCACACGATCCGGTCTACAAGGTGACGATTATTCCACGTGGCCGCGCCCTCGGTGTGACGATGTTTCTGCCTGAGGCGGATCGTTATAGCGCCAGTAAGGAGCGACTTGAGAGTCAGATCTCTACGCTCTACGGTGGACGTATCGCCGAGGAGCTGATCTTCGGTGAGGAGAACGTCACCACCGGTGCGCAGAACGATATCAAACGTGCCACTGAGATCGCTCGCAACATGGTTACCCAGTGGGGCCTCTCTGACCGACTTGGACCGCTTGCCTACTCTGAAGATGAGGGTGAAGTCTTCCTCGGCCACTCAGTGACTCAACACAAGAGCATCTCTGATGAGACGGCACATGTGATTGATGAGGAGATTCACTCCATCATTGATGATAACTATGCGCGCGCAAATACCATGCTCAACGAGAACATGGATAAGCTCCATGTGATGGCCAAGGCGTTGATTAAATACGAGACCATTGATTCAGATCAGATCGATGACATCATGGACGGTAAAGATCCTCGTCCCCCTCAGGATTGGGACTCAAGTGATGAGTCAGATTCGGATGAGGGTGGACCGGCTGAAAAGACCGATTCGTCTAAATCAGGCAACGACCCGATCGGTGGTCCAGCCGGACAGCACTAGAGAAAAAACCCGCGATTGCGGGTTTTTTCTTGGGTAACAGGTTGCAGGTAACAGGCCCTCTTTGAGCCTGAAACCTGTCTCCCGTTAGCTGATCACTTTATACTCCCCAAATGATTCTCGACTGCGCTGGAAAGCCGCTTAATCTCAATCGTCCACAGGTGATGGGTATTCTCAATGTCACACCCGACTCTTTCTCGGACGGGGGTGATTTTCTGGCTGCTGAAAGTGCCATAACTCATGCACAGGAGATGGTTGAAGAGGGTGCGGCGATTATCGATGTGGGCGGAGAGTCGACCCGTCCCGGTGCACCTGACGTCACGCTCGAAGAGGAGCTGGCTCGCGTTATTCCGGTGATCGAGGTGCTCTCTGTATCAGTCGATGTGCCGATCTCGGTCGATACCAGCAAGCCAGAGGTGATGCGGGCTGCTGTGGCCGCGGGTGCGGGTATGATCAATGATGTCTATGCGCTGCGTCGGCCCGGTGCGCTTGAGACGGCGGCTGATCTAAATGTACCGGTCTGTCTGATGCATATGCAGGGCGAGCCGCGCACCATGCAAGATGAGCCGAGTTATGACGATGTGGTGACAGAGGTCGCCTCGTTTCTTGCTAAGCGCATCGCCTCCTGTCAGCTAGCGGGTATCGGTAAGGATAAGATCGTAATCGATCCCGGTTTTGGTTTTGGCAAGAAGCTTGAGCACAATTTGAGTCTACTTAAACAGCTCAAACAGCTGTGTGAGCTGGGTGTGCCGCTGCTGGCTGGTATGTCGCGCAAGTCGATGATCGCGGCGGTGCTTGATCAGCCCGTCGATGATCGCCTGTTTGGCAGTGTAGCGTTGGCAACCCTGGCGACCTGGCAGGGCGCTTCGATTCTTCGTGTGCACGATGTTCGCGAAACGGTGGATGCAGTGCGTATGGCTGAGGCCGTGGTCAACGCTGTTTGATAACAGATACTCCTTAAGGGTGAGTAATTTTGAGTCGTAAATTTTTTGGCACTGATGGTATTCGTGGAAGAGTGGGTGAGTTTCCAATCACTCCCGAGTTTGTACTCAAGCTCGGCTGGGCAGCTGGCCGAGTGCTCTCCGAGGGTGGTCACGGTCGGGTGCTGATCGGGAAAGATACCCGTATCTCGGGTTATATGTTTGAGTCGGCTCTGGAGGCGGGTTTCTCTGCTGCGGGTGTCGATATCCGTCTGCTCGGCCCGATGCCGACCCCTGCGATTGCCTATCTGACCCGTACTCTGCACGCCGATGCAGGCGTGGTGATTAGCGCTTCGCATAACCCCTATCACGATAACGGCATCAAGTTTTTCTCTGCCAACGGAACCAAGCTGCCTGATGATGTAGAGCTTGCGATTGAGCGTGAGCTGGAGAGTGAGATCACCATGGCCGAACCGGCACAGCTCGGTAAGGCGGAGCGGGTGGTCGATGCGGCGGGGCGTTATATCGAGTTCTGTAAAAGCACCCTGCCCGCAGAGATGAATCTGAAGGGGGTCAAGGTGGTGGTCGACTGTGCCCACGGTGCGACCTATCACATCGCCCCGAGTGTCTTTGATGAGCTGGGTGCTGAGGTGGTGGTGATTGGTGCGGAACCCAATGGGCTTAATATTAACGAGGGATGTGGTGCGACCGATCTGGAGGCGCTTCGCGCCAGTGTGTTGGAGCACAAGGCCGATATTGGTGTGGCGCTCGATGGTGATGGTGATCGGGTGATGATGGTTGATCACATGGGTGAGGTGGTTGATGGAGATGAGCTGTTGTTTGTCATCGCAACCTCCAAAGAGAGTGCCGGCTGTCTGCAGGGCGGGGTGGTTGGCACCTTGATGAGTAACCTTGGTCTTGAGCATGCAATTCTCGAGATCGGTATCGGATTTGAGCGTGCCAAGGTGGGTGATCGTTATGTGATCGAGCAGCTGAACAATAAAGGGTGGCGTCTGGGTGGCGAGTCCTCAGGGCACATCATCTGTCTCGATCGCACCACCACCGGGGATGGTATCGTCTCAGCACTCCAGGTAGTTGCCGCAATGATCTCAAGCGATGCCACGCTGCATGCGCTGAAACGCCGTATGACCAAGTACCCGCAGACCATGATCAATGTGGCTACTAAGGGTGGTGGCGATATCAGCGCCTCGACAGCGGTTCAGCAGGAGGTCGCTGCAGTTGAGAGTGAGCTGGCGGAGCGGGGCAGGGTGCTGCTGCGTCCGTCGGGGACCGAGCCGCTGGTGCGGGTGATGGTCGAAGGGGTTGATGCTGTCGAAGTGGAGCGTCTGGCACGTCGTCTGGCGGCCGTTGTGGAGCAGGCAGCCGCCTCCTGATAACGATTAATAATTGAAATTGATTTATCGGGCGGGTGCCGCTAATATTGCCGCCTGATTTTTCGCACTGTTTTGGAGAATACGATGCGTCGACCCCTGGTTGCCGGTAACTGGAAGATGAATGGTTCTAAAGAGAGCATCAAAGCTCTGCTGGATGGAATCAAGGCCGGTATGGGCGATGTGAAAGAGGCTGAGGTTGCAGTTTGCGTACCCGCTATCTACATCGCCGAGGTTGAGTCGCAGCTCACTGGCAGCCCGATCATGTGGGGTGCGCAGAACCTGAGCAATGAAGCATCTGGTGCCTTCACCGGCGAGATCTCTGCTGCGATGATTAACGATTTTAACTGTGCCTACGTGGCGGTTGGTCACTCCGAGCGTCGCACCCTCTTCGGTGAGGATGATGCGATGGTCGCGAAGAAGTTTGCCGCTGCACGTGCATCAGGCCTGAAGCCGATCTTCTGTATTGGTGAGACCCTGGAAGAGCGTGAGCAGGGTATTACCAATGATGTGGTTGCGCGTCAGATTGATGCCGTGGTTGAGCTTGAAGGCATTGAGGCGTTGGCCGATTCGGTTGTTGCCTACGAGCCGGTTTGGGCTATTGGTACCGGTAAGACCGCATCACCGGAGCAGGCGCAGGAGGTTCACGCCTTTATCCGTCAGCGCATCGCCGAGAAGAGTGCGGATGTGGCTGAGAAGGTACAGATTCTCTACGGTGGTAGCATGAATGCAGGTAATGCTGCGGAGCTACTTTCTATGGCCGATATTGATGGCGGCCTGATTGGCGGTGCTTCATTGAAGGCCGAAGATTTCCTTACTATCTGTCGAGCAGCCGGTTAACGGTTAGCTGAGCGAAGAGTCCGATGCAAACAATACTACTTATGGCACATGTGGCGATCGCAATCGGCCTAGTTGTTCTGGTCCTGATCCAGCACGGCAAGGGCGCCGATGCCGGTGCTGCATTTGGTAGTGGCGCATCGGCAACGGTATTTGGCTCGCAGGGATCGGGTAACTTCCTGACCCGCGCGACTGCCGTTTTAGCAACACTCTTTTTTGCCGCTAGCCTTACCTTGGCAATTATGTCGGCAAATAGAGAGCAGCCAAAGAGTGTCACTGAGGTTGTAGCGCCAGTTTCTGGTGAGACGATGTCAGGTGAGAGTGATCTACCTGCCGATATGCCGGCAGTTCCTCAGCAGGATGCACCTGCTTCGGATGTTCCGAAGCTCTGATTGTCAGGATCGATAGTCAAAATTGCGGATGTGGTGAAATTGGTAGACACGCTGTCTTGAGGGGGCAGTAGCGCAAGCTGTGCCGG
Organism: Candidatus Reidiella endopervernicosa; assembly: GCF_013343005.1. Classification (GTDB taxonomy): domain Bacteria; phylum Pseudomonadota; class Gammaproteobacteria; genus Reidiella; species Reidiella endopervernicosa. The sequence continues at coordinate 1,702,406 of NZ_CP054491.1, forward strand.
TTCGACTCCGGCCATCCGCACCACCTTTATAAAAACGGTACACCTTATGGGTATACCGTTTTTTTATACCCTAAGAAGTAATGTATCTCGTTGATATTTAAGAACAAATAAAACTGGACTGAGTTGACAGCTCTCGCTATTCTGTCCTAAACTTCGTGTTCGCTTTATCGCGCACCCACACGACACCGCAGAGTTGTGTGAGGTGGTATTAATAAGAATAGCATTGGTGGAGTAGAGGAATTTATGCTGGAGAACTATCTCCCAGTCCTGATCTTCCTTGCCGTCGGCATGCTCGTCGGCGTTGGACCTATTGCCATCGGTTTCCTTCTCGGCCCACGCCGTCCCGATAGCGCAAAAAATTCACCCTATGAGTGTGGCTTCGAGGCGTTTGAAGATTCGCGCATGAAGTTTGACGTTCGTTACTACCTGGTTGCCATCCTCTTTATCATTTTCGATCTTGAGATCGCCTTCCTCTTTCCGTGGGCGATCGCAATCGATTCGATCGGTATCTTTGGTCTGTTGGCGATGGCGATCTTCCTGCTGGTGCTGGTGATCGGCTTTATCTATGAGTGGAAAAAGGGAGCGCTGGAGTGGGAGTAGAAGGCATTCTCGAGAAGGGTTTCATCACCACCAACGCGGATAAGGTGATCAACTGGGCGCGTACCGGTTCGATGTGGCCGATGACCTTCGGTCTAGCTTGTTGCGCGGTAGAGATGATGCATGCCGCCGCTTCGCGTTATGACATCGACCGTTTTGGTGCGGGTATATTCCGCGCTACCCCGCGTCAGTCCGATCTGATGATCGTCGCCGGTACCCTGACCAATAAGATGGCGCCTGCACTGCGTAAGGTCTACGACCAGATGCCGGAGCCACGTTGGGTGATCTCGATGGGCTCCTGTGCCAACGGTGGCGGTTATTACCATTACGCCTACTCGGTCGTGCGTGGCTGTGACCGAATCGTACCGGTTGATATCTATGTGCCCGGTTGCCCACCGACCGCCGAAGCGCTGCTCTACGGCTTTATTCAGCTGCAGAACAAGATTAAACGAACCAATACCATCGCACGTTAGGACGATTGAATGTCTGAATCCCTGGACAATCTGGTAGAGACGCTGCAGTCGTGTTTTGGCGACAAGCTGCTCGATTGCAAGATCGATGTTGGTGAGGTGACCATCGAGGTGGCCGCTGCCGACTGGCAGGAGAGCTGCCGCACCCTGCGCGACCATGCTGAACTTAAATTCGATATCGCTATCGATCTCTGTGGTGTTGACTACAGCACCTACGGCCAGGATGAGTGGCAGGGCGAGGCGGCCAGTGAGGCCGGCTTTAGTCGTGGCGTCGAGTCGCTTGGTCCCGATCAGGAGGTCGCGCAGCGTTACGCCGTAGTGCTCCATCTGCTCTCTATCTCAACCAATCGGCGTCTGCGTGTCAGGGCCTTTGCCGAGAGCAGCGACTTCCCGGTGATCGATTCGTTGGTTGATGTCTGGAACGGTCTTAGCTGGTTTGAGCGTGAGGCGTTTGATCTCTATGGCATTATCTTTGAAGGCCATCCCGATCTGCGACGTCTGCTTACCGATTACGGTTTTGTCGGACACCCGTTCCGCAAGGACTTCCCGTTGACCGGCAATGTCGAGATGCGTTACGACCCTGAGCAGCAGCGTGTGATCTACGAGCCGGTCTCGATCGAGCCACGAGTGCTGGTGCCACGTGTGATTCGTGACGACCACCGCTACGGTGTGGAAGAGGTTGTTGCGGAAGAAGCGCAGAGCGACGGGGACGAGTAGAGAGTTATGCCCGAAATTAATAACTTTACCCTCAACTTTGGTCCGCAGCACCCTGCAGCGCACGGTGTGTTGCGTCTGGTGCTGGAGATGAATGGTGAGGTGATCGAGCGTGCCGACCCGCATATCGGCCTGCTGCATCGCGGTACCGAGAAGCTTGCCGAGAGCAAGCCCTATAACCAGAGCATCGGTTATATGGATCGTCTCGACTACGTCTCAATGATGTGTAACGAACATGGCTACGTGCTGGCGTTGGAGAAGCTGCTCGGCATCGAGGTGCCAGAGCGAGCCCTCTACATTCGCACCATGTTTGATGAGATCACCCGAATTCTTAATCATCTGCTCTGGATCGGTGGTCACTCGCTCGATATCGGTGCGATGACGATGTTTCTCTACGCCTTCCGTGAGCGTGAGGATCTGATGGATGTCTATGAGACGGTATCGGGCGCACGTCTGCACGCGACCTACTATCGTCCTGGTGGTGTCTATCGTGACCTTCCCGATTCGATGCCGAAGTACTCTACCCAGGGCAAACGGACCGACGCCGATACCAAGCGTCTCAACGAGGCTCGTGAAGGCACGTTGCTCGACTTTATCGAGGATTTTGCCAATCGCTTCCCCGGCTGTGTCGATGAGTATGAGACGCTGCTAACTGACAACCGTATCTGGAAACAGCGCACCGTTGGTATTGGTGTGGTCTCGCCCGAGCGCGCGTTGCAGCTAGGCTTTACCGGCCCGATGTTGCGAGGTTCTGGTTTCGAGTGGGATCTGCGCAAGAAGCAGCCCTACGCAGCCTATGACCGGGTCGATTTTGATATTCCCGTCGGTGTCACCGGTGATACCTACGACCGTTATCTGGTCCGCGTCGAGGAGATGCGTCAGAGTAATCGCATTATTCGTCAGTGTGTGCGCTGGTTGCGTGAGAATCCGGGCCCGGTTATTGCCCAGGATAATAAGATCGCACCGCCAAGCCGTGAGGCGATGAAGGGTGATATGGAAGCACTGATTCACCACTTCAAGCTCTTTACTGAGGGTTTCACCCTGCCTGAAGGCGAAGGTTACGGCGCGGTCGAGCATCCCAAGGGTGAGTTTGGTGTCTACATCGTCTCCGATGGTGCCAACAAACCCTACCGTCTGAAGATTCGTGCGCCGGGCTTTGCCCACCTCTCAGCACTCGATGAGATGGTCAAGGGGCACATGCTCTCCGATGTCGTTTCGATCATCGGTACCCAGGATATCGTATTTGGTGAGGTTGACCGCTGATGAGCCAGCAAGCCCAACAACAGGCCAGTGATCTGCTGAGCGCCGAGTCGGTGGCCGATATCGACCGCTGGATCGCCAAGTATCCAGCCGAACAGCGTCAGGCTGCAGTGATGGCTGCGCTGCGAATCGTGCAGGATCAGAATGACGGTTCATTGACCACCGAACTGATGGATGCCGTCGCCGACTACCTTGGTATGCCGGCGATTGCCGTCTATGAGGTGGCGACCTTCTTCTCTATGTATGAGATGAAGCCGGTCGGCCAGCACAAAATCTGCGTCTGTAACAGCATCTCCTGCATGCTGAATGGTTCGGAAGCGCTGATCGAGAGTCTGAAGACGAAGTTTGGCATCGATCTCGGCGAAGTGACTGGCGATGGAAAATATTCGATCAAAGAGGTTGAGTGTCTTGGTGCCTGTGCCAACGCACCAGTTGTGCAGATCGGAACCGATTACCATGAAAATCTGACCGAGCAGAAGCTCGATCAGATCGTGGACGGACTGGAGTAGCGCTATGGCTAATGAAGTCTGTTTTCGAACGCTAGATCTCGACAAGTCGTGGACACTTGAGGCGTATCAGAGCGCTGGCGGTTACGAGGTCTATAAAAAGATTCTTGAAGAGAAAACCCCCGCTGAAGAGATTATCGAGGAGCTGAAGCAGTCGGCTCTGCGTGGTCGTGGCGGTGCGGGTTTCCCGACCGGTCTGAAGTGGAGCTTTATGCCCCGCTCAGCGCCAGGTCAGAAGTACATCATCTGTAACTCCGATGAGGGTGAGCCGGGTACCTGTAAGGATCGCGATATCCTGCGCTATAACCCCCATGCGGTTATTGAAGGTATGGCAATTGCCGGTTACGTGATCGGAGCCACCGTTGGTTACAACTATATTCGCGGTGAATTCTGGGAGCCCTATGAGCGCTTCGAGGCGGCTATCGAAGAGGCGCGTGCCGCCGGTCTGCTGGGCGAGAATATCCTCGGCTCCGGTGTCGATATGCAGGTCCACTCGCATCTTGGCGCTGGTGCCTACATCTGTGGTGAAGAGACCGCGCTGATCGAATCGATCGAGGGTAAGAAGGGGCAGCCACGTTTTAAGCCGCCGTTCCCGGCTAACTTCGGTCTGTTTGGCAAACCCACCACTATTAACAACACTGAATCACTCGCTTCGGTACCCGATATCCTGCGTAACGGCGGTAAGTGGTTCCTTGAGATCGGTAAACCGAATAATGGCGGCTCGAAGCTCTTCTCCGTCAGCGGACACGTCAACAACCCCGGCAACTTTGAGGTGCCGATGGGCACCCCGTTTGCCGAGTTGCTTGAGATGGCCGGTGGTGTTCGTAACGGTCACAAACTAAAGGCCGTTATCCCAGGCGGTTCATCGGTACCAGTAGTGCCGGGTGACATTATGATGGATGTCACCATGGACTACGACGACATCACCCGTGTCGGTTCGATGCTCGGCTCTGGTGCGGTGATCGTGATGGATGAGACCACCTGTATGGTGAGGGTGCTGGAGAATCTCTCCCACTTCTACCACCACGAATCGTGCGGTCAGTGTACCCCCTGTCGTGAGGGCACCGGTTGGTTATCGCGCGTGATTCACCGTATCGAGCAGGGGCAGGGGCGTAACGAGGATCTCGACATGCTGGTAGATGTGGCCGGTCGGATCAAGGGACACACCATCTGTGCGCTGGGCGATGCCGCAGCGATGCCGGTAGAGAGCTTTATTGAACACTACCGTGACGAATTCCAGTACCACATCGACCATAAGAAGTGCATGGTCGGTGGGGCTTGAGAGATAGCTGAGAGCGATGAGCGAAGAACAGGTCACAATCGAGGTTAACGGTCAGCCGTTGCAGGCCCGTAAGGGTGCGGTGCTGATCGAGGCTACCGATGCGGCGGGTATTACCGTACCGCGTTTCTGTTACCACAAGAAATTGTCGGTTTCGGCCAACTGCCGTATGTGTCTGGTCGAGGTGGAGAAGGCGCCCAAGCCGCTGCCCGCCTGCGCCACACCGGTAATGGAAGGGATGAAGGTCTTCACCCACTCACCCAAGGCACTCTCGGCGCAGAAGGGGACGATGGAGTTCCTGTTGATTAACCATCCACTCGACTGCCCGATCTGTGATCAGGGTGGTGAGTGTGAGCTGCAGGATGTTGCCGTTGGTTTTGGTGGTGATGTGGCGCGCTACAGCGAAGCAAAGCGTGTTGTTATTGAAAAAGACATCGGTCCACTGATCGCGACCGATATGACCCGCTGCATCCACTGTACCCGCTGTGTGCGCTTTGGCGCAGAGATTGCCGGTGTGCGCGAAATGGGTATGACGGGTCGTGGTGATTTCAGCGAGATCGGTACCTACATCGAGAAGAGTCTGACCTCTGAGCTCTCAGGCAATATCATCGACCTCTGTCCGGTTGGCGCCCTGACTGCCAAGCCATCACGCTATACGGCGCGCCCCTGGGAGCTGCGCCAGTTCACCACCGTTGCGCCGCACGATAGCGCCGGTTCCAACCTCCATATCCATACCCGCAACGGAAGTGTGATGCGCGCTGTTCCCTGTGATAACGAAGAGATCAATGAGACCTGGATCTCCGATCGTGATCGCTTCAGCTACCAGGGTGTGAACAGCGAAGAACGCCTCAAACAGCCGATGGTCAAAGAGCGCGGCGAGTGGCGCGAGTGCGATTGGGAAACCGCACTAGAGCGTGCCGCCAAGGGTCTGAAGGACGTTGTTGAGAGCGATGGAGGTGAGCAGTTTGCCACTCTGATCTCTCCAATGGCGACCCTTGAGGAGCTCTATCTGGCGGCTAGCCTTACTCGCGCTCTCGGTTCAAATAATATCGATCACCGTCTGCGTCAGGGCGATTTTAGTGATCAGAACTCCGCACCGGTCTACCCCTGGTTGGGTCAGTCGATCGCAGAGCTTGAGCAGCTCAATGCGGCGCTGCTGATCGGCAGCAACATCCGCAAGGAGCAGCCGATCTTCTCGCACCGACTGCGTAAGGCGACTCTGGCCGGTGCAGATGTGAGTACAGTCAATCCGGTCGACTTCGATTTCAATTTTGACCTCAGTGCCAAGGTTGTTGTCGAACCCGCTTCGATGGTTGCCGCACTGGCTGGTATTGCCAAGGCGCTGGAGGCGACTGGCTCGGCAGCAGTTAAAGAGCTGATCGCCTCAGCAAACGTCTCTGATGAGCAGCGTGCGATTGCCAAACAGCTTAAAGCGGCCGAGTCGGCGACAGTGCTGCTCGGTAATCTGGCGACCGCGCACCCCGAATTCTCAACCCTGCGTGCACTGGCTGCAGTAATTGCCGAGCAGAGCGGTGCCAAGCTTGGTTATCTTCCGGAGGCGGGTAACAGTGTTGGTGGCTGGCTCGCTGGAGCCGTACCGCATCGCACCGCAGGTGGTCAGGTGGTTGAGGCCACAGGTCTCGATGCCCGTGCTGTTATTGAGTCGCCCCGTAAGGGTTATCTGCTCTTTAATGTCGAGCCGGGTCGTGACTGCTGGAGTGGTGCCGATGCGCTGGCAGCGACCGACGCGGCAGAGTGTGTGGTTGCCGCAACGCCTTTTGCGAGTGATGAGCTGAAGGCGGTGGCCGATGTGCTGCTGCCGATTGCATCCTTCGCCGAGACCTCGGGTACCTACGTCAACGCGGAAGGGCGTTGGCAGAGTTTTGAAGGTGTCACCGCCCCGGCGGGCGAGGCACGTCCCGGCTGGAAGGTGCTGCGTGTGCTTGGCAACCTAATCGGCGTTGAAGGTTTTGAATTTATCTCCTCGAGCGAGGTGTGTGAACAGCTCGGTGGCGAGGTTAACGGCGTGACTGCAGACAACGCACTAACGCAGCCGGTCGCCGCCGATGCTGCCTTTGCTGGTAGTGGTCTTGTACGTGTCGGTGAGGTGCCCATCTACGCCATTGATAGTACGGTGCGTCGTTCGATCGCACTGCAGCAGACTGCCAGTGGAAGTGATCTGGCGGTACAGATCAATAGCGACGAGGCGTCGCGTCTGGGCCTGGATGGTTCTGAGCGGGTTAAGATTGTGCAAGGTGAGTACTCAGCAGAGATGGCCTTTGAGATTTGTGATCGTGTCGCCGATGGAGCCGCCTGGATTCCGGCGGGTGTCGATGGCAGTGAGAAACTGGGACCGCTGATGGGGCGGGTAGAGCTGGAGCGGCTATGACGCCTTTGAAGAACCAAACAAACAGGGCGGTGGCGTAATGGAGATGTTTCAGAGCATCTGGTCGGCGGTACCCGTAGACCTGCAGACCGTGATCGTGATTCTGGCGAAAATTGTCGCCATTGTGCTGCCACTGATGGCGCTTGTTGCCTACTACACCCTGGCAGAGCGTAAGGTCATCAGCTACATGCAGGTACGTATGGGCCCCAACCGTGTCGGTTTCTTCGGTTATCTGGGGGGCTGGGGTCAGCCGATCGCCGATGCACTAAAGCTGATGTTCAAAGAGATCATCCTGCCGACCAAGTCGAATCGCTTCCTCTTCCTGCTGGCACCGGTACTCTCGATTACCCCGGCACTGGCGGCGTGGGCGGTTATTCCATTTGATAACGGTATGCTGCTGGCTGATATTGATGCCGGTCTGCTCTATGTATTGGCACTTACCTCGGTGGGTGTCTATGGCGTCATCATTGCCGGCTGGGCCTCCAACTCCAAATATGCACTGCTCGGCACCATGCGCACAGCAGCGCAGATTGTCGCCTACGAGATCGCGATGGGTTTTGCTCTGGTCGGTGTGTTGATGCCAGCCGGTAGCCTTAATCTGAATGATATCGTGCTGGCACAGCAGGGCAGTATCTTCCACTGGTACTGGCTACCGCTGATGCCGCTGATGGTGATCTACTTTATCGCCGGTGTGGCTGAGACCAACCGAGCACCGTTTGACGTGGCTGAGGGTGAGTCTGAGATCGTGGCTGGTTTCCACGTTGAGTACTCCGGTATGGCCTTTGCGGTCTTCTTCCTCGCTGAGTATGCCAACATGATTCTGATCGCAGCACTAACCGCGGTCATGTTCCTCGGTGGCTGGCTCTCTCCGTTGCAGGGTATCCTGCCCGAGTCGGCCTTTTCGATTCCGGTCATCGGTCTGTTGCTGGGACACGGTATTCACTGGTTTGTCGCCAAGATGGCGATTTTTATGTTCATCTTCCTCTGGTTCCGCGCCACCTTCCCGCGCTATCGCTACGACCAGATCATGCGTCTCGGCTGGAAGGTGTTTATTCCGCTGACCATTATCTGGCTCTTCGTTGAGGGTGCTGCCATCGCCTTTAATATCGGACCCTGGTTCGATCTGGGGATTGCGTGATGAGAATGCTTAGCCATGTAAATCGACTCTTTCTCTGGGAGCTGCTGAAGGGGCTGGTGCTGACCGGGCGTTACTTCTTTGCTCGCAAGATCACGATTCGTTATCCCGAAGAGAAGACCCCGATGTCACCCCGTTTCCGTGGTCTGCACGCCCAGCGTCGCTACGCCAACGGCGAAGAGCGCTGCATCGCCTGCAAACTCTGCGAGGCGGTCTGTCCGGCGCTGGCAATCACCATCGAATCGGAGCAGCGTGAGGACGGTTCACGCCGTACCAGTCGCTACGACATCGATCTGTTTAAATGCATCTACTGCGGTTTCTGTGAAGAGGCGTGTCCGGTCGATGCAATTGTTGAGACCAATATCTTCGAATATCACTTCGAGGAGCGCGGTGAGCAGATTATGACCAAGGATAAGCTGCTCGCGGTTGGTGATAAACATGAAGATGAGATCGCGGCCTGCAAGGCGGCCGACGCACCCTACAGGTAACGGGAAAAGTTATGAGTTTCGAACAATTCTTGTTCTACACCTTCGCGGCCGTTCTGCTGATGGCGGCGATCCGTGTTGTCACCTCACGTAATCCGGTTCACGCGGCGCTCTATCTGGTGCTTGCCTTCTTCTCAAGCTCGGCACTGTGGATGATGCTGGAGGCGGAGTTTCTGGCGATCACGCTGGTGCTGGTCTATGTCGGCGCGGTGATGGTGCTATTTCTGTTTGTGGTGATGATGCTCGATATCAATGTGGCCGAGTCACGTACCCAGTTTGCTGCCTATCTACCGGTGGGTGCAGTTGTAGCGCTACTGGTGCTGGCAGAGATGAGCATGATGATTTACTACCGCTTTGGTAGTGATCGTGTGGCTCCACCGGTACGTCATGATGCTGAGTACAGCAACACCCACGCGCTGGGTGAACTGCTCTATACCCAATACGTCTACGCCTTCGAGATTGCGGCGGTCGTGCTGCTGGTGGCAATCGTTGCTGCAATTGCACTGACCATGCGTCGTCGGCCTGGTACCAAACATCAAAACATCACCGAGCAGGTAATGGTCAAGCGTGAAGATCGTGTTCGTCTGGTCAGCATGCAGGCCGAGAAGCGCCAGTAAGGCGCGATGTGGAACTCTACGGAATTTTAACGGGATAACGTCAACAAGATTATGATTGCTCTGTCTGACTACCTTCTTTTGGCCGCTGTGCTCTTCTCGATCAGCGTGGCCGGTATCTTCCTCAATCGCAAGAATGTGATTGTGCTGCTGATGGCGATCGAACTGATGCTGTTGGCGGTTAATATCAACTTTATCGCCTTCTCGCACTTCAATCCCGCAGGTGCTGAGAACACACTCGCCGGTCAGGTGTTTGTCTTCTTTATTCTTACCGTGGCAGCCGCCGAGGCCGCGATCGGTCTGGCCATTCTGGTGCTGCTGTTCCGCAACAGACAAAGTATCGATGTCGAAGATATCGATTCGCTGAAGGGGTAGTGGAATGAAAGCGCTCTATCTAGCTATCCCGCTGGCACCGCTGATCGGTGCCATCATTGCCGGTTTCTTCGCCAAACAGGTGGGGCGTGCCGGTGCCCACTGGGCCACCAGTGGTGGTGTGGCGGTCTCATTCCTGCTTTCGGTCATTGTCTTTAAAGATGTTGTTTTTGATGGCGCGCCGGTCTTCAACGAGTCTATCTATACCTGGATGGTGAGTGACGGTATTCGTTTTGAGGTCGGTTTCCTGATCGATCACCTCACCGCGATGATGATGACCGTAGTCACCTTCGTCTCATTGATGGTCCATATCTACACCATCGGCTATATGAGTCACGATGAGGAGAACTGGCCGAAGGGCAGCCTCGCCGGTACCAACAGCTATCAGCGTTTCTTCAGCTACATCTCGCTCTTCACCTTCTCGATGCTGATGCTGGTGATGGCGAACAATTTCATGCAGCTCTTTTTCGGTTGGGAGGCGGTTGGTCTGGTCTCCTATCTGCTGATCGGTTTCTGGTCGGTGCGTGAGACTGCGATCTATGCCAACCTGAAGGCGTTCCTGGTCAACCGCGTCGGTGACTTCGGCTTCCTGCTCGGTATCGGTATGGTGCTCGCCTTCTTCAATACGCTCGACTACGCCGAGGTGTTTGCAGCAGCCCCAGCTCTCTCCGATATGACGGTGAGTCTGATAGGGGAGAACAGCTGGTCGTTGATGACCGTAATCTGCATCCTGCTCTTCATCGGTGCGATGGGTAAATCGGCACAGGTTCCACTGCATGTTTGGCTGCCCGATTCGATGGAGGGTCCAACCCCGATCTCCGCACTGATCCACGCCGCCACCATGGTTACCGCCGGTATCTTCATGGTGGCGCGTATGTCACCGCTCTATGAGCTCTCAGAGACGGCACTGAGTGTGGTGCTGGTGATTGGTGCAATCACCGCGCTGTTTATGGGCTTCCTCGGTCTGGTACAGAATGACATCAAGCGTGTCGTGGCCTACTCAACCCTCTCGCAGCTCGGTTATATGACTGTAGCGCTCGGTGCCTCGGCCTATGCTGCGGGTGTTTTTCATCTGATGACTCACGCCTTCTTCAAGGCGCTGCTCTTCCTCGGTGCCGGTTCGGTTATTATCGCCATGCATCATGTTCAGGATATGCGCCAGATGGGTGGATTGCGTAAGTACATGCCAATTACCTGGATCACCTCTTTGATCGGTTCGCTGGCCTTGATCGGTACACCGGGCTTTGCCGGATTCTTCTCCAAGGATGCGATTATCGAAGCGGTACACGCCTCTGAGATTGCGGGCTCCGACTTTGCCTACTGGGCGGTTCTGATCGGAGTCTTTGTCACCGCGCTCTACAGCTTCCGTATGTACTTCCTGGTCTTTCATGGCAAGGAGCGTATGGATGAGCACACCCGTGCCCACCTGCATGAGACGCCCAAGGTGGTCACGGTACCGTTGATCCTGCTGGCGATACCCTCGGTGGTTGCCGGTGCGATCTTTATCGGGCCGATGCTGTTTGGTGACTTCTTCAAAGACTCGATCACGGTGGCCGCTGAGCACGACGTCTTGGCTCAGTTGGGCGCCAACTACCACGGCGTAATGGGCTTCATTGTTCACGGCCTCTCGGGTCCCGCCTTCTGGCTGGCATTGAGTGGTGTGGTAACCGCATGGTTCCTCTACATGAAACGCCCCGATATTCCAGCTGCGATCAAGGCACGCTTTGAGCCGCTCTACACCATTCTCGATAACAAGTACTACGCCGATCGTATCAACGAGGTGGTCTTCGCCGGTGGTTCGCGAGGAATCGGTAAGCTGTTCTGGAAACTGGGTGATGTAACCCTGATCGACGGTCTGATCGTGAACGGTTCTGCCAAATTGGTAGGCTGGGTCTCCGGCGTGGTTCGCCATGTACAGACCGGTTATCTACACCACTACGCATTTGTCATGGTCATCGGCTTCCTCGGCCTGCTGACCTGGATTGTGATTCGCTAAAGAATAAGGATAGGCCTGAATGTTTGCTGATTTACCGCTGCTTAGCCTGCTGATCTGGGCCCCCATCGTGGGTGGTCTGTTGGTGTTGGCTGTGGGAGATAACGATCCGTGGGGAGCGCGCCCGATCGCGCTGATCACCTCGCTGGTGACCTTCTTGCTCAGCATTCCGCTATACACCGGATTCGACAGCTCGACCCATCTGATGCAGTTCAGTGAGATGTCGTCGTGGATTCCGGCCTTCAACGTCCACTACCACCTGGGTGTTGATGGCATCTCGATGCCGCTGATTCTGCTCACTACCTTTATCACTATTCTGGTAGTGATCGCCTCCTGGGAGGTGATTGAGTACAAGCGTGCCCAGTACTTGGCTGCTTTCCTGATTATGGAAGGTTTGATGATCGGCGTCTTCGCGGCACTCGACGCGGTGCTCTTCTACGTCTTCTGGGAGGCGATGCTGGTACCGATGTTCCTGATTATCGGTGTCTGGGGTGGGCCGCGTCGTGTCTACGCCACCATCAAGTTCTTCCTCTATACCTTCTTCGGTTCGGTCTTCATGCTGGTCGCTTTGATCTACATGTACTACCTGTCGGGCAGCTTCGAGATCCTCGATTTCCATACCCTGCGTCTCGGCCTAACCGAGCAGATCCTGATCTTTATCGCCTTCCTGCTCGCCTTTGCAGTGAAGGTGCCAATGTGGCCGGTCCACACCTGGCTTCCGGATGCACACGTTGAGGCGCCCACTGGCGGTTCGGTGATCCTGGCGGCGATCATGCTTAAGATCGGTGGTTACGGCTTTCTGCGCTTCTCATTGCCGATTACTCCCGATGCGAGTAGTGAACTCGACTGGTTGATTATCCTGATGTCTCTGGTGGCAGTGGCCTACATCGGCTTCGTCGCACTGGTTCAGGAGGATATGAAGAAGCTGATCGCATACTCCTCAATCGCACACATGGGTTTTGTCACGCTCGGATTCTTTATCGTCTTCGCCATTGTGCAGAAGAGTGGCAGCCTGCAGGGTGCGGCACTCGGTATGGAAGGCGGCATGGTGCAGATGATCTCGCATGGATTCATCTCCGGGGCGCTGTTCCTCTGTGTCGGTGTAATGTACGACCGTTTGCACAGTCGGCAGATTAAGGACTACGGTGGTGTGGTCCATACCATGCCGATATTTGCTGCCTTTATGGTCTTTTTCGCTATGGCCAACTCCGGTCTGCCGGGTACATCGGGTTTTGTCGGTGAGTTCATGGTTATCCTCGCCAGCATCAAGGCTAACTTCTGGTACGCAGTGATCGCGGCGACCACTCTGATTCTCGGTGCCGCCTACTCACTGTGGATGATAAAACGAGTGGTCTTTGGTGAGGTGGTGAGTGACGGTGTTGCTGAGCTGACCGATATCAATCGACGCGAGTTCGTAATGTTGACCCTGCTGGCGATACCGGTACTGGTGCTTGGTCTGTGGCCTGCACCGGTCACCGAGGTGATGCACGCCACCATCGACAATCTGCTGCAGCACATCACCATTAGCAAATTCTGACGGGATCGAGAGTAATGAATATCCAATCCGCATTGACGCTGGCAGACTATCAGGCCGTAATGCCCGAGATGTTTCTACTCGGCATGACCTGTCTGATCCTGATCGTCGATCTATTTCTTAGCGATAAGCAGCGCGATATCACCTATCTGCTCAGCCAGGCCACACTGGTTGGCAGTGCGATCCTGGTCTATCTGATGCACGGCAAGGGCGCACCGCTGGCGATGTACGGCAGTGTGGTCAGTGATGCGATGAGCGATGTACTGAAGGTGACGGTGGCGCTGGTCAGTGCCGGCGTCTTCCTCTATTCGCGTGACTATCTGCGCCAGCGTAATCTGCTCAAGGGTGAGTTCTTTGTGCTTGGGCTGTTTGGTGTGCTCGGTATGATGATCATGATCTCTTCTGCCAGCATGCTGACGCTCTACCTTGGCCTGGAGCTACTATCGCTGTCGCTCTACGCCATGGTCGCCCTCGATCGTGACTCGAAGCAGGCCTCTGAGGCGGCGATGAAGTACTTTGTGCTGGGTGCGCTGGCATCCGGCATGTTGCTCTACGGTATCTCAATGCTCTACGGTGCCTCAGGTTCGCTGCAGATCAATGAGGTTGCGGCCTACGCAACGTGGCAGTCGTCCGAGGATATGATTCTGGTCTTCGGTCTGGTCTTTGTGGTTGTGGGTCTAGCCTTCAAGCTCGGTGCGGTGCCATTCCATATGTGGCTGCCCGATGTCTATCAGGGCGCACCAACAGCAATTACCCTCTATATCAGTACTGCGCCCAAGGTGGCAGCCTTCGCCATGTTTATTCGTCTTCTGGCTGAGGCCTCGGGTGGGCTGCAGGCGGAGTGGGGCGATATGCTCACTGTTCTAGCCGTGCTCTCACTGGCCGTGGGTAATGTGGTTGCCATTGCCCAGAGCAACATCAAACGCATGCTCGCCTACTCGGCAATCTCCCATGCAGGCTTTGTCCTGCTAGGTGTGCTGGCCGGTACCGCAGCCGGTTACTCGGCATCGATGTTCTACGCGATCACCTATGCACTAATGGCGTTGGGTGGTTTCGGTATGATCATTCTGCTGAGTCGTAAGGGCTTTGAGGCGGAGAACCTGGAAGACTTTAAGGGGCTGAATGATCGTAGTCCCTGGTTGGCGCTAATGGCGATGATCCTGATGTTCTCTATGGCGGGCGTACCCCCAACCGTCGGTTTCTACGCCAAGCTGGCCGTGCTTGATGCGATTGTGCGCCAGGATATGGTCTGGCTGGCCGGTGTTGCCGTCTTCTTCTCTATTATCGGTGCCTTCTACTATATCCGCATCGTTAAGTTGATCTACTTCGATAAGCCCACAGATGAGCAGGCGATTACCACTCCTGCTGATACTCAGGTGGCGATGACGATCAACGGCCTTGCTGTGCTGGGACTGGGCATCTTCCCAGGTGCGCTGATGGCAATCTGTGTCGCAGCCTTTGTTTAGTCGAATCGTATAGTTTTTTTAGATTAACCCGATAAGCCTCTTGCATTGATACCTGAGCCTATGTAAACTCTCGCTTCGCTGTTGCGGGGTGGAGCAGTCTGGCAGCTCGTCGGGCTCATAACCCGAAGGTCGTAGGTTCAAATCCTACCCCCGCTACCACATTAAATTTACATGCGGATGCCAGACCGCTGTGATAGCACCTTGGTAGCATAAGCTGGGCCGACGAGTAGGATGTGTGATTAAAATCTTCACGCAACCTGTCCTAGCTACCAAGATGCAATAGCCCCGATTTCGGGGCTTTTTTATACCCGTGATTCAGGCGGGGTGATGAGAAGGGTGAGATTGTTCATCCTGTAGATGACAAGCTGTAATGTGTTGTCTCTATTTAAGTTTTTTATGGTGGGCCTTGGGCCCATTTTTTATTTCTGGAACAGAATGAACCAAGATCCGTGGAATTTGCAGGCGTTACTCGATCCGGTGGTGGAAGCCATGGGCTATGAGCTGCTGGGTATTGAGTTTCAGGGGCGTGGAGTACACGGAGTGCTGCGCCTATATATAGATAAAGAGGGCGGTATCAACCTCGATGACTGCTCAGCGGTGAGTCATCAGGTCAGCGGTGTACTCGATGTAGAGGATCCGGTTCCAGGTAAGTATTCACTCGAGGTCTCATCGCCAGGTCTGGATCGCCCTCTATTTAGAGAGCAGCACTTTGAGAAATACCTCGGCCATCAGGCGAAGATCCGCATGGCGGCGCCGATGGGTGGCCAGAAAAACTTCAAGGGGCATCTCAAAGAGCTCTGTGAGGGTGGGGTTGTTCTAAAACTTGAGAGTGGAACGGAAGTGAGTCTGTTGTTCACGGATATTGATCAGGCACGTTTAGTGCCGAAACTGTAATCGCTGTAGAGGCGGGAGTTTGGTATGAGCAAAGAGATACTGCTGGTTGTTGATGTTGTATCAAACGAGAAGGGTGTCGAGAAGGACATCATTTTCGGTGCTGTTGAGGTGGCCCTGGCGACTGCGGCAAAGAAGCGTCACGGTGGCAACATCGATGTGCACGTTGTTATTGATCGTGAAACGGGTGACTACGAGACCTTCCGTCGCTGGCAGGTGATGGACGATGAGTCCGAAGAGTTTGAGTCTCCCGATCATCAGGTGCTCTACACACGTGCCCAGGATCTACAGCCCGGTATCGAGATTGGTGCCTACATCGAAGAGCCGATGGAGTCAGTGCCCTTTGGGCGTATCGGTGCCCAGACTGCCAAGCAGGTCATCGTACAGAAGGTTCGTGAGGCTGAGCGTGCACAGGTGGTTGAGGCCTATCAGGATCGCATCGGCGAGCTGATCAATGGTGTCGTCAAGCGTGTTGAGCGCGGCAACGTCTATCTCGATCTGGGTGGCAACGTTGAAGCCTTCATCCCGCGTGAGCAGACCATTCCACGTGAGGTAATTCGCCCCGGTGATCGTCTGCGCGGTTACTTCTACGAGATCAGTAGCGAGTTGCGTGGTCCGCAGCTCTTTATCTCCCGCACCATGCCTGAGTTTCTTGTTGAGCTGTTTAAGCTTGAGGTGCCGGAGGTTGGGCAGGGCACGATAGAGATCAATAGTGCCGCCCGTGACCCAGGCCAGCGCGCCAAGATTGCGGTTAAGTCCTACGACCAGCGTATCGATCCGGTTGGAGCCTGTGTCGGCATGCGCGGTTCACGTGTGCAGGCTGTCTCCAATGAACTATCTGGTGAGCGTGTCGACATCATCCTCTGGAACGACAATGCAGCGCAATTTGTGATCAACGCGATGGCGCCAGCCGATGTTGTATCGATCGTCGTTGATGAAGATTCGCACAGCATGGATGTGGCAGTAGCTGAGGAGCAGCTCTCACAGGCGATTGGCCGTGCGGGTCAGAATGTTCGTCTCGCCAGTGAGTTGACGGGTTGGAATCTTAATGTGATGTCTGAGCAGCAGGCCGAAGAGAAGAGCGAGTCTGAGGTGGTTGCACTGGTCCAGCAGTTTATGGAGCAGCTCGATGTTGATGAAGATGTTGCAGCTATCCTCGCTCAGGAGGGTTTCTCCACCATTGAGGAGATCGCCTACGTTCCCGACAGTGAGTTGATGGAGATTGAAGAGTTTGATGAGGATATCGTCAAGGAGTTGCGTAACCGCGCCCGTGATGTGCTGCTCACCCTCGCGATCTCTAGTGAAGAGCAGCTCGATACTGCCGAACCGGCACAGGATCTGCTCGAGATGGATGGTATGGATCAGCACCTCGCCTTCGTACTGGCAAGCCACGGCATTATTAGCATGGAAGACCTTGCTGAGCAGTCTGTCGACGAGCTTGCAGAGATCGAAGATATCGACGAAGAGCGAGCCGCGCAATTGATTATGACAGCACGTGAACCCTGGTTTGCGGACGAGCAGAAGGGCTGAGGCCCGGGGGAGTAACGATGTCGAGTGTATCTGTTAAACAGTTTGCACAAGTCGTAGGCACACCTGTTGAACGTCTTCTTGAACAGCTCAAGGAGGCAGGGATCGCAATTACCGATCCTGATGCGACGATCAGTGATGAGGAGAAATCCCAACTGCTGGTCTATCTGCGCGGCAAACACGGTTCAGTCTCCGCAAAGGGTAAAGAGGGTGGTCCCAGCAAGATCACACTCAAACGCCGCTCAACCAGCGCGCTGAAACAGGGTAGCAAGGGCTCAACGGTTACCGTCGAGGTTCGCAAGAAACGTACCTACGTCAAACGTGCTGAAGTGGCTGCCGACGATGAAGATCGTGCTGTGGACGATGTCGCTGAGACCGATAAGGCCCGCGAGCAAGAAGAGGCTCGCGTGCAGGCTGAAGAGGCTGCACGTCTGGCGGCCGAGGAAGCGCGTCGTGTTGAAGAGGAGGCAGCGAAGAAGGCCGTAGAAGCGGCTGTACGCGCCAAGGCTGAAGAAGAAGCACGAGTCACGGCTGAAAAAGAGCAGGAGAAGAGCAAGGCTGCTGCGCCGGTTGAAGAGAAGAAGGCCAAGGATGATAAGCGTCCACGTCGTGAACGTGCTGCACCCTCCAAAGACGCCTCAACTCGTTATGGTCGAAAAGAGATTCACGTTGCTGCTGGTAAGCAGGGGCGTCGCAAGAAGAAACGCGGTGAGCGTCAGGTCACCATCGAGTCTTCCGACAAGCATGGGTTCGCTAAGCCAACCGCGCCGGTAGTGCGTGAGATAGCGATCCCCGAGATGCTCACTGTTGCCGAACTGGCACAGAAGATGTCGATTAAGGCCGCTGAAGTGATCAAGGTAATGATGAAGATGGGCAGTATGGTGACCATCAATCAGCCTCTCGATCAGGAGACCGCCACGATTGTTGTCGAGGAGATGGGTCATACGCCGGTCATGATTAACGCCGATGCGCTTGAAGATAATCTGGTCGAGCTGGCGCAGAACGAGGGTGAGCTGGTGCAGCGTCCGCCGGTAGTGACCATTATGGGTCACGTTGACCATGGTAAGACCTCGCTGCTCGACTATATCCGCCGTACTAAGGTGACGGCTGGAGAGGCGGGCGGTATTACCCAGCATATTGGTGCCTACCATGTAGAGACCGACAAGGGTGTTATCTCCTTCCTCGATACTCCAGGACACGCTGCCTTTACCGCAATGCGTGCCCGTGGTGCCAAGGTTACCGATATCGTCATCCTGGTAGTTGGTGCCGACGATGGTGTGATGCCGCAGACCATTGAGGCTATTCAGCACTCAAAGGCAGCCGGTGTGCCGATGATTATCGCTGTCAACAAGATCGATAAACCTGAGGCTGATCCGGACAAGGTCAAGAACGAGCTTTCCCAGCACGATGTTATTCCCGAGGATTGGGGTGGTGACACCATGTTCGCCCACGTTTCAGCCAAGACCGGTGAAGGTGTCGATGCACTGCTCGATGCCATCTCATTGCAGGCCGAAGTACTGGAGCTGAAGGCAGTTGCTGAAGGCCCAGCTCGTGGCATTGTGGTTGAGTCGAGTCTTGATAAGGGGCGCGGTCCGGTGGCTACGCTGCTGGTGCAAGAGGGTGTGCTCAAACGTGGCGATATTATCCTCTCCGGTCATGAGTTCGGTCGTGTACGTGCCATGTTCGATGAGAATGGTGATCAAATCGAAGAGGCGGGACCTTCGATGCCTGTCGTGGTTCTGGGCCTCTCCGGTGCACCGAATGCGGGTGACGATGTGCAGGTGTTGCCTGATGAGCGTAAGGCACGTGAGGTGGCTGAGTTCCGTCACGGCAAGACGCGTGATATGCGTCTGGCACGCCAGCAGGCGGCCAAGCTGGAGAATATGTTTACCCAGATGGAGGAGGGCACGGTCGATAGCCTCAATCTGGTACTCAAAGCCGATGTACAGGGTAGTGTCGAGGCACTGCGTGAGTCACTGCTCAAGCTCTCCACCGATGAGGTGAAGGTCTCGATCGTCGCCAGCGGTGTCGGTGGTATTACCGAATCGGATGCCAATCTGGCGGTTGCCTCCAGTGCGGTCATCGTCGGATTTAATGTCCGCGCCGATGCCACTGCACGCCAAATCATTGGTGATGCCGGTCTCGATCTGCACTACTACAGCGTCATTTACGATGTGATTGATGAGGTTAAGGGTGCACTGAGCGGTATGCTTTCACCTGAGGTGAGAGAGGAGATTATCGGTCTGGCTGAGGTTAAGGATGTGTTCCGCTCTTCCAGTCTGGGTGCAATCGCCGGTTGTCTGGTGGTTGATGGCACCGTCCGTCGCAGCAATCCTATCCGTGTACTGCGTGATAACGTGGTTATCTACGAAGGTGAGCTTGAGTCACTGCGTCGTTTCAAGGATGAGGCGAATGAGGTCAAAGCGGGTACCGAGTGTGGTATCGGCGTCAAGAACTACAACGACGTCAAGGCGGGTGACCAGATCGAGTGCTACGAGCGGACCGAAGTTGCACGTACCCTGTAGTCTGTCGTACATGACAAGCAGCTGTTATCGCAGCTGCCTGTCCACTCACTGAGTAGCGTTACTATGCCCAAGGAGTTTTCCAGAACTCGTCGCGTTGGCGAACAGATCCAGCGTGAGCTGGCCGAGCTGATTCGCAATGAGGTCAAGGATCCGCGTGTCGGAATGGTCACCATTCAGGCGGTACGAGTGACGCGCGATCTGGGTCATGCCAAGGTCTACTTCACCGTACTCGGTGATCAGCAGTCCGCTACCGATACGCAAAAAGCACTCGATCGTGCCGCAGGTTTTCTGCGTCATGCGCTCGGCCAGGAAATGGCGATGCGCAGCGTGCCACAGCTCCACTTTATCTATGACGAGTCGGTAGAGCGCGGTATGCACCTCTCCAAGCTGATTGAGGATGCCTGTGCATCGGATCGGCAGGATGGTGACGACGAAGATGAGTCGGGCCAGTCGTAGCTGCTAACAGTCAAGCTTCAATTAATTCTTTCAGAGGTCAAGATGGGTCGTCGACGTAATTTCGGCAGAAGAGTAGATGGTGTGCTGCTGCTGGATAAGCCGCTGGGTATTACCTCCAATGATGCGCTGCAGCGTGTAAAGCGTCTGTTCAAAGCACGCAAAGCGGGCCATACCGGTAGTCTCGATCCACTGGCCAGCGGCATGCTACCGCTCTGCATGGGAGAGGCGACAAAATTTTCCGCTTTCCTGCTCGATGCCGACAAGTTCTATCGTGTCGAGTGTAAATTGGGTGAGAAGAGCTCAACCGGCGATAGCGAGGGGGAGATTATTGATTCGCGCCCCGTGCCTGAGCTCGATGAGCCGCAGATCGAGGCGGTGCTGAGCCAGTTCCGCGGCGAGATTATGCAGTTGCCGCCGATGTTTTCGGCCCTCAAACACCAGGGGAAACGCCTCTATGAGCTTGCGCGTGAGGGAATCGAGGTGGAGCGTGAGCCGCGCCCAGTCACCATTCATGAGCTGACCTTTCTCTCGATTGAGGGTGATCGACTACGTCTCGATGTGCGCTGCTCGAAGGGGACCTATGTGCGCACTCTGGCTGAGGATATCGGAGAGGTGCTCGGCTGTGGTGCCCACGTCAGTGAGCTGAGACGACTTGAAGTGGGGCCTTACAAAGATGTTTCGATGGTGACGCTGGAGCAGATTGAAGCAGCCGCCGAGCAGGGTAACCATGTGCTCGATGAACTGCTGCTGCCGATTGAGAGTGCCATCGCCGACTGGCCGGACCTGATGCTCAACGATGATGCTGCCTACTACATCAAGCAGGGGCAGCCGGTGATGATGCCGAAGGCGCCTCGCGACGGTTGTGTACGGCTCTACAACAGTAAAAATACCTTCCTCGGTGTCGGGGAGATGATGGATGATGGCCGAGTCGCCCCCAAAAGGCTGATTCAGGCATAGAAATGCACCGCCCTGCTTGTTTGGGGTGGTATGTAACGTGTAGAATACGCGAACTTTTTTCAAATATTTTGTTTTGATCGATTCAGGAGTTTTAGATAGATGACCATTAATGCTGAACAGAAGAGCGAGATCGTTAAGGAGTATCAGCTCTCCCCAACGGATACCGGCTCGCCAGAAGTGCAGGTTGCACTGATTTCGGCCCGCATCGACTACCTGACCGAGCACTTCAGCACTCATAAGCACGACCACCACTCACGTCAGGGTCTGCTGCGTCTGGTTAACCAGCGCCGCAAACTGCTCGACTATGTGAAGGGTAAGGATCAGTCGCGTTATCAGAGTCTGATCGGTCGCCTCGGTCTGCGTCGCTAAGCGTCGACAATAATCACAATAATCATCAAACCTTAAATAGGGAGCGATTGTGGCCTCAATCAAAAAAGTCTTTCAGTACGGTAAGCACAGCGTAACTCTGGAAACCGGCGAGATTGCACGTCAGGCAAGTGGCGCGGTTATGGTTAGCATGGGCGATACCGTCGTGCTAGCAACCGCCGTTGGCATGCGCAAGGCGATTGAGGGACGCGACTTCTTCCCGCTTACCGTCGACTATCAGGAGAAGACCTACGCTGCGGGTAAGATCCCAGGTGGCTTCTTCCGTCGTGAAGGACGCCCGAGCGAGAACGAGACGCTCACTGCACGACTGATTGACCGTCCATTGCGCCCGCTCTTCCCTAAGGGCTTCACTAACGAAGTTCAGGTGATTTTGACCGTTATCTCTCTCGACCCTGAGATCAATCCCGATATTCCAGCGCTGATCGGTTCGTCTGCCGCGCTGGCTATCTCGGGCATGCCTTTCAATGGTCCTGTTGGTGCAGCCCGCGTTGGTTATATCAACAGTGAGTACGTACTTAACCCTGATATGAGCGAGCTGGCTGAGTCGCAGCTCGATCTGATCGTTGCCGGTACCGAGAGTGCTGTGCTGATGGTTGAGTCTGAGGCGAAGGAGCTTCCTGAGGACGTCATGCTTGGTTCGGTCATCTACGGCCACGAGCAGTCTCAGAGCGTGATCGCAGCGATCAAGGAGATGGCCGCTGAGGTAAATGCCCCCGCATGGGAGTGGCAGGCACCTGAGGTCGATAGCACTCTGGCTGATGCCGTTGCTGCCGAGGGTGAAGCGGCTCTGACCGAGGCCTACCAGATCAGTGAGAAGATGGATCGTTACGATCGTCTGACCCAGATCCGCGGCGAGATCACCGAGAAGCTGAGCGCTGGTGACGATGCAAACTTCAGCAGTGATGAGGTTGGCGGTGCGGTTGGTAAGCTCGAGAAGCGCATTGTTCGAAGCCGTGTTATTGCAGGTGAGCCGCGTATCGATGGTCGTGATACCAAGACCGTTCGTCCGATCACCATCCGTACCGGTGTACTGCCGCGTACCCACGGTTCTGCACTCTTCACCCGTGGTGAGACCCAGGCACTGGTTGTGACCACCCTTGGTACCCAGCGCGATGCACAGATCATCGATGCACTCGAAGGTGAGCGTAAGGAGCACTTCCTGCTACACTACAACTTCCCTCCCTACTCAGTCGGTGAGACCGGTCGCGTTGGTAGCCCCAAGCGTCGTGAGATTGGTCACGGTCGTCTGGCCAAGCGTGGTGTAGCGGCAGCGATGCCTTCGGTTGAGGACTTTCCCTACACCGTACGTGTTGTCTCAGAGATCACCGAGTCGAACGGCTCCAGCTCCATGGCAAGTGTCTGTGGTAGCTCACTGGCGATGATGGATGCGGGTGTACCGCTCAAGGCGCCGGTTGCAGGTGTTGCGATGGGTCTGATCAAAGAGGAGAACGGTTTTGCAGTTCTGACCGATATCCTTGGCGACGAAGATCACCTCGGCGATATGGATTTTAAGGTGGCCGGAACCAATGACGGTGTTACCGCGCTGCAGATGGATATCAAGATTGAGGGTATCACCCAGGAGATCATGGAGCAGGCGCTGGCACAGGCGAAGGATGGTCGTCTCCATATCCTCGGCGAGATGAACAAGGCGATCAGTTCAGCTCGCGAAGAGATGTCTGACTTTGCACCACGCTACCTCACCTTCAAGATCAACCCTGACAAGATTCGTGACGTTATCGGTAAGGGTGGTGCAACCATCCGCGCCCTGACCGAAGAGACCGGTGCCTCTATCGATCTCAGTGATGATGGCACCGTTAAGGTTGCCTCGAGTGACAACAACGCCGCCAAAGAGGCGCGTCGCCGCATCGAGCAGCTCACCGCTGATGTTGAAGTCGGTGTGGTCTACGAGGGTAAGGTCGCCAAGCTGATGGATTTTGGTGCCTTTGTCACCATCCTTCCTGGTAAGGATGGACTGGTACACATCTCACAGATCTCCAATGAGCGTGTCGAGAAGGTTAGCGACAAACTCACCGAGGGTGATGTGATCAAGGTTAAGGTCCTCGAGGTCGACAAGCAGGGCCGTATCCGTCTCAGCATGAAGGCAGTTGAAGCCTAGTAATAACGGGCTATCTCAGCAGCATAAAAAAGGGGCCGCTTAGCGGCCCCTTTTTTGTTGTGTGATCGGTTAGATCAGATCAACGCATTCTTCAGATAGCTTCTGATCGTTTCTGGATCGAAGGGTTTGTCGCAGATGGCCGAGACGCCTGCCTGCTCAACAGCAGCGAGACGACTGTTGTCCTGTTCGCTGGTGATCATCAGGATCGGTACCCCGGGTTGACTGCTACTGTTACGAATATGGTCGATCAGCTCCTTGCCATCCATCTCAGGCATATTGTAGTCGGTCACAATCGCATCGAAGAACTGCTCATTGATCATTCCCATCGCCTCATTACCATTCTCTGCTTCGACGATGACATCCACTCCCAGTCCCTCGAGCATGCGACGAATATGTCGACGTGAGGTGAGGCTGTCGTCAACCAGTAGAATGGTCAGCTGCTGATCATCAAGATCGAGTGGCTCGGGCTCGAGCACGTCGAGAGTGGTATAGAGCGCGGTCTTCAGCTGCTCGGGTACATAGGGCTTGGGTAGGATGGCGATGGCACCGGCCTGTCGAATCGGCTCCAGTACGCGGATATTGGTCTCGCTGGAGATCAGGATGTAGCCGATCTCATGCAGGTCGTCACTGGTGTGAATCGCCTCGACCAGATCGGTGCCGGTCATATCGGGCAGGTACATAGCGCTAATAGCGAGATCGGGGCGAGAGCCACGCATCATCTGCAGTGCACTACTACCATTCTGAGCGGTCTGTATCCGTTCGAGTGGAATCCCGAAATCGTTAAGGTGGCCGCGAATAATTCTCTCCTGCGTACCAGAGGGTTCGACGAGGAGTACAGAGAGCTGATCTATGGTGATGGTCGGCATCTTATCGGAAATTCCTGACTGTATATTTGTCTGTTTCTACTTCAGTGTGGATGTTAACTATCACCGTACTTTAGCACAGTAGATCGTTGCTTTCGGCCCAATGCCTCAAGGTAGAATGTTGTCACCTTAGCCAATATTGTTGCGTAGCGTGATGATTAAAATTAGCAGGATCAGGGTGACAATCCAGACGCCGGTATAGGCGGTCATCGATTGGCGAGCACGTTGAATTTCGAGCCAGGTGCGGGGTTTGACCCCCTTAATTAGCAGTACCAGCTTGGCAGCGAGGTTCACGCAGACGATGTTGACAGCAAGCAGTAGTGCCGCGCCTGCCGCAAGTGGCCAGTTACCGATACCGATCATAATACCCATCGTCGCCGTGGGCGGCAGCAGGGCGACAGCTACCATCACGCCGACCAGTACGCTGGAGAGCCCGGTGGTGAGAGAGAGTACTGCGGCAGCGCCCGATGCGAGTGCCAGCACAATTCCGTCGAGCCCTACATCGGTTCGTGAGAGGAGTTCGCTGTTGATCTCGCTGGGTGGCCAGAGCAGCCCCATCAATATAGAGACCAGCAGTGCCATAAACATACCGGTGAGATTGGTTTTGAGTGCGCTCCACATCAGGCGTGTATCGCCGAGTGCGGTACCGAGGGCAAAGGCGATATTAGGACCGAGCAGCGGTGCAATGACCATAGCACCGATCACTACCGCCGTGTTGTTTTCCAGTAAGCCGATAGCTGCAACCAGGGTTGAGAGCAGAGCCAGGGCGATGAAGTTGAGATCGAGCCGTGCCCCCTTCTCAATGTCGTTGTAAAGCTCCTCGCGGGTGGTGCTGAGCTTCTCCTTCGGCGCCTCTTCCTGCTCGGGACGAGGCAGAGTGACCTCAATGGGGTGGACGACAATACGGGCGTTTTCGCTATTGCTCAACGCCTCCTGGAGTTCATCGAGCAGGGGTTGGCGGCTATCGGGTGGGACCAACATGCGACAGGCCTGTCGGCCATCTTCGTTGAGTGGTCCCAGCCAGTAGTCGAGTGCGCCGTGGTGCTCAGCAGCCCCGGTGATGGTGGCGATATAGTCGCTATCAGCGATGACTTCGATCAGTTTCATATCGGGGTTTGGTCAGTCTACTCGCGACGAACGATGCCGCCCTGTGCCAGAAGCAAGATCCTTGACCGTTCGCCCCTTCAGGGCATCGCTACGAGCCTTATCAAGCTCCTTGACCAGGTTTTCGACCGGCATGTCGTGGGCGAGCCGATCGGGGCGCAGGTAGGGGCCCTCGTCATCTGAACGCACGGCATCGAGCAGGGTGTCGATCTCAATCGCCTCCAGTGGACGGGTTGGGACAAAACCGTAGGGCTTCTCCTTACTGCGTGTCAGTAGCGCTTTGTGCTGCAGGCACTGGGTGATTGAGTCGACCAGCTCCATCGGTACCTTGAGCTTTTTTGATAGCGCCTCTCGGGTCCAGGCGGGACGTTCCTGGTAGTAGTGGGTGCCAATCAGGTAGGCAACCTGCAGGGTCAGCTTCTCCTTGAGACGATTACTCAGGCGCAGATTGCGTCTCGGTGTCGCCAGGTGTTCCGGGTGTTGGTGGTAGAAGGCGATGCTGGCGCCGATGAGCAGAATCAGCCAGCAGAGGTAGAGCCAGAACATAAACAGGATCAGTGAGGCGAAGGCGGAGTAGATGGCCGCCTGCTTGGTCGATGAGACGAGGAAGGCGGCGAAGATCCAGCCCGAGGTCTCCCAGAGGATTCCGGAGACAAATCCGCCAATCAGTGCCGAGCGAATCTTTACCTTGGCGTTGGGCACGATGATATAGATGAAGGTGAAGGCACCGATGATCATCATGTAGGGGATGAGACGGCTGATCACTCGCAGGGTGGTGCCGAATGGCTCGATTGCCATCAGTTCCTGGGTGACGGCGTTGGAGCTCATCGTGGTTGTCAGTCCGAGCGCGGTGAAGATCAGCACTGGACCGATCATGACTACGCTGAGGTAGCCGCTGAAACGCTGCGAAGCGGGTCGCAGTGATTTGACGCGCCAAGTGTAGTTAAACGAGGTCTCGATCTTCTGCAGCAGTGATATGACGGTATAGAGCAGCAGTGCCAGACCAAGTGAGCCTAACACTCCGACCTTGACGTTATCGACGAAGCCGATGATACGTCCAGCGATCTCTACTCCCTGATCCCCCATAAAAGAGAGGATGTTCAGCAGAGCCGGTTCAACCTGATTGTGTACACCAAAGCCCTTCAGAACAGAAAAGCTGACAGCCAACAGGGGTACTAGTGAGAGTAGTGTGGTGTAGACCAGGCTCATCGCCCTTAAGGTGAGTTGGCCATCTCCCAGATCACGGATAACCGCATAGAAGAGGCGGATAACTTGAATCAGGGCACGCTTCCATACTGGAGTCTGAGCCAGATCTACATTCCACAGTGCGTTGATAATCCGGTCTTTAATAGGGCTTTTTGGCGTCATCGTATCCATCATTATGTGCCATTGTTGTCGTTGATGAGTGGTCACCATGATAACGGGAATAGTGCTGTCGTACAGCGCTTTCTCGAATGTAATAAATTGTGTCACTTGACGCTTTTATGTCGACTTATTGCGAATCTAGAAATAGGCTCTGGATAGGCAGGAAGTATCAATAAAAAACATGGAGGGATAGCGATGCACTGACAGGAAGGCCTAACTCCCACTCTTCAAGTGCAATATCGAACAAACATCTGCAGCAATGTATCGATGTGTGACGGATATCACAGTATTAAGAGTGTGGTTTTAATATAGGCGTGATGTCGGTTTGCTATGATTTTGATCATGCCAAACGTAGCCGTAGATCAACTCAAATTAGGCGCTATTCTCAACTCCGATGTGAAGGACCTGAGCGGTCGTCTGTTGCTCAAAACAGGCACCGCGATCGATGAAAAGCATCTGAAGATTTTCCGCTCCTGGGGCATTGTCGAAGTTGATGTCGATGAAGACCTGCCCGGTGATGAGCAGACCGATACCAGCCTCTGGAAAGGGCTGGATGAAGAGGGGCAGGCGATGGTGGAGCAGGAGTTGGCTCGACACTTCGTGCATGCCGACAGAGACCACCCTGTATTTGTTGAATTGATGACTCTGGCCCGAGAACGGTTGGTTACACGTTTCCGGCATCGTAAGGACGGTTGATTGCGATGTCACTAGATCCTGAAGAGCTGGTAAAACGCACCCGTCAGATATCCTCATTGCCGGTTATCTATCGACGCCTCGTGGCGTTAACGTCCACAGTGACCTGATAGCGTGGCGCAATATTTCTCTCTGCGACGATTTCTGCGCCTCGTCAACAGCTGCGCGTTGTGGCCAACAGTGCCATGTTCAGTTCCTGCCGGCGTCATACGATCTTACGGGCGTAACGATTGGCCAACGGCTGGCCGATCTGGTGCTCGCCAAGTCATTGTATGTTTGGGCGTGCCGGAATGACGTCATGGACTCCTTCTGGGTCACTCAGACCGGCATCTCGGCTCATTGGCCATCGGCGCGCAACAATGCTGAACGTTCTTGTCGGGCTGTTGCATGATTTGGACGGCTAGTGAGGCCTGGATCCCCGTAACGCTTGGAGGCGGTCGAAATCAACGCTGCCGCCTCTATCGGCTGACACGTGAACGATCGGCTGTGACCCTCACGATGTTGGGCATTCGTTGTTGAAGGCGTGGAATCTGCCCGAATCGCTTCAGGAGGCGGTGGGAAATCCATACGCCATACGCCTCGGTGTGCCACCGGAAGTCGCAGGTGGTGCGAACTTCTCAGACCCTGTCAGATCCTCAGAGGAAGAGTGGAGAGCAACGGTGCGCCTCGAAATCGGTGCCGTGGTAAGTTGGTATGACGCCAGTCATGACTCGCCTCGGTTGGAGGAGCATCGAGTCGCAGTATCAGGATGCTGTCGAAATCTTCCTCTAACCGACCATGTCGAAGATTCCGCTCATGAAGTCGAAAAGGAGTTGGAGCGCTTAGGACGGCGCGTCGAACATCTGGAAGCCGTTAATCGTTGGCATATGGACTCGCTCGGTATGCTCGCCTCTATGGAGGAGTTCCATGGCGATGCACGTGAAATCCGTGATCCCGACAAAATCTTCTCGATTACCCGTCAGTACCTAAAACGGCTTGCAGAGTTCGAGACGATCGCCTTCATGGTGGTCGAAGAGGAAGACTCCAGCTTTACTCTGATCAATAGTGATGTCGATCCAGCGATCAGCGGTCTAACCATAACCATTGATAGCCTGATTGAACGCGGCGAATTTGCCTGGGCGCTGAATCAGAATCGTCCACTGCAGGTCGTTGATGGTGATCAACAATTACTGCTACATGTGTTGGCAACCCGCACTCGAGTGCGGCGTTTGTCAGCATTATCAAAGGCGCGCTTCACGGCTCCAGCACAGAATCTGATCTCAATTATTTTGCACAACTGCGCCTATGCGTTGGAGAGTTCGGCCCTCTACAGTCTCATTAGTGAGCAGAATCAGAATCTCGAAAAGATAGTTGAAACACGAACTCGTGAGCTTGAGTACAACTATGGTCACGACAGCCTGACCGAACTGCCGAACCGCTTAATGTTCCAGGATCGAGTCGAGCAGGCGATGAACCGCGTCAGGGGTGCTGAGCAGATCGTGGCGGTATTGCTGATCGATCTCGATATGTTTAAACGCATCAACGATACATTGGGGATTGCCGCGGGTGATCAGCTGCTGGTGACGGTTGCTGATCGTCTCATGCACTGTCTCGATAACGCTGAGGTGGCCCAGTTTGATCCTGATCGGGTCGGGCTGACGATTGCCCGACTGGGTGGCGATGAGTTTGCGGTGCTGCTGAGCGATATCGATTCGATCGACCCGATTAATTATGTTACACGCCGTATTATTGAGACACTCTCAATGGGAGTAGAACTCGATGCTAACGAGGTTTTCACTACCTGCAGTATCGGTATCAGTCTCTATCCAAAAGATGGCGCGGACAGTGATACGCTGCTGAAAAATGCAGATGCTGCGATGTATCACGCCAAGCGACAGGGGCGGAATAACTACCAGTTCTATGCCGAGGAGATCAACGAGACCTCCTATCACCATCTGCAGCTGGAGAATCAGCTGCGCCATGCTATCGATCGTGAGGAGCTACTGCTCCACTATCAGCCCAAGGTTGAGGTGACCTCAGGGCGGATCATCGGCATGGAGGCGCTGATTCGTTGGAATCAGCCAGAGATGGGCATCGTTTCACCCGTAGTATTTATTCCAATCGCAGAATATACCGGTCTGATAACAGTGATCGGGGAGTGGGTGCTGCGTACCGCATGTCGTCAGGTGAAAAACTGGTTGGAACAGGGATTTGATGATTTTCGCATGTCGGTCAATCTCTCCCCACAACAGTTTCGCCAAGCCGATATTCTGCAACGTATTCTCTCCATTGTGGAGAGTGAAGAGGTTGAGCCGCGCTATCTGGAGGTTGAAATTACCGAAGGGGCGATTATGGATGATGTTGATGCAGCCATTGAGACCATGCAGCAGCTCAATGATGCTGGAATAGCACTCTCGATCGATGACTTCGGAACTGGCTACTCATCATTGAGTTATCTGAAGCGTTTTCCAATCAATACCCTGAAGATCGATCGCTCCTTTGTGAACGACATCACCTCAGATCCCGATGATGCCGCTATCGTTACCGCGATTATCGCCATGGCACACAGCATGGGACTCAATGTGATTGCCGAGGGTGTTGAGACCGATGAGCAGCTGGCCTTCCTGCGTGCACTCAAATGTGATGAAATCCAGGGCTACCTATTCAGCCCACCGCTCCCTGTCGAACGTTTTAATGAACTGCTGAATAGTGATAAAAGGCTCTACTTCTCACGCGAGGCGTGAGAGAAATGGAGCGGGTAAGAATTCGCGGAGAAAAAAAACATGGCAAGAACCCCCTCAACGATGCTCGCATTGGGCACCACAGCACCCGATTTTAATCTACTCAATCCAGTAACCGGCACCCACGTTTCTCTATCAGAATTGGCAGGAGGAAAGGGGGTTGTCGTTCTCTTTATCTGTAACCACTGTCCTTATGTGAAGCTTATTGCCGATGCGGTTGCGATCTTTGCGAACGAATATCAGGCACAGGGTATCCGAGTGGTGGCGATCAATAGTAATGATGCTGATAATTATCTGGCCGATAGTCCAGGGAAGATGGTCGAAGAGGCACAGCGCCGTGGTTATAACTTCCCCTATCTATACGATGTAGACCAATCGGTAGCGAAGGCGTATCACGCCGCCTGTACCCCCGATCTGTTTCTCTTCGATGATGAAATGAAGCTCTTCTATCGCGGTCAGTTTGATGCAAGTCGTCCCAGCAATGAGGTTGAAACCACTGGCTGTGATTTACGTGCTGCGGTCGATGCACTCATCGCTGGCAACGTAGCCCCTACAGAGCAGCTACCGAGTCTGGGCTGTAACATAAAGTGGAAGCCGGGGAATGCGCCGGATTATTTTTAGGTGGCGAGCTAAAGGATTAATAAGTGACCTGTGTGCGATCGGTTGTTTGGTTTATAAAGGTAAGGCTACATTGGCAAAAAAAAGAGAGGCGGTTGAATTTTCCTATTCATTTGAGACCCTGGCCGATTATCTATGTGCAGGGTTAGATGTTATTTCAATTGGGCTCAACCCTTCGCTCAACTCGGTACGTGATGGCTTTTACTTTGCGACACCACAAAATCGCTTCTGGCGTGCGCTGAACGGCTCTGGCCTGGTTGATGAACCGATCGAACCGAGTGTGGCGGGAGTCGAGCGGCTCTTTCACGAACATGGCATCGGTTTTACCGATGTGGTTAAACGACCGACTAATAGCGGTTCAAAACTGAGGGCAGCCGACTATCGAGAGTGGTCGCCCATCCTGCATGACAGGTTGCTCCAATTCCAACCACAGGTGGCCTGGTTTCATGGAAAGCAGGCCTATAGTAACTATCTGCGTTATACACAAAATGTCCGCGTGCCATCGATCGAATGGGGTGAGCAGTCAGAGCGGATTGGTAATTCAATGGTCTTTGTAACCCCCAATCCCAGTCCGGCCAATGCCGCTTTTTCACTGCAGGTGTTAACCGAGTGGGATCAGCGTCTCAAAACGCTGTTGCAGGTCTAGTGCCATGGCGGACAAGGTTGATCGGCTTGAGTTACACTGATCGAAACAACAGCGACAGCTAAGGGAGGAGAAATGGAAGGTTCAACAATTTTCTGGATCGTAACGGGTGTTGTGGTGCTAGCGATTATCGGCTACTTCATCACCATCTATAACAATCTCATATCGCTAAAACATAATGTCTCAAAGTCGTGGGCCAATATCGATGTTCTGCTCAAGCAGCGTCACGACGAACTTCCAAAGCTGGTTGAAGTCTGCAAGCAGTACATGGGCTATGAGCAGGAGACGCTGAAGAAGGTGATGGAGGCACGTAGCCAGGTTGCCAATGCCCGTCAGCAGCAGGATATGGGTTCGCTTGGCTCAGCCGAGACGTCACTGCGTCTTGGTCTGGGAAGTCTGTTTGCAGTGGCTGAGGCCTATCCAGATCTCAAGGCCGATAGCACCTTTCAGCACCTGCAGGAGCGTATTACCGGTCTGGAAAATGGTATTGCCGATCGACGCGAGTATTACAACGAAAGCGTTAACCTCAACAACGTACGTATCGAGCAGTTCCCCGATGTGATCATCGCGCAGAAGTTTAACTTCAAACCCTTTGAGCTGCTTGAGTTCACCGAGGAGGAGAAGGCGGACGTCGATATCAAATCGCTCTTCTCCTAATCTCTCTGCACTACTATTAAAGGTGACTCACTGTGCTTGAATCACTTGCAGTAAATGTACGCGGCATGGAGTCGGGTAGTTTCTGGATTGTTACCCTGCTGCTGATAGCCGCAACCATCTTTCTCTTCTTCTATATCTGGCGTTCGTTGCATCGCGCCCGGGTTATCGAAGATACCCCCACAGCAAAGATTCGTTCGGCCCATCAAGGCTATGTCGAACTGGAGGGTGAGGGTGAGTTGATCGCAACCCTTCCGATAACGGCACCGCTCTCGCATTATCAGTGTCTCTGGTACCGTTTTGTCGTGGAGCGGAAAGAGACGCGCTATAGCAGTAAAGGTAACCAGACCCACTGGCGTAAAGTTCATGATGGGAGCTGTGACCGGAGAGCTACTGCGTGAGTGGAAGCGCGATCAGGCAGCCCTGTTGGCCCGCTTTGATAGCAACAACGATGGTGAGATCGATGTCGATGAGTGGAATCGTGCTCGCGATGCTGCGGG
This sequence comes from Candidatus Reidiella endopervernicosa, assembly GCF_013343005.1. Taxonomy (GTDB): domain Bacteria; phylum Pseudomonadota; class Gammaproteobacteria; genus Reidiella; species Reidiella endopervernicosa. The sequence goes on from NZ_CP054491.1 coordinate 1,735,236, forward strand.
CAAAGAGGCACTGCGTGAACAGGTGAGTCGTCAGGCAGAGCCACCGACCAATATGCTGATCAAAACAGGTGATCGACGTCAGCCATTTTTGGTCTCAGCCTTCCCACAGACCAATCTCGCCTCACGCTATCGAAATCGTGCACGTTTTTCACTGGCTGGAACCTTCGTCGCACTGGCTGTGCTGCTCTGGATGTTGAGTGTTCGTTGGGTGTGAGACGGTTGTGAGTTTGTCGGTATTGATGTGTTCAATGATGACATCGCAAGCGAATAATCGAGTTAAATTTAACCGGATTATTATTGTTTGTGTTTTGGCTAGGAACGATAAATGAAGAGAACGGTTTTAATGGCAGTTGCCGTGATGTTGAGTGCGGTAGCTGGCACGAGTGTCGCGGCTGATCTGGCAGCGGGTGAGGCTAAGGCTAGACTCTGCGTGGCCTGCCACGGCGTCGAGGACGTGAGTGTTAACCCACTCTGGCCCTCTCTTGCTGGCCAGCAGGCACTGTACATGGTGAAGCAGATGAAGATGTTTAAGACGGGCGAGCGAAAAGATCCGTTGATGACGCCGCAGTCGCTAAATTTAAGTGATGCTGACATCGAAAATCTTTCTGCTTATTACGCATCACTCAAGCGATGATAGTTGATGGCGAAACAATCCAGGACAATAAAAAAAGGGCTGTAAGGCCCTTTTTTTATTGTCGCAGTTGTTACGTGTCTCTTAACCTATGATCGGCCTCTCTATTACGAATGAGCAAGCTTGCTGCGAGCGGCTCGGATATCTTCCAGCGACTGTTTCAGTGCGGGATTAAGCTGCATAACGATTTTGCACAGTTCACAGACATCGTTCATGGTATCTGCGATCTCTTCAACATCGTTGCTATCCATCGCCTTGCGACACTGATTACAAGCGTTTTGACGATCCTCTTCACTAAACTGGATTGTTGCCATCTTTAACCTCTAACTTGACTATGGTGCCTATCGAACGGGATGTCGCAGGCGGTGAATGTTCTAACCGATCAGTACCGGGGAGTCGCTATTTTTGCGAAAGTTTGTTTTGGGCATCCAAGCCCAAGCAAACAGCAAAAACTTAACGCGACCGTTTATGCCTACGGCGCCCCGACCGTCCTGCGTTCGTTGCGTAATCACCTCTTCGCGGCTCTACACAACTCCCTCAGTGACTCTACGCCGACATAAAGCCGCTGCTGCATCTTCTCCGTCGTTCGCTCGCGCTCTCAACTACGAATAGGCAGACGGCGTCGACTATCGGGACTAACCGCCCTCACTTCGCTCTCCATGGCGGTCAGCGAATGAGAAATTCCCCTTTAATGCTTCCAGAGGATTGAGGGTTCATTACCTTCGAGTGAGTTCTCATCCAGTGCAATCAGCTCACCATCCTCAACCTTCCAACGATAGAGACCCGGTGCATTCGGTGAGGTAAGGTGATCCTCCGCTCCGGGTGTGCCCAGCTTGGCGAACAGGTGTTTAAGTAAATCGCTGTGGTAGGGGCGTTGATAACCGATCTTAAACGCCTGCAGGCGATTGTCTGCAAAATAGGCGATGGCAAAGCGTGATGGCAGTCCGTTGAATGAGGCGAGCTGGACCTGACAGATGCGATCACCAAAGGGCGTCGCCTGCTTGCCACACTCAAACGGTGTGTCGGGTAACTGCTTCTTAAGGCGCTCTTCATTGATGCCTGAATTAAGTGCCTCGAGGTGAATGTCCATACCGTTGCCACCCTTTATATAAAGGATGCCGAGGTCGGTATAACGTCGCCCCTCGTCGGTCATGATCAACCAGACCAGTGGGGCGGCAATAATGACAATTAGATAGAAGCGTTTAAATAGCGAGCTTTTGCTCATAGGTGCGAGATTCCCAAGTAGAAAGGGGCGGTTACCCGCCCCCTTTTTATTATTTTAGCGATTGGCTCGATTCTCGATCAGGTCATCGACCACGGCTGGATCGGCCAGGGTCGAGGTGTCACCTATCGAATCCTGCTCATTGGCAGCAATCTTACGCAAAATGCGTCGCATGATCTTGCCAGAGCGGGTCTTTGGCAGCCCCGGTGCCCACTGAATGACATCGGGTGAGGCGATCGGACCGATCTCGGTTCGAACCTGTTTGACCAGCTCTTTACGTAGTTGATCGGTCGGCTCAACACCCTTGACCAGGGTGACGTAGGCGTAGATGCCTTCGCCCTTGATATCGTGCGGGAAGCCGACAACAGCTGCCTCGGCAACCGTATCGTGCAGTACCAGTGCGCTCTCAACCTCTGCCGTACCCATGCGGTGACCGGAGACGTTGAGCACGTCATCCATACGCCCGGTGATCCAGTAGTAACCATCGGCATCGCGCTTGGCACCGTCGCCCGAGAAGTAGTAGCCGGGGTAGGTCTTGAAATAGGTGTCGATAAAACGTTGGTGATCACCATAGATGCTTCGCATCATGCCTGGCCAGGGGCGGGTCATGACCAGAGCGCCGGAGACCTCACTGCCGGCATCGGTCAGCTGGTTGCTGGTGGTGTCGACCAGACCGGGTGAGACGCCGAAGAAGGGGTTGGTGGCTGAGCCGGGTTTGAGTGCAGTAGCCCCCGGCAGCGGTGTGAGCAGGTGACCGCCGGTCTCAGTCTGCCACCAGGTATCGACAATTGGGCAGCGTCCATCGCCAACTACGTTGTAGTACCACTGCCACGCCTCGGGGTTAATCGGCTCACCGACGGTACCGAGCAGACGCAGGCTGCTGCGTGAATACTTCTTCACCGGCTCATCACCATCACGCATCAATGCACGGATCGCAGTCGGTGCGGTGTAGAAGACCGAGACCTGATGTTTGTCGACCACCTGCCAGAAGCGTGAGCTATCGGGGTAGGTCGGTACACCCTCGAAGGAGAGGGTGGTTGCGCCGATCGCCAGTGGGCCGTAGATCAGGTAGCTGTGGCCGGTGACCCAGCCGACATCGGCGGTGCACCAGTAGGTGTCACCCTCCTGAATATCGAAGACATACTTGGTGGTCATCGCCGCATAGAGCAGATAACCACCAGTGGTGTGCAGCACACCCTTCGGTTTGCCGGTAGAACCTGAGGTGTAGAGGATGAAGAGCGGATCTTCGGCATCCATCGGCTCGGGCGGGCAGTCGGTCGAGGCCGCTTCTATAGCGTTGTGGTACCAGATGTCGCGTGACTCATTCCAGGCAATATCGCCACCGGTGCGTTTTACGGTCAGAACGGTGTGTACATTGGGGCAGTTCTCCAACGCCTTGTCGGTATTCGTCTTCAGTGGAACCGGACGACCACCACGCAGGCCCTCATCGGCGGTGATCACCACCTGGCAATCTGAATCGAGAATACGGTCCTTCAACGCCTCAGGCGAGAAGCCACCAAAGACGACAGAGTGGATCGCACCGATACGTGAACAGGCGAGCATCGCGTAGGCCGCCTCGGGCACCATTGGCATGTAGATGCAGACTCGGTCGCCCTTCTTAACGCCGCGCCCCTTGAGTACGTTGGCCAGACGGGTGACGTTGTCGTAGAGCACCTGATAGGTGATCTTTTTGTCGACGCTCGGATCGTCTCCCTCCCAGATAATGGCGGTCTGATTGGCGCGTTTCTCCAGATGGCGGTCGATACAGTTGTAGGAGACATTGAGCTTGCCACCCTCGAACCACTTGATGAATACATCGTCCTCAAAGCTCCAGTCGAGCACCTTATCCCAGGGTTTATCCCAGCTTAGAAACTGCTCGGCCATATCACCCCAGAAACCCTCAGGATCGTCGATCGATCGTTGGTACATCTCCTGATACTGCGCTTCATTGATGTTCGCCTTGGCGGCGAACTCGGCGGGGACTGGATAAAGTTTGCTCTCGGACATCGGTTGCTCCTCATTCAATGATTACTGCTAGTGCTATGTTTAGTTTTTCAATCTTATGACTACTGTCGATAGAGTAGTCGTTTTAAAGCTATCGGTTGGCCATCGTCGCGCTGTGCGATCTGTGCCAGATAGAGTTCTGCTGCTGCCAGCGCGTCGCTCAGTGCGTTATGCGCCTGGTAGCGCGGCAGGTGGTAGTGTTCGCGCAGTGCTGCCAGCCGCAGTGACTTGGCCGCATAAACACGGTCGCGGCGTTCCAGCCAATCCTTTGCCAGCGTCAGGGTATCGACGACGGGTGACAGAAAGGCAACACCGTATAAACGCTGACAGGCGCGGCTGAGAAACTGCATCTCAAAACGCGCATGGTGCGCGATCATCACTCGACCTACCAGACGCGGTAGCAGCTCCCTCATCGCCTGTTCCAGGCTGACGCCCTTGGCCGCTTCATCGTCGGTAATGGCGTGAATCACCGCACTCTGTTCAGGCATCTCACGACTCGGTCTCAGCAGACAGTACCAGGAGCTGCCGAGATCGATGCTCAAGCCGTTCAAGCATACCAAGCCGATACTGATAATTTCATCCCGCTGTGGATTCAGTCCGGTCGTCTCCAGATCGATCGCCACCATTGGTAATTTACGACTATCACTGCCACTTGCCGGAAAGGGCCGAGAGAGGTAGTCGTGCATCGGCCCGGTAGGAGTGCGCGCCAGCAGGCGTCGTCGCTGAAAATCGAGAGGGAGGAACCGATCAAACATCTCTAGTAGAACCGTTCCGTCTGGTAGCGCTGTTCAATGGTCGCCTGCATGGTACGAATCACCACAAAGACGTCCTTGAGCTGTTCGCGCTCAAGACTCGAGAGATCGTCAGGGCTGAGGTAGTTATCGACCGGTTCACCGGCCCGAATCTGACGGCTCTGGTGGTGCAGACGCAGGGTGGCGATAAAGGCGAGCGCATGCTCCAGATCGGCCGCACCCTCCTTGCTGAGTGATGGCGTACCGGCAGCGGCGCGCAGACGATCGCGGGTGTTGAGTTCAGACAGCCCCTCGGCCAGTGCATAGAGTCGTGCCAGCTCAACAATCGGCATGGTGCCACGCTGCTTTAGATCGAGGGTGCGGTTGTGTTCACCGTCATGGATCAGTACGAAGTTTCTGAAGAAACCGAGCGGTGGACGTTGATCGAGTGCGTTGGCGGCCATGTGGGCATGGAAAATGCCGTTCTGTTGGCACTGCTTGAGCATCGGTTTATGTAGCGCCTCGAACAGCGCTTCATCACCGTAGATCGGTCGCATGTCGAAAAAAATGCTGGTATGCATCAGCGCTTTACGTTCCGGGGCGTTGATCCAGCGATCAAAGTAGCTCTGCCAGCCTGAGAGGGTCTGTCGCCACGCTGCGTTGTTGGCCATCACCTCACCGGGACAATATTTATAGCCGCAGAGATTCAGGCCGTCATTGACCTCCTGAGTCAGCTGCTCAAAGTAGACGTCATGCTCGGCCTTGTGAGACTCCTCATAGAGTAGTCCGTTGTCCTGATCGGAGTGGATACTCTGCTCATGACGAGCCTGCGAGCCGTAGCTGAGCCAGACGTAGGGGTGGGGTGGTGGTCCCAGACGTGCCTCGCTCTGTATGATCAGACGACGAGTAACCGCATCGGTCAGCGCCGAGAGGGTCTGACCAATCTGGTAGGCGTTGGTACCAACGGCGACCAGCTGTGACTGCAGCTCGGGCAGACGTTTGCAGACCACCGCCAGCTCTTCAGCACTATCACACTTCTCGATCTGACCGATCAGGGCGATGCTGTTGATGCTCTGCTGGCGCAACAGGTCGCTGTTGGAGATCAGACCGATCAGCTCCTCACCATCGCAGACCGGCAGGTGGTGCACGTTGAGGCGCGTCATGGTGATCGCCACCTCACCGATATCGTCGTTGGGTGAGACGCTACTGACGGGAGTGCTCATGATCTTGCGAATCGGCCACTCAGTGGATAGCCCCTCGGCAATCGCGCGTGCACGCAGATCACGGTCGGTAACGATGCCGCAGAGCTTGTCCTTGTCGAGGATCAGCAACGAGGAGATACGCTCGCTGGTCATTAGCTGCGCCGCTTCGCGAATTGAGGTCTCGGCGGGCAGGGTGATCGGTTTGCGCTGCACCAGTTCCGCCACGCTGATCGAGAGTGGGGTGCCACTCTGCATCGGCGACTGCTGCAGGTTCTGCAGAGCATCACGCAGACTCTCACGTAGCGAACGGTCGAGCTGAGAGTTGAACCAGGGGTAGCGCTGGCGCAGGCTGCGAATCTCGGTGCAGTCGATCTGATAGAGCAGAGTGTCTTCGAGGGTGACACCACGGAAGTCGAAACCATCCTCCTCATCAAGACAGTGGGAGAGGTGAATATCCCCCTCGCCATAGCGATCGATCAGAACGCCGTTGCCGTCGTGTAGCTCGACTGCACCCTTGCGCACCATATAGAGGGCGGTGCTTTCACTGTCGGTGGGGGGAAAGGGGGTGCCACGGCGCAGATAGCGAATCGTGATCAGCTCAGGGATACGTGCCAGCTCATCATCGGGCAGCCCGTTGAACGGCGGATAGGCCGCAACGAACTCTCGAATCTCTATCAGTTCTACATCCATTGCGCTTCAATCATATCGATCATCGCATCGCCCAAAACGCGAAAAGTGGAGTGCGTTTCACCATCAACTGCTGTTGGAGAATAGCCTACCATTTTCAGTCACGCTCTCGGCGATGAGATAACTATTAAAAATAGTGAGGCCCCGCCCGCGCGGGACCTCACCACTACTTACTACAGCTTAGTGATCAGTAGCAGAACCCGAACCACGAGGGATACGGATATCTTCTACCAGGTGCTGGATATGCTCCGGAGGCGGTGCAGTGACACGAGACACTGCAATCGCAACTGCGAAGTTAACCGCTGCACCAATGGCACCAAAGGCATTCGGCGAGATGCCGAAGAACCAGTTGGGACCCATGTCACCGAGGAACGAGGTTCCAGGGATAAACATGATGCCCTTGTGCTGGAACACGTAGAGCATGGTGACACCGATACCTGCAACCATGCCCGAGATCGCTGCGGTGCTGCCGATCTTCTTGCCAAAGATACCCATCATCAAGGCTGGGAAGATCGAGGCCGCCGCCAGACCGAAGGCGATGGCCACCGTACCCGCTGCAAAGCCGGGGGGGTGTAGACCGAAGTAACCCGCTGCACCAATGGCGCCGATCATCGCTATTCGACCGGCCATCAGCTCGTTCTTCTCAGATATGTTGCGGGCAAAGACACCCTTCAACAGATCGTGAGAGATTGCAGATGCAATGGCCAACAGCAGACCCGCTGCGGTTGATAGCGCCGCCGCTAGACCACCTGCAACCACCAGTGCAACCACCCAGTTAGGCAGTTTGGCGATCTCAGGATTGGCCAGAACCATGATGTCACGGTCGACCTTGGTCATCTCATTGCCCTTCCAGCCGTAAGATTCAGCCTTGGCAGCGAACTCAGGGTTCTTGTCGTTGTAGTACTGGATACGACCGTCGCCGTTCTTATCCTCATACTTCAGCAGACCGGTCTTCTCCCAGTTCTTGAACCACTGAGGAACCTCGGCGTACTCGACATTACCTTCAGCTGAACCGATCTCACCGACCTGGATGGTCTGCATCAGGTTCAGACGAGCCATCGCACCAACAGCAGGCGCGGTGGTGTAGAGGAGGGCGATGAATACCAGAGCCCAGCCGGCTGATTTACGTGCATCAGCAACCTTAGGTACGGTGAAGAAACGAACGATAACGTGAGGCAGACCCGCGGTACCGATCATCAAGGTCAGGGTGTAGACAAACATGTCTAACTTACCTGCCATGGTACTGGTGGTGTAGTCCTTAAAGCCGAGATCGGTGACCACCATGTCGAGCTTGTCGAGCATCGAGATACCTTCACCCACAACATCGCTACCCAGACCCAGCTGTGGCAGTGGGTTACCCGTAATGTTCAGTGAGATGAACACGGCCGGAACGGTGTAGGCGAAGATCAGAACGACATACTGTGCGATCTGTGTGTAGGTAATACCCTTCATGCCACCCAGTACTGAGTAGAAGAAGACGATACCCATACCGATGAACAGGCCGGTGTCGTAGTCGGTCTCGAGGAAGCGAGAGAACGCCACGCCGATACCCTTCATCTGGCCAATTACGTAAGTAATAGAGGCCAGAATCAGACAGATAACCGCTACGATACGAGCCGTCTGCGAGTAGTAACGATCGCCGATGAACTCTGGAACGGTGAACTTGCCGAACTTACGTAGGTAAGGAGCAAGCAGCATCGCCAGCAGTACATAACCACCGGTCCAGCCCATCAGGAATACCGATGCGCCGTAACCATTAAAGGCAATCAGACCCGCCATCGAGATGAACGACGCGGCAGACATCCAGTCAGCACCGGTAGCCATACCGTTAGCGACCGGGTGGATACCCTTGCCAGCAACATAAAATTCACCCGTGGTGCTCGCGCGTGCCCAAATGGCGATGCCGATATAGAGCGCAAAGGTGAAACCAACGACCCAATAGGTCAGTGTAGAAAGATCCATTATTTAATCCCCCGTTAGTCTTCGTGGACGTCGAATTGACGATCGAGGTCACCCATCTTCTTCGCGTAATAGAAGATGAGAGCAACGAAGGTGTAGATAGAACCCTGCTGTGCAAACCAGAAGCCGAGCTTATAGCCGCCTATCTGAATCGCATTGAGTGGTTCAGCCAGTAAGATTCCGAAGCCATAAGAGACGACGAACCATATGGTCAGGCAGATCATCAACAAGCGAAGATTCGCCTGCCAATAGGCCGCCTTGTTCTCGTTTGTACTCATAAATATTTCTCCCGGTTGTGTAACTTCTGCTATTTGCCTTCCTGGCTTGGTGGTACCGCTGATCGCTTAGCGATTCCAATACGAACCCGTCTCCTCATTCGGATTCGTATTCGGCGTGGAACGGATCGTTTCGCACCACGCCAAACGCTGACCGCCATGGATGAAGCGAAGGCGGTTAGTCCGCGATAGTCGACGCCGTCTGCATATTCGTAGTTGAGAGCGCGAGCGAGCGACGAAGAGATGCAGCACGGCTTTATGTCGGCGTAGAGTCACTGAGGAGTTGTGTGAGCCGCGAAGGGTGATTACGCAACGAACGCAGGACGTCGAGGCGCCGTAGGCATAAATGGTCGCGTTAAGTTTTTGCTGTTGTGCTGGGCTTGGATGCCCAAAACAAACTTCGCAAAAATAGCGACTCCCCGATTCTGTCTCAGCCAATCAAAGCTGGTACTCCAGCGTGATTTTCGATTGCAGCTTGCGCCCCTGACGGAACGCCTCTTTCAAGATGCGGCGATCGAGTTCGTTGAGGGTGTCGGGATCGACACGGTTGCTCAGTTCATTGCCCGCCTGCGCCTGCTTCTGGTGACCACGCATGCGCAGTAGCTGGATGTAGTCATAGGCCTCTTTCCAAGCGGCCACATCGTCTTCAGAGAGCGCCGATAGGCGTGCGGCGTGCTGTAGCCGATCGAGGGTGTTGGTCTCACCGATCTGATTGGCCAGCGCATAGAGACGTGCCGCATCAACAAAGGGTGTGAGCCCCTGCGATTTCAGATCGAGGGTGTGGGCGTACTCGTTAGAGCGGCTCAGCTTGAACTCACCGAACAGCCCCAACGGCGGACGGAACTGCTGGGCGTTGGCAGCAAGCTGGTGGCGGAAACGACTGTTTCTGGCGCTCCGCTCCAGCAGCCAGCCGCGTAGCTCCTCGGCGCTCTCGGCCTCGCCAAAGAGCACACGGAAATCGAAGAAGATGGTCGCCTTGAGTAGGTGCTCGGGGGTGCCCTGTTCGATCCAGAGATTAAAGCGCTCACGCCACTCACTTTCGCTCAGGCAGCACTCAGGATTGCTCGCCATGATGTTGCCGGGACAGAGCGGGAAACCGCAGCGGTCGAGCGCAGCGTTGATCTTGGCAGCGAGCGGCAGCAGTTCCTGGCGTGCCTCATCATCACTCTGCCCCTCACGTGGGGTGAAGATGATGCCGTTATCCTGATCGGTCTTGAGGGTCTGCTCATGACGCCCCTCACTGCCAAAGGCGAGCCAGCTAAAGGGGGTTTTAGGTGTCTCGCCCTCGGCTAAGGTCAGGCGGATAACTCGGCGTGTGACCCGATCATTCAAGGTGGCGATGAGCTGGGTGAGCTGATTGACCGAGGCGCCCTGAGCCAGCATCTGATCAATCAGGTGGTGGATGTCGTTACCCAGTGCGGTGAGTACATCGACACTCTCAGCACGACTGATCGCCTGTGAGAGGTTGGCCAGTCCGACGCGCTGTAGCGAGAAGAGGTCGCGTTCGGAGATCATGCCGAGCAGCTTGTCGTGATCGACCACGCAGATGTGACCAAAGCCGCGCTGTGCCATTAGCAGTGCCGCCTCGTGCGCCATTGCCGAAGCGGGCAGGGTAAGTGGTGCGGTGGTCATTACCTCACTGATCGGGGTATTGAGATTACGATCGGCGAGCGTTACCCGGCCGAGCAGATCCTTGAGGGTGAAGATGCCGGTAACCTGTTTATCGTTACAGACGATGATGCTGCCGATGTGGGCGCTGTGCATCGTCTCCAGCGCCTCACGAATCGGTGTCTCCGGGGCGCAGCTGATCGGCTCACGTTTGATCAGGGCGGAGAGCGGAGTATTGAGCGAGGCGTCACCGGCGATGCGGTTGGCTGAGCTGTGCTGCACGCCGCGAAGTGCGTTATCGAGCATGCTGGCGAGGCGGCGGGTGCAGAAGTCATTGAATGAGTGGCTCTTCTGCAGCAACTGATCGAAAATCTCACGATCAAGCTCGAAGCAGAAGCTATCCTCGGCGGCGCGGGTCACCATGTGTACCGGACGACGTGCGAGCAGGGCACCAACCGGGAAGAGCTCACCCGGAGATAGCTCCCAACCCTCCTCGTTGCTCGAGTCGTCCTGACTCGCGCCCTGAATTCGGCCCTGTTTGATGATGTAGAGCGAACGGGCCGCGCCGCCATCGGGGGTGATTACCTCCTCGCCACGGGAGAAGAAGGCGAGGCGCAGGTGTTTGGCCAGAAAATCGAGATGAGCAGGAGCCATCTGATCGAACGGCGCATGGCGTCGCAGGAAATCGATGGTCGGCTGAAGTGGCTCGGTGCTCATGGAGATCGTCTGTTCCTATCAATAGTTATCCGGTTATAGAGGGCAAGGGTTGTGCCACTCTTTGTCCCTAATAAAAACAGAGGCTTAAGTTGTCTGGTGGGTAGCCAGGTAACACTTTGGTGTTACGTTGTGAAACAGGAGTGTTACGCAACGTAACAACCCAGTGAGGGGGTTGGATCAACGGTTAACTGACAAAGGTGACAAAAAGGTTGCAATATAAGAAGTGCCTAATAAACTATGGCGTAACTAGATTAATTGACCAATGGAGTCGGGAATTATGTTTTTTAACATTAGTGAAATAGATGCCACGGAGCTGGCCAACTGGTCAGGTGATGAGGCGAAGAACATTCGCATCATCGATGTACGCGAATCGATGGAGATCGCCCAGGGCACCATCCCCGGCGCAGAGGCGATGCCGATGTCGACCCTGGGTAACCGTCTGGGTGAGATTGATCAGGAACGCACCACCGTCTTCATCTGCCGCAGCGGCGCCCGCTCAGGACAGGTGGTTTCCCACCTGGCACAGCACGGCTTCGAGAACGTCCACAACCTCAAGGGTGGCGTCATCGGCTGGTCACGCAGTGGATTCGACTTCGTGCAGATAGCACAGACCGCGTAAAAGATTGCAGTAACGTGGCCCTGCCCAAAAGGCAGAGCGGCGACTGAAGGGCCGGGCGATCCCCGGCCCTTTTTTATTGTCTGGAATATAAAGAGGGCCGGGGTGGGTTATAGACCTTGTTTTTATAGGCGTTTTGCGCCCTAATTAGCGCTAATGAAGTACTGAACAGAACAGTGCTCAGATTAACGGCGATGGAAGCCGATAATAATTACTAATAACGACTTAAGCGACTCAGGGAGAGAGATGCAACATTCAAACAAATCCCCCTCAGTACCATCAGATCAGCACCAGCGGCTTTCTTATGGCGAAAAGTCGTGCGTGTGATAACAATTCTAAAGGTCAGCATCGATTTCAACCAATAGAGAGTGTGTTGTGAGGGGGTGGTGTTATCGATATATACGAGCCGTCCATATATTGCGAGTTATGTGTCTTCCACATAATCAACTGTTATACACAAGGTCGAAGCCATGGATGAAATTGGAGCAATGTTAGTGCTTGTAGCCTGCTAGTTAATTTAGTAGCTGCACCTTACTACTATCGTAAGCTTCATCGGCTTATAGAGGCCTTAGAGCAATATGCTCCAGAAACATACGAAGTTTTGCAAAAGCCTAGCCTAAAGAAGCTTGGGTATAAAATGAGCCCTTCAAGCGCTGACCGCCATGGAGAGCGAAGTGAGGGCGGTTAGTCCCCGATAGTCGACGCCGTCTGCCTATTCGTAGTTGAGAGCGCGAGCGGACGACGAAGAAGATGCAGCAGCGGCTTTATGTCGGCGTAGAGTCACTGAGGGAGTTGTGTAGAGCCGCGAAGAGGTGATTACGCAACGTACGCAGGACGGTCGGGGCGCCGAAGGCATAAACGGTCGCGTTAAGTTTTTGCTGTTTGCTTGGGCTTGATGCCCAAAACAAACTTTCGCAAAAATAGCGACTCCCCGGCTCAATGGCCTTGGTAGGCTTTGTATGGAAAAATCATATATCCAAACAAATAATAGTGCGGTCATACTAGCAGGTAAAAAGCATTTAAAGGGCTCGTTATTTCATTTTAGCAATGGGTGTCATGTTTTTGGGAGTCGCACTAATGATGAGCAGTGCAAATGTATAACAAGTTTATCAACCATCGCCACTTCGTGGCTGGACCGTAAATGCGCTGCTTCGCAGCAATAGCGACCGGTTATAAAGGCGTTATGAATCAAGAGATATGGAGAGATTACGTTGATAGCTGAGTCGTTTGCTACGTGGTAGGGCTTCTAGGGCAATATCGTTCAGAGAAAGGAGCTCAATCTCAACTTGAATATAATGATTTTATGGAATGGCTATCTAAAGCTAATCATACTGAAGTCAAAGGTCTTCTCGAGTTAAACACGAGTGCAACAATCTACATAAAGGCATTGCTCAACCAAGATCACGAAATATTCAAACAGAAGCTAGAGAAAATAGATTCTGCTTTAACGGCATTTGCAAGCACTGTAGAAGGATTTTCAGAATTGGCGCAAGCCGTAAATCCAGATGCACTTCTTTCAGAACAGGCAGTTAGTATACTGGAGCAAATTCAGAATCTGGCGCCACTAAAGTTATTGAATTAAAGATGATGGGCGGCACCGAGTACATATTTATTGAAACTAGCGGAAATATTGAAATCACTGAGCCACGGTTTGTCGAAGACGACCTTAAAACATTAGTTGAATACGGCTTACTTCGTCATGATTACAATTCAAAAGGCGATAATCTGTATATCTCCACAAGAGCTGCTTCACGGTTGGTTTGTGAAAATAATTCATAACAATTTGTTCAAGTCGTTCGCTTCGCTCACTGGGACGCTCCGCGCGTTGCGGCACCGCGCCTTAACAACGCGTTAGGGGCATGTGGGGCCGGTAGTGAATAGATGACGAAATGTTAAAATATACTAGAGGTAGTAAATGCCAATAGGAACGATTGACATAAAGTTACGCCCTATAAAGCTTGCATTTTAGTTAGACCTTCAGACAGAGCTTCCTTACTAAAGGCCATAAAATTAATTCCTTCGCTGACCGCCAAGGATAGCGAAGCGAAGGCGGTTAGTCCGCGATAGTCGACGCCGTCTGCCTATTCGTAGTTGAGAGCGCGAGCGAACGACGAAGAAGATGCAGCAGCGGCTTTATGTCGGCGTAGAGTCACTGAGGGAGTTGTGTAGAGCCGCGAAGAGGTGATTACGCAACGTACGCAGGACGGTCGGGGCGCCGTAGGCATAAACGGTCGCGTTAAGTATTTGCCGCTTGCTTGGGCTTGGATGCCCAAAACATGCTTCCGCAAAAATAGCGACTCCCCGATCTCTTGTTTTCTCGATCGCTGACCGCCATGGATAGCGAAGCGAAGGCGGTTAGTCCGCGATAGTCGACGCCGTCTGTATATTCGTAGTTGAGAGCGCGAGCGAACGACGGAGAAGATGCAGCCGCTGACCGCCATGGATAGCGAAGCGAAGGCGGTTAGCCCCGATAGTCGACGCCGCCCGCCTATTCGTAGTTGAGAGCGCGAGCGAACGACGAAGAAGATGCAGCAGCGGCTTTATGTCGGCGTAGAGTCAGTGAGGAAGTTGTGTAGAGCCGCGAAGAGGTGATTACGCAACGTACGCAGGACGGTCGGGGCGCCGCAGGCATAAACGGTCGCGTTAAGTTTTGCTGTTTGCTTGGGCTTGGATGCCCAAAACAAACTTTCGCAAAAATAGCGACTCCCGGCCAATTATTCCGTTTTATAGACGTACGCCAAAGTCTTGGGGAGATGAAATTACGAGAAGCGTGTCTTCCAGAGATATCGTTGATGGTTATATAAAAGCTTTCGATCCAGACTACATTGTTCCAATCGGAGATATAAAACTTGATGGCCTAATGATTAATGAAGATAGAATCATCAAATATGGTGACTTAATTGCCGGGGTAAAAGAAGATGGTACGCCCGGATATGGAATTGGAATGTTTGAGATTCTTAGGTATTTTTATAATAAAGAAGTTAAGTTTGTTAGAAATGAACCTTTGCGTACGGTTTTTCCCAATATTGGAGGGCGATACAAGGAGTTTTGTCTAGCTTCTTTGGGTTGCTACCAGAGAGCATTGATGCTGATGTGGTGGAAAACTTTGATGGCGCAGTACACATTCAGCGGCCTTCTGTATCTATTAATAGCTACATGGATTATCTGTCTTCGAATAACGTATTTCCAAGACGATTATCAATGACTGGAATCACTCCATACCGTCCTCGATCGCATAATGAAGGGCAATCGCTGACCGCCATGGATAGCGAAGCGAAGGCGGTTAGTCCGCGATAGTCGACGCCGTCTGCCTATTCGTAGTTGAGAGCGCGAGCGGACGACGAAGAAGATGCAGCAGCGGCTTTATGTCGGCGTAGAGTCACTGAGGGAGTTGTGTAGAGCCGCGAAGAGGTGATTACGCAACGTACGCAGGATCGGAGCGCCGCAGGCATAAACGGTCGCGTTAGTTTTTGCTGTTTGCTTGGGCTTGGATGCCCAAAACAAACTTTCGCAAAAATAGCGACTCCCGGGTGTTTTTAATGGATGCGGGAAGCTCGCTTGATGTTATAGATTACTGGAACCTACGAGCTAGTGGTTGGAACGTTATTCCGATAGCAAAACAAGTAAGTGATTCTGATTCGGTAAAATCAGCTGTTAGAGAATTTATTGAAGAGAATAATGTTCCTTATAGACATAATCCAAATATGTTCCACGGTACTACGATTTTAAAAAGTAGAAGTATTTCTAAAATGATCTTGATGACTTCGTGGCACGGTTGAATATTCCCGTCCCTGAGGATCCTAAGAGATATAAATTTTCAATGCAGCACTGGTATCCTCGTATTTGGGATAACTGGGCGAGAGAGAAGGATGGGGTTGGCCGTTGTGAACTCGAAGTAAAGAGGAGCGCCATGACCTACAAGCAATACCCGATCAAATATCTATAAAAACAATAGATCCTGTATTATCAGACAGGTTTGGTGGTCATGGTACACACAGATTTGCCAATGAGATTGAAATAAGAATATATGGTGATGAAGGGAGCCTTATGCAGAAGTGATTCCTCATGGTATAGATAATTTGAACCACGCAATCGGGGCTATTGGTTTTAACGAATGGCGGGTCTCAGATAAGGGTTTGGTGTATTTGTCATCTAACAATAAGTGGAGCATGAGTTTTGAGGCGCCTAGAGCTTTAAATATAATGACCTCCTGGTTCAAATCAAATGGTTGGGAGGTGGAAATTTCTTCTTCCGGACTAATTGCGACTCAGATGTTAAAACAACTCGAAGGGGTTTGGGGTGTAGGACTTCTTAAAAGAAAAGGGTTGATCGAGTTATTAAATAAAATGAGTGAAGGCAGGGCCTTACTAAAGAACGCTTTCTGGGGAGAGATTCAAAAATTGTAAATGGCGAAAAGTACAGCTCTGATCCTAAGGGGCTGTTAAAGCGCCTTATAGATCTAAAAATTATTCGTCTAGGAACAGATATTCAGTGCCCGGTGTGTCAACAGTATTCCTGGCACAATCTTAGAGAATTAGATTATGAGACAAAGTGTCCCATCTGTTTTAATACGTCAGAAATACCTGCTCATTCTCCTGATGATATAAAGTGGTCCTATCGGTCACATGGTGCATTTAGTTTACCAAAGCAGGCATTTGGAGCGTATACCGTTCTTCTAACCTATTATTTATTCGCAAGGACGTTGGATGGTGCTACCACACCAATGATGAGTTTCAACGCAAGAAAGAATAGAGTAGATATTGAGGCTGACTTATCTTTATTTTTCCAGAAATCAAAATTCGGTAACCCTAAAAGGTATTTGGTATTTTGCGAGTGTAAGACATTTAATAGATTCGAAAAGAAAGATATAGATAGAATGAAAATAATCACAAAGGAGTTTCCTGGTCTTTACTTGTGTTTTCCACCATGAATCCCGATCTATCCGAGAAGGAAAAAAGATTAATCAGGCCGTTAGTTAAACAGGGAGAAAGTTGTGGAAGGAAGGGCAAAGTAATAACCCAGTGCTTATCCTTACGTCTAATGAGTTGTTGTCTGATATTAGTTTAGAAAATACGTATAAAGAACTTGGGGAAGCATGCTGGTTTTCACGAGCAGCGGTATGAACTTAATCAGCTTTTACCACTTTGTAATGTAACTCAGCAATTGTATCTAGCCATGGAGTCTTGGTCTGAGTGGTATAACAAAGAAGTGTTAAAAAGAAAGTGATATCGAGAAAGATGCCCCCATGAAATAGGTGTCAGAGAGGAGAAAAATAGGTGTCAGAGAGTAATTGTTTCTAATATTAGAAGATAATGCTCTCTGCCCCGGTTTTCCTAAGTAATCTATAAGGTGTATAAGGGAACCGATCCCTTGCCTCATCTGTAGCTCTGGCCGTCTTCGATGTGTTAGGTTGTGGTGTCGTTATGTGTGTAATAACAGCTAGTGGTTTAGTGCTATGTCTGCCGATAAGTAATAATGGAATTATTAATTAATACATGGGGTTGATATGAATATATCTAAATTTATAATGGCTGGAGTGCTATGTGCATGGGCAGTCTCTTCCTATGCGGAAAATTTAAAAGAGGGTGTTCCAGAGGTAAAAACGAAGTTGGAATCATTTTCTGCTAATACGGGCGTGGTTATCGTTCGTGGTTTTGAGGTGGTTGGTAAGATTGATGGGCTATATGACGCCTCAATTGAAGTAGAATCGAAAGAGTTTGTTAATGTAACAAGTGGGAAAAAAGAATACGGAATTACAATTGAGGTAGTAAAAGAAGATGGTCGATATGATAAAAAGCACATCATATATTGATTATGACGAAATAGATTCTCTCATTAGTGGTATCGACTATATATCAAAAGTAAATAACTCTTCCACAAGCTTTTCAAGCTTTCAAGCTGATTACTCCACTAAGGGTGGTCTTAGAGTTTCTACTTTTAGTATGAATAATGAAATCAAGGTGGCTATTTCGAGTGGTCGTATCAACAAAGTAAAGGCGTACTTCAATATCTTGTTCTTGCCTGATATTCGTGAACTGATTGGGCAAGCAAAAAATAAAATTGATGCTCTAAAAGTTAATAAACAGATTAATAAGTGGGGTCAGATTGAACCTCCCCCAGTTTAACGGGTACTTTTAATAAGCGACAATGTCGCAATAGGAGTATCCAAATGACTAGAAAACGCAAGCCATATAAGACCTACACCAAAGAGTTCAAATTAGAAGCGGTTCGCCTGATGGATGAGTCTGATAGACCAGCCACTGATATCGCTATGGAGCTTGGTATTCGGCGTAATCAACTCTACAAATGGAAAGAGCAGTTATCCAACAAAGGAAACAAAGCCTTTGAAGGTCCGGGAAGGCCAAAGAAGCAGGATCAAAGCGAAGTCACCACCCTTCGCCAAGAGAATGAACGGCTGAAAGAGGAGCTTGAAATCCTAAAAAAAGCCGCCGCGTACTTTGCGAGGGATCTCAAGTGAAGTACGCCTTTATTCAATCGCTCAGCACAAAGCATCGAATTATACGGCTCTGTCATGCGCTTGATGTATCAGTGAATGGCTACTATTCATGGTGCAACCGACCTGAAAGCAAGCGCTCCATTGAGGATCGCCAGCTCACCGCTAAAATAAAGCTGTTTCACAGGCAAGTCGGCAGATCTATGGATCGCCTCGCATCCATAAAGATCTGCAAGAGATGGGAGAACGTGTTGGTGTTAATCGTGTGGCCAGACTGATGAGGGCAAATGACATTGCATCTAAGATGGCTAGAAAGTTTGTCATAACGACTAACTCAAAGAACACGATGCAGCCCGCGCCAGATCTGCTTAAGCGAGAGTTTGATGTGGAAAGACCTGATAAAGCCTGGTCTCTGACACCACCTTGATACCGACGCGGCAAGGGTGGCTTTATCTGGCCGTCATCATTGATCTCTATTCAAGGCATGTCATTGGCTGGGCTATGAGCAACAATAATAACACTCTACTGGTGAAGGACGCACTCACGATGGCTATCTGGCGAAGAGGCCGAGTAGAGTCTGTAGTTGTGCACTCAGACCAGGGCAGCACCTATGCTTCAGGTGACTACCAGAGGCTGTTGAAAGAGAGCTCATTACGCTGCAGCATGAGCCGTAAAGGTGAATGCCTGGATAATGCGGTGGCGGAAAGTTTCTTCGGTACACTTAAGACCGAACTGGTAGATTACGAAGATTACAAAACCAAACAGGAAGCAAAGCAGAGTCTGTTTGAATACATCGAAGTCTTTTATAACAGACGCAGGCGTCACTCGTACTTGGGGTATGTAAGTCCTGCAGAATACGAGGCAAAGTGTGCCTCTTAATTAATTCATCCGTTAAACCGGGGGAGCCTCAGATGAAACTTAGTCCTTGATACCCCTTGTCTCCCGGCGCGCACACTCGCAAGTAATCGGTGAGCAGCTTCAATTAGTAGCATGTCGCCGACGTCATATCCTTTGGTGTCGTTATGAATCTTAAATTGGTCTAGGTCAAGAGCAGGATGGCTCCGTGGTTGTTGCAATGGTCCAAACAATGCAAGACATTGACTGTCTCCCAATCTGCTACCAAACCCTAAGAAAATATCCAATAAGAGGAATGTGGGCTGTGTGCAAGCTTGCAACTGAAGTCTAAGCCGACCTCTTGTCTCGAAAAGTGGCGTCGCCCAAAAGGTGGGGCAACTACTGACGGGCCGGGTGATTCCTGGCCCTTTTGTATGCCTGCTCAATACAAGACTCGATTTGACGGCAGGGTGCGGGGCAGCGAGAATGGTTCGCAGATTCGATTACATGTGAATCGTGCAAGGAGGCAGGCGACTGATCTCCTTTCGCCTGTTGATCTCCCTAACCAATGGGTCGCTAAGAATCGCCATGATGAAAAAAGCCTCCACAGCCCTGTTAACCAGCTCACTATTCGTTGCAAGCAGTGCGATTGCGGCTGAGCTCGATGTGGACGAGGCGATGTTGCTGGGGATGTTTGGTGATGAGGAGCTGATCAGCATCGCGACCGGTACGCCGGTGGCGATATCCAAGGCTCCGGCAGTCGCATCCGTTATCACTAAAGAAGATATCAAGGCGATGGGGGCGACCACGCTGCAGCAGGCGTTGGAACATCTGCCGGGTTTGCATATCAGCAGTGCTACTCAGGCATCGATCGTCTCTATTCGTGGTATCCATACCCGGCTTAATCCACAGGTGCTGATCCTCCGTAATGGCCAGGAGACGCATGAGCTGCTGTCACGCAAACCGGTTACGGGGCAACACTTCCCACTTGAAGCGGTGGAGCGGATCGAGGTGATTCGCGGACCCGGATCCGCTGTATACGGCGCTGATGCCTTCTCGGGCGTGATCAACATCATCACCAAAGACCCTGACGATATCGATGGGGGGGAGGTAGGTGTGCGCGGCGGCTCGTTCGATTACCAGGATATCTGGGGGCAGTTCGGTCGCGTCTCAGAGGGTGGGCTTGGTCTGGCGGCCACGGTGCAGTACTCCCACAATGATGGTGATGATGGTCGAATTGTTGATGCCGATACCCAGACCATCTTTGACACTCTGTTCGGTACTACCGCTTCACAGGCACCCGGACCGCTCGACACTCGTTATGAGGTGCTGAGCTCCGATTTCACTCTCTCAAAGGGGCATTGGAAAAGTCATCTCTCAACCCTTCACCAGCGTGACACGGGTCAGGGGGCCGGTGTGGCCAACACGCTCGATCACGACGGTTACATGGATACCGATCAGTACATCTTCGATATCAACTACCATGACGATGCATGGGCACAGTACTGGTCACTCGATCTAACTTACGGTATCCACTACTCGCAAAACGACATTAACCTGAGTGTCTTCCCCGCCGGTGCGCTACTGCCGATCGGTGCCGACGGTAACCTCGATCTTTTTACTCCGGTAGGAATGGTCGACTTCACTGATGGCTATATCGGCACGCCGGGACGGACCGAAATCACCAATCGCTTCGATCTAACGACGCTTTATACCGGTTGGGATAAACATACCTGGCGTATCAATATCGGTGGCAAGCATGAGGATTTCGAGGCGCGCTCCAAGTCGAACTTCGGCCCCGGGGTGATCGACGGAACCGTCTCACCAATCGACGATACCCTGACCGATACCACCGGACTCAGCACCAACTACATGCCCGACGTCGACCGCTGTGTGCTCTATACCTCAATACAGGATGAGTGGGCAGTGGCGCGTGACTGGATGCTCACCGCCGGTATCCGCTACGACCACTACTCTGATGTCGGTTCCACCACCAATCCGAGGGTCTCACTGGTCTGGAACAGTACCCAGGCGCTGACCACCAAGCTTCTCTACGGCAGCGCCTTTCGCGCTCCCAGCTTCAGCGATCTCTACGCGCAGAACAATCCGGTTGCACTCGGCAATCCCGATCTCGCATCCGAGACGATCGATACCTATGAGCTGGTCTTCGACTACCAGCCGAGCGACCGTTTCAGCACCCGTCTCAACATCTACTACTACGAGATAGAGGGGCTGATCGAGCTGGTTGATGACGATGGTCTGCCGGGTGGGCGATCCACGGCACAGAACGCACGTGATCAGGAGGCGCACGGCGTAGAGATCGAGGCGCTCTGGCATGTGACTAATCGTTTAGATTTGCTGGGGAATGTAGCGGTTCAGCGTGCAACTGATACGGTAACCGGTGATCGTGTCCCCGATGCGCCGGGGCACCAGGCCTTTGCCGGTATGAACTGGCGTTTTGCACCTAATTGGCTGCTCAACGGTCAGCTCCATTGGGTGGCCGATCGTAAGCGTGCCGCGGGTGATACACGTGATGAGATCGACAGTTATGCACTAACCAATCTGGTGCTGCGTCGCGATAATATCTTTGACCATTTTGATCTGGGTCTGAAGGTCAATAACCTGTTTGATCAAGATGTCCGCGAGCCAGGACCCACCAGTATCCCTAACGACTATCCACAGGAAGGGCGTAGCCTCTGGCTGGAGCTGCGGGCAAGTCTATAAAATAGTACGGTAGAAAGTAGTTCTATTTGTCGCAGAACCCCCGTCTTTTCCGATAACTCTCGGCGTACGCTGACCGCCATGGAGAGCGAAGTGAGGGCGGTTAGTCCCCGATAGTCGACGCCGTCTGCCTATTCGTAGTTGAGAGCGCGAGCGAACGACGGAGAAGATGCAGCAGCGGCTGTATGTCGGCGTAGAGTCACTGAGGGAGTTGTGTAGAGCCGCGAAGAGGTGATTACGCAACGAACGCAGGACGTCGGGGCGCCGCAGGCATAAACGGTCGCGTGAAGTTTTTGCTGTTTGCTTGGGCTTGGATGCCCAAAACAAACTTTCGCAAAAATAGCGACTCCCGGTATTTTCATCTTCTTCAATGGCGTATTGGCTATGAAGAACTATACTCTTGATCCATTATTTCAATTGACGCGATACATCGAAGGAGGCCCTCCATGTATGTAGCGATCCGACACGAAATAAGTGATTCAAACGCCTTCTGGGAAAAGGCATCAAGCTTTGTAATTCCCCCCGATATTAAACTGCTCTACTCATTTCCAAATCAGGATGGCGCCAAGGGCAACTGTCTCTGGGAAGCCGAATCGGTGGCTGCGGTTAAAAAGTTTGTTGAAGGTAATCTGGGTCAATTCAGCATTAATGAGTATTACGAGGTCAATCCCAATAATTCGATCGGTATCCAGTGAAGCAATGAGTGTAGGAACTGACGGTTTACTGAGGATTACACCGCGCTTTCATGTCCGACCCAAACCACACGTTTATCGTGACAGAGGGTGCCGCCAATGACTCAATTGCGACCATTTTCTTTTGCATCGTAGAGCATCTTGTCCGCTGCCTCTAACAGACTCTTGAGGGTTGTGCTTTACTGTTCTAACGTTATAAGCAAGATGCACGTTCTAGTCGTGATATTCCACACAAACACAGACGTTCGCTGACCGCCATGGATAGCGAAGCGAAGGCGGTTAGTCCGCGATAGTCGACGCCGTCTGCATATTCGTAGTTGAGAGCGCGAGCGAACGACGAAGAAGATGCAGCAGCGGCTTTATGTCGGCGTAGAGTCACTGAGGGAGTTGTGTAGAGCCGCGAAGAGGTGATTAGGCAACGAACGCAGGACGGTCGGGGCGCCGTAGGCATAAACGGTCGCGTTAAGTATTTGCCGCTTGCTTGGGCTTGGACGCCCAAAACAAGCTTCCGCAAAAATAGCGACTCCCCGATTAGCTGTTTTACAAGGATGGATAAATTGAAAATTCTCATGGTACTGACCTCACACGATCAACTCGGTGACACGGGTTATAAAACAGGTTTCTGGCTCGAAGAGTTTGCTGCCCCCTACTATGTCTTCAAAGATGTCGGGGCTGAGATAACGCTGGCTTCGCCCAATGGCGGCAAACCACCGCTCGATCCAAAAAGCAGTGAGCCCGATTTTCAAACGGTGGCAACTGCGCGTTTTGATGCTGATGAGGGTGCGCAGACCGCACTGGCCACAACATCAAAGCTGATAGAACTCTCGCCAGACGATTTTGATGCCGTCTTCTATCCAGGAGGTCATGGGCCGCTGTGGGATTTGGCCGAGGATAAAAATTCAATCGCCATGATTGAGTCTATGTATGCTGCCGGTAAGCCTGTAGCCGCTGTTTGTCATGCACCTGCAGTGCTGCGGCATACCAAGACAGCGGATGGTGCCGCGCTGCTAGAGGGTAAGTCTGTGACCGGTTTTAGTAACAGTGAAGAGGCTGCAGTGCTGCTCACTGAGGTTGTTCCGTTTCTGCTTGAGGATGAGTTGAAAGGGAAGGGTGGCAACTACTCAAAAGGGGATGACTGGACTCCCTATGCTATTACAGATGGAAATCTGATTACTGGGCAGAACCCAGCATCATCAGAGCAGGCCGCCAAAGCGGTGCTGACCTTATTGGATCGGTAGTGTGAAGTCTGATTGGCTGCAGGTGTGTGCCGCCTCGCTGGTTATATCAGCATCCAGCGTTTCTTCTCGCCTCCATGTGTAAGGGCCTTGGCATGTTCAGCGTTGATGGAGACCTTGTGAATAAACCAGCGCCGGTCGTCGCGTGCGTCGAGTTCATGGAGGGCGAAGTGCCCTGCGAGGCGGTGGTTGCTGTCACGTAGAACGCCGCGTGCATCGATGTCGATCTGATGTTCGGTCAGCTTTAGATGCTCTGCAGCTGATTCGATTGTTTTGGCAATTAGCTCAAAGCGGTTTTCATAGTTGAGTAGATGATTGAGGTCGGTAAGTCGCAGCTCTATCTCGAGTAGCTCGTGCTCGGCGTTGTGCATGTTCTCAACTTTATTCGAACGTATTCGGCTCGCTAGCACCTGCTGGGCTGTCTCCCGTTCGCGTCGTTCCGCCTCGCGCTCTGTTATGTCTGTCTTAATCTGCATAAAGAGGCTGTCGACGAAGTGGTCGCAGATGTTCTGAGCTAGTGTTGTTGGGTTTGCTGCCAGGCAGGTGAGGGTGTGATCAGAGAAGATTGCGGCTGTCTGTAGTACATCACTCACCGTGCCATGATGAGTGGTCTGATTACCGATGAAGTTTTTTTCGGAGTAACGCATGCCCATCAGGGCGTAGATCGTTTCACCGCTGTTGCTGCTTTGCTCTTTGATGTATTGCTGTACATCACGACTGCCACCAATCGCATTCGCTGACCGCCATGGATAGCGAAGCGAAGGCGGTTAGTCCCCGATAGTCGACGCCGTCTGCCTATTCGTAGTTGAGAGCGTGAGCGAACGACGGAAAGATGCAGCAGCGGCTTTATGTCGGCGTAGAGTCACTGAGGGAGTTGTGTAGAGCCGCGAAGAGGTGATTACGCAACGTACGCAGGACGGTCGGGGCGCCGTAGGCATAAACGGTCGCGTTAGTATTTGCCGCTTGCTTGGGCTTGATGCCCAAAACAAGCTTCCGCAAAATAGCGACTCCCCGATTTTATATTTTCGGGACGAGCGAACAGGGCGTGAATAAAGGGATCGGAGGTGAACTCTTCAAGGTTGATCTCGGCTTCGGTGGATAGCTGATTATTGAGTTCGCCTGCATAGGCCAGTGCACTCCTGACAGGCTCCTGCAGGCGCTTCTGATAGTCGCTGAATAGCCTCAACTTTGGCTCGACAAGATCAAACACTCGCTCAATGGTCGGAACCAGGTCGGGGTCAACGCGCTGCCAAAGTTGTTTCCAGAAGCTTGCCACGGTGCTGCTCTTTTTTCCTGTCACTTATGGTTGAGTCTAATCGACTCATACCGATCATTGTACCCAGTTACTATGGGTGTTCTCCGGGTGGATGGCCGTTCTGATTCACCGTGATTGGCAGGGAAATCCCTAAGAACATCCTTGTTGCTATATCTATGAATGTAGATGTAGTATTCATATCTATTATTCTAGATATAGTGATTAGTCGATATGGATGCCAACCAACTCTTCAAATCTCTTTCGGACCCAACACGGTTGCGTTGTCTCATTCTGCTGATCAAGCAGCAGGAGCTCTGCGTCTGTGAATTGACCGAGGTGCTCAAGCTGCCGCAGCCGAAGGTGTCGCACCACCTGGCCACGTTACGAAAGAGCGGCGTGGTCGCAGACCGTAAAGAGGGGCTCTGGGTCTACTACCGGATTAATCCGGCGTTACCCGAATGGTGCATCGAGGTGATGGCAACAGCGGCCAGGGGTGTTGCAGCCGATGAACCCTATGTGAGTGATGCTGAGCTGATTGAGATCATGGCCAAGGGTGCGGTCGAGAAGTGTGCAAGCTAACGAATGGGTAATAGCTAGATGTCA
Organism: Candidatus Reidiella endopervernicosa; assembly: GCF_013343005.1. Lineage (GTDB taxonomy): Bacteria > Pseudomonadota > Gammaproteobacteria > Reidiella > Reidiella endopervernicosa. Next base: position 1,760,682 of record NZ_CP054491.1, read on the forward strand.
GTTCAGTGTGAAACGGTTGCAAAGTCAGCGGCGGGTGCTGAGATGGGGCGCTTTGAGCGCTATCTCACCCTGTGGGTCTTTATCTGCATCGTCGTAGGCATTGGATTCGGCCATCTCTTTCCTGCGCTGTTTGCACAGGTCGGTGCTATGGAGGTTGCGAGCGTTAATCTGCCCGTCGCGCTACTGATCTGGCTGATGATCATCCCGATGCTGCTCAAGATCGACTTTGCGGCACTGCACACAGTGAAAAATCACTGGAAAGGGATCGGTGTCACACTGTTTGTTAACTGGGCGGTAAAACCATTCTCGATGGCACTGCTGGGCTGGTTATTTATACGAGGTGTGTTTTCCGATTGGCTGCCGGCTGATCAGCATGATAGTTATATTGCTGGTCTGATTCTGCTCGCAGCAGCACCCTGCACGGCGATGGTCTTTGTCTGGAGTCATCTGGCCCGTGGTGAGCCGCACTTCACCCTGAGTCAGGTGGCGCTCAACGACACCATTATGATCTTTGCCTTTGCGCCGATTGTCGGTCTGCTGCTCGGCCTCTCTGCGATTGTCGTTCCGTGGATGACGCTGTTTCTCTCGGTTGCACTCTATATCGTCATTCCGGTGGTGGTAGCGCAGTGGTGGCGACGCGCGTTACTGGCCAGGGGGGGGGAGGCAGCGCTTGAGGCGACACTTAAACGTCTGCATCCCGTCTCGCTCTCGGCGCTGCTTGCTACCTTGGTGCTGCTGTTTGGTTTCCAGGGTGAGCAGATTCTCGCCCAGCCGACGATTATCGCGCTGCTCTCGGTGCCCATCCTGATCCAGGTCTATTTCAATTCGGGGCTTGCCTATCTGCTTAATCGACAGCTCAAGGTCGATCATGCAGTAGCAGGACCATCGGCACTGATCGGTGCCAGTAACTTTTTTGAACTGGCGGTGGCCGCTGCCATCAGTCTGTTCGGTATTAACTCAGGCGCTGCATTGGCCACGGTGGTCGGTGTGTTGATTGAGGTTCCGGTGATGTTATCGGTGGTGAGGATCGTCAACTCGAGTAAGGGTTGGTATGAGCGTCCGCAACGTGCGTAACTATTTGATGTTTTATTGATTGGGCAAATTGCCCAGGTGAGGAGTTTTAAATGAAATTTATATCCAGAATATTTGTGCTTTTAATGATGCTTGGCGCATCTTCGCTCTATGCATCATCCGATTTTCTGGTCGAATCCTCATGGCTGGAAGATCATATCGAGGATGAAAATATGGTGGTATTGGAGGTGCGTTACCACCCGCATCGCTACTACACCGTCGGCCACATCGAGGGTGCAGTTCAGGTGCAGCGTTTTAAGGATCTGGGCGATAACGATGCATTGCCACTGATGCGCTTTCCATCACGCGAGGTGTTCCAGGCGACGCTGCGCGAGTGGGGTATTAACGACGACTCCACCGTTGTGATGTATGACGACTCAAGCACCGCACTGACAACCCGTGTTTACTATCTGCTCGAGCTCTATGGCTTCAATATGTCGCAGGTGAAGATTCTTAATGGCGGAACCGTTGAGTGGAGCGCCTTTAACGATCTCTCTACAGAGGCCGTTACGCCCAAGCCCGGTAACGTCACGCTCAAGCCTGCTAATGAGTCGATGTTTGTCGAGTGGGACGATGTCTACGATGATGTGGTTTCACGCCGTGATGCCAATGTGGTGCTACTCGATGCACGTCCGAAAAAGATGTACACCGGCGAAGAGATCAAACACTCAATCATGGCGGGTCACATTCCGGGTGCAATCAATATCGTTAGCCTCGATGGCACCAGCTCGCAGAAGTGGCGCAGCGATGAGGAGCTGGCGGCGATGTATAGCGCCATTCCCAAGGATAAGACGATCTACGCCTACTGCCACGATGGTTTCCGGATGTCGCTAGCCTATGCGCAGCTAAAACGCCTCGGTTATAACAACGTCAAGCTCTACAACGGTGGCTGGTCACATTGGGGTAACCGTCTGACCCTGCCGGTGGTTGAGGGCGATAAACCCTATAGCGGTGATTACGATCTTTGATCGCCAGTTTGGCTAGTTAAGTGTAAGTGTCGATTTAATCGAGCGGCTAAGGTCCAGAGGTAGAGAAGCTTGTCATGAGTGTTCGTGTTGGGATTAACGGCTTTGGCCGTATGGGGCGTTTGGGTCTGCGTGCAGGTTGGGATTGCTGTGACTTCGATGTGGTGCGTGTAAATGAGATCACCACCGATGCAGAGGGTTCGGCGCACCTGCTCAAGTTCGATTCAGTGCACGGTACCTGGGATCGTGACAGTGTAGAGCGGGATGGGCAGATGATTGTCGATGGGCAATCGATCGCCCATAGCAGTAATGCGACTATCGGTGATACCGATTGGTCCGACTGTGACATCGTCATCGAGGCGACCGGTAAACACCACAAGCAACCCGAGTTACTCAACGCCTACTTCGATCAGGGTGTGAAGAAGGTGATCGTTGCCGCCCCCACCGAGGGGGCACTGAATATCGTCTACGGCATCAATGACGATCAGTACGATCCAGAACAGCATCATCTGATCACAGCCGCCTCCTGCACCACCAACTGCCTCGCGCCGGTGGTCAAGGTGATGCACGAAAAGATCGGTATCAAACATGGCTGCATGACCACCATTCACGACATTACCAACACTCAGACCATCGTCGATAAGGGGCACAAGGATCTACGTCGTGCCCGTGCCTGCGGCAGCTCGCTGATCCCCACCTCGACCGGTTCGGCCAAGGCGATCACCAAGATCTTCCCCGAGTTGCAGGGGAGGCTGAATGGTCATGCGGTACGTGTACCGCTGCTCAACGCCTCGCTCACCGACTTTGTCTTCGAAGCGGAACGCCCTGTCACCGCCGAGGAGGTCAACGGCTATTTCAAGGCAGCGGCCGAGGGTGAGCTGAAAGGGATTCTCGGATATGAGGAGCGCCCGCTGGTTTCGATCGACTATGTGAACGATCCACGCTCATCGATTGTCGATGCACTCTCAACCATGGTGATCGATGGAACCCAGGTGAAGATCTACGCCTGGTACGACAATGAGTGGGGCTATGTGAATCGCATGATGGAGCTGGCCGCCAAGGTCGCTCAGAGCCTCTAACAGTGGAACAGGGCCTGCGTAACTATCTGACGGTCACCGCAGGCTACTGGGCCTTCACCGTCACCGATGGTGCCATCCGTATGTTGGTGGTGCTCTACTTCCACCAGCTCGGTTACTCGCCGCTTGAAGTGGCGATGCTGTTCCTCTTCTATGAGTTCTTCGGCATCGTCACCAATCTGGTTGGTGGCTGGCTCGGTGCGCGTATCGGTCTCAATCTCACCATGCATATCGGTATGGGAATGCAGGTGGTAGCGTTGGCGCTGCTCACCGTGCCCGATGTATGGCTCTCGGTCCCCTATGTGATGGCCGCTCAGGCGCTCTCCGGTATCGCCAAGGATCTCAACAAGATGTCCGCCAAGGCATCGGTCAAGGTTATGACCGACGGGGGAGGGGAGCAGAGCCTGTTCAGATGGGTGGCGGTACTGACCGGCTCGAAAAATGCGCTCAAGGGGGGCGGCTTCTTTGTTGGGGCGGTGCTGCTGGAGTGGCTCGGTTTTCGTGGTGCACTGACGCTTCTCGCTGCAATGCTGTTGGTGGTGCTGATCATCACCGCAATGCTACTGCCGAGTGGTGTCGGCAAGATGAGGTCGAAACCAAAATTCAGCCAGGTCTTCTCGAGGGTCGTGGCAATCAACTGGCTCTCGGCGGCACGTTTCTTCCTCTTCGGTTCGCGTGATATCTGGTTTGTTGTGGCGTTGCCGCTGTTTCTCTTTGAAGTGCTCGGCTGGTCCTTTACCCGGATTGGCACCTTTATGGCGCTCTGGGTGATCGGCTATGGCGTCGTACAGGCCTCTGCACCCAGACTGATTCGACAGAGTCACCACGGACGTGGTCCCGATGGAGGCACCGCACGTCTGCTGGCCTTTGCCCTGGCGATCTTCCCGGCTGCGATTGCGTTGGGACTGATCTATGGTCTGCCTGCCGAGCCGGTTATTGTTGGTGGTTTGATTCTGTTCGGAGTGCTCTTCGCGCTCAACTCGGCGGTGCACTCCTATCTGATTCTGGCCTACTCAGACCACGATAAGGTGGCGATGAATGTTGGCTTCTACTATATGGCTAATGCCGGGGGGCGATTGATCGGTACTGTGCTCTCTGGTTGGCTCTATCAAACACAGGGACTGGAGGGGTGCCTCTGGTGGTCGAGTGGATTCGTCTTGCTGGCAGCGCTTATCTCGATTGGCCTGCCCGAAATAACTGCAAATAGTGAAAAGGTAAATGGATGAATAGATTAATGTCTAAGATGATGGCCGCTCTGCTGCTACTGATGAGTTCCATGAGTCACGCCGAGTATGCATTGGAGATACAGAAGGTCAGCGACAACGTCTACGCTATCGTCGGCGAACTCAGTCAACGTAATCCAGAGAACCTGGCCAATAACGCGACCTTCGGCGTGGTGGTCACCGATGAGGGTGTGTTGCTGGTTGATCCGGGGGTACCTATCAAGGGGCCGCACAGCTTGATCGTGCTATTCGTACCATTACCGACAAGTCGGTCAAGATTGTTATCAATAGTGGTGGGCAGGATCACCGTTGGCTGGGTAATAGCTACTTCAAGGAGCGTGGCGCACACATCATCGCCTCAGAGGCGGCGGTTGCCGATCACCGTGCGCGTACCAGTACCTACTTTAATATGCTCGATCAACTGGTGGGTGACAAACTTGAAGGCACCAGGAGTACTACGCCGACGAGACATTTACCGATAAAGTTACTCAAGTTTGGTGGCCTCGATTTTGAACTGGTCTACGCAGGCCCGGCCCACACCGTTGGTGATATCTTTGTCTGGATGCCCTCGCAACGGATTGTCTTCAGTGGCGATATCGTCTACACCGAACGCCTGCTAGGCCCTGGGCCAGCACAGGATACAGGCAGCTGGGTGGAGGTCTTCGAGGCCATGATGAGTTATGAGCCCGTACACATTATTCCCGGCCACGGCCATCTGGCGACACCCGCACAGGCGCGAGCCGATACCTACGACTATCTAACCTTTCTCCGTGGTGAGATCGCCAAGGTGATCGAAGAGGGTGGTGATATTTACGCAGCCGTAGAGATCGATCAGTCCCGTTTCAGTCATCTCAAGGTGTTTGATCTTATTGCGCGCCGAAATGCTCAAGGTGTTTTCGCACAGATGGAGTTTGAGTAGCGGTAAGGGAAATTGTCGTCATGTCCAAGGGAAGATCGGATAAAGGAACAGTAATGACTTGATTTTGTAGGAAAGCTGTAACACGCTATTCGAACAAGAAGGGCTGAATCAGGAAACCATAACAAGCCCAGGCGAAGGAAGTAGAAGAGAGATGGAGTTCGAAATCAGATGACATCAAATTACATTCCATTCGGATTTTCTTCCCGGTTCCCAGTTCCCAGGCGTTCACAAGTCTAACAACAGTGATGTATGCAATGATAAATGACTTGGGGTAAATAATAAAAATGAAATCAATAAATCAATCTGTTTCGCTGTTGTTATTTGGTTTTTTTATAATGGCTGCGATTTTTGTGATTGATGTTAATTTGCCTCTAGGTGTGGCGGGTGGGGTTCCATACGCCGCCGTTATTCTGATCGCACTCTGGTTTCGAAATAATAAATATGTGATTTTGTTTGCTTTTATATGTTCAATGCTAACTCTGGTTGGGTTCTATTTCTCACCTCAAGAGGGCGAGTTATGGAAGGTGGTTACAAATAGGGTGTTGGCGTTGTTTGTGATCTGGGTAACGGCGCTATTGGCTATTAAGTGGGCAGCCAGTCAAGAGCGGATGTTGAAAATAAAATATGAAGCTGAAATAGAAAATAAAAAAAAGGAAATATATCTTGCGACTATGCATAGCGCATTGCACGTGACTAATAATTTATTGAATCAATTAAAGCTTGTGGAGTTGGAAATATTAAATCATAGGGATTTTAACAAGGATGTTTATGCGATGTTTGATGGCATGATGTCAGAAACAGACTCTTTGATAAAAGAGCTTTCGTCGGTAAAAGAGATTGATCCTGATGTGATCAGGAAATCGGTGTATCCAAAGAATAATGCCTAGCAATAATGTCGGTATGGGTATTGTGTGGTTCCGCTTCACGCTAGCTTTCCCAGGTACTGGCAATCGTTGTACGTTGTCTTGATTATCAAGGTGTCTGGTTCTTGTGATGTGTTCCTGTTTGGCAGGGAGAGCGTCTGATTCAAGTGATGCCACTCGTATGGGTGATGCGTCGCCGTGCTGTGGTACTCTGATCTAAATAAATTAGGTCAGGATCAATGCTTAAAAGAATAATCGGGCTGCACCGGGTGATGAGCGAGCGAGAGTTTATGATCTCGCTGGTGGGTGCCTTTATCGGTACGGCTATCGCCTCGTTTGTCTCCAGTGTGATCCTTGAGGCCGATGATATGCCAATGATTCTCGCCTCGACTGGTGCCTCTGCAATTCTGCTCTTCTCCTTCCCCTTTAGCCCCGTTTCACAACCGTGGAATCTGGTCGGTGGTCATCTGGTCTCCGCCTTTGTTGGGATGAGTTGCTACTTTCTGGTCCCTAATGAGCTTCTGGCTGCCTCGCTCTCGATCCCGATGGCGATGCTCTTTATGCATCAGCTGCACTGCATGCATCCGCCGGGTGGCGCTACAGCGATCACGGCGGTGGTGGGTGGTGCGAGTGTACACTCGCTCGGTTACGCCTTCGTTATTATTCCTGTGTTTCTCAATGCGATTATTCTGCTCTCAATAGCGATGGCAATCGCCTCGCTGCGTGAGGAGAACCCGTTTGAGGTGAAAAACGAAACGGACGAAGAGCTGGAGATTATTGAGGAGTAGTCGCCTCAGCTCGCCGCTTTATTTTGCAGTAGCTGTGACGCAGGGTGTTGGAGCTGCTGATCGGGTCGATCCGTTTATCGCTGATTAGGTTGTTGTAGTTTCCATTCTCGCGCCCTTCAATCGCGTACCCTTTTATTCCAAGCTGGTTGCATGCCTGCCACCAGCCGTACTGTGAGCAGAGCACGTCGGGCGCCAGGCTGCTGTTAAAACGTGCCTCTGCATTCATTACTCCCTCATCAGTGGTGACCACCACCTCGTCATGCTCGGCGATACCAAAAACATTGGCGGTGTTGGGATGGATGTCGATCAGGGGCCTCGGCATGCTCTTTCTCAGCAGCGGTAGATTGCGCTGCTGGCTGTGACAGTATTGAACCGTTTTTGCCGAGGTGAGCAGCAGTGGGTAGTAGCTGTTTTTGGCCGGTTCCACGATGAACTCTGGCAACGGAGGGTAGCCGCTATCGAGAAACACCTGTGAGTAGAGTTCGATGCGTCGAGAGGGTGTGTTGAAACCCTGGTGACGATATTTCCGGTAGTGGGTTCTGAGTGGCAGCGGAATACCTCGTGGGGCTTCGCGTAGCGCCTCCAGAGTTACACCGCTCGGCTCGAGCTGGTGGCGTAGTGCCGCTTCGTGATCACCGTTGAAGAACTGTTCGCCGAGGCCGAGGTGCTTGGCCAGTTCGAAGACGATCCATTCATCGCTGCGCGAGTCGCCACGTGGTTCGACAACGGCAGGGCGGAGCTGAATATATGCCTCCGCCTGCTGTGAGATCTGAAAACCGGCGTTGAGTCCCTCACGCTCCCATGCAGAGCAGACTGGTAGCACGATGTCGGCATTGGCCGCGCTTGGATTCATAAAGAGGTCGCAGTGGACGTGGAAGTCGAGTTTGCGCAGCGCCGCGTCGGCGGCGTGGGGAGCCGGTTTGGTGAGTAGCGGGTTGGCACCGAAGCTGATCAGTGCCTTTACTGGATAGGGTGAGCCGTCGCTGATAGCGCTGTAGAGATCACGCGATGAGATCCAGCCCATGGTGCCAGGTCCCAGTGGTCGTTCGTCGAGTCCTAGTGTCTTCCCGCGCTGAGTCTCGGAGAGCAGCTCGTGGCCAAAAACATTGTTGAGCTGTGGGCGCTCAAACTGGGTGTTTCCTCCAGCGGCGTCAAGCGCGCCCGTCAGGGCGTAGAGCAGTGCCATGGCACGCCCGGTCTGGGTTGCCTGGGTGTTCTGTGCGGTGCCTGTCCAGGTGTAGTAGCTGAGCGGACCGTATTGATGAATCAGTTTGGCCGTTTCGTAGAGCTGTGTGGGCGATACGCCCGTCACCGTTTCAATCTCAGGGCCTGAGTATTCGCGGCAGGTTTCGCTATAGCGCTGGAAGGCGGTGCGGCAGTGGAGCTCGCCATGAATGGTTGCAATAGTGTGATTACCACTGAGGCCAATCCGGCCCTCGGGATCTCTATAGGTGGCGCTCTCGGTGTCGTAGAGCACTGGCCGATCCAGGGTGCTGTTCCAGGCGACATAGCTTTCGGCCGAGCCACCTGCGATCAGGTCCGCTTCGGTCGCTGACCGCCATGGATAGCGAAGCGAAGGCGGTTAGTCCGCGATAGTCGACGCCGTCTGCCTATTCGTAGTTGAGAGCGCGAGCGAACGACGAGAAGATGCAGCAGCGGCTTTATGTCGGCGTAGAGTCACTGAGGGAGTGTGTAGAGCCGCGAAGAGGTGATTACGCAACGAACGCAGGACGGTCGAGCGCCGCAGGCATAAACGGTCGCGTTAAGTATTTGCCGCTTGCTTGGGCTTGATGCCCAAAACATGCTTCCGCAAAAATAGCGACTCCCCGACAGAAAACGGTCGTTATCATCACGGATCAGAAAGGGGCCGTTGCTCCAGTCGCGGATAAACTCACGATCAAACCAGCCGTTCTCGATCAGCATGCTGGCCAGTGCCATTGCCAGAATGCCGTCGCTGCCAGGGCGAACCCGCAGCCACTGATCGGCACCCTTGCCAAATCCAGCACTGCGTGGATCGACCACAATCAGTTTGGTGCCGTTCTTTCGTGCGGTTTTTATCGCCCGTGCCTGGGCAAGCCAGCTAGTGGAGGGGTTAAATCCCCACAACAGGATGCAGCCGCTCAGTTCGTAGTCGGGCATGCCAAGTGGTGTGCCGAAGGTGTGCTGCGGCATAAAGTCCTTATGCCAGTTGCAGTTCTCGGTGGCAAAGACGGTATTGGGTGAGCCGAAGGCGTGGGCGAGGCGGTTAACCCAGGGAAAGCTATCAGCGATGGCAGTACCGCTGGGTGTCGTCACTGAGAAGGCGACCGACTCCGGACCATCGGCTGCGGCCTGTGCGTTAACGCGGCTTGAGATCTCTGTCAGCGCCTCATCCCAGGAGATCGCTTCCCAGTTGGGATTGTCATCCCCTTTAGGGGTGGTGCGTCGCAACGGGCTTGTGAGGCGCTCAGAGCTGTAGACCAGGTCGGGTGCGGCCATTGCCTTGATGCAGATTGCGCTACCAGTTGGATGGGCAGGATCGGGCTCGACCGCCGTTAGGCGACCATCCTCCACGATCGATGTACAGCCACAGTGCGATATACAGAGTGCACAGTAGCCGGGAACTCTCTCTTCCATGCTGCGCTATTTTTCCCGTTCTAATAAGAGAAGATTCTTACACCTGCCACCATATTTGTGACCGCCACTGAATGGGTAGTCAGTAGGAGGTAGGAATGGATTGATGCCCGAAAATAGTGCAACGTCTTGATTTTATGGGGCGTGTGTAAGACTCTAGCCAGAAACGCCAAGAGGGCGGTTTCTTACCACTCCAGCAGCAGGAAGCTAAATGCAGATGGATATCTCTTCTCAAAACGGTCAGCCGTCTTCCTCGTGCTCTGGGACTGGCGGTGTGGCTATTTCAGGATTTCCAGTTATCGATTCATACAACTGCGAATGGTCGCAGCCGGAGCAGTGGGGTTTCTGGTGTGTGACGGAGAGCCGTTGTGGCAAATAGTTTAATCAGTATTAACGCCGAGCAGCTGGTGGAGCATGAGCTGCTCCGTGGTGAGAGCCCGGCCGCTGTTGAGTGGCTGCTCGATAGTATGGAGGAGCGTCGTCTGCAGTCGGGAGATGTCCTGCTTGAGACAGGCGAGGAGAATAAACGCTTCTATCTCATCTTCGAGGGGAGTGTGCGCGTTGAGCTGGAGGTTGAGGGGAAGATCGCCATCACTGAGCTGACAGCCGGAGGCTGTGTGGGTGAGCTCTCAGTGCTTGATGAGAAGGGTAGCGCGGCCCATGTGGTCGCCGATCAACCCACCATGCTGATGGCGATCAAGCGAGAAGATGTCTGGCGTCTGATCAATCGCTCGCACATCTTTGCCCGTAACCTGCTGCATACGCTCTCATCAAGGGTGCGTAACGACAACGACAGCCTGGGAGAATCGCTACTACTCCAGCGTCGCTGTGAGGAGAGTTCTCGCATCGACTTCTTGACTGGGCTTTTCAATCGACGTTGGCTCGATGAGATGTTGCCGCGTCTGGTCGAACGTTCAATGACTGGCAACAGTTCAATGGGGCTGATGTTGCTCGACATCGACCACTTTAAGAACTACAACGACAGCTACGGCCATCTTGCCGGGGATGAGGCGCTACGAATGGTCGCAGCAACCATCATCAATCACATTCGTCCCACCGACTCAGCAGTGCGATACGGCGGTGAAGAGTTTCTGGTGTTGCTACCAGAGACGGGTAAGGATGATGCAGTCGCCGGTGCCGAACGAATCCGTCAAGCGATTGGTGAGCTATCGATCAAGGGAGAGGATGGCAATCGACTGCCCGGAATTAGTATCTCTATTGGAGTGACCACCACTAACGGAGGTGGTCAGGACAGAGAGGGTATCGCCATTGCCGACAGGGCGCTCTACCAGGCCAAGTCGAGTGGGCGTGATCGAGTCGTGTTTTACAATAAATGAGAGTGAAGTATGGATTTGTATGAGTTGCCGTTTGCAAAAATTATTATTCTTCAGGATGACATTGCTGAAGTAATGATTAATGACGGTGTAGAGATAGATATGGATATGGTGCATCAATACCATGAGTTTTTGCTGTCGCACCTAAAGGCACCTTTTTCACTGCTGATTAACAAGATCAACTCATATACCTACGATTTCCAGGCTCAATTGGAGATAGCGACAATTAAAGAGATCAATGTGATGGCTGTTGTGGCTTATAGCCGAGTTACAAAGGTCGCTACAGAAACCCTGGCATCCTATCCGCGTAATGATGAGTGGAAGTTAAAGATATTTTCCGGACGAGATGAGGCGCTCTGTTGGTTGGTCGATGAGCAGAGTCGTCTAACAAATTAGATCGGGATGGACGGTATATGCCAACCAAACAATCGGAAATAGTCTGATCGTGAAAGGGTGTAATCAGTGCGGTAAGTGCTGCATTAACTACAGTAATGGTGGTCTCTCTGCTTCAGAAGATGAGATCGAATTCTGGTCCGAGTTCAGGCCTGACATCTATCGATATGTTCGTGATGGGGCTATCTGGGTAAACCCCGATACGGGCGAGCAGCTGACTCTCTGTCCCTGGCTCAATAAGCTGCCTAATCAGAACAAATATAGCTGCGACATCTATGAGGCCCGCCCTGATGATTGCAAGTACTACCCGGTGACTATCGAACAGATGGTCAAGGATGAGTGTGAAATGTTAGAGCCGCATGACATTGCGCGACCACGACAGGGGCAGAGGGCGTTGGATAGAGTTATGGCGGATAGCAGACCCGCTTGTAAGTAAGGCAGGTAGGGTCGAAGCCGTCTGGTTTAATAGTTGTTTCTATTTGGCGTGTCGTTGGGTCTCCCCAGCCGCTGACGTTTCTATAAATTCGTTTTAGTACTGATATCAGATTTCCTGATCAGCAAGCAATTCGACAATAATTGGGTCGAAGTACAGACTCGTCGGTAACTCTGCAAACCCGCAACCCTGCCTCAATAGACTTTACATTGACCCAGAATATTAATGATTAACTCTAACGGAAAATCGATGCATAATCGGTTGGTTTGTTTTTTGTTAAGAAAATAATTTGGCGTAGGATCTAACTAAATCGTGAGTAGATAAATAACCGTAAAGTGAAACCACATGTTATTAGGATAAGCTATGTCAACAGAAGAAAATAAGGCTCTGGCTCGCCGTTTCCGTGAAACAATGGATGAAGGGCATGGGGCTGGAATGGAGGAGTTTGTTGCGCCACAGGTGGTAATGAATTTTCCTGGGGTACCTCCACTAAGTCGTGATCAGGTAAAAGAGTTGGTTGTCGCATTCTATTCTGCCTTCCCCGATCTCCGCCAAATATTTAATGATCAGATAGCTGAAGGAGAGAAGGTTGTGAGCCGTGTTAGCTTCTGTGGTACTCACAAAGGTGATTTCCAGGGCGTTCCCCCAACTGGCAAGAAGGTAGAGTTTGAAGCTGTCCTCATTGACCGCTTTGAGGACGGGAAAATTGTAGAGCACTGGTCTAGTCTCGATATGTTCGGTTTGATGCAACAGCTTGGAGCTATTCCTGCCGCGGAGTAGCAATCAGTGGGGGGGGCAATGAGGTGTCCCCGATAGATCTGGCAACAACTTATAACGCTATTCATGAGTTAGCGCTGCTTGGGTATCCCCAACCGCTGGCGTCTCTCCCAAAGTGTTTTACGACTGATACCCAACTGCTTGGACAGATCGGTCTCGGTCATTTTTCCCTCGTGGCTCTGCACGAACTGGATGAAGTAGTCGTCGAGGGAGAGGTCATCTGCCTTGGTGGTCTGTGGTTTCTGAGTGCCGCTATTGCCCAGGCCTAGTGCCTCTGCGTTGATCTCCTCGCCATCTGCGAGAATCACAGCGCGTTCGATGGCGTTCTCCATCTCTCTCACGTTGCCGGGCCACTGGTAACCGTTCATTGCATCGAGAGCATCGCTGGTCATCTGCATTTGTGGTCGGTTGAGACGTTGGCAGCTCTTCTCCAGCAGTCGGGTAGCGAGTTCGTTGATATCGCTGCTGCGTTCTCGTAGCGCCGGTAGTTCGATCTCCATTACATGCAGACGGAAGTAGAGGTCACTTCTGAAATTGCCGTCATCCACCTGCTGCTGCAGATCCCTATGTGTTGCAGCGATCAGGCGTACATCGACGTTGCGCGACTGGGTCGCACCGACCCGACGAATCTCACCCTCCTGCAGAACACGCAGTAGTCTGGCCTGGGCTTCCATCGGCAGCTCACCGATCTCATCAAGGAACAGGGTGCCACCGTTGGCCGCTTCAACCAGCCCGTGGTGGGTATCGGTTGCGCCAGTGAAGGCCCCTTTTTCATGACCGAAGAGTTCTGATTCGATCAGGTTCTCGGGTATGGCGGCACAGTTAACGGTGATGATCGGTGCTTCGCTACGAGTGCTGTTCTCGTGTACGGCGCGTGCGACCAGCTCCTTGCCGGTGCCCGACTCACCGAGTACCAGTACGGTGGTGTCGGTGGGGGAGACGCGCTTGATGCGTTCAAACACCCCCTGCATCGCCTCACAGCTGCCGATCATGCCGCCGACGGGATAGCAGTGGGAGAGGTCGCTTTTCAGTGCCGCATTCTGGCGTTTCAGGGTGCGCTGCTTCAGTACCCGCTCGATGGTGAGTAGCAGCTCGTCGTGATCAAAGGGTTTGGCGATGTAATCGACCGCACCGAGCTTCATCGCCTCGACCGCTGAACGCACGCTGGCGTAACTGGTCATGATCACCACCGGTACGTTCTCGACCATACCGAGCACATCAGTACCGGGGGCACCTGGCAGTCGCAGGTCGGAGATGATTAGATCGAAATCGTTAAGGGTGTTGTTAGCCGTCGCCTCATCGATTGAGCTGGCGTCACTGACCTTGTAGTCGTGGCGTTCCAGCAACCGATTGAGTGATTGGCGAATCAGTACCTCATCTTCGATGACCAGGATCTGATACATGGTTACTCCTGTGGTTCGTGATCGGCTGATGGGCGCTCAACGCGCGGTAGGCGAATGGTAAAGAGACTACCGCTGCTGTTGCTCTTGCTGAGAGTAATGGTGCCGGAGTGCTCCTGCACGATGCTGTAGACCAGCGGTAGACCCAGGCCAGTCCCTTCGCCCGGTTGCTTGGTGGTGAAGAAGGGCTCGAAAATCTTCTCTGCCAGCTCGTCGGGGATGCCGTGACCCTGGTCGCTCAGCTCGATAACGATGTAACTGCCATCGATCTGGTAGTCGATGCTAATGGTGTCGCCCGGCTGCGAGGCGTCGCAGGCGTTACTAAGCAGATTGACGAAGACCTGGGTGATGCGCTGGCGGTCACCGTTGATGGTCAGGGCGCGCTGGCAGTGGTTGTTATAGTGGAGCTGCTTGCCCTCGTGGCTGAGCTGTACCAGTCGCACCGCCTCTTCAATGGCGTCACAGAGCTCAATATCGGTGGCGACAAAATCATCCACTGTGCCGCCGTGGCTGAAGTTGACCAGCGATTGCACGATATTGGCGATACGCCCGGTCTGCTGCAGGATCAGCTCCAACCCCTCGCGCTGAAATTCGTGATCATCAATGTCGTGCATCATGTTCTGGCTGAGGCTGGCGATACCGGTGACCGGATTGCCGATCTCGTGTGCCACACCGGCAGCGAGACGACCGATCGAGGCGAGCCGTTCGCTGTGGACCAGTTCCCCCTCGAGCTGATGAATCTCGGTTAGATCCTCGAGCAGAATAACGGTGCCACCGCTGCCGCTCTCCTTGTGCAGGCCCGGATCATCGATGGCCGCCTTGTGCAGATTGAACAGGCGCGGCTGGCCATCAATCCTCAGCTTCACCTTACGCAGCTGTGGCTCGGGGTTCTGCAGGAAGGTCTCAAATAATCCCGACCAAGGTTCCGGTAGTGACAGCAGCGATTCGCCGACCAGTCCCGAGGAGGAGAGACCGGAGAGCTTGCTCATCTCTATGTTCCAGTTGATCACGCTCATGTCGGGACCGATTGAACAGACCCCGAGCGGTAGATCCTGCAGTACCTGCCGGTGGTAACGGCGCAGTCCATCGAGTTCGGCGGCAAGCCCCTGCAGCTTCATCTTCGACTCGCCCAGCTGCTCCTCGATGAACTGCACACTATCGGCCAACGTCGTGCGGGTGTGGGGCTCCATCTGCAGTTGGTCATCGACAATCATGCGTGCCAGCAGTGGGCCGACCAGACCGGAGAGGTTGCGCTCAATGCGCTCACGCAGGCGGCGCAGATCAGCACGGTGTAGCTCGGAGTGGATCAGGCCCAGGTCGGTGAGGGCACGGTCGACCTCATGTTTGGCCATCTCCGCGCCGGTGATACGGGCCAGCTGCTGCTCAACCTCTTTGACCGAGTCGGCCAGCAGCACACCAGTGGGCGGTGCGAGGCTCTTCTTGCAGCAAGCCTGAGCCGCCTCGCGCTCTTTGGCGCTGGAGCGGGTGATGAGTGAGACGAAGACAAACAGCCCGGTATTGATGGTCAGTGACCAGAAGGTGGGACCGCTCCAGGGGTCGCTGCCGGGTTGTGGCAGGGTGAAGCCACCGGAGGATTCGAGCAGTCCAGAGCGCTCCAGTAGCGGCAGCAGCAGGGTGTAGGCCCAGATCAGGCCGCCGCCGAGCAGACCGGCGATAAAGCCATCACGGGTGGCGCGACGCCAGTAGAAGAGGCCGACGATGCCGGGAAGGAACTGCGCCACGGCGATAAAGGAGATCAAGCCGAGCTGCACCAGCCCCTGATTGCGTTCTAGCAACAGGTAGAAACCGAAACCCGTAAGGATGATGGCGGCGATCAGGAAACGACGCCCCCACAGCAGCCAGCGGTAGATATCCATGTTGGGTGAGAGACGCGGCGGGAAACTGGCGGGTAGCACCAGGTGGTTCATACACATCGCTGCCAGCGCCAGGGTGGTGACGATGATCATCGCGCTGGCCGCGGAGACACCACCGATGAAGGCGAGGATGGGTAGAAACTTGCTGCCGCTCTCGAGGGTGATCGCCAACACGTAGAAGTCGGCCGAGCTGTCGGGGCTGGTCTGTAGTCCCGCCCAGAGGATCGGTGGAATGGCAAGGTTAAGAAGCAGTAGAAAGAGCGGGAAGCCCCAGCTGGCGCTACAGAGTGTGCGTGGCTCGATGTTCTCGGTGAAGATCATGTGAAACTGGCGCGGCAGCAGGAAGGCGGCGGCGAAGGAGAGCAGCAACAGTGTTCCCCAAGGCCCTTCACGAACCGGAGCGTAGAGCGATTCGAGCGCCTGTGGATTGCGATTCAGCCACTGCTGCATCCCTTCGAAACCGTCGAAGACGCCGAAGATGGCAAACAGTCCGACTGCCAGCAGCGCAGTCAGCTTGATCAGCGATTCGAAAGCGATCGCCACCACCAGCCCCTCGTGTTTCTCGCGTGAGGAGAAGTGGCGTGCGCCGAACAGCACGGCGAAGAGGATCATGGTGGCGCAGAAGATCGGGGCGATCAGTACCGGCGTCGATTCATTGCTCAAGACCTGTAGCGACTCGGTGACAGCACGTACCTGCAGGGCGATGTAGGGGAGGGTGCCGGTGAGCATGAAGAGGGTGACCAGCACTCCGGCGAGCTGACTCTGGTAGCGAAAGGCGAACAGATCGGCCAGCGAGGTGAGCTGGTATTCGCGACAGAGGTTGAGGATCGGTCGCAGTAGGATCGGGGTGAGCAGAAAGGCGAGGGTGACACCGATATAGATGGTGAGAAAGTTATAGCCCTGCTGGTGGGCAAAGCCGACGCTGCCGTAGAAGCTCCACGAGGTAGCGTAGACACCGAGCGAGAGGATGTAGGTGAGCGGATGCTTGGCGATGCGACTCGGCAACCACCCCTGTTCGGCGCTGTAGGCAATGACGAACAGGATAAACAGGTAGGCGACAATCAGCAGAAAGAGCTGCCACAGCTCAAAGGTCATCGCGTCTCATCCTGCGTTGCAGACGGTAGGCGAAAAAAATGATCGCCAGCCAGATCAGATAGGGGACGTACCAGGGGTTGTCGTCAGCCGCCCAGATATCACGCAGTGGCGAGATGAGCAGAAAGAGGACGAAGAGAAAGATGATGACGACACGGTCGATCGTCTGCTCATTTTCGGGGGGGCTATCCATGGCGCTAGCTTATCAGGAGTTGTTACTTAACGTAACACTTCGGCGAGCGGTTTTATGATCCCATTGGCTGCTAATATGTGAGGAAATATCCACCGACATCCTGCAGGGCGAGAGGCATGCAACAGCTAGAGACGCAGCTCAAAGAGATCGACCAACGTGGCTACAAGGCCTACAAGTCGTTGCAGGGATGTTACTCCTTTCCCCGTTACCAGCTATTCATTGACCATGTGCAGGGCGACCCCTTCGCCGAACCGTCACGCTGTCGCATCCTGATTGAAGCAGATGAGATGTCGCTCCCCGCCGGACTCTTTAGTAATGCCATCCGTACGATTGCTCTGGAGGACTATCTGGGGCGTCATTTTGCTGAAGCGATAAAAGACCATGTGAAGGGACATCGTGGCTCGGGACGTAGCGGTGAGGTCGCCATCGCCTCTTACGGGCAACAGGTGCTGCAGCGGAATGCGGTGCTGGTGAGAGCGGGGAGCGTAGAGGTCAGGTTCCAGCTGGCACTGCCTGCCGATGCTCGTCGCGTGAACGGACGCGAGGCGCAGGTGATGCTCTTCGAGGAGCTGCCAAAGGTCGTCGAGACTGGACTCTTCTCACTGCTTGGTAGGCTTGAGATTGTTGAGCAGCATGTCGATAGCGTCGAGGATCAGCAGGCGTTACGAGATCAACTTGTCGAGAAGGGGTTGGTTGCCTTTGTTGCCGAAGGTTCGAGGTTGCCGCGTGCTACAGGTGTCGATGACCGTCCGCTTGAGGAGGCGGTGCTGTTTGAGGCGCCCGATTCGATGCGCGTGGCACTCTCACGTCCCCACGGAGCCGATATCGTGGGTATGGGCATTGCTGAGGGGGTAACGCTGATCGTTGGCGGTGGCTTCCACGGTAAATCGACCCTGCTGCATGCGATTGAGCGCGGTGTCTATAACCATATTCCCGGTGACGGTCGCGAGCGGGTAGTGAGCCGTGCCGATGCGGTAAAGGTGCGTGCCGAGGATGGACGGGCGATCACCGGTGTCGATATCTCCCCCTTCATCAACAACCTGCCGCAGGGCAAGGATACGGCGCGTTTCACCACCGCCAATGGTAGCGGCAGTACTTCTCAGGCGGCAGCGATTATGGAGGCGTTGGCTACCGACTGTTCAACACTGCTGATCGATGAGGACACCTCCGCCACTAACTTCATGATTCGTGATCGGCGCATGCAGGCGCTGGTCGCCAAGGAGCGTGAACCGATCACGCCACTGGTGCAGCGTATTCGAGATCTCTATCAGCAGAATGGCGTCTCGGTGGTGCTGGTGATGGGCGGCTCGGGTGACTTTTTCAGTGTCGCTGATCGCGTCATCATGATGGATAACTATCGGGTGCGTGATGTCACCGGCGATGCCAGGGCGCTGGCGGTGGAGATGGTCGAAACCGAAGGTGAGGTACTACCAATCAAACAACGCTCACCACGAATCACTACACGAGCGTCACTGTCGCCGCACAATCGACAGGGACGCGAGAAGATTCAGCCCTATGGTGTGCGGAGTCTGCGCTATGGCGAAGAGGAGATCGACCTGACTCGTGTCGAACAGCTAGTCGATAACGGACAACTACGTGCCATCGGTTATCTGTTGAGTTACTGCGAGCAGCAGCTGGTTGGCGAGCAGCTCGATCTCAATGAGATGTTAGATAAAGCCCTGAATACGATTAAGCAACAGGGGCTCGATGCATTGACGCCCTATATCATCGGAACACTGGCACTGCCACGATTACAGGAGTTGGCGGCAACGGTTAACCGCATGCGTCGATTGGAGTTGGTAACTTGAGGTGATAGACAACAAAACCGTAGCCCGGATGGAGCAAAGCGCAATCCGGGGAAGTTAATTCGGAGGATGACTATTACTTTGCGGTTAAAAAGTTTATGTCTGCACGAATTCCCGGATTGCGCTTTGCTTCATCCGGGCTACATGAATCGGTAATGGGGAGGGTGTGATGGCGATGTGGCGTGAGTTGAAAGGTTTGGTAGCTGTTGTCTTGATGATGGTGCTGGCGGGTTGCAGTTCAGTGCAGGTCGGACGCGATTTTAATCTGGGTAGTTTTGAGGACCGGGTGAAGCAGGGTGAGACGACCCAGGCCGATATCCGTGCCTGGCTGGGTGAGCCACGCAGTAGTGGTATTGCACTGGAGGCCGATGGAGAACGGTTGATCGAGTGGCTCTACTTCTACGGCAAGGGTCAGCTCTCCGATATGGATCGAGCCAACCTCAAGGTGCTGCAGGTGCGCTTTGCTCCGAACGGTACGGTGCGTAGCTATAACTGGTCGGGCGAGCGTTAGGCAAACATCTTCTGCCACCAGGTGGTGGCATGGCGACGTTGAGATCGCAGGGTTTGATCCTGGAGAGAATCCAGCCCGGCAGCGGCGGATTGTCGCTAAAGCCGCAGGAGACGCCGAGGTTGTGGGGGTCGAAGATTTTCACGTAGCTGGGCTTCTCAAGATCATCGGCATAGACGATGGCGCAGTAACTCTCCTGATGGTCCTTACGCAGCAGCGTATCGATTTCGGTAATGAACTCTATGAGCTTATCAGCACTGACGGTCTGCTCGGGTGGCGCTTCACCGACCGCGTAGATGTACCAGCTGTCGTCGGCCACGGCACGTAGCTGTGCCCAAAAGGCGTCGAGCTGCTCCCACTTCATGGTGCTCTTGAAGTTGCCCTTAAAGGCGGTGACAAACGCTGACCGCCATGGATAGCGAAGCGAAGGCGGTTAGTCCGCGATAGTCGACGCCGTCTGCCTATTCGTAGTTGAGAGCGCGAGCGAACGACGAAGAAGATGCAGCAGCGGCTTTATGTCGGCGTAGAGTCACTGAGGAGTTGTGTAGAGCCGCGAAGAGGTGATTACGCAACGAACGCAGGACGGTCGGGGCGCCGTAGGCATAAACGGTCGCGTGAAGTTTTTGCTGTTTGCTTGGGCTTGATGCCCAAAACAAACTTTCGCAAAATAGCGACTCCCGGGGCGTGACTTAGATCCATGGGTAGTACCGGATAGTGCTTAGGGAGTGATCATCATAGCGCAAACGACGTGTGAAGTTGAGTGCGCTGCTCTGTTACAAATGGGGTAGGTTGTCTGCTCGAAATCGGGAATGCTACGGAAATCGTGAGCCGAAGAGATGTGAAGGTACACGAAGAAAATACGTTAAATCTTTCACAAACACTCTTTAGAAAGGTGGTTGTTCAGACCTGATCTGGCAGTCGGCGTAAGATTTACTCGTCTGTTGTGCGACCGTAGTGGACTTCAATGTAAATAGACTGCTATGTCCGCTACCAGCCTCATAGCAGACATGGCTCTGGTAGGAGAGAACATAAGGATGTGCTCGGTCACTGTGGTGTTGCTAAGGTCTATCGCCATCTCTAGATTCACATACTAAACACAACGTTTTGCTGCTAGAAAAGCAAGGCGACTCGAATATTGCCGTCTATTTTATGCGATAGCTTGTTCCGTCATATACTCATACCTATGAGATTGAGCGATGGTGTTTTGTTTTATTTTAGAGGATGAAGTGCGTTGATTATAAAGAACCTGGATAATTTGTTTCCCTTCGCTTTTAGGTAAGATTCCACCGCGATATTATGGGGTTTGTTTCCCAGTCTTCCAACTACAAAGATATCGACGTTCAATTCCTTGCAGCCAGATACATATTCAAGCTCATAGTAAGGGCGCACAATGTCGACGCAGCGTAAACCTCTCAGCATCTCCTCTCGTTGATCAAGTGGAATGACTGGTACATTGGGTTGTAAGAGTTCACTACACTATCGGATGCAACGCCAACGGCCACAACATCTCCTAATGTTCTGCAATACTCTAGCAAAGCAAGGTGTCCTACATGCAATAAATCAAATGTGCCTACTGTGTATATAACCATTGTATTATTTTACTCCGAAGTAAACTGATTTTCGTTGTGATGCTTTAATGATTTCGTTTCTTGCTATAAAAGTTTCCAGCTATAGATTCCTGTTATTCCTAAGTGTAAATAGCAAGGATATAGACATTGAGCGTGACTTCCTGACAGTTTTGGTTTTTGATTTGAGAGACATTTAAAGCCGCGATCCCATGTACGCTGACATAAAGGATGACTGAAAAACTTCCCCACTAAAAATTGTCTCAAACAAAAATATGAAGACAAATAAGATGTTATTGTTGTCGAGGGCCATTCCTGTGTATTTGGAATCTCAATAGACCGATGTATTAAAATAGCTTAACCGAAAGCACTGGTCCAATAATTATTAAAGCGCCGAACAAAAATATGGCTCAGATCTTCCATAGCTCAGCAGAAGAATGGCCGGGTGACTCCATAGCTACGATGTCTATTAACGAATCAAGTTGCCCACCAAAATTCCGGTCATTACCAGTCCGTTCTGTTATTCTGCGAGCGATAAGTCCATCACCCCAGTCAAAAGCAACGGCCCAGATCATGCCAATCATTGCTGCGTAATAGACACCCAAAACAGTGAAGTAGATAGCTAACAGCGTGCAGACTAACCCTGCAAGAGAGCACAGATTAGGAAGGTCTTTTACAAAAGAAGAATGGTTGGCTGTAACTCTGAGATTCTATTCTATCGGTGGTCATTGTGTTCCTTATAAAATCATGTGAGATAAACTTTGTAGAGATAACGCCTTCAACTATTTGGCGTTGTAGATGCTATTCACTGGAATCGTCTAATCAATGTAATTCAAACCTGATACTTGGCATCACGTACGCAAAGCCCTGATAGGAGCTGATGAGCTTATGGTGCTCGATGGTATTCATGCATATATAAATCAATTACCCGGTAATGAACCAGATAACGGGAAAAATAGATATACAGACAGATGGAGGATAAGAGCTGAAGCAGAGGCAACGATCCATCTACAGAATCATCGTCCGCTTTCTTCATTCTATTCAGGCAGTTAAGTTAGCCCAGCAGGTTAAACTGGAGAAAAATTCCTAGAGTAGTTACTACGCTGCAGAATTTTATAAAGCTAGGTAAGGATTATCAGAGCTGCTGATTCTATCATGTCTAACACAATATATCGATCCAAGCCCTCACAGCGCACTCGCCATGGGGCAGTTAAGTATAAAAAGATCGGTGTAGTAATAGATCGCATTGGCATCAATGAAGATGACGTATTTATTAATAAAATAACAACATGTAGAACGGGTTTGATGTGATTTAAGTCGTCAGGACTAAATATTCCACACTAGACTATTGAAAATGGCTGCACGGTTAGCTGATTGGTTTTATAACTTGTGTGGAACAACCGTTGTAAGGATTTCCCAGATTATATTGCTCCTGAGCCGTACAACATTCTTACCTGGCGTGCTTGATGGTGCGTTGTGCAGCGATCTGCTCGGGTCGCCAGTGCTCGATAGCCCACCGCAGTAGCTCGTCATGCTCGGCATCTCTGAGTTCAGAGTCGGGCTTTTGACCAAGAAATTGCAGTGCCTTGATAAGCAGTGGTACTGGGTTATCGAATGGGATGGCGGTGGCGAAGGTCTGTTTGCTTAGCTTCTCTCCGGCGGCGTTGACCGCTACCGGCAGGTGGAGATAGTCGGGCTGTGGCAGACCTAGGCGCTGCTGTAGAAGGATTTGACGTGGGGTTGAGTCGAGCAGGTCGGAGCCGCGTACTACCTCGGTGATGCCCTGTGCGGCATCATCGATCACCACTGCCAGCTGGTAGGCGAAGAGGCCGTCGGCGCGACGAATCACAAAATCACCTACTTCACGGGCCATCTGCTGGGATATTTCGCCCTGCAGCGAATCATTAAATCGGATCGTCTCATTTTCGATCAGCAGGCGTACTGCGTGATGGCCATGTGGTGGTTGGGTGGTGCTGCGACAGCTGCCGGGATAGACGCCACTGGCAAGGCCTGCCTGCTCTGCTGCCGTGGCAATCTGTTTGCGGCTGCAACGACAGTAGAAGAGTGCGTCGTCATGATGGAGTTGATCGATCGCTTCCAGGTAGGCCTCGCTGCGCTGGCTCTGGTAGAGCGTCTCGCCATCCCAGTGGAGGCCGTAGTGGTCGAGGGCTCTCAGTATCTCGTCGGTGGCGCCGGCCACCTCACGCGGTGGATCGATATCTTCAACGCGTAGCAGCCACTGGCCGCCACGACTGCGTGCCTGTAGATAGCTGCCGAGGGCGGCGACCAGTGAGCCGAAGTGGAGTGGGCCAGTCGGGGAGGGGGCGAAGCGGCCGATGTAGTTAGAGACGTCGGTCATCGTTGGACAGTTGTCTGTTACTCAAACCACTGGGTGAACGACTCAACCGGCTCTCTTTCAGTACGGTAGCTGTTCACTGGATGGTCGGGATCGGCGTAGCCGAGTGCCATGCCACAGACCACCTGTTTGTCGCTGCTATAACCGAGTGTCTCGCGCACGATATCGGGGTACTCCGCCAGCGCTGCCTGTGGGCAGGTGGCCAGGCCGAGTGACTGGGCCGCGACCATCACGCTCTGCAGGAAGAGGCCCATGTCGATCCAGGCACCCTGTGAGAGATCGCTATCGATGAAATAAACCAGACCGACCGGCGCATCAAAAAAGCGATAGTTGCGATACCACGCCTCGCGCTGTTTATCCCTATCCTCACGGCTGATCTTCAGCGCGCTGTAGAGTGCCAGTCCGGTCGCCTTGCGGCGCTGTTTGTAGGGTTCACGCCACTCAGAGGGGTAGTAGGCGTAGTCGGGGTTCTCGGTCGCACCGCTGTCTCGGGCGGCGATTATGCGTTCACCGAGCAGCCGCTTGGTTTTACCTGTAACCACCGCCACCTGCCAGGGCTGGATATTGACCCCGGAGGGGGCGTAACGGGCGGTATCGAGCAGGGTGGTGATCAGCTCTCGGCCCACCGGCTGGTCGAGGTAGGCGCGGGTGGAGCTACGCTGTTTGATTGCATCGATGGCGTTGAGTGGTTCGGTCATGGCTATCGGCTCGCTAATCAGGGTGCATTTATGGAGCTAGAAACAAAAACGCCTCTCACAGGGAGAGGCGTTGTTTGCTCTACAGATCGCTACGATCAGCCGCGCTGCTTCTCGCGGATCTCATCGAGGGTCTTGCAGTCGATGCAGAGGGTGGCGGTGGGGCGTGCCTCAAGGCGACGAACACCGATCTCAATACCGCACGACTCGCAGTAACCGTAGTCACCGGCCTCAAGGTTCTCAAGGCTCTCGTCGATCTTCTTGATCAGTTTGCGCTCACGATCACGGGTGCGAAGCTCAAGGCTGAACTCCTCCTCCTGGGTGGCGCGATCGTTGGGATCGGGGTAGTTGGCCGCATCGTCCTGCATGTGGTGCATGGTGCGGTCGACCTCTTCCATCAGCTCATGCTTCCAGATCATCAGCAGATCACGGAAATGCTCGACGTGATCGTCGTTCATGTACTCCTCACCCTTCTTCTCTACATAGGGTGTGAAGCCAGTGGCTGTACCGGTATCGGCAGCGGACTTCTTCTTAGCGCTCTTCTTCTTAGGAGCCGCTTTTTTAGCGACAGCTTTCTTTTTAGGAGCAGCCTTCTTTGCTGGAGCAGCCTTTTTAGCGGGTGCTGCCTTCTTGGCAACAGCCTTCTTTTTCGGGGCTGCTTTTTTGGTTGCTGCTTTTTTGGTGACTTTCTTTACCGCCATTTTAATAGGCTCCTGCCTGCTAAAAACAAAGCCGGAATTCTATACCAAAAGCAGATTGAGGTGCCAATAGTCTTATTAATGGCCGTATACCGAATAAAAAGTCATTTTTTACAATGTCTTACAATCTGTGGCGGCGGTGTGGCTGCATGAGTTCAGGGGTTGCGGTATGCTTCGGCGCTCGAAAGTAGGAGAGAAAGAATGAGTCAACTGGAAGCACTATTGTTCGATGTCGATGGCACCCTTGCCGATACAGAGCGAGATGGTCACCGCGTCGCCTTTAACCTCGCCTTTGCCGATGCCGGTCTCGACTGGGAGTGGTCAGAGGAGCTCTACGGCAAACTACTGGCAGTAACCGGGGGTAAGGAGCGCATCCGCTACTACCTCGATAACTACAACACCGAATTCAAACGTCCCGATGATCTCGATGAGTTCATCGCCGGACTGCACAAGGCGAAGACCGCCCACTATGTGAAGCTGCTCAGTAACGGTGTGATTCCACTGCGCAGCGGTGTTAGACGTCTGATCGACGAGGCGCGTGCGGCAGGTCTGCGACTGGCGGTCTCGACCACCACCACACCGGCCAACGTCGAGGCGCTACTGGAAAATGCACTCGCACCCGGCTCAATGGCCTGGTTTGAAGTGATCGCCGCAGGCGATATCGTCCCGGCGAAAAAACCCGCTCCCGATATCTACGACTATGCGATGGAGCAGATGGGGCTCAAGCCGGAGCAGTGCATCGCCTTTGAAGACTCTTATAACGGTATTCGCTCCTCGCTTGGTGCCAAGCTGAAGACCATCGTTGCAGTGAACGGTTACACACGCGATGAGGATTTTGAGGGTGCTGAAATCATCCTCAATGAGTGGGGTGAGCCCGATGCACCGTTCGAGGTGATCAACGGTGATGCGAACGGTTCAAACTGTCTCGATCTTGAGATGGTAAGACGTCTGCATGGCGGCTGAGCAGCCACCTGAGGCCCATATCGCCCAGCGCATGGGCGAGATTGAACCGTTCCATGTCATGGATCTACTGGCGCGCGCCCGTGCGCTGGAGGCAGAGGGGCGTTCCATCATCCATATGGAGGTGGGTGAGCCCGATTTCGTAACACCAGAACCGATTATCGAGGCGGGTAGGGCGGCACTGGCGGCAGGTAAGACCCACTACACGCCAGCCGTCGGTCTACCTGCACTGCGCGAGGCGCTCTCCGCATACTACCGCGATCAGCTGGGTGCCGATGTGCCTGCCGAGCGATTCATCATTACCCCGGGTGCCTCCGGTGCCCTGCAGTTGATCATGGGTGTGCTGGTCGATCCGGGTGATGAGGTGTTGATGGCCGATCCGGGCTATCCCTGCAATCGCCACTTCGTAAGACTCTTCGAGGGGAAGGCCGTCGGAATCCCCGTCGATGCAGAGAGCGGCTACCAGCTCACCCTCAAACAGGTCGAGGCGCACTGGAGCGAGCGGAGTCGGGCCGTACTGCTCGCATCTCCTGCCAATCCGACCGGCACGATCGTGCCCGAGGATGAGCTGAGGGCAATCGTTGAGTTTGTGAATGCGAAGGGTGGCCGGGTCATTGTCGATGAGATCTACCACGGCCTGATCTACGCCGATCGTCCACCGAGTGCGGCGGCGATTTCCGATCAACTCTTTATCGTCAACAGCTTCTCGAAATATTTCGGCATGACCGGATGGCGACTCGGATGGATAGTTGCACCTGAGTCCTACGTGCGTGAAATCGATAAGCTTGCACAGAACATCTTTCTTGCCGCACCAACACCGGCACAGCATGCCGCACTGGCCGCGTTTGAAGTGGATACGCTAGCGATACTGGAGCAGCGTCGCATTGAGTTTGGTAAAAGGCGTGACTACCTGTTGCCAGCACTACGACATTTGGGTTTCGATATTCCGATTACCCCACAGGGAGCCTTCTATCTCTATGCCGACTGTTCGCGCTTCAGTAGTGATAGTTATCAGCTGGCCAACAGCCTGCTAAATGATGCAGGCGTTGCCATTACACCGGGGCTCGACTTTGGTTCGAATCAACCGGAGCGCTACCTACGCTTCGCCTACACAACCTCGATTGAAAAATTGAAAGAGGGTGTGGCGCGGATCGAGGCGTGGCTCCACAACAATAAGAGAAAATAGATGATGAAAAAAATGGCCCAACTCATTACCACACTGGCTGTTCTGGCGCTGCTCACCGCCTGTGCCGTACCCGATCTGCCGGGTCCGATCGGCATTCCCGGTCTCTAATAATACGTCGCCTGTCGACGAGTGACGTCGAATAGGTAAATGGAGTAGGTTTGTGAAAAGGGGGCAGATATGGTGACCGTTTCTGTTGCACTGTGTACCTATAACGGTACTCGTTTTCTGGCGCAGCAACTCGACTCCATTCTTGCTCAATCTCATCGGCCCGATGAGATAGTCGTTTGCGATGATGCTTCGCACGACGGTACGGTGGAGATTATTGAGGAGTATTCGAGAGCATACCCCGGTCTTTTCAGGAGCGTTTATAACGAGCGAAATTTAGGCTACATAAAAAATTTTCAACAAGCAGTTTTACTTTGTAACGGCGATCTGATCTTCCTCTCAGACCAGGACGACATCTGGCACGAAAATAAGGTCTCCACCCTGGTTGATTCCATGCAAGAGAATGAGGGCGCAGGCTACGCCTTCTCGGATGCGGTACTGGTGGATGAGGCGGGAAAAGGGATTGGAAGGGAGCTCTGGAGAAGCGTGGGGTTTTCACTCAGGAAGCGAGATCGCTACCTCCAACACCATCTGCAGGGCGAGATGCTGTTGGCCAGAAATTATGTGACCGGTGCGGCTCTCTGTTTTAGGGGGCATTTGAAAGGTTTGGTGTCGCCGTTTCCTGGTTTTATGGTTCACGACCACTGGCTTGCACTGGCGTTTTCCACTCAGGGCCACTATGGCGTTGCTGTCGAAGAGCCGCTGTTTCAATACCGTCTGCATAGCGGACAGTCGCTGGGTCTGAAAGTGAGATCTCCTATTAAGGAGGTGATTCACGGTTGGCATTTAAAACGGATGAAACTGAGAAAGCTTATTGAGGTGGAGGCTATTGCGACCTGGTTCAGGAGTACTTTGGGTGTAGAGGGCTATCGCGAACGGTGTGGCTTTGTCGATGAGAAGATGGCGTACTGCAACAAACGACTGGAGATAGGTCGTGAAAGGGTGTTTCACAAAAGGGTCACCCGGATAGTGGCAATGCTGATGCGTGGTGAGTATGGACGGTTCGAGTCAAACATGACGTTGTTCAAGGATATTCTGAGCTAGTCTACAACTACATCTAAGTAGTCGGGCTGGATTGCCTAAATGTTCACCCTGTTTCCACAGATCCCCATTTTGTCGTGGAGATAGACGATGAGCATGAAAAAGAGCTCTCCAGGACACCGTTCATCCTTACAGTGCATCCATTAATTATAACCCTTAATAGATTACTTCTTCGATTCTCTGCGTAGTCGCAGAAGTCGGCATATCGTTTATCGAGTAGGGTGAGTTCCTGACAGTGAAGTAGCTTCTTTTGGGTGGGTGGTTTTTAACCGTGTTTTGATGAAGCTTCCGTATCGTTGCTTCTGCCCCAGATTGTGTTCCATCAAGCATGCTGGGTCCTGAAAGAATCTGCACCCTTTGCTCTTTGCTCGCAGACAGAAATAATGGTCGACCTCATCGATAAACAGCTTCTTCTCGAATCCCCCCCCAATCCGTGGGCTATGTCGACATTCAGCGGGTTTCCGGGGGCCATTACTAACGTTTTCATTTCGATACCAGAGTCGGAGCCACTTTCGCAGCCATGGTTGGCTTTGAGAATGGTCGTGTCGGCGGGTAGAGCGGAGAGCTGAGTGTAGTGCCGACTGTTGCGAATTGATTAAGAGATTATGGGGTGTGGTCTGTGTGTGGCAGGGAGCAGGAGGGCGGCTTCTTCTCTTGCGCATCGATACCGGAGCAGCGGTGAGTTGTCGGGTGGAGTGAGTCGTGAAACAGAAGTTTACGCTTCGACTGAAGATTAATTGGCTATTGGTGTATAGACCTGTCGATATTTATTACCGTTGATTAACAACCACCTAACGAAAACATCTACGCCGCTCACTATAACTGTTGTCAAAAACCATAGTATACAAGTCGAGAATTGCGTCTACGCTGAAAATTAGCTGATGGGGTTGGCCAGAGGGGCGTGGCAATGCACAGAGAGAGTGGAACACGGGCGCGGGTCATTGCAGTGACATCGGGCAAGGGAGGAGTCGGAAAAACCAATATCGCGGTGAGTCTATCGATTGCACTGGCTAATCTTGGTGAGCGGGTGATCCTGATGGATATGGATATGGGGCTGGCCAATATCGATGTCATACTCAATCTGCGCGTGACAGATAATTTGGCTGATGTGCTTGCGGGTCGAAAGCGTATCGATGAGATTATGATTGAAACGCCCTACGGTATCGGGGTAGTGCCGGGTGCCTCTGGCGATGAGCACCTTGCCAATCTGAGTGAGGATGAGCAGTTGCAACTGCGTGATGCACTCTACTTTCTCAGCGGTGCGGCGGATTACCTCATCATCGATACCGGTGCGGGAATCTCGCGTAACACCACGATGTTTACTGGCAGTGCCGATGAGGTGCTGGTGGTGGCAACGCCCGAACCGACCTCGATGGTGGATGCCTATGCAGCGATAAAGACGGTCCATGGCATGGCACCCGAGGCGGATATCCACCTGTTGCTCAACATGGCACGTAGTAAACAGGATGCAGAGCGGGCGACCCGCCGAATCAGTCACATCGCGCTCAATTTCATTCATAGTCGCCTACAGAATGATGGATATATCCTCTTTGATGGGGTGGTCTCCGATGCCGTACGAAAAAAAACGCCCATTCATCATGGAATATCCGAGCAGCGAGGCGGCACACGCCGTACGCCGCATCGCCAGGACCTTGAACAGCCACCAGTCACACCACGTCGAGCAGAAGCCAGAGCGAACCGATGATGGTTTTATCTATCGATTGATGCATGCTCTGGCCAGTTAGTGAATGGTTAAGTGAACTCATTCGATCCCAATAGTTGACTATAATAGTATGGAAAGCTTTGGGCTCACGCATGTGAGAGGAGGTGGGTGATGGCTAGACAGGTACAGGTGAATCTCGATCAGGCGGTCTATGATCGTCTGTTGGAACTGCAGGTTGCCCCCTATAGCGATATCAATGCGGTGATTGATCGGCTACTGTTCCACAGTGGTCACAAAAGCCGAGAGGTGCAGCAGCTAGAGGCAGATGAGCAGCACTTCAGTACTGACGAGGAGTTGAAACGCGATCGTGATGGCGTCTACGTCAGTTCGGGTATCTCATCTTAGGGTTACGGCCTGGTCTCTATTGACAGTGAAGCGCCTCATGGCGATTCGAAGAGGTTGATTGCCAGTCGGGTACTGCCTCAGGGACTCTTTTGGCCAGGATTGGTCAGGGTGAGTGTGTAATTATTTCCGATGTGGTTCGGGCTGGGGGGAGTGTGGGTCTTCGTTCGTTGTTTACCAGCAAGGTGAGACAGAAGGTCTGTTGCGAAATCAATGTGGTCGATCACTGCAATATTACCTGTCGTGACTGTAATCACGGCTCCCCCGGTGTTGCCGAGCGCTTTATCGATCCTGATCAGCTAGGTCGAGAGCTGTCAGCGCTGAAGAGACACTATCTACCATCAACAATAAAGCTGATTGGCGGTGAACCGCTACTGCACCCACAACTGCTCGAGGTGATCCGGGTGGTTCGAGAGAGCGGCATTGCCCCCCGAATCTTATTAGTAACAAACGGTATCTTGCTACCGAAGATGGAGGATGAATTGTGGCGTGCGATTGATGCTCTCGATGTCTCAATCTATCCCAAGCCGGGGCTCTCTGATGAGACGGTTGAACTGATCAAGAGCAGGGCGGCAGCGTTCAATGTTGAGTTGGAACTGCTGCAGTTTAGTGAGTTCAGAGTCCAGTATTCGACGCACAATAATCGCGATAGTACGCTTACCCGAAGAATCTTTGAGTCATGCAGGATGGTGCAGTTGTGGCGGTGTGATGTTATTCATGACGGTTACTTCTATCGCTGTCCACAAAGCATCTATGGACCTAGGCTTGCGGGCGAACAGACTCCGTTTGAGCATGATCGATTGCGTATTGAAGACTCGCTTCGATTTAGAAAACGGTTAAGTGACTTTCGTCATTCGCAGCAACCGCTGGCAGCCTGTCGCTACTGTTTGGGGACGGCAGGTATGACTCGAACACACCAGCTAGAAAGAAAGAATCTCTGGTCTTCAACTATTGAAGCCCCGGTAGAAACGGTGGTTGATATTCCCTTCATGGAGCGGGCAGAGCAGGATATCCGTCTGCGCCAGGGGTGTCGCAAAAAAATGCAGGAAGGATAACTGTTCTCGAGTCTACTCTTTATTCAAAAAGAGAGTGTGACGGTCACGGCCCAGATGCTTTGAGCGGTAGAGCGCGTTGTCAGCGCACTTGATCAGTTCATCAGCGGTGGTGCAGCAGTCTGGGAAAATCGAGATGCCAATGCTGCAGCTTACGTGGAGTCTGTTGCGACCTATGCTGATCGGTTTTTTCAATGAAGCAGACATCTTCTCGGCAACGGCTGATGCGGCTTCCGCTGACCGCCATGGAGAGCGAAGTGAGGGCGGTTAGTCCCGATAGTCGACGCCGTCTGCATATTCGTAGTTGAGGCGTGAGCGAACGACGGAGAAGATGCAGCAGCGGCTTTATGTCGGCGTAGAGTCAGTGAGGGAGTTGTGTAGAGCCGCGAAGAGGTGATTACGCAACGAACGCAGGACGTCGGGGCGCCGTAGGCATAAACGGTCGCGTTAAGTATTTGCCGCTTGCTTGGGCTTGGATGCCCAAAACATGCTTCCGCAAAAATAGCGACTCCCGAGGGATTGGCGATATCAGTGAGAATAGCCGTGAACTCATCACCCCCCAGTCTTGCGACAGTATCGGACTCGCGTACACAGCCGGAGAGCCGATCAGCAACGCCACAGAGCAGTCGATCTCCGACATCGTGACCATGCTCATCATTGATCACTTTGAAATAGTCGAGATCGATGAACATCACCGCAATACGACGCTCATCACGCCGTGCCTGAACGATCGCCTGGGAGAGTCGGTCATAGAAGAGGGCGCGGTTAGGCAGCTCGGTCAGCGGGTCGTGGTGCGCAAGTCGTTGTAGTCGATCTACCTGAGCCTTCTGTTCGCTGATGTCGGAGAAGATGCCGACGTAGTGGTTGACCTGTCCTGTGGCATCGGCCACAGCAGTGATTTTTAACCACTTCGGGTAGACCTCACCGTTTTTGCGCCGATCCCAGACCTCACCCTCCCAACGACCAAAGTTGAGCAGGCCCTTCCACATCGCCTCATAGAAGGCGTGGTCATGTCGTCCTGACTTTCCAAAATTGGGGTTCTTGCCTAGTACCTCGCTACGCTCGTAACCGCTAATGGCACAGAAGGCGGGATTGACCTCGAGAATGTTGCCTTTGCTATCGGTGATTAGAATCGCATCGCCGGCATTCTGAAAGACCTTTGCTGCCAGACGCCGCTCACTCTCGGCCTCATTCTGGTCGCTGATATCTCGAGCGTTTACGACCATGCCAATAATTTTGTCGTTGTGATCTTTTGCCGGTGAGTAGCTGACGTCCATCAGCCGACGACCAGGCCCTTTGAAATCGAACCAGCCTTGATAGCTAATTGTTTCACCCGCCAGGCAGCGATCTATTCGCGGTTTAATGTCTTCGAATATCTCCTGCCCGAGTAGATCGGCAACGTGTGTATCGACAATCTCCTCATACGCTGACCGCCATGGAGAGCGAAGTGAGGGCGGTTAGTCCCCGATAGTCGACGCCGTCTGCCTATTCGTAGTTGAGAGCGCGAGCGAACGACGGAGAAGATGCAGCAACGGCTTTATGTCGGCGTAGAGTCACTGAGGGAGTTGTGTAGAGCAGCGAAGAGGTGATTACGCAACGAACGCAGGACGTCGGGCGCCGCAGGCATAAACGGTCGCGTGAAGTTTTGCTGTTTGCTTGGGCTTGGATGCCCAAAACAAACTTTCGCAAAAATAGCGACTCCCCGGCTCAAGTTGTGGGCTTCAAGATAGGCGTTGTTAACGGCTCTGTAGATGTAGTTGCTGTCAACAAAAGAGAGGTGACCGCTGGAGGCAGAGACGATACGTTCGAACATCTCAGCACGCTTTTTTGAGCGTCGTAGTTCAGTAATGTTGTTACCGGTGCAGACGATACCGTCTATCTCACCCTTGCGATCAATTAGAGCCGTGTTGGTCCACTTGATGCTGTACTTTTCCCCCTCACGCGTGAAGAGGTGGTTCTGATACTGGAAGGGGAACTGATCTCGACGGAGTGATTCAAAGCGGCCCTGTATGGTCGACTGTTGATGTGCTGAGAAGAGTAGTGACCAGATGGTCTTGCCAATCGCCTCCTCTTCACTGTAACCACTCAAAGTTTCACAGGCACGATTAAAGCGGACGATCCGACCGCTTCTGTCGAGAAGGATAACGAGTTCAGTGATGGAACTTAAGAGGGTGTCAAGAAAGGCCTGGCCGCATTCGCTACTCATCTCAATAGCCCAGCGTCATGCAATTTTACATGGCTTATAACGGTGAACGGTCTTTCTGCTCTCAACACTGCTTTATCAACACTCGCTACAAAAAACTTCCTTGATATTGGCTGTAATGTTCTCCGAACCTTTCCGATGTTCTAACCTGACCTTAGCGGGAGGGTGGTCTTTATGCAAACGAAAATGATTCGCATATATGTCATGTCTGACATGAAGGCTGTGATGTATATAGACCAATTCTCAGAAAGAGAGGGAGAGGGGAAGGTCAGTTTAATTATTTAGAAATGATCTATTGTCGGGGCAGTGCAAAATGCAACTATTCTGGGCGGATTTTTCTTACGAATGGTTGTTAGAAATGTGATGATCCATCGGGCTATTTGGCGTTACCGCTGGGCGATATTCTGCAGTAAAAGATGTGATGGTTTAGCACTGCTCCTCGTCACGCAGCAGCCAACGACGCAGATCGTCGGCCACGTAGGTGTGGGCCGCGTGGGCGTGGTGCACGGTGATACGACTGTTGCGACCATCGATGGCAGTGATGGTGGTCATGAAGTAGTAGCCGAAGCCGCCGAGCAGATCGGGCAGTGAGGCGGTGATCTCGGCCTCTTTAATATCGGGGAAAATCACGCCCTTGATCGAAAAGCCGCCGGTGAAGCGATTTGCCTCGTAACAGTCGCGCATCATGATGAAACTAACGCGGTAGGCCTTCTGGTATTCAAAGGGAACGACAAAACTGTGGTGGCCGAGTGACCGGTCCTGTTTGAGCTGTTTGATTGAAGAGGCGCCGCAGGCGCTGAGTATTGCGCTTAATATCAGTATCAAGAGTGGTTTTATAACCCCCGTCGTTTGTGGATATCTTTCATTCATTCAGTCAAACCCTCCTGCGCCAGAGTGAGCATAACCGATACGGTCATAATCTGACTCGAACCGTTCGGTAAGCGGCGTGTTGCACGCTACAATGGCGCCACAGATGTGAAGGATAGATGGATAGCGATGAACGAGCAGAGTGGAGTGGTATCGGCGCGGGGGTTAACCAAGCGCTACGGTGATGCAGTGGCGGTCGATGGGATCGACTTCGATATCGCACCGGGGCGCTGTTTCGGTTTCCTCGGTCCTAACGGTGCAGGCAAGACCACCTCGCTACGCATGACCCTGGGACTGACTCCGATAAGCGAGGGTACGCTCAGCGTGTTCGGGCTGCCGGTCGGTCAGTGTGATCGGGAGATTCGTGCCCGTGTCGGTATCGTGCCGCAGGCTGATAATCTCGATCCCGACTTTACGGTTGCTGAGAACCTCGCCATCTACGCCTCCTACTTCGGCATGGCTCACGACTCACCGAACGGCGTGATGCCAAGACCGATACCCTCTCCGGTGGTATGCAGCGTCGCCTCACCATCGCCCGTGCACTGGTCAACGACCCCGAGCTGGTGGTGCTCGATGAGCCGACCACCGGCCTCGACCCGCAGGCGCGCCACATCATCTGGGGGCGACTCGCCGAGCTGCGTGATCAGGGCAAGACGCTGATCCTGACCACCCACTATATGGAGGAGGCGGAGCGGCTCTGTGATGAGTTGGTGATTATGGATCATGGTCAGATCCTCGATCAGGGCTCGCCGCGTGAGCTGATCGAACGTCATGTTGAACCGGAGGTGGTCGAGGTGCGTAGTGAGGTTGATCCGGCTTTTCTGGAGATGGCCAGGGTGAACAACTGTCGTCTCGAGAAGATGGGTAACAGCCTCTACTGTTATACCCACACCGTTCCAGCGCTGCTGAAACAGCTGCAGGATCAGAGTGGGGCGGTCTATGTACACCGACCGGCGGGGCTTGAGGATGTCTTCCTGAAACTGACCGGCAGGGAGCTGCGCGACTGATGTTGAACTGGAAACTACCAAGATTAAGACGCGGCGCACTGGCGGTTTGGCGGCGCAATGTACTGGTCTGGCGCAAGCTGATGGGGCCTGCCATTTTGATGAACTTTGGCGAGCCGACACTCTATATGCTTGGCCTCGGTTTCGGTCTCGGCAGCTTTATCGGCGAGATGTCACAGCTGCCTTACCTCGCTTTTCTCGCCTCGGGCATTATTGCCTCATCATCGATGACCACCGCCAGTTTTGAGGGTATGTATTCGGTCTTCACCCGCATGGTGCCGCAGCGCACCTATGAGGCACTACTCGCCACGCCACTGGAGGTCGATGATATCTTCGCCGGTGAGATGCTCTGGTGTGCCACCAAGAGTGCGATCAGTGGCGCGGCGATTCTGATCGTGGCGACTCTGCTCGGTGTGGTCGATAGCTGGCACGCCATTATGGTGATCCCGGTCGCCTTTCTGATTGCTCTGTTTTGCCGGCCCGGCGATGGTGATGAGTACCGTGGCGAGTAACTACGATTTCTTCAGCTACTACTGTGCGTTGGCTATTACACCGATGTTTATGCTCTGCGGTGTCTTCTACCCAATCGATACGTTACCGACAATGGTGCAGGGGCTTTGTGCAAGCTGCTGCCACTGACCCATGCGGTGGCACTGACTGACCGCTGGTGACGGAACACCGCTGACTCAACCGCTACTGCATATCTCGGTGCTCTGCTCTATGCCGCAGTCAGTTACTACATCGCGGTGGTGTTGGCACGGCGCAAACTACTGGTGTGAGCAGATACTCCTATTTCCCCGTAATCTGCACGTTTTCACCATATTTCGCTTACGCTTCTTAGTAAACAGGGGTAATAACGACCTCCGGCACATAACATAAAGTAAGTATGGTTTTGTGGTAGCCGATGCCATTATGGCCTGACAATTTCGGGTTTAATTTCAATTCAGGGAAGTAGTGTTGCTGCAGCAGTTGAAGCGTCTGACGGGAAGGGGAGGTGTGGCGGTAGCTGCAACGGCCCTGCTTATAGGGGGCTGACGACCACATCCGTTCAGGCGGCCGATGAAGATGCACTGCTGGAACGTGCACGACAGCTGCTGGAACGGGCGATGCCACCGCTGCCGCTGAACTCTCGATAGCGCACCTTACAGCTCCCGGACTTCCCTCCTACGACTACCTGCTAGGCCTTTCGCTCGACCGGGCCGGTCGAGGTGATCAAGCGATGTTTGCCTTGAGCGTGTGGTGATTGTCGCACCGATCATGTCGATGCACGGTCAAGATTGCGGCAATGGCGCTCGAAAAGAGCGTATTACCTATGCACGGAGATGATCGAACCGCTCAGACGTCTGCCGTGACCCCGCGCAGCGGCAAGAGCAGCAGCGTATCGAAACGGCACTGCCTGCCTTCTCAACGATCGGTGACCTTGCGGTGAGTGGCTACCTTCAGGCGGGATTCGGTTGGGATAGCAATGTCACCCGAGGCCCCGATGAGCCCGAGCTCGATATCCCCGATCTCGGTGTTACCAGCATGGGTGATGCGGCCGCGGCGAGTGATCGAACCTCAACGGTGGAGGGAGTGTCTCAGCACGCTATACGCTTGATGAGAAACTCTGGCTGTTGGGTGGTGCCAGTCTGCAGCGCAACTATAACGGCCGTCGTACCGATGTGAATGAGGGATTTGATAACCTCTATGTGGGTCTGTCAGCACTGCGCGGTGACAACCTCTTCACTGCAACGCTGCTTGGGCAGGACTACGAGATTGAGGGTGAGCAATATCGCCGTTCCACGGGAGCGCGGCTCGACTGGTTGCACGCCCTCTCTACCCGCTCGCGGCTGAGCGGTTATCTTCAATATCTCGATTTTGTCTATCCAGATCACTCGGACGATGACTCCGAGCGCTCGGTCGGTGGTCTGAATCACGATGTGTCATTTGATAGTGGTTCACAGAAGTGGTTGGTCCAGTACGGCTTCTATCTGGGCAAAGAGACGGCGAAGGCATCCGATAAGCAGCACTTCGGCTACCACGTGGCAGGTCTACAGCTCGGTGGTGTGACGCCCGTGAGTGATGAGCTCTCACTCTCCGTCGGCCTGGCCTATGAGCAGCGCCGCCATCTGACCGACGATGCGCTCTACTACTATCGACGTGAAGATAACCGGGGAGTCGCTATTTTTGCGAAAGTTTGTTTTGGGCATCCAAGCCCAAGCAAACAGCAAAAACTTAACGCGACCGTTTATGCCTTCGGCGCCCCGACGTCCTGCGTTCGTTGCGTAATCACCTCTTCGCGGCTCTACACAACTCCCTCAGTGACTCTACGCCGACATAAAGCCGCTGCTGCATCTTCTTCGTCGTCCGCTCGCGCTCTCAACTACGAATAGGCAGACGGCGTCGACTATCGCGGACTAACCGCCTTCGCTTCGCTATCCATGGCGGTCAGCGACAGCTAAGTCTCGGCCTCTCTGCCGACTACCGCTTTGCCGATAACTGGCATCTGATACCGCAGTACACCTACACCGATAACCGTTCCAATACCGAGCTCTACGACTACGATCGCAACACCTACTCACTGGTGTTGAGGAGGGATTTCAGTAATGAATAGACTCAGACAGCGTGTTTCAGGCTACCTCATATTCAGCCGCTGGCTGATTCTCGCCTTCTGGTTGGCGTGAGTCCCAACCTCTCAGCCGTGGAGCTGGCGGGTACGATTCTCGCTATCAGTGGTGATGTGGTTGCAGAGCAGGGCGGTGAACAACGTCGGCTCGAGCGTCTCTCTACCGTGAATAGCGGCGATACGGTCATCACCGGAGAGGGCAGGTGCAGCTGCGTTTTGAAGATGGAGCGTTGCTCACCCTCTATAGCGATACCCGCTTTGTCGTCGATGAGTATCGCTACGGATCGGGCAAAAATCGCGTGCCCACTTCAGTCTGTTAAAGGGACTGATGCATACCCTGACCGGTGAGATGGGTAAGGATAACTATAAACTCAAGACACGACTCGCCAACCTGGGAGTGCGAGGCACCGAGTTCGAGGTGCGTCTCGATAATGCACTGCTGGTAAGTGTGCATCAGGGACGTGTGGTAGTCAGTAACGGTGGTGGCTCGGTTGAGGTGCCGGCTGGTAGCAGTCTCCGGGTGACCGATCGTCAGGGCATGCCGAGTCGATTCCGAAGAAGCTCAATATGCGCAAGGGGCAAGGCGGAGGGCAGGGCGGAGGTAGCACGCCACCACCCGCCGCACCGCCTAAAGGCCAGGGCTCGGGAATGCCTGGAGGGGGCAGGCCGGTGGAGGTGGTGGTCCGACACCGCCTGGAATCCGTGACCTTCGAGAGAATCCGCCCGGACCGCCACCCCCGCCTCCACCACCGCCTCCTCCACCCCACCGCCGCCCCCACCACCCTAGCGGTAGTTTGGTGTGGGTCGAGGTAACGCCATCTGATGGTTTCGCATAGCACTAAGCAGAAGCGGGGCGGGAGTCGTCTAACGACGAGACTCCTGCGCCAGCTTCTGCCTGCAGTGGTAGTGGTGACAGCACTACTGTTCGATTATTTTGATCCGCTACTTCACTCGCGCATCCAGCACTACGCCTTTGATCAACTGCAACAGCTCTCACCGGCACCTTATGATGCAGAGCTTCCGCTACGTGTAATTGCCATTGATGACGAGAGTCTGCTGCACAATGGTCAGTGGCCCTGGTCACGTGATCGGTTGAGTGAGCTGCTTGATCGGTTAACGGCGATGGGCGCAGCGGTGGTTGTTTTGACGTGCTCTTTGCAGAACCCGATCGCAGCTCACCCGAGCAGGCGGCACAAAATTGGCCCCTGCCCGCCGAGTTGAAAAACGTGCTGTCGCAGATGCCTTCGAATGATAGTGTCTTCGCCGAGTCGATGGCTGCTAGCCAGGTGGTGACAGGATTCCCCATTGAGGCCAAGGGCGGTGCAACACTCCCGAGTCCCAAAGGACGCTTTATCAGCTTCGGCGGTGATGCGAGCCACTATCTGCATCCCTACACAGGCGGGTAGCCAATCTGCCGGTGATCGATGCGGCGGCGGTGGGCAGTGGTGTTATAACCATTCCGCCTGATGATGACGGTGTGCTGCGAACCATGCCGCTGCTCTATCGTGTTGGGCCGCGACTCCATCCCAGTCTCGGACTTGAGACACTGCGTGTGGTGGCCGGTGTGAATAATGTCTCGCTTCACGTCACCGATGAGCAGGGCAGTGGTGCGGTCAATGGGATTAACACTGTGCAGCTCGGTGAACTGATTCAGATAACAACCCGAACTGACGGTGCGATACCGATTCATTTTCACCCCTATCAGGCCTCACGCTATCTCTCCGCCCATCAACTCCTTTCGGGTAAAACCGATCCGTCACAGATCAGTGGGCATATCGTCTTTATTGCCGCCACCGCCAAGGGCCTGGGCGATACCATCTACACGCCGCTTGGCGATGCCGTGCCGGGCGTGGAG
The DNA here is from genome assembly GCF_013343005.1 of Candidatus Reidiella endopervernicosa. GTDB lineage: Bacteria > Pseudomonadota > Gammaproteobacteria > Reidiella > Reidiella endopervernicosa. Next base: position 1,800,266 of record NZ_CP054491.1, read on the forward strand.
GGGCATCTGCAGTTGGTTGAGCAGGTGTTGAGCGGTCGCTCACTCACTACACCCGGTTGGCAGAGTGATCTACTGCTGTTTGTGCTGCTAGGTATCTGGATTATCAGCAGTTACATGCTGAGCCGATTTAAACCGGCCTGGTCGGTTGGGTTGGTGGTGGTGACGATTGCGGCTCTTTTCTGCTCTCCTGGCTACTCTTTACCCGGCAGCAGCTACAGCTCGACCCGCTCTTCCCTCACTCGCCGCTGGGCTGCTCTTTATCGCCATCATGGTGCCGCGCTATCTGGCAACAGAACGCGAGCAACGCTGGATACGCGATGCCTTCTCACGTTACGTCTCCCCAACCGTGTCCGCTACCTGCACAACATCCCGAACACCTCGAGCTGGGCGGTGAGTATCGTGACTGCTCCTTCGTGATGAGTGATCTCGAAGGCTTTACCGCGATGATGGAGCGTTACGAACCAGCCGTTATCTCAACTATCCTCAACGACTACCTCGACGGCATGATCAAGATCGCCTTCGAGCACGACGGCACCCTCGATCGTATTGTTGGCGATGCGGTGGCCGTCATCTTCTCTGCACCCGTCGTACAAGCCGACCACGCCCAGCGTGCCTACGACTGCGCACTGGCGATGGATCGTTTCGCAGAGGCCTATGCCGAGCAACAGCGTGCAGCCGGTGTGGCGCTCGGTTCAACACGCATCGGTGTCCACACCGGGCGTGTGTTGATCGGTAACTTTGGCGGCAATGAGATGCTCGACTACCGTGCGCTGGGTGATCCGATCAACACCGCCTCACGACTGGAGACGGTCAACTCACAGCTCGGTACACGTATCTGTGTCAGTGGGGAGACGATAGAACAGTGCAGCTCCGTATCCGTGCGTCCAGTGGGTGATCTGGTGCTCAAGGGCAAGCAGGAGGCGATCGCTGCCTACGAACCGTTGGCGGCGAGTCGTGTGGGTGATCTGGATGCGTATCTGAACAGCTATCAGCAGATGTGTGAGAGAAGTGAAGAAGCAAGAACGGCGTTTTCCCGACTGGCCGAGTCAGCGCCGGATGACCGGCTGGTGCAATTTCATAACAACAGACTGATGGGGGAGAGTCGGGGTGTCGGGTTGTGATGAACCGAAAGTAGTAAAGAAGCGGTATTCGAAAAATGATATGCAGAGTTGAGGTTTTTAGTGTTCTGATCCCTTGATTCGACATCAAGGCTGGGCGGCGCAATGCAGTCCTGATTTTGAGAGTGCGAAAAATCCGATAGAGTGTAGTGACAAAAGGAAATAGTCAGAGGGAATTGAAATGAAAAGCCACAGACCTGTGCATTCAAACAACAAATTCCACAAATTGATGAGAATTTTTGGCGGCATAACGCAATTATACGAGCCAGCCACATAACGCATTATATGTGCCGTCCACATAATCAACTGTTAGCTCTATAAACGAAATACCAAGGAACTGGGTAATGTAATGACAAACTCACATTTAGTTATAAGTAAACAATCTCTGTCTTACTTAATGGGGGTATTTATATCCTCCGCTATTGTTCAAATCATATTCATTTTTTCAGCAATTCATTTCAACTATTTCTCAGGCATAGACCCTACTAGTACCGTTTCCTATATCCCTATGCACGTATTAATGTGGGCTTTGCTGGCCTGTTGATTTTCATTACATTAAGGCTATTTAAAGTCGCTCTAATTGCGCGTCCCTGTGAATACTTCATGGTTGGTATTGTTCTAGGCTTAGGTAATTTAGGTGTAGTAATTAAGTTCTGGATTCTCGCTGGGTACATTGAAGATATTTCCTATATAGTAGCGATAGGGTGCGCCATTCTTCTCTCTATAACCGCTGACGACAAGAAATCTGTACGTTAAATGAAAGAGCTAACAAGAAGTTCAACTCGGACATTGAACATCCCCGATAAAACGGACACCAACTTCTAACTGAAGGGGTGTTTAATGCCAAAATACAATCGCTGACCGCCAAGGATAGCGAAGCGAAGGCGGTTAGCCCCCGATAGTCGACGCCGTCTGTATATTCGTAGTTGAGAGCGCGAGCGAACGACGGAGAAGATGCAGCAGCGGCTTTATGTCGGCGTAGAGTCACTGAGGGAGTTGTGTAGAGCCGCGAAGAGGTGATTACGCAACGTACGCAGGACGTCGGGGCGCCGTAGGCATAAACGGTCGCGTGAAGTTTTTGCTGTTTGCTTGGGCTTGGATGCCCAAAACAAACTTTCGCAAAATAGCGACTCCCAGAACCCACGAAAGACGTGGCGCTACACAGATGAATTCAAGGTAAAAGCTGTCCAGCTAAGTTTTCTGGAAGGAGTTCAGGTTAAAGAGGTTGCTGACACGCTCGACATCCATCCGTTTATGCTGTCACGATGGCGAAAAGAGTATCGAGAAGGTGTGATTGTGGCAAATAAGAGAAAAAGGTGACCAGTATTCGCCGAGAAGCTTCTGAGCTGGATAAGATGAAGAAGCTGAAAAAGGAGGTTGCCCGACTCAAGCAGGAGAATGATCTGCTAAAAAGTGGCAACGGTTTCTTGCGGAAGAACATCAGAACGATATCGATTCATCCAGAGAAACCGGAAACTCGGAGTAAAGTACATGTGCGAGTGGCTGGGCGTGTCCCGCAGTGGCTATTATGACTGGTGCAAACGCCCAGCGGCTGAAAGAACAAAGGAAGATGCGTACCTGACCAGAAAGATCGTGAAAATTCATCGTCAGAATCGCGGCGTCTATGGCAGCCAAGAATACATCAGACACTGCGCAATCAAGGCGTTCGCATCGGCAAGAAGCGTGTTGAGCGCCTGATGCGAGATAATGGCGTGGTTGGCCGAGTCGTTAAAGTTACGCGACGACGCCTGGATTAAAACGATTTAAAGCTGAGGGTGAAAACCTGAAACGGCTTGCGCCGAACCCAGACAAGATCAATCAAGTGTGGGTTGGAGATGTTACCTACTTGCGCTGACCGCCATGGATAGCGAAGCGAAGGCGGTTAGTCCGCGATAGTCGACGCCGTCTGCCTATTCGTAGTTAGAGCGCGAGCGGACGACGAAGAAGATGCAGCAGCGGCTTTATGTCGGCGTAGAGTCACTGAGGGAGTTGTGTAGAGCCGCGAAGAGGTGATTACGCAACGTACGCAGGACGGTCGGGGCGCCGAAGGCATAAACGGTCGCGTTAAGTTTTTGCTGTTTGCTTGGGCTTGGATGCCCAAAACAAACTTTCGCAAAAATAGCGACTCCCGGAAGGTAAAGGCGCATGGCGATATTTGGCCACAGTAATGGATGTATTTAGCCGTCGAATTATTGGGTGGTCTTTAGGTCGAGATAGAACAACCAATCTCACGCTTAAAGCGCTAAGGCATGCACTCAGGGACAGGGAGCCAGAGAAGGGAATGATATTTCATACAGATCGAGGGATTGAGTACACAGCACATCGATTCAGAAATGAGTTAAAAGGCATGAAATCCGCCACAGTGTAAACCGTCCTGGCTACTGCACAGATAATGGACACATGGAATCATTTTTCACACATTAAAGGCAGAACTGATTCGTGGATCGCACTTCGATCATGATGTTAAATTACGGTTTGCACTAAACAGCTATATCAATCAATTCTATAATCACCGAAGAATGCATTCGGGGATTGGGTATATGCCACCAGCTTATTATGAGCGGATGGTTGCGTGAAAATAGCGTGTCCGATTTATCGGGTGAAGATCAAAACCTGCGGCGTACAATTTTGTGCTCAAATAGCACAAAATGCACGCCGCGGAGGTATACCGTTAACTAAGCGTTATAAGGCAAAAGGAACATGTCGCCAGTTTTAGTCAAAAAGCACTGATTATATGCGCCACTTGGATAGTGCTGTATCTGTTGGCTGTGTATAGCGTGTACTGGTCTATCAAATATGGACCTGGGCATTATCTAGCTACGCCAATCTGGATATTGCTATATTTAGTGCCCGGATATTTGGCTGGTTATTACATGCACCGAAACTGGGTCGCCGCCTCTGTCATAGTAGGTGTTTTAGGTAGTATGGTTTGGTTAATTCATGCGCAATTACCCATTGCAAACACAGGCGCTCTGGCTAGCACGTCGTTTCATGTACTACGCAGTTTCTTTGGTGCATGGTTAGGTAAGCGGAAAGCATGGAAGTTAAATGCCTTATAACAACATGCTCAAACGACCACTTCCGCGGTACATGTTTTGTGCAAATTCGCACAAAACAAGCACCGCTCCAGTGGTCGGTATAGCTAGGAATAAGTGGGGTCAGATTGAACCTCCCCAGTTTAACGGGTACTTTAATAAGCGACAATGTCGCCATAGGAGATATCCAAATGACTAGAAAACGCAAGCCATATAAGACCTACACCAAAGAGTTCAAATTAGAAGCGGTTCGCCTGATGGATGAGTCTGATAGACCAGCCACTGATATCGCTATGGAGCTTGGTATTCGGCGTAATCAACTCTACAAATGGAAAGAGCAGTTATCCAACAAAGGAAACAAAGCCTTTGAAGGTCCGGGAAGGCCAAAGAAGCAGGATCAAAGCGAAGTCACCACCCTTCGCCAAGAGAATGAACGAGCTGAAAGAGGAGCTTGAAATCCTAAAAAGCCGCCGCGTACTTTGCGAGGGATCTCAAGTGAAGTACGCCTTTATTCAATCGCTCAGCACAAAGCATCGAATTATACGGCTCTGTCATGCGCTTGATGTATCAGTGAATGGCTACTATTCATGGTGCAACCGACCTGAAAGCAAGCGCTCCATTGAGGATCGCCAGCTCACCGCTAAAATAAAGCTGTTTCACAAGGCAAGTCGGCAGATCTATGGATCGCCTCGCATCCATAAAGATCTGCAAGAGATGGGAGAACGTGCGCTGACCGCCATGGAGAGCGAAGTGAGGGCGGTTAGTCCCCGATAGTCGACGCCGTCTGCATGTTCGTAGTTGAGGCGCGAGCGGACGACGAAGAAGATGCAGCAGCGGCTTTATGTCGGCGTAGAGTCACTGAGGAGTTGTGTAGAGCCGCGAAGAGGTGATTACGCAACGTACGCAGGACGTCGGGGCGCCGTAGGCATAAACGGTCGCGTTAAGTTTTGCTGTTTGCTTGGGCTTGGATGCCCAAAACAAACTTTCGCAAAAATAGCGACTCCCCGGTTGGTGTTAATCGTGTGGCCAGACTGATGAGGGCAAATGACATTGCATCTAAGATGGCTAGAAAGTTTGTCATAACGACTAACTCAAAGAACACGATGCAGCCCGCGCCAGATCTGCTTAAGCGAGAGTTTGATGTGGAAAGACCTGATAAAGCCTGGGTCTCTGACACCACCTTCATACCGACGCGGCAAGGGTGGCTTTATCTGGCCGTCATCATTGATCTCTCATTCAAGGCATGTCATTGGCTGGGCTATGAGCAACAATAATAACACTCTACTGGTGAAGGACGCACTCACGATGGCTATCTGGCGAAGAGGCCGAGTAGAGTCAGTAGTTGTGCACTCAGACCAGGGCAGCACCTATGCTTCAGGTGACTACCAGAGGCTGTTGAAAGAGAGCTCATTACGCTGCAGCATGAGCCGTAAAGGTGAATGCCTGGATAATGCGGTGGCGGAAAGTTTCTTCGGTACACTTAAGACCGAACTGGTAGATTACGAAGATTACAAAACCAAACAGGAAGCAAAGCAGAGTCTGTTTGAATACATCGAAGTCTTTTATAACAGACGCAGGCGTCACTCGTACTTGGGGTATGTAAGTCCTGCAGAATACGAGGCAAAGTGTGCCTCTTAATTATTTCATCCGTTAAACTGGGGAGCCTCACCCACGGTAAAGGCCTGTTCACGAACCAGCCCCTGATCGGCCGCAAGCGTTTCGCACATACGCGCACGCAGCAGTGCGGTGGTCATCAGCTCATGCGGCTTGTCGTTACCACCCTTGGCCATCAGCATCAGGCTGAGCCAGTTTTTGATGTTCTGCAGACCGAGCAAGACAATCGCCTGGTGTACCGATTCGACCTCACGGCGCAGGGCAAAGCTGGCGCAGTTGATATAGCGCAGTAGACGGAAGCTGAGGGTGACGTTGTTGGTGATCTTCTCCTCCAGGGTAGAGATCTCTACCTCTGGATTCTGTACCTCGGCCAGCAGATTCATCACTGCGATGCGATTGGAGGGGAGCTGCTTGCCCTGGATGATCTTCGGTTTGCAGAAGAAGTAACCCTGGAAATAGTTGAAGCCGAGCGCCTGGCAGCGGGTGAACTGGCCGTAGCTCTCCACCTTCTCGGCAAGTAGGGTCGCGCCCCGCTCTTTATAGAGAGCAACCAATTCTGGAAGCTGCTCGTCAGAGACGTGCGCCACATCAACCTTAACGATGTCCGCGTAGTCGAGCAGCACCTTGTGCTGGTCATCGTAGATGTAGTCGTCGAGAGCGATACGGAAACCGTTCTCTCTCAGCTGGGTGAGTCCATCGAGTACGGTCTGGTCCGGGTCGATATCCTCGAGAAACTCGAGTACCACCTGCTCTTTGGCGAGCGGGAAGGGTTGGTCGCCGTTAAAAAAGCCGCGGGTTAGATTGATAAAGGCGAGGCTGCTGCCGACGATGTTCTCGAGCCCCAGCTCCATGAAGGTGTTGATGATGACCTGGGAGGAGGCGTAGTCACCATCGTTGAAGTTGGCGTTGTTGTTGCTGTTGTCACGGTAGAGCAGCTCATAACCGACCAGTTCAAGCTTGGCGTTATAGATGGGCTGACGTCCGATATAGACATCTTCATTAATATGAACGTCTTCATGTAGCTCATCAGCCATGCTTTACCGATCCTTGTTTGCTTGTTGTTCGTGAAGGTCGAGCCAACGCAATCTCCCTATGTTGCCACGATTGGCGTATCAATAAAACAGTACAAAAAGTGCTTCAGGAGGTGGGCTTATGGAGCAGAATTACGTCGTTGGCGATAAATTGCAGATCGGCCTCCCAATGAAGCGAAAGCCACTCGAAACTCTCACGAGAGAAGAAGCTGATGTGGGTGAGGTCATTCTTGTAGTGCCAGTGTGCGAATCGCTCCCGATCCAGTGCCAGTTTGGTCATGATGCCGAGTACGCCGCCCGGCTTCAGGCAGTGCCAGAGCCGCTCGAGTTCTGTGATTGGCTGTTGCAGGTGTTCGACCACCTCGGTGGCGGTGATGAAGTCGTATGGTTGCTCGAATACGGTGCTGTCGGGGGCGTAGAACTTGTCGTAGATCGAGACGCGGTGCCCAGCCTGTTTAAACATCAGTGAGAGGGTAGGGCCGGGACCTGAGCCGAAGTCGAGTCCGCTGCTGCCTGGGGGCAGCGTTGCATTCATCGGTTCGAGGAGCCGATTGAGAAAATGACGATACCCCTCGTCCTCGGGTGAATTGATGTGTAGGTCGTATTCGTGCCGCTCCATCGCCTCGCTGAGGTGGTAATGAGCGGGTACAGAGATGAGCTGGCAGTGGCCGCAGCGTAGATATTCGCGCCGCGGGTCTCGATAGAAGGGGACTAGTTCGTGTTGGTTACAGAGCGGGCAGGGGAGGTCGATGTCGGTGGTTGGTTCCACAGTGAGATCGAGAAGCGGGCTATCTTCTCATCAGCCCGATAGCGCCGAAGCCGATCATCGCCAGGGCCAATCCGAGGAACAGCGGTAGTGAGCCACGATACCCTTTCACCACGACCGCCTCGGCAGGGGAGGATGGATTGTAGTAGAGATCGATCTGGCTACCCGGTTGGTAGAGGCGTTCAACACCGACCTCTCCAATCAAGTAGTCGTAACCACCCTGCAGTTTGTTCGGTAGGCCAAAACCATCGATCTCGTAGTTGTCTGAGCTGTGCTCAATGCCGTTGGCACTGTAGCGGTAGCGAAGATCGACATAGTAGGTCTCATCTGGATGGGGGCCCTTGCGCCTGTCACGCATATGCTCATCCTGCTGGATCAGCTCATAGGAGATCACTTCGCCGGTCGTTTTGACCCAGCTCTCGGTCGCGCTGCCGCGCTGATAGCCGTAGAGGGCGCCCGCCAGCAGAGCAGTGCCGATTAGCAGCATTAGCAGACGGATCTTCTTCATGACTGTTGTGAGAGTCGTTTAACCCACATAGAGGTAGCACCGCAGACGGCTGCCGGCATTACCAGGAAGTTGAGCACAGGGATCATCGTTGCCAGCAGCGTAGTGCCACCGAAGCTGAGTGAGAGCAGGCGGTTGCGGCGCAGTTTCTGGCGCTGATCCTTAAAGCGGATGTTGTGGTTGCCCATCGGGAAGTCGGCGTACTCGAGGCTCAGCATCCAGGCGCCGTAGATTGCCCAGAGGAACGGAGCGAAGGGGGTGAAGATCGGGATGATGGAGATGATCAGCAGCGGAATCGCCCAGAGCAGGGCGTAGATCAGCTTGCGGATCTCATCGAAGATCGCACCCGGTGCACCCTTGATCGCCGCGGTAATGCTGCTCGCCGGTGGCGGTTCTTGCCCACCCAGGTGGCGTTCCACCGCTTCAGCCAACAGGCCATTGAAGGGGGCGGCCACAAGATTGGCAAGCAGGGAGAAGCCGAAAAAGACCATCAGTGCCGCGAGCAGGGCGAAGATGAACCAGAGGATCGACTCGAGCCAGCTGAGCCAGCTCGGCAGGCTTGGCAGCATCCAGTTAATCAGCTCGTCGAATTGACCGGCCAGTACGGCGATGACGATGGCAAAGAGCACCACGTTGATGGTGAGTGGAATCGCGACAAAGCGTTTTACGCCGGGTTTGAACATCAGGCCAATTCCCTGAAGAAAGAGGCCGGCGCCTCTGAATGGATCTGCGAGCATGAAAACTATCCTGTTTGATTGAGTCGACAGGCGTCGCAGGATAGCAGTTTAGGGCGTCACTGTCCTTGGTGCGCGTGTCAGATAGGGTGGGCGAAAGGGCTCGCTTAACCAGTGGGTAGCGTCACTTCAATTCGCAATCCGCCCAAGGGTGAGCTGTCGAGTTTGAAATCGCCGCCGATGGCGCGTGTTCGCTCACGTATACCGGGAAGACCGAAGCCGTCGCCAAGCAGATCTGACTTCAATCCCTCGCCATCGTCTTCGATGGAGAGCACAACGCGTGGTTCATCACGCTCGTTCTGAACGCTGTTGATGGAGATGAGGATGTTATTAGCGTTTGCGTGGCGGGTTGCATTCACCACGCCCTCTTGAACGATGCGATAGAGGGTGATGGCGAGCGTCTCGTTGAAATCGTCGATCGGTGTGTTGATCTCTATCCGGTAGCTGATGTGCGGGTGGCTGGCCTCGATCTGCTCAATCAGCCCCTTCAGGCTCTCGGCCAAACCAAAGTGCTCTAGCAGACTGGGACGCAGCTGATTGGCCAGACTGCGGATGGAGTGGTGCATCACCTTGGCGTTTTCGTCGATGATCGAGGCACTTCTCTGAATATCATCAAAATCGGTGCTCGTATGGATGGTCCGAGCGTTAAGGTGAATGGCGGTTAGTAGCTGTCCGAGTTCATCGTGCAGTTCATGGGCGAGGTGGCGACGCTCCTCCTCCTGAATGGTGAACATCTTATCGGTCAGGCCCCGGTTCTGCTGCAGTAGCTCCTCGGTGAGTGCCTCGGCTCTATTGCGTTCAGTGATATCGATGCCGGCGCTCAGAGAGCCGACAATATTGCCCTGTTCGTCGTGGTCAAAGCTGTTATGCCAGGCGATCAGTCGCCGTTCACCGCTTGAGGTGACGATATGGTTCTCGTTGTAGGTGACTTCATCTAAAACGCCAGAGATGATCTTTTTGAATATTTCGTAAATGACCTCATGCCCTTCAGGCTGAGGCAGGAAGTTGTCAAACCAGTTCATGCCGATCAACTCATCCTCGCTCAAGCCGATGAGCTCACAGCCTCGACGGTTGATTAAGGTGATATTGCCATCTGGGTCGAGCGCGATGATCACCGCCTCGACGGTCTCCAGATAGCGCTCGGCGCGGCTAAACTCTCGACCCAATAGATCAAGCGTGGTTTTGTGACGAGAGACCTCTTCGGCGAGTTTCTGATTGGTCTCGCCCTGAATCTTAATGCTCTTCTCGATGTCGCGGGTGTAGTGAAGTCTGTTGGTCAGATGAACGATCAAAATCACTGTTAGCAGTAGTGAGGTGATGAGTACGCCATAGGCCTGCCATGACGGTGTCTGTTCTAGCGCTGAGGCGGAGGGAACGAAGAGTAGCTCCCAGGTGCGGCCCGCAACGGAGAAGCGCTGCTGCCACTGACGCTGACCGCCATGGAGAGCGAAGTGAGGGCGGTTAGTCCCCGATAGTCGACGCCGTCTGCCTATTCGTAGTTGAGAGCGTGAGCGAACGACGGAGAAGATGGCAGCGGCTTATGTCGGCGTAGAGTCAGTGAGGAGCTGTGTAGAGCCGCGAAGAGGTGATTACGCAACGAACGCAGGACGGTCGGGGCGCCGTAGGCATAAACGGTCGCGTTAAGTATTTGCCGCTTGCTTGGGCTTGGATGCCCAAAACATGCTTCCGCAAAAATAGCGACTCCCCGGAAATTTTGTGTCAGCGTCTGATAATCGCGAGGTTGGCTGTTGGCGGCTGAGGTGGCGGGAATGAAGTGGAGAAGATTGTGTTCATCCCCGTTGGTTATATCGTATAGGTAGAGCTGGCCATCGATGGCCGTCAGTGGCGCTAATGCCAGATCGACGATGTGGCCGATTCGCAGCACCTCGACCAGTACGCCACGGCGTGCGGCGTGGCGCTGTTCAACCGTCTCAATGGGCTGATCGAGGTGGTAGATGGGTAGCAGGATCAGAACTCCGGCCTGCTGCTCCGACTCCTGCACCAGCTTGATAGTGGCTGTGGCGGTCAACTTCCCGCTTAAGAAAGCGCGTTTGGTTGACTGTTTTCGAATCGTCTCAGAGGCGATGTCGTAGCCCAGTGCGGCTTCGTTCCCCTGGTAGGGCTCTATGTAGTAGACGATGACGTACTCATCCCGCTCTGATGCGGGGATCAGCCCGTCGCTGCTCCGCTCGGTGAAGATGAAGTCGCGTGACAGCTCTCGGCTGGCGAGCATCTCGTAGTAGTCGCGCTCAGAGTGGTCGATAACGGGATTCCAGGAGAATCCCTGGATGCCGGGGTAGCGCTCCAGCGTGTTGCGTACCAGTGTGCTGAATCTTGAGCGGCTCAGCCCGGGATTGCTTCTGACGCAGTCACTGATCAGGTTGATGGTGCCGATGTGATCGTGGATGACGCTCTTTATGGTGTTGGAGTAGAGCGTTGCGTGGTTTGAAAAACGCACCTGCTGGTTCTGCAGTTCCCAGTTATTGGTGGCCTTATAAAGGGTGATGGAGAGTGCGACGCCGATAATAAACGTCAGAAATATTGGAGCGTACCGCTTTGCCTGGTGCAAGAGGGTTGTCCTTTGCAACGAGACTCCGGTGGTCGTTGCGCTGAGGGCGATGTTCTCGGATGAGTGTTGTGAAGCAGTCTAGCAGAGAAAAATGAGGCTGCTTCAAGCCGTGCGTCTACCTGTGGCTATGATGCGGGTAATCCGTCGAGTGCCAGCAGCGCAGCGCCGTAGGCGGCCTCAAGATGATCGGCCTCAAGCATCGGTACACCGAGCTGGCGTTGCCGGATATCTCGCCAGACGAGATTCCGGGCGCCTCCACCACAGCTTCGGACTGAGCTGGGATAGGGGGCACCGCTCTGTGCCAGCAGGGTGTAGCCATCACACTCGATACGGGCGATTCCCTCCAGCACTCCCTGGAAGAAGCGTGTCTCATCTTCGGGGTGGGGAGTCAGTCGTGGTTCCAGGGTTGGGTCGTTATGTGGAAATCGCTCGCCAGGGCGGGGCAGGGGGTAGTAGTTGAGCCCGGTATGTTCGTCGGGTTTGAGCTGTGGAGTCAGCTTCTCCATCTGCTCATTGCTGAAGAATTGACGTAGTACCGTACCGCCGCTGTTGGAGGCGCCACCGGTGAGCCACAGGTCACCCAGTCGGTGGCTGTATATACCGTATAGCGGATCGTAGATTGGGTAGTCACTAATCACCTTGAGTACCAGCGTCGAGCCGAGTGAGGTGACCGCCTCACCGACCTCTTTTGCCCCCGAGGCGATAAAGGCGGCAATGCTGTCAGTGGTGCCTGCCTTGATCAGGGTGTCCGGATGGAGACCAAATTGATCAGCGAGGAATTTATTAATCTTATCAATTGGTTCACCGGGTCTCTTAACCTCAGGTAACAAGCTTTTGTCGATGCCAAGCTGTGCCATCCACTCGGGCCAGCAGCGTCCCATCGGGTCGTAACCGAGCTTCAGGGCGTTGTTTTCGTCGCTGATACCGAAGCGCCCACTGAGGCGTCCTGCCAACCAGTCGGCCTGGTGCAGGGCGTAGCGAGACTCCTCGGCCTGGGGTAGTAGATGGAGCAGTTTTGCCAGCGAGCTACTGGCGCCGTGTGCACCGGAGAAGGGTGGGGCAATGGCGGCGATCTGCTCCGCCTCAGTGCGGCTTCGCGAATCGTTATATATCAATGCGAGAGTCAGGGGCTGGCCGATCTCGTCGCAAAGTAGCAGGGTGCCGGAGGTGGCATCAACGGCGATCGCCTGGCTATTGCGCAGATCGGTGCTTTCACCGAGTTGTTTGAGTGCCGCAGAGAGGGCCTGCCACCAGATCTCAGGGTTTTGCTGCTGTTCGACGCCGTTGCCCTCAGGAGCGGGCATGCAGACTGCGCTTTCGGCGACGATCTGGCGTGAAGTATCAATCGCGATGGCACGGCACCCGGAGGTGCCGACATCGATACCTATATAGAGGGGATCACTCAGGGGAGGGTGACCGGCTGGGGTGGATTCCAGTCTGCGGCACGGTGCTCAGCGATCACGGTGGTGTAGATACCACCGCGTACGTTGAACTTGCCGGTGACGCGCATGAAACGGGGGTTACAGGCGGCGACAAAGTCGTCCAGCATGGTATTGGTTACCTTCTCGTGGAAGGCTCCCTCCTCGCGGTAGGCCCACATGTACATCTTCAGCGACTTCAGCTCGATGCACGCCTTGTCGGCCACGTAGGCGATATGGATGGTCGCGAAGTCGGGCTGGCCGGTCTTAGGACAGAGACAGGTGAACTCGGGGATGTCGATGCGAATGGTGTAATCGCGCTCAGGCATCGGGTTGTCGAAAGTTTCAAGTTCCTTACTGGGCTGGCTAGGCATGGGGTGCTCTTCGTGGTAGTTTTGTCGGCCCGGAATTGTAGCCGAAAAGTCGTGCGAGACGAAGGTACTTTAAACCGGTCAGGGAGGATATTTCAGGGTTCTTTTTTATGAGAAACTAGATTAATAAGTTTCTTCAACCTTTTGATTTAAGGATAATAATCCTGAATATTTGGTTGAATAACCAGAGCTGTTCCACACTTTATCGAATAACACACTATGCGTCTGAGCAAGATTAAACTCGCCGGTTTTAAGTCGTTTGTTGACCCAACCAGCATCCAGTTTCCCAGCAATCTGACCGGTATTGTCGGTCCCAACGGCTGCGGCAAGTCGAATACCATCGACGCCGTGCGCTGGGTTATGGGTGAGAGTTCGGCCAAACATCTGCGTGGTGAGTCGATGGCCGATGTCATCTTCAACGGCTCCTCGGCACGCAAGCCAGTCGGACAGGCGAGTGTTGAGCTGATCTTCGATAACAGCGATGGCGCGGCCGGTGGTGAGTACGCCAAGTACAACGAGATCTCGATTCGTCGCGCCGTCTCGCGTGATGGTCAGTCGGCCTACTCACTTAACGGCACCCGCTGTCGTCGTAAAGACATCACCGGTCTGTTTCTCGGCACCGGCCTCGGTCCACGTAGCTACTCGATTATCGAACAGGGAATGATCTCTCGTGTCATCGAGGCGAAGCCCGAAGAGCTGCGCACCTATCTCGAGGAGGCGGCCGGTATCTCCAAATATAAGGAGCGCCGCCGCGAGACCGAGAACCGCATCAAACACACCCGTGAAAACCTCGACCGCCTCAGTGACCTGCGCGAAGAGCTGGAGAAGCAGCTTGATCGTCTGCAGCGTCAGTCCAAGACGGCTGAGCGTTTCAAGGAGCTGAAGCAGGATGAGCGGCTGCTCAAGGCGGAGCTGTTGGCGCTGCGTTGGAAGGAGCTTGATGTTGATGGTGGCGGTTTTGAGCGCACCATCCAGGAGAAGGAGACCGAGCTTGAGGCGGTAATCGCCGAGCAGCGTTCCGCCGAGAGCGAGCTGGAGAAGCTGCGTGGTGCCCATATCGAGGCGAGCGACCGCTTCAATGAAGTGCAGAGCACCTACTACGGTCTTGGTGCAGATATCACTCGTATTGAGCAGAGTATCCAGCACGGCAAGGAGCGCATTCAGCAGCAGACACACGATCTTCAGCAGGTTGAGCAGGCCTATAGCGAGGCCAAATCACACATCAATATCGATACTCGCCGCCTTGAGGAGCTCGAGAGCTCGCTTGAGACGCGCCAGCCTGAGTTGGAGCGTGCTGAGGCGGCGCTGGAGGAGTCGGCAGCCGATCTGGAGCAGAGCGAGCAGGCGGGCCACGACTGGCAGGGCGAGTGGGAAGATTTCAACCGCCGCGCCGCAGAGCCGGCGCGTGCCGCCGAGGTGGAGCGCACCCGGATTAGTCAGATTGAGAGCACGCTGATGCAGCTCGAAAAGCGCCGCAGTCGTGCCGAGGATGAGCTGCAGGGGCTCTCCGGTGAATCGCTGCAGACGGAGATCGAGCAGCTGATCGAGGAGTCGACCATCCTGCAGAGCGAGGTGACGGCCCGTCAGCAGGAGCTCGAAGGGGTGCTGGAACGGCTGCAGCAGACCCGTGAACAGAATAATCAGGACAATAATGAACTGCATGAGCGTCGTCAGCGTCTGCAGAACATCAGTGGTCGTCTCACCTCGCTTGAGGCGCTGCAGGAAGCGGCGCTCGGCAAGAGCGAGGGTGTCGTTACCGAGTGGCTGCAGAGTGCTGGCTTTAGTGAGGCGCCGCGTCTGGCGCAGAACATTGAGGTCGACTCGGGCTGGGAGCGCGCGGTCGAGACGGTGCTGGGTCAATATCTGCAGGCAGTCTGCGTGGATGGCTTTGATGCCGCCAGCGATCTGCTCGGGGAGCTCTCGAGTGGTTCACTGACCCTGTTTGATACGACTGTGGCGGCGGGTGCCGCGGAGGCCAATGCCGCTACGCCGATCCTTAATAAGGTGCGTGCCCCCTGGGCGGTCGACTCGCTGCTGGGTGGTGTCTATTGCGTTGATGATCTGGCTGGGGCGATGGCACTACGTGCCAATCTGGCTCCCCACGAGTCGGTCATTACCCGTGATGGTATCTGGCTCGGAGCCGGTTGGCTGCGTGTGGCACGAGATGCCGATGAGCAGGCGGGTGTTCTGCAAAGAGAGAGTGAAATCAAAGAGCTATCTTCATCTATTGAAGAAGAGTCTAGCATGGTTTCACAGCTTGAAGAGCGCATCGAGGCGGGACGTGAGATGCGTCGCACGCTTGAAGGACGTCGTGAGGATCTGCAGCGCCAGATCAACCAGGAGAACCGTCGTCACGCCGAGATCAACGGTCAGGTAGAGGCGCGCAAGGGGCGTCTGGAACAGGTGCGTTCGCGTACCGAGCAGCTGCGCGGGGATATCGAAGAGCTGCGCGGTCAGACCTTGCAGGAGGAGGAGACGCTGCGCGGTGCCCGTACCACCATGAATGAGGCGGTGGTGCAGATGGAGGCGCACGAGCAGCAGCGCGAAGCGATGGTGCGTCAGCGTGACCGTCTGCGTGAGGGGCTCGATGCGATCCGTCGACGCGCCCAGCAGGATCGTGAGGCGGTGCACAAACTGGCGCTGCAGATCGAGTCGATGAATACCGCGCACACCTCGACCACCGAAAATCTGGTCCGTATGGAGGCGCAGCTGACCCAGTTCAGTGCCCGTCGTGATGAGCTGCAACAGTCGCTCAGCGGTGGTAGTGAGCCGATCCAGCAGCTGGAGACGGATCTGGAGCAGAAGCTCTCCGCCCGTAGTGAGGTAGAGCGCAAGCTGAGCGAGGCGCGTCGTGGCGTCGAAGAGATCGACGAGTCGATGCGCAAGGTGAGCGAGTCACGTAGCGGTGTCGAACAGCGGGTGCAGACGATTCGTGAATCACTGGTGCAGACCCGCATGCAGTGGCAGGAGATTACCGTACGCCGTCGTACTCTCGAGGAGCAGGTCGCCGAGACCGACTTCGAGCTGGATAAGCTGCTCGAACAGCTCGACGCCGGGGCCGAGGCGAGCGCCTGGCAGCAGAAGGTGGAGGAGATGGAGCGCCGTATCCAGCGTCTCGGTCCGATCAACCTCGCCGCCATCGATGAATATAAGGAGCAGTCGGAGCGCAAGGTCTACCTTGATGCGCAGAACGACGATCTGGTTGAGGCGCTGGAGACCCTGGAAGGGGCGATGCGCAAGATCGACCGCGAGACCCGTACCCGTTTCAAGGAGACCTTCGATCAGGTCAACTCCGGCATCCAGCGTCTCTTCCCGCGTCTCTTCGGTGGCGGTCACGCCTACCTGGAGCTGACCGGTGACGATCTGCTCGAGACCGGAGTGACGGTCATGGCGCGTCCGCCCGGCAAACGCATCTCCAATATCCACCTGCTCTCCGGTGGTGAGAAGGCGTTGACCGCCGTATCGCTGGTATTTGCCATCTTCGAACTCAATCCGGCCCCCTTCTGTATGCTTGATGAGGTCGATGCGCCACTCGATGAGGCCAACGTGGGCCGTTTCTGCGAGATGGTCAAAGAGATGTCGGAGCAGGTACAGTTCATCTTTATTACCCATAACAAGACCACCATGGAGCTCTCCAATCAGCTCTCCGGTGTGACGATGCACGAACCGGGTGTGTCGCGGCTGGTGGCGGTCGATGTTGCCGAGGCTATACAGCTCGCCTCGGCCTGAGGAGAAGAGAGTGGATCAACTACGTCTTATCCTGCTAATCGCTGGTGTGGTGCTGATTGCAGGCATCTACTTCGTTGGCAAACAGCGCCGTCGCCGTCAGGCCGACCGCCAGCCCGACCCGCTCGATGAGTCGGTCTCTTTCGAAGAGGAGTTCGATCTGCCGCCGATGAGCAGTGTTGAGGCGGCGCGTGACAAGAGCATCGATGAGCTGGGTGATCTCGATTCATTCAGTGCTAGCGGTGAGAAGTTCGAGATCGACGAGCAGGAACCACCGGTGCTCGATAACCCTGTTCAGGCTGAGCTTCCGAGTATCGATACCGAGCAGCGTACCCCTGAAGAGGAGGAGGTCGACGCCGATAAGGTGGTGGCGATCTATATCGCCGCGCCGCGCGGTACCCCCTTTACCGGTACCGCACTGCGGCCCGCCTTTGAGGCGGTTGGACTCGAGTATGGTGCGATGCAGATCTTCCATCATCGCGTGGAGGGTGGCGGTGTCTTTAGTCTCGCCAGTCTGGTTGAGCCGGGCTATTTCGAGCCGGAGAAGATGGGTGACGACTACGCCACTCCCGGACTCAGTATCTTTATGCCGCTGCCCGGTCGTGGCGATGCAATCAAAACCCTCGATACGATGCTTGAGAGTGCTCATACGCTGGCTGATCGCCTCGGTGGTGATCTGCTCGATGAGACCAAGAGCGTGCTGAGCCGTCAGACCGCCAGCCATATGCGTGAAGAGGTGCAGGATTATCTGCTGCATCGCAAGCTAGAGCAGCAAGCTGCCAATAAATAGATGCAATGATTGCGACCGAGAAGGATTGGCAGCGTGCCGATGCGCTGCGCAGTGAGTTAAACCTCCACAACCACCGTTACGACGTCCTCGATGATCCCATCATCCCCGACGCCGAGTACGACCGTCTCTTCCGTGAGCTGCAGGCACTGGAAGAGAGATATCCCGAACTTGTCGATTCCAGCTCGCCAACCCAGCGAGTTGGTGGCCTGGCCCTCGCCGGTTTCTCCCAGGTCAAACATGAAGTACCGATGCTCTCACTCGGCAACGCCTTTAGTGAGCAGGAGCTGAATGAGTTCGATCGCCGCGTGCGTGATGGACTCTCAGCTAATAACACCATTCGATATGTTGCTGAGCCGAAGCTTGATGGGCTGGCGATCAGTATCCGTTACGAAAAAGGAGAGATGGTGCGAGCCGCCACTCGTGGTGATGGTTCCACCGGCGAGGATGTCACCCATAACGTACGCACCATCCACAGCGTGCCTCTAAAGTTGCAGGGGACGGACTGGCCCGAGGTGCTGGAGGTGCGTGGTGAGGTCTACATGCCAAAGGCGGGTTTCGAAAAACTCAATGCCCGTCAGCGTGAGCGCGAGGAAAAAACCTTCGCCAATCCGCGTAACGCAGCGGCCGGTTCACTGCGTCAGCTCGATCCGAAGATCGCAGCCCAACGTCCGCTGACCATGTTCTGCTACGGCATCGGCGTGGTGGAGGGTGGTGAACTAGCCGACTCTCACAGCGAGGTGATGGTGCAGCTCAAAGGGTGGGGGCTGCGTGTCTGTCCTGAGCTTCGGGTAGTCGAAGGGGTGCTGGGGTGTCTCGACTACTACCGCGAGATCGGCGAGCGGCGCGATGCGCTCCCCTATGAGATTGATGGTGTCGTCTACAAGGTCAATGGTTTTGAAGAGCAGCAGCAGCTCGGGTTTGTCGCCCGCGCTCCGCGCTGGGCGATCGCCCACAAATTCCCTGCCCAGGAGGAGCTGACTACAGTTCGCGATATCGAGGTGCAGGTGGGGCGCACTGGTGCACTTACCCCGGTGGCGCGACTCGAACCGGTTGAAGTGGGTGGCGTTACGGTCACCAATGCCACCCTGCATAACGCCGATGAGCTGGCACGCAAGGGGGTGAGGGTCGGTGACACCGTGATCGTTCGCCGTGCCGGTGACGTGATTCCCGAAGTGGTCTCGGTGGTGCTCGATCGACGCCCTGCGGATAGCGAGCCCTATACCTTCCGACGCACTGCCCGGTCTGTGATTCAGAAACGGTTAAACCGGAAGGGGAGGCGGCGACCCGCTGTACTGGCGGTCTCTCCTGTCCGGCGCAGCGCAAGAATGCAATCAAACACTTCGCTTCACGCCGCGCGATGGATATCGACGGGCTGGGCGACAAATTGGTCGAGCAGCTGGTCGATGAGGGATTGATCGAGAGTGCTGCAGACCTATACGAATTAGCTGGCAAACGAGAAGAGTTGATTGCGCTGGAGCGCATGGCCGAAAAGTCTGCCGATAATCTAATTGCTGCCATTGAGGTCAGCAAGTCGCGCCCCTTCGAGCGGGTCGTCTTCGGACTCGGTATTCCCGGAGTCGGTGAGGAGATGGCACGAGTGCTCGCTAACCATTTCCATACAATTGAGAATCTCGAAAAGGCTGTGCTTACCGACTTTGTTGAGAGCGGCGGCATTAAAGGTGTGGGTCGCAAGGGGGCAGAGGCGTTGGTCGACTATCTAGAATCGCACCCTGAGCTGAAATTCGAGGGAAACCACTTCATTCCTTTTCTCGCTGATCTGAAGATCAAAGGCATTGGTATTAAGGTTGCTGAGGCGATCGCTGCCGCTATGCAACACTCACAGAGCTACGAGAGGCGAGTGTTGATGAGCTGGAGAATGCCAAGAGGGTTAAGGTGCCCGGCTTTGCCGAGGTCAGTGCCAGCAACGTGATTACTTTTTTCCATCAGCAGCACAATCTAGATGTGATCGAGAAGCTGGCCACTGCGGGTGTCACGATGGTTGCCGAAGAGAGCAAGCAACCAGTCGGAGAATTGCCGTTGGAAGGGTTGGTCTTTGTGCTCACCGGTACGCTTGAGTCGATGTCTCGCAACGAGGCAAAAAAGAAGTGCAGCTACTTGGTGCCAAGGTCACAGGTAGTGTCTCGAACAAAACTGACTACGTAATCGCGGGAGCCGAGGCAGGTTCAAAACTGATCAAGGCGGAGTCGCTTGGGATAGACGTGCTCGGGGATGATGAGTTAGTGGTGCTACTCGCCAATCCAGTAGATTTCACCTCCAGCGACTAATCTGATGGGGCTTTTAAAGGCCCGTTTTAGTATTGACAGTAAACATAAGTGAGTAATGGGACGTCGCAATATGGGAATCTGCGGATTCGATTTTGGAACAAGCAATTCTACGCTTGGTGTTATTCGAGGTGGTTTTCCAGCGCTAGTTGATCTGGAAAATGGAAAGAAGCCACTTAGGTCGGCAATGTTTTTTAATGAGCTTGATCACTCGATTAGCTTTGGTGAGATAGCTGTCGAGAATTATCTTAATCATGAAGAAGGGCGATTGCTGACATCTCTGAAAAGCGTCCTGGGAACATCGACGATGAACGCTTCCTCGGTGATTTTTAATCAGCATAAGTCATTTAAAGAGATTATTGGTTTTTATGTTGCCCATGTAAAATCGATTGGTGAATCACTTGTAGAAGCAGAGTTGTCCAATGTGGTTGTGGGTCGTCCAGTACATTTTAATGACCGAGATTCAAAAAAAGATAAAGCGGCTGAAAATGTACTAAGAGAAGTGTTTGTTGAGCAGGGATTTAAGGATATTGAGTTCCAGTTTGAGCCAATTGCTGCTGCGAAAACGTTTGGCCATGAAAATACAGCGGATAAGCTGGCCATGATTGTCGATATTGGTGGCGGTACGTCCGATTTCAGTATAGTAAGAACAGGAGACGATGCCGATGGATCATCTGGCGACATTGTTGCTACTGCAGGAATTCATATAGGCGGTACAGATATAGATCAGGTGATCGCCTTACATAAGGTAATGTCTAAGCTTGGTATGGGTGGGACGATGATATCGTCTTCAGGAAAAGAGTTGCCATTACCAAAGTCCTATTTTTATGACATGACAATGTGGCATTTGGTGAGCCAGCTCTACAGTCCAGGAACAGTAAGGAAGATAAAGGATACTTTTCGATATGCCTGCAATATGGATGAGGTGACCAAGTTTTTACAGGTTATCGAAAAACAGGATGGGCATAGGGTGTTAGCAAGTTGTGAGAGCGCCAAAATTGATTTGGTTAGTCATGGTGAGGCACAGATAGATCTTGAATTTGTTGAGACTGGTTTTTCCATATGTTTGTCTCATTCGGATTTGAAGGGTTTGATAATCGAGAAAATTAATAGCGTGCTTAATGAAATAAAATCGATGCTCAAGTCTGTCGGGCTTAGTGGTGATGAAGTCGATGTTATTTATTACACGGGTGGAACAACTAAGATAGATTTTATTAAAAATAGAATCGGTGCCTTGTTTAGAAATGCTCGTACGGTTGAAGGTGATGCATTTGGAAGTGTAGGAACTGGTCTTACTTACGATGCCATGGAGAAATTTAAGTAGATACTAGTCTCAAGCTGAGAGGCGTGGTTTGGTTGTTCATGGAGTGATCAAGCAGGCTAGATTTCTATGATATAAGACGGGTTAATCGTTTGAAATAGATCGCAAGTCAGGTGTTTTGATCGGGTATATCAGTAAGGTGGATTGATTAGTGCTATTCCGGTTTGGTTAGGGTTGTCGTTTTATATGCAACTCTTTTCTTGTTATAATACAAAGCGTTATTCGTCGATACACGGATTTAGATATCAATACCAAAAAAACAATTATTACTTATGGGACATTCGATATGTTCCATCAGGGCCATTTGCGGCTGCTGAAACGTGCCAAGGCGTTAGGTGACTACCTTATAGTGGGTGTTACTGACGAAAACTATGACCGCTCACGTGGCAAATTGAATGTTATCGAAAGCACGCAGAAGCGGGTGCAGGCAATCGAGGCGTTGGATATTGTCGACAAGGTCATTATGGAGAAACACAAAAAGCAAAAAGCGGAAGATATGGTGAAATATGATGTTGATATTTTTGCCATTGGCGATGATTGGGAGGGTGTGTTTGATTACCTGAATGAATACACCCACGTTGAATACCTTCCTCGTACAAAGGGTATATCCAGCACCTTGCTGAGACGAGACAACTTTGACCTTATAAAGTTGGGTGTTGTTGGTCTTGGTCGTGATACTAAAGCCTTTATAGATGAGGCTAAACATGTGCCAAATCTAAAGGTCAATCGGATCTATTCGCCTGACTTGCCAGCCTTAAAGAAATTTACCCAAAACAATGAAAGCATAAGGTATGGTCACGACAATTACGATGAGTTCTTAGATACAAGTATTGTTGCGGTCTATATTGATACTGCGCTAGAAAAACATTATCCGCTTATCAAAAAAGCATTAATAGCCAAAAAGCATGTGTTGTGCGAGAACCCTCTTGCACTGAATAAAAGTGAACTAATAGAGTTGCTCTCATTGGCGAAGAAAGAGAGGGTTCTACTGCTTTCTGCGCTCAAGACTGCGTTTTTGCCTGCCTTTAATCAGCTGTTGACTGAGTTGAATAAAGGAATAATTGGTGATGTTAAAGAGGTTAGAGCGACACGTACTTCACTTTATAAAGAGAAAGATTATCCCGACACCTTTATGGCTCAAGGTGCCACCAATATTTTGTCTTCTTACCCCTCCTTGTTGGTCAATAAGATTTTAGGAGAAAGCAAAGATATAACTTTTTTTGATCAGGGTAATGAAGGTTATGATGTTTCCAATCTTATTATCAGTAAACATAAAGGTGGTGCTGTCGGGATATCGAACGTAGCTACTGGAATTAAGTCGGAAGGTGACGCAGTGATCTCTGGGACAAAGGGTTATGTTTATATCCCTGCGCCATGGTGGTTAACAAAGCAGTTTCATGTGCGCTTTGAAGATGAAAATAAAAGCCAAACATTCAAATATGAGTTCGATGGCTGCGGGCTGCGCTATATGATTGCAGAATTTGCTTCGTTGATCCAAAGAGGTAAGCGTAAATCTAGTATGTTGTCGCCTAAAGATATGATCGGAATTAATAGGGTTCTTTTGGAATATAACGAAAGAAAATTTAAGGAATTGGGGAAGGCTTGAATATGATTTTTGAAGATTACGCTATTTTCACCCCAGGTCCCGTAAAGATGTCTGAAGAGATACTGCAGGTGGGTGCTAAGCAGACGCCCTACTTTAGAAATAGTGAGTTTTCGGATGTGACCTTCGCCTGTGAAAACGGGCTGTTAGATATGGTCAATGCTCCAGAGGGTTCAAAGGTCATTTTCTTAACGGCGTCGGGTACTGCAGGTATGGAGTCTGCGGTGATGAATTTACTCCATAAAGACGATAATGCTTTAGTGGTCAATGGTGGTGGATTTGGTGCACGATTTGTCGATATTTGTGCCACACATGAGATACCGCATACTAACTTCAAGGTTAACAATACTAATCTAACCGACATTGAGCGTTTAGCGCCAGATGATAATTACACGGCGCTAGTCGTTAATGCACACGAAACATCTGTTGGCCACCTTTATGATTTGGATGCTATGGGTGACTATGCGATTAAAAATGAGATGCTCTACATTGTAGATGCGATCTCTATGCTGGTGACCGATCCGCTCGATATGCAGCAGTCAAACATCGACGTTGTTATTGCAAGTTCTCAAAAAGGTCTGGCCTTGCCGCCTGGGCTTACCATGGTGGTGCTTTCCCCTAACGCACTAGAAAACTTACAAGATATCAATTCTCTGTACTTTAACTATAAAGATTATCTGGTTAATGGTGAAAGAGGGCAAACCCCCTATACACCGGCTGTTACGATAATGTTGCAACTGCAGGCGAGACTCAATCAAATAAGCAGGCGTGGTGGTGTGGAACAGAGTATCGCGAGTGCAAAAGAGGTCGCTAACTACTTTAGGGAAAGCATAAAGGCGTTACCGTTAAAAGAATATACACCCTATATGCCAAATGCGATGACCACCCTAACCCCAACCGATGGAAAATCGGCAATGGACATCGTTAATGCTTTAGAAGAAAACTACAAAGTTATGGTTTGTCCTAATGGTGGTGCGGAGCGTGATGTTGTCTTTAGGGTCTCCCATATGGGTGAAATGACAAAGGAATATACCGACATACTCATTGATGCCTTGCATGAATATTATGCTGTGGTTAGAGCATAGCGGTATAGCCTGATGATAGACCCTCAGGTTTTACGTAAAGCCCAGTTGATTATGCTCGATATGCTAATCGAGTTTGATGCAATATGTAAAAAGCACCAGCTTCAGTATTGGTTGGATTCTGGAACATTATTAGGCGCAGTTCGTCATCAGGGTTTTATACCGTGGGATGATGATATAGATCTTTCGATGCCCATCGAGGATTATAACGAATTCTTGAAAATAGCTGAAAGTGAGCTTTCGAGTGATATATTTCTTCAAACATCCATAACCGATAAAAACTTCAAATTTGATTACATTAAACTACGTTCTAATAAGGCTCGGATTGTAGAGTTTCACGAACAAGAGAGCGATGTAAATTACCACCAGGGCGTATTTGTCGATATTTTTCCAATGCTTGCCATAGAAAATACAGAGGAAAATAAGGACTATTACGACAGGACGCTTAAAGCGATAAGAGAACTCTCAGCTACAAGCCTGCACACACCAGATGGAAAGGATGATCCTCTAACCAGAGCTACCCTGGCTTCATCTTTAAAACAAATGCACCAGGGGTGGGAATACGATCATTCAAAGGTTATCTATAGCGGTGAAATGCCGGATGTGGCTGCCTGGTTTGATATTGCAGAGGTTTTTCCTCTTTCTACGCTGGAGTTTGAAGGGCTATCTTTCTCTGCTCCAAAAAATGCAGATCACTATCTGGATGCGATCTACAGCTTCGACTATAGGCAGCTACCACCGGAAGATAAGCGAGTGATTCATGCGCATAGCATAGAGTTATCTCCTTGAGTTCTTTTGTCGTGAGCGTCCATCTATCTATCTATACACAGCAAATTATGTGTGTCTCTCCAATCAGGAAAAGGGTAGTCAATGATCCTCTCCATTATCAACGTTAGAATCTATATTCCATAAGCATTCAACCGACGCGTACAAAAACGCGGTTCACCACCGCTGACCGCCATGGATAGCGAAGCGAAGGCGGTTAGTCCGCGATAGTCGACGCCGTCTGCCTATTCGTAGTTGAGAGCGCGAGCGGACGACGAAGAAGATGCAGCAGCGGCTTTATGTCGGCGTAGAGTCACTGAGGGAGTTGTGTAGAGCCGCGAAGAGGTGATTACGCAACGTACGCAGGACGGTCGGGGCGCCGTAGGCATAAACGGTCGCGTTAAGTTTTTGCTGTTTGCTTGGGCTTGGATGCCCAAAACAAACTTTCGCAAAATAGCGACTCCCGGTTCTCAATGAATGATTTCACAAATGTGCGATCTGATGCTTTCATTCTGCCTCAACAACAGCCGCCTTCTTCAGCGCTCTTAAAACAGTAAATCCCTTCGAATAGTGTAGAAAGTGGAATTCTTGCTCAATTCGGCTAGAATGTTAGCATTTACTAATATACTCAGGCTGATAATAGGGACAATCCGATGCCGCAACAGCAAACTACAAATTATGATGGTCAGTCACAGGGCGACGATAACGCCGAACAGACTGGTCTAATCGCACATGAATCTACGCAGTCTGTATCGACGGTTATACCTTTTAACGAAGAGATCACTACTGCAAAGAATCGTCTGCATCTGCTGCTCGAACGTCTGAGCGAGGATAGTGTCGAGCTACGCCGACGTCTTGATCTGCTAGAGCCGAGACAGGTCGAGGCAGAGCAGGCGCTGCGCCAGCATCTCGCAGAGCTTGAGACTCTTACCGAAACGACCCGCGCTATAAGCTCCACTCTGCAGACAGTTGAGGAAGGACAGGGACAGCTCAAAGAGCAGACCGCTGCGGAATTTAAAGAGCTGTTTCTCGCTTTGGAAAAAATAGACCACCGCGTCGTCGCGCTTGAACCGACGCCCGCCAAGGTTCGTCTGCTTGATGAAAAACTAAGTCGTGTTGATGAACAATTAAACAAGAGCACTGAGGAGCTATTTGCTCAGACTAACGAGCTAGGGCGTAGGAGCGATCGCAACGAAAGTTATATAAGTGACCTCAAGCGACGAAACTATAAGCTTGAAGAGTTTACCCATCATCTGAGCGTTGCCAGTAAACGATTGGGGCAGTCGTTCAGTTTCCGCAGCCGTCTGTTTGGCGCGGGTTTGGCGCTGGTATTACTGGCGCTTCTTACATTGGGTTACCTGTTCGATCAGGAGCATCAGCTGAACGAATTGCAGCAACTTCATCAAGCCTCTAACCAAGCCCTCATTCAAACCAATCGTGAGGCACTCACGGCACAGAATGAGAACATTAAATCGATTGAGCAGAGTATTAACCCAAGCTTCGACGTAAATTCTAGTGCGATTACCATTGCCGTGCACGATAGTGACTGGGTGTTGTTGCAAAAACCTGAGCAGATGACCATCGAACTCTACGGCACTCGCAACAAGTCAGAGGCCTTTAACTATATCCGTAAGGTGCAGTCTCTGCTGGTTGAACCGGTCTCATATGTGAAGACAGAGCTCCGTGGGCGCGACTGGTATGTGGTGCTCTATGGTATCTATGCAACTGAGGTTGAGGGTAGGGCGATGATGAGCGTGTTGCCATCGGTATTACGACAGCAGAACCCAACCGTTCGTCAGTTTGGTTGGATACAGCAGCTGCTTTAACCAAATTAACGACAACAATGGACTGACGGACTGGGAAGGAGTCACAGTTCATCAGTTATTTTATCGGGTGTTTCGTTTGACCACAGTCATATTTAATTGAGTGGAGTAGAGACATCGGCGTTAGATCGTATTTCTTACTAATAATAGGGTAATCTCTGTTCTGGAGCCGATAGTCGCGGTATCTGTTTTTACCAGTAATTGCTATGGATAAGCCCTGTTATGACTCTATCTGTTAGTCCTGTTATTCATCAAGAAATTGAGGTTGTGCGTGTCGAAGTAGAGGATTTTGAGCTCATCAAATCACTCTACTATTCGAGTGATCTCTATCACTACGAACAGATGCCTAATGAGTTCAGAATGCCAGGTGATATTTCAGAGCACTGCACCCTTGAAGGATTCAATGCGCTGTATTCAAGCAGTGACTATGTGATGCTGATGGCAAGAGTTGATGGTGATGTCTGCGGAATCGTCTCAGGTTCTTTAATCGACCAGAAATCATTGATTCATAAGAGCCGTTTGGTTGGTTATATCGATGAGCTATCTGTAGCTAAGCCATTCCGAAGGATTGGTGTGGCTCAAATGCTTGTCGCCGAAATTGAGTGCTATTTTCAGAAACTTGGTGCCGAGGAGATGGTGCTCTCTGTTTATGAGTTTAATGACTCCGCATTAGATCTCTATGCGAAGCTTGGATATCAGAGCAAGCTGAAAAAACTATCGAAGTCGTTATCTTGACGGTCGTAGAATTTAACATCGAAAGTTGTTTGTATGACTTGTTGCTGAGTGATGTTTTATGAATCTCGAATTGGTGTTGCTGTGGTTTGTTACGCTACTGCCCATAGTCATTAGTCCGGGTCCAGCCAACATTCTCTATGCCGCATCAGGCAGTGCCTTTGGGGTGCGTGGGACAGTCCCGTTTTGGCTGGGTACCAATATCACGAGTGTGTTCCAGACATTGGCTGTCGGCTTCGGTCTTAACTATCTGATCACGCGTTTTCCAGGAATTCTTGATGCGATACGGTACGTGGGTATCGCATTTCTACTCTATCTCGCCTACAAGTTTTTTAGGCTCTCCACCTCCTATAAAGAGGCCCTGACACCGTTGAGCTTTAAGGATGGTGTGATCGTTGAGGCATTGAATGCCAAGTATCTCCTGATTCCCATGATCATGTTCTCGCAGTTCTATCGACCGGAACTAGATGGTCATGGTCAGATAGTATTTCTCACTCTGGCGCTGGTTTCGCTGACGTTAACGACCAGTATGATCTGGATTGTAGGTGGTAAGACGCTGGCAATGCTGGTTTCAAAACGTGGTAATCAACAGATGCAGGGGCTCCTATTTGGATCACTGCTTACTATTACCGCGTTGTGGCTATTTGTGAGTGGTTAAGGCTCGTTAGGCATGGTTTAGTTGGTAGGTGTTTCGCGATCGCTGAATTATTCGCAATGAAAAAGGGAGGTGCAGATGCACCTCCCTTTTTTAATGAGCTAACGGTAAAACGTTAGTTCATCTTTACATCGGCCTTGGTACGAAGATCTTCGAGATAAGCCTTCAGTGCATTACGTTTCATGAGCTCAGTCAGCTGTGGTTTGACCTGCTCGAGGCTCGGTGGAGTCACATCACGGCTCTCTTCAAGCAGGATGACGTGCCAGCCGAACTGGGTCTTTACCGGAGTACTGCTGTACTTGCCTGTCTCCATCGCCTTGAGGGCATTTCCAAATGGCTCGACCATCTGTGAAGGGCTGACCCAGCCGAGGTCGCCGCCGTTGGCACCAGTTGGGCCGGTCGACTTCTCTTTAGCTAGTGCAGCAAAATCACCACCAGCGTCGAGCTGGGTGATGAGCTCTTTGGCGCTCTCTTCAGCCTCAACCAGGATGTGACGTGCCTTGTACTCCTGCTCCTTGGTGTTGAAGTGCTTCTCGTACTCTGCCTGTACTTCAGCATCGCTGAAGCTGACGGTCGCGAGCTGTTCTTTGAGCAGCGCGTTGGCAAGGATGCCGTCGCGACGGGTCTGGATCTGCGACTTGATCTCAGGGCGACTCTCAAAACCGAGCTTCTCAGCCTGCTGTACCAGCACCGTGTGGTTGATCAGGGCATCGGTGGCGGCCTCGCGCAGCATCGCAGGGTCCAGTTCGGACATGCCTGGCTGGCTGCCCATGCGCTTGGCCTGTGCATCGATCATGGCATCGGTAATCGCCATGCCGTTGACGGTTGCAACTGCAGCGGCAGTTTCGACCATGGCTGCGGTGGCAGCAGGCTTGGGTGCGCTCTCTGCGGTTTCACTCTTGTCGTTACAGCCAAAGAGCAGAGTGGCTGAGAGGGCTGCTGCTACCGCGAGAGCGGCTTTCCTGTTTTGCATCGGTAGGTTTCCTTGGTGGTTGTTGTCGTTTAATTAAATTTCTTCGGGGGCCTTGGCGTTGATGCTCAAGGCGTGAATCTCACTCTGCATTGCATCGCCGAGTGCGTCGTAGACCATACGATGACGTTCGATCAGGCTTTTGCCGGAAAAGTTCCCGGAGATGAGGGTGACGATGAAGTGGCCGCCACCGCCTTTGGCACCGGCGTGACCGGCGTGTTTGGCGCTCTCATCGATGATATCGATCTGAGTTGGGCTGAGTGCGGCATCGAGACGCTCGCGAATCATAGTGATGCGATCTGTACTCATTAGGGCAGTACCTTCTTGAAGGGTTTAACGGTGACCTTGGCGTAGACGCCTGCCTCGAGGTAGGGGTCGGCATCGGCCCATGCCTGTGCGGCCTCGAGTGATGCGAATTCGGCGACGACCAGACTGCCGCTGAATCCAGCCTCACCCGGCTCTTCGCTGTCGATGGCGGGGTGCGGGCCGGCGAGCAGCAGGCGTCCATCGGCCTTGAGTGCCTGCAGGCGCTCAAGGTGAGCGGGGCGGGTCTCGAGTCGTTTTGCCAGGGTGCCTTCGGCATCTTCACTGATAATGGCGTATAGCACTATTCGTTCTCCTCGCTGGGTTGTTCCTCATCGGGTGCATGGCGGGCCAGATAGAAGGCCTGTCCGATGACAAAGACAAAGGTGAGCCCCATCATGCCGAACAGCTTGAAGTCGACCCAGTCCTCCTCGGCGGTTTTGGCCGCTTCGCAAAGGGTGAGCAGACTGCCCTGCAGGGTGGTGGCGCAGGTGTCGAGGTCGACAGCTTCGC
Source organism: Candidatus Reidiella endopervernicosa (assembly GCF_013343005.1). Classification (GTDB taxonomy): domain Bacteria; phylum Pseudomonadota; class Gammaproteobacteria; genus Reidiella; species Reidiella endopervernicosa. Next base: position 1,829,992 of record NZ_CP054491.1, read on the forward strand.
CGGCGGCCAGGTTGAGACTCAGCTCCGCCTGGAAGAAGAAATTGGCGACGTAGAGGTTTGCCAGACCCATCGCTACAAAAAAGATCACCCAGCTGAAGTTGAGTCGCGACCAGATGTTGGCGGGGATCTGAATCGCGTGGCCCATCATGCGCTCAACGATCGGTTTCTGACCGATGAACTGACTGCCGAGAAAGACCAGTGCAAAGAGCCAGTTAACCGCTGTCGGCTTCCACATGAAGAAGGCGCGGTCCTGAAAAATCAGCGTGGCACCACCGAGCACGACAATCAGCGCCATGGTGATCAGGTGCATCTTCTCGAAGCGACGGTGTTTGAGCCAGAAGAAGGCGACCTGGGCGACCGAGGCGGCGATGGCCACCGCGGTGGCTGTAAAGATCCCGTAGGTCTTGTAGGCGAGGAAGAAGAGCAGGATCGGGAAGAAATCGAAGAGAAATTTCATAGTTATCTTAAGTCACGCCCATCTTGGGCAAAGCGGCATTCTAACCCACTCTGGGGTGTGATACTCAACCTCTCGTCACGCTTTACGCACACCCGATACACAAGGTATAGGAGGGGCTTTTGCCAGGGGCATGGAGTACAATGCCCTGATGTCTCAACCCTACGATCTACACGCCCATTCAACTGCATCCGACGGCACCCTTTCGCCGACGGCGCTGGTGGCGCGTGCCCATGAGAAGGGTGTGAAGGTGTTGGCATTGACCGACCACGACAACACCGCTGGGATCGAAGAGGCGCGCATCGAGGCTAACAGGCTCGGTATTGAACTGGTTGCAGGCGCTGAGATCTCGGTCACCTGGGGCGCACAGGTGGTCCATATCGTCGCGCTTAACGTCGATATCGAGAATGCCGAACTGCAGACAGGATTGAATCGACTGTGTGATTTCCGCGAGTGGCGTGCCGAGGAGATCGGGCGCCGACTGGAGAAGGCGGGGATTGCCGGTGCCTATGAAGGTGCACGCCGTTTTGCCAAGGGACGCATCGTGGGTCGTACCCACTTTGGCCACTTTCTGATCGATGCGGGCCACGCCAAGGATATGCGCCAGGTCTTCAAACGCTATCTGGTGCGCAATAAACCGGGCCATGTATCTGGCGAATGGGCCGCAATCGATGAGGCAGTTGGCTGGATCAAGGCCGCCGGTGGTCAGTCAGTGATCGCCCACCCGGCGCGCTACTCCATGACGGCGACCAAACTGCGCCGTCTGTTTGGGGCGTTTAAGGAGTGTGGCGGTGATGCGCTTGAGGTGGTCTCCGGAAGCCACAGCGCCAGTGAAAATATCGTCATGGCGAGCCATGCCCGTGCCTTCGATCTACTCTCATCATCCGGCTCCGACTACCACGGACCGGAGACTCCCTGGACCGAACTGGGACGACTACCCGATCTGCCCAACGGCTGTGAGCCAATCTGGGCCGACTGGCACCCTGCCGAACGCGTCAGCAACGCCTGATTTTCCCCTTTTACCGAAGAATTATTAATGAGCCAGTTTTTTGCTATCCATGCCGATAACCCGCAACCGCGCCTGATCAATCAAGCAGTCGAGATCATTCGCGGTGGGGGATTGGTGGTCTATCCGACCGACTCCTGCTACGCACTCGGCTGCCATATCGGCGACAAACGCGCCCTCGATCGCATGCGTGCCCTGCGCAGCGTCGATGATAAACACAAGTTCACCCTGGTCTGTGGTGACCTCTCTGAAATCACCACCTACGCCAAGGTCGATAACATCGCCTACCGACTGATGAAGAGCCACACACCCGGCCCCTACACCTTCATCCTCAAGGCGACCCACGAGGTGCCACGCCGCCTGATGCACCCGAAGCGGCGTAATATCGGTATCCGCATTCCCGATAACGCCATCGCCCTGGCGCTCATCGAGGCGCTCGGCGAGCCGCTGCTCAGCACCACGCTGCTGCTGCCGGGTGAGGAGTTCCCGTTGACTGATCCCTATGAGATGCGTCAGATTCTGGAGCATCAGGTCGACCTGGTGATCGATGGGGGTTACTGCGATATCGAGCCGACCACCGTGGTCCACCTCGAGGAGGGCGATGTGCAGGTGACCCGTGTTGGTAAGGGTGACATCTCAGGGATGGAAGGGTAGCCCGTTATGGGTGCTCTGGCTGAACGGATATAATCGCGCGATGGAAGAACTCAACATGGTTCAGCGGGTTGCGGTATGGGCACTGCCGGTGCTGTTCGCAATTACCGTACACGAAGTGGCCCACGGCTGGATGGCTCGTCGTCTTGGCGATCCGACCGCGATGATGCTCGGTCGTCTAACGCTAAACCCGATCAAACATATCGATCCGGTGGGTACCGTGATCGTGCCGCTACTGCTGTTGATGCTGGGCGGTTTCATCTTCGGCTGGGCCAAACCGGTACCGGTGACCTGGCAGAATTTAAAACACCCGAAACGCGATATGGCGCTGGTGGCTGTTGCCGGACCGCTCTCTAATCTGCTGATGGCAATCTTCTGGGCTATCGTGATGAAGATCGGTCTGTCAGTTGGCGATAGTGTGGCCTGGATGGCGCTGCCGATGATCTATATGGGCGGAGCGGGGATCTTTATCAATACGATCTTGATGGTGCTGAATATGTTGCCACTGCCTCCACTTGATGGCGGGCGAGTGGCGATGGGGCTACTGCCCGGTCCGCAGTCCTACCAGCTGGGTCGTCTCGAGCCCTACGGATTCTTTATACTATTGGGCCTGCTGGCAACCGGACTGTTGGGTAAGATCATGGGTCCGGTGGTCTTCGGTGTGCAGGATATGCTCTACAAATTGATCGGTTTATAAATTACTAGAAGAATTTTAGGAGTCACCTTGAGTTCCAATCCATCGCAGAATAAGCGCGTCCTCTCCGGTATGCGCCCCACCGGCAAGCTCCACCTCGGTCACTACCACGGTGTGGTGAAGAACTGGGTCAACCTGCAGCACGAGTTTGACTGCTTCTTCTTTGTTGCCGACTGGCATGCGCTGACGACCCACTATGAGGATGTCGCGATCATTGAGGAGAGCGTCTGGGACATGGTGATCGACTGGCTAGCGGCGGGTGTTGATCCTGGCTCAGCCAAACTCTTTATCCAGTCACGCGTACCGGAGCATGCCGAGCTGCACCTGCTGCTCTCGATGATGACCCCACTCGGCTGGCTCGAGCGGGTGCCGACCTACAAGGATCAGCAGGAGAAGCTCAAGGAGAAGGATCTGGCCACCTACGGTTTCCTCGGCTATCCGCTGCTGCAGAGCGCTGACATCCTGGTCTACAAGGCGGGCGGTGTGCCGGTCGGTGAGGATCAGGTGGTCCATGTCGAGCTGACCCGTGAGGTGGCGCGTCGCTTTAACCATATCTACGGTCGCGAGCCGGGTTTCGAAGAGAAGGCCGAGGCGGCAGTGAAGAAGATGGGCAAGAAGGGGGCGAAGCTCTACCGTGAGCTGCGTCGGCTCTACCAGGAGCAGGGTGATGGCGAAGCGCTGGCGAAGGGCCAGGCGCTGCTCGAATCGCAACAGAACATCTCTATCAGCGACCGTGAGCGGTTGTTCGGATTTCTTGAGGGGAGTGGTCGCATTATCTTGCCCGAACCGCAGGCGATGCTGACCCCTGCATCCAAGATGCCGGGACTCGATGGACAGAAGATGTCGAAGTCCTACAACAACACCATCTCACTGCGTGAGGATCCCGATGCAATTGCGGAGAAGCTGCGCCGCATGCCGACCGATACCAACCGCGTGCGCCGTAACGATCCGGGTGATCCAGCGGTCTGCCCGGTGTGGCAGCTGCATGAGGTCTACTCGAGCGATGAGACCAAGGATTGGGTGATGGAAGGGTGCCGTAGCGCCGGAATCGGCTGTATCGAGTGCAAACAGCCGGTAATCGAAGCGGTACAGGCGGAGCTGGAGCCGATCCGTGATCGCGCTCGCGAGTTTGAGAACGATTCCGATCTGGTACGCCAGATCATCGCTGAAGGAAGTGAGTCGGCGCGTGATGTGGCGCGCGAGACGCTGGATGAGGTACGTGAGGCGATGGGCCTCTCCTACCGATAGAGAGTGAAATGGAAATCGAAGAGCCAGAGGTAGAGAGCACAGAGGCGGAGACGGCAGAGCAGGACGCTGCCGAGCAGCCGAGTGCCGAGCAGGCGCCACCGGCCGACGGTACGCAGGGCGAAATGCCGTTCGCGATGGTAATGGGCGAGCAGGTTACCCAACTGCCGCAGGATCTCTACATTCCACCCGATGCGCTGGAGGTCTTCCTCGAGGCGTTTGAGGGACCGCTCGATCTGCTGCTCTATCTGATCCGTCGTCAGAACCTCGATATCGTTGATATTCCGATTGCTGAGATTACCCGCCAGTACATGGGTTACATCGATATGATGAAGGAGATTCGTCTCGAACTGGCCGCTGAGTATCTGGTGATGGCGGCGATGCTGGCTGAGATCAAATCGCGCATGCTGCTGCCGCGTCCACCGACTGAGGAGGGCGAGGAGGGAGATCCACGCGCTGAGCTGGTGCGCCGTCTGCAGGAGTATGAGCGCTACAAGCAGGCCGCCGAAGATATCGAGGCGTTACCGCAGGTGGGGCGCGATACCTTCCCCACCAGTGCGGTGGCTCCCGAGCGTGTCCAGACCCAGGACGATCCTGATGTTGAGATGCGCGAGCTGCTGCTAGCCTTCAAGGATGTACTGACCCGCGCCGAGATGTTTACCTCACACCATATCCAGCGTGAGGCACTCTCGGTGCGTGAGCGTATGTCGAATGTGCTCAGTGTGCTCGAGGCCGATAAGTTTACCGACTTCACCAGTCTGTTCGATGTTAAGGAGGGGCGGCTTGGAGTGGTGGTCACCTTCCTCTCGATCCTTGAACTGATCAAGGAGTCGCTGGTGGAGATTATCCAGTCCGAGCCCTTCGCGCCGATCTACCTCAAGGCCGCCGGTGGCCACAGCGGGGTCGAGCCGGTTGAACAGATAGAAGAACAAGAGATGCAGGATCCAACTGCAGAAAGTGACGATGATGAATGAAGAGAAACTGACCCATATCGTTGAGGCGTCGCTGCTTGCAGCGGGGCGCCCCCTGACCCTCGATAATCTGCTGGCGCTGTTTGCTGATGATGATCGTCCCGACAAGGGCGAGCTACGCAAGGCGATCGAGCAGCTCAATGAGCTCTACGCCGAACGCGGTATCGAGATCCTTGAGGTGGCCAGCGGTTATCGCCTGCAGGTGAAGAGCGATATGGAGCCGTGGGTCAGCCGCCTTTGGGAGGAGCGCCCAACGCGCTACTCACGCGCACTGCTCGAGACCCTGTCGCTGATTGCCTATCGCCAGCCGATTACTCGTGGTGAGATCGAGGATATCCGTGGTGTCAGTGTTAGCAGCAACATCGTCAAGACCCTGCTCGAGCGTGAGTGGGTGCGTGTGGTCGGCCATCGTGATGTGCCGGGCCGTCCTGCCATGTACAGCACCACCCGTGAATTCCTCGACTACTTCAATCTAAAAGGTCTGGGCGATCTGCCACCGCTCTCTGAGCTTCGCGACATCGATAGTATTAATGCTGAGCTTGATCTGGCACTCCCCGGTGAGGGCAAGAAACCGTTGGGTGGTGTTGAGGGTGATACAGAGGCCGAGGACGGGACCGCTGGTGAGGGTGAAGACACTTCAGTAGCAGAATCGGATCAGGCAGAAACGGACGATGCTGCTGATGGCGAGTCAGAAGATGCTTCGGAGGAGGCCTCGGGCGAGGCTGAATCTAATAACGGCGATATTGATGCCGTAGAGAATGAGATTGCTGCAGAGCCAGTAAGCGGTGATCCGGTCGAAGGTGATGAGTCAGAAGCTACTCCCGATAATGAGTCGGAAGAGATGTCTCGGGACGTAAGTGCCGAATCTGATGCTAATAGTGACGCCACGGAAGAAACGTCGGTAGAAGCGGATACTGAAGTTGCTGCGACAGTGACGGACGAGAATGAAACAGCATCGGATACCGATGCGGAGCAGCCATCGGAGAGTGATGAGGCTGCTGAAGTTGAGATACGCAAGGACGCCGACAGTGAGCAGGCGCAATAACAGACTATGGCTGAACGACTACAGAAGGTTCTGGCAGCGGCTGGTCACGGTTCACGGCGTGAGATAGAGCGCTGGATCGAGGCGGGACGCATTAGCGTTAATGGCGTCATCGCCGAGCTCGGCATTAAGGTGGGCGGGCACGACAAGATCCGTATCGATGGCCGCCTGATTAAACTCAAGAGCGCCGATGCGCAGCCAGAGCGGCGCGTGATTATCTACCACAAACGAACCGGTGAGGTGACCACCACCTCCGATCCAGAGGGACGTCCCACCATCTTCGATGGCCTGCCGAAGTTGAAGGGGAGTCGCTGGATCAATGTTGGCCGACTCGATATCAATACCTCCGGTCTGCTGCTGCTAACCAACGATGGTGAGCTGGCGCACCGTCTGATGCACCCCTCCAGCGAGATCGATCGTGAGTACTCTGTGCGAGTGCTGGGTGAGGTGACACCCGAGATGATCAAGGCGCTGCAACGTGGTGTCGAGCTCGAGGATGGTCGGGCACGATTCGACAAGATTTCCGAGGGGCGTGGTGATGGTGCCAACCACTGGTACCACGTCGTCCTCAAAGAGGGGCGTAACCGAGAGGTGCGTCGTCTGTGGGAGTCGCAGGGTGTGCAGGTTTCACGTCTGACCCGGACCCGTTTCGGACCGATCTCGCTGCCGCGTCGTCTGCCTCGCGGTGCCTGGCGAGACCTTGAGGATGGAGAGCTGAAGCAGCTACTCAATGCCGTTTCAATGCAGGTTGAAAAACCGTCACCAGCACCGGGACAGAAGCAGGCGCACAAATCCGCCAAAAAACACTCCTCTCCCTACAAGAAGTCACGTCCATCTAAAAAATAGCGCACTTCCAATTGTCTGGGTGACGGACAATCGGGGCGCACAGCATCGAAATCCGGGACCATTAATCCCGGCACAATCTATGGCCGACACCCCTCCCTTTTGAGTCCCATATCGGACTCTGTGATCGGTTTTTCATCGGTCATTTTGTGACCGCCAAATTTAGGTTGAATGCAGACGTGGCTTGGCTTGTTGCATTGATTGCGACTGCATATACTGAGAAGCACGCCTCGCATCTGAGGTGTTAAAGCTGTCCAGCGTTATCTTCAACTATCACTGTAATTGAACCGCCTAGAGTGCTGTCTGTCTCTGGCTGAATAAGGGATTCCCATGAGATCAGGAAAACAGTTGCTCTCTCTTCTGCTGCTGGCAACGGTCGTGTCGATGAGCGGTTGTGATAGCAGTGAAGCTGTGGATGAATCGGCCGGTGGTGAAATGCCTCCAGCGAGTGTCACGACTCTGCTCATCAAGCAGCAAGATGTGGCACTGCAGTATGAGTATGTGGGGCAGATTGCCGCCTCACGTGAGGTCGAGGTTCGAGCGCGTGTTACCGGTCTCGTTGAGCAGCGGCACTATGAGGAGGGTGGTCTGGTCGATGCGGGCGATCTTCTATTTCAACTTGAGCCCTCAACCTATGAAGTGCAGCTTGCACAGGCCGAGGCTGAGTTAGCCAGTGCAGAGGCAGAGCTTAAGCGTGCCAAACGTGAACAGCTACGCATGAAGCCGCTATTGGCGAAAAACCTGGTGAGTCAAAATCAGCTTGATGACGCAGACTCTGCACGCGACCTGGCAGAGGCGGCGGTCAAACTCGCGCAGGCAAGGGTGAAAAGCGCAACTATCAATCTCGATTACACGCAGGTGACGGCACCGATTGCAGGTGTTGCCGGTCGGGCGCTGAAGGTCGAAGGCGGGCTGGCTGAAGAGGGTGGCGATAGTCTGTTGACCACCCTGGCACAGACCGATCCGGTCTACGTCGATTTTGGCGTTGCCGAGGCGGTACAGCTGGATATTCGACGTGAGACCAAAGAGGGAAAGATTAGGCTCCCCGAGGGTGGCTTTAAAGTCGCTCTCTTCTCCGCCACGGGTGAGGATTTAAATCATATCGGTGCGATCGACTTTCAGGACTATAAGATCGATAGCCGCACCGGTAATTTTGCCACCCGTGCCATCGTAAATAATTCCGATGGGCTGCTGGCACCCGGACAGTTCGTCAATGTGAAGCTGCAGGGTGCGGTCCGTACCGATACGATCGTGCTGCCGCAACGCTCAGTATTAGACGATCCAGAGGGCAAGTATGTTTACGCCATCGCTAAGGATGAGAGCGATCAATCGATCGCCTTAAAACGTCACGTGGTGGTGGGCGAGTGGGTGAAAAATGTCGAAGGTATAGAGAACGGCTGGATTATTCGTTCTGGCCTGGAGTCGGGTGATGAAGTGGTGATCGACGGATCGGCGCGGATCTTCTTCCCGGGCATGTCGGTTAGTGCCACCCCGCACGGTGCTGAGCCAGCGCAAGATAGCAGTGTGGAATAGGGAGCCTATCTAAATGATCTCCCGCTTCTTTATCGACAGGCCCATCTTCGCCTTTGTCATTTCGATATTCATTATCCTGGCCGGATTGGCCTCCATGCGTACGCTGCCGGTCGCCCAGTATCCGGAAATTGCGCCTCCTGTGGTTCAGGTCACGGCCATCTACCCCGGTGCTTCGGCAACGGTAGTCGAGGAGACCGTCTCGTCCCCGATTGAGAACGCCATCAACGGTGTTGAAGGCATGATCTACATGGCCTCGACCTCGACCTCCAGTGGCGTCACTACCATCTCGGTCACGTTTGAAATCGGCACCGATGTCGATAAGGCAGCGCTCAATGTTAATAACCGGGTAAAACAGATCGAAGCGCGTCTGCCCCTGGAGGTCAGGCGTCAGGGCGTGGTTGTTGAAAAAAGCTCCTCATCGTTTTTGCAGGTACTGGCCTTCTATTCGCCCGATGGGCGGCATGACGATCTGTTCACTTCCAACTACGTCACCCTGAATGTGCTTGATCGCCTCAAGCGTATTCCGGGAAGTACCAACGTGCAGATCTTTGGTGCCAAGGATTACGCTATGCGTATCTGGCTTAAACCCGATCGCATGACACAGTTGGGTGTGGCGGTGAACGAGGTGATTGCCGCTGTTAACGAGCAGAATGCCCAGTTCGCAGCGGGCAAGATCGGTCAGAAACCGACGGGGAAATCCCAGGAGATGGTCTATACCATCACCACGCAGGGAAGGCTCTCTACGCCGGAGGAGTTCGGCAAAATCATAATTCGCTCGAATGCAGATGGCAGCGCGCTGAGGCTGAAAGATATCGCCCGCGTGGAGTTGGGTTCGAAGGATTACGACTTTGTCGGGCGCATCAACGGCAAACCCGCCACACTGGTCGGTATCTTCCTGCAGCCGGGAGCCAACGCACTGGATGTCGGGCAGAGTGTCGAAGATACAATGGCGGAGTTGGAAGCTGACTTCCCAGAGGGTTTGACCTATTCAATCCCTTACAACACCACCCGTTTTGTCGAGGTATCTATCCGTGAGGTACTCAAAACGCTCGGTGAAGCGATGTTGCTGGTATTCCTGGTGGTCTACCTGTTTCTACAAAACTTCCGTGCTACTTTGATTCCAATACTGGCAGTGCCGGTCTCCCTGTTGGGTACCTTTGCCGGGCTGCAGATGTTGGGTTACTCGATAAATACCCTGACCCTGTTCGGTATGGTGCTGTCGATAGGTATCGTCGTCGATGATGCAATCGTGGTACTGGAGAATGTCGAACGCATCATGCATGAGGAGGGGCTCAAGGCACGCGATGCTGCCATACAGGCGATGCGTGAGGTGAGCGGGCCTATCATCGCCATTGTGCTGGTACTGGTTTCAGTGTTTGTACCGATTGCTTTCCTCGGTGGACTGACCGGCGAGTTGTATCGACAGTTTGCCATTACCATCTCAATCTCGGTGGCGATCTCCGGTGTGGTCGCACTCAGCATGACGCCTGCGTTATGCATGTTGATACTGAAACATGAACACAAGGCGAGCAACGCCTTTTTTCGTTGGTTTAATCACTGGTTTCATCAGGTCACCGATCACTACGTTAAAGGCGTGGGGGTTCTGTTGCGTCGCTCTCTGCTCACGATGGGACTGTTTCTGGGAATGGTCGCCATCACAATTAATCTGTGGCAGAGCACACCGGGTTCTCTAGTGCCCGATGAGGATCAGGGTTATTACATCGCGGCGGTTTTCCTACCAGACGGTGCTTCACTCGAGCGCACCGATGCAGTCGTGGGTGAGGTGATCGAAGCGATTCAATCCAATCCCAATAATTTCGATGTGGTCTCTTTTACCGGTCTGGATTTTCTCGGTGGCAGCTTTAAAAATAGCGCTGCAACCATGTTTGTTACGCAAAAGCACTGGGATGAACGAGAGGTGCCGGTCAAGGCGCTGGTGGATGAGTTGTTCATGAAGACGGGTGCTATCAATGAGGCGCTGGTATTGGCGTTTAATCCGCCAGCGATCTTTGGTCTGGGTAATACAGGCGGATTTGAGTTCTACATTCAGAATCGTGGTGAGGGTGGGGCGGCTGAACTGGCCAGGGCGATGGAGGGCTTCAAGGGTGCGACACACGAAGAGCCGCGTCTCGGTATGGTCAACTCTCTCTGGCGTGCTAATACCCCGCAACTCTATGTCGATGTGGATCGAGAGCGGGCCAAGTCTTTAGGTATCAAGCTGGATGACGCCTTTAATACCCTGGCAGCGACGCTGGGCAGCTACTACGTTAACGACTTCAGTCGTTACGGCAGGGCGTGGCAGGTGTTGATCGGTGCCGATGTGCACTACCGTCAAACACCTCAGGATATCGGCCAGCTATTTGTGCTCAGTACGCAGGGGGAGATGGTGCCGGTCTCAGCCTTCGCACGTGTTGAGTACAGTTCCGGTCCTGACACTCTGGATCGCTTTAACAACCTGCCTGCAGTAAAGCTCTTTGGTGAGGGTGCCCCGGGTGTGAGTTCGGGACAGGCTATCCAGGCGATTCAGGATGTGGCCGATAAGTCATTGCCCAAAGACTTCTCCGTCGACTGGTCGGGTGCCTCCTATCAAGAGGTCCGATCTGAAAACACCGCCTTCATCAGTATGGGCATGGCGGTGGTGATGGTGTTTCTGATTCTTGCGGCCCTCTACGAGCGCTGGTCGTTACCGCTGTCGGTGCTGCTGGCACTGCCCTTCGGTACCTTCGGTGCCCTGGCTGCAGTCTGGATGCGAGACTTTACCAATGACGTCTATTTCCAGATCGGCCTGGTAACTCTGCTCGGACTGGCGGCGAAGAATGCCATTCTGATCGTAGAGTATGCGCTGTTGAAGTATCAGGAGGGGTGGTCCGCTGCTGCTGCGGCCATGGAGGCGGCGCGGCTAAGATTCCGTCCAATTATTATGACCTCGCTAGCCTTTATTCTCGGTGTGTTGCCTCTGGCGCTCTCGACCGGAGCGGGAGCGGGTGCCAGACAGTCGGTGGGAACCGGTGTGATGGGGGGTATGCTCGCCGCGACCTTCCTCGCGGTCTTCTTCCTGCCCTTCTTCTTCAAACTGCTGATCACCCGAAGGTTGCGCGCGCAAGCCGATGAGTTTGAGAGGCCGGTGAACTCGGTTAAACCGCAGTCGTGATTATCGCTCTGGCTATCGGTGCGCCTGGCAATTCTGGTTCGTAACGTTTGGTGAAAAAACTAACGCTACCCAAAAGGAGTCTCAAGGCGCACTTCAACACTCTGCAGAAGTGCTACGGGGAGCTGTCGTGGTGGCCTGCTGATTCACCCTTTGAGGTGATGGTCGGTGCGATCCTGACCCAGAACACCAACTGGGTAAATGTCGAACGGGCGATCGCTAATCTCAAAGCGAAGGGAAAACTCTCGGCCGAGGCGATCGTAAAGAGTCGTCACGACCATCTGGCTGCCTGGATCAAACCCTCGGGCTACTTCAATATCAAGGCGAAACGACTGCGTGCCTTCTGTGAGTGGTGTCAGGCAGAGGGGGGTTGCGAGGCGCTCTCTGACCGTGAGACCAATCTGTTACGTCATCAGCTGCTGGCTATTCACGGTGTGGGACCGGAGACGGCCGACGATATGCTGCTCTACGCGTTTGAACGTCCGGTGTTTGTGATCGATGCCTATACGCGCCGAATATTCTCCAGGGTTGGATTAATCGATGGGGAAGAGGGGTATGAGGTGTTGCGAGCCGCCTTTGAAGCGGCACTGGGCGAGGATGTTGTCTTATTTAATCAGGCGCATGCGTTGATTGTTGAGTATGCCAAACAACACTGCCGTACTAAACCGATTTGCGAGAATTGTCCGCTGGTACGGAATTGTCAGTCCGCCGCTGCGGGGTAGTCTCCGCAACGGTGCTGGTTAATGCAGCTGTTCTCGTTTGTGCTCACTGTGCAGTACGGTAAAGCCCGTATCGTAGATCGCATGCTGATCAGTGTGGTGGTGTAGCTCGGCCTTGCTGTGATGAGGCATCGAAACAAGAACCGGGGTGCCACGACTGGTCGTTGAGATGAAGTGACCATTAGGTGGTAGCAATTTATTCCGCTGAGCAGACACAGTTACGTCCTCCGCTTTTGGCGCTGTAAAGCAGGAAGTCAGCGCGTTTGAAAAGTGATTCAGGGGTGTCATCGATGCGAGTTGCAGCGACGCCGACGCTGACGGTAATGCCGAAGCGGGCACCTTCACACTCAAGTTCCATCTCCTCAACCGCCTCACGGATACGCTCGCCCAGCTGGGTAGCCCCCATCATCTCGGTGTTGTTCAGTAGTAGTACAAACTCCTCTCCGCCGAAGCGGAACAGCATGTCGGTTCCACGAGCGCATTTTCCAACGGTCTGGGCAAACTGTTTCAGGGCGCAGTCACCGGCGGCGTGGCCGTAGGTGTCGTTGACGTTCTTGAAGTGATCGAGGTCGAAAACCATCATCGCCAGCGGTGAGCCGTTACGATGGGAGAGGTCGATCTCACGTTTCAGTGCGGTCTCCAGTGCAGCACGATTTCCGATGCCGGTGAGAGGGTCACGCTGAGCTGACTGTACCGCACGGCGATAGAGCAGGGCGTTACGCAGTGGGTAGACCAGACCGACGATCATCTCCTCAACTAGCTTCAGCTGGCCATCGCTGAAGGGGCGACGACGCGAGAAGGTGATGGTGCCGAGTGTCTGGTTACCGAGGGTGAGCTGATAGCTCGCCTTGTGGTGTTTGGTGACACCGATCTCGAAGTGGATGTTATCGGATGGGAAGGTGTAGTTGAGTGCATCGAAGGGAACGTTCTGGCGAGCCTCACTATTGAACAGGGTCAGAACCTTGTTCCACTCCAGTGTGCTCTGCAGGATGGCGCTCAGTTCAAGCGCAATGCTGGCACCGTTCCCATAATCCTGAGATTCGGAATCACGCTTCTGGGCGTGAGCAGAGCCTCGGAGAGGAAAGGGAATGGTGTCGCCATTCTGAGTGTTAGTGATATCGCCTTGTGCTGCCATTGTTCTATCCTCGCGGTCGGTTTGTTCCTACTCATGCGAGAGTCGTGCCAATTATTGCCGTTAACTATAACCTTATGTAATAACAAAGAATAATGCGGGTGAGTTGGCGCGGCGATGGGTCTGTGACGTCATCTTGACGCTTGGAGCAGGAGGGGGGCGGTAAGAGTTTGCCGCCGATGACGATGATCTGGCGCAGCCCCAATGACAGGGAAGAGGGCATATAATGAGGGTATGCATTAAGGGTGGTGGAGAAAAAGAAGAATGGAAGAGTATAAGGTCCACGATGCGGCCGACGTGGTCGATCTGCTGAATCATATTGGTCCACTCGGTGAACGCCATCTTGGCGAGATCCTGATTGAAGAGGGGCAGATTACCGAGGAGCAGCTCGAAAAGGTGCTAGATGACCAACGCGAGTCGCTGACCTATCACCACCTCGGCACGATGATGGTTGAAGAGGGGTTGATCTCCCGTGAGCAACTCCACATCGCGCTGGCCCACAAGTTCAATATTCCCTACGTCTCGCTCAGGGAGTTTGAGATTGATGACAACGTCCTGTCGAAGATCCCCTCCGACCTGGCGCTTCAGTACAACGTGCTGCCGCTGGCTGAGAATGATGGCAAGTTGATCGTTGCGATTGAAAATCCACTCGATTGGGATGCGCTCGATGCGATTCGTTTCAACACCAACCGTTCAGCTGAAGTGGTGGTGACCTCAGCACGCGATATCAGTCTGGCCCTCAATCGCCACTACAGTGAGTTCGATGAGAATACGCCACTCGATGAGTTCGAACTCTCGCCAGTATCCGGTGCTAATGCCTTTGAAGAGGAGTCCTATGAGGATGACCTCGAGCAGCAGGCGATGCAGAAGCCGGTGGTGCGGCTACTCAATGCAATCATGTGGCAGGCGGTTCGGCGCAAGGCCTCCGATATCAATATTCGTCCGGAGAAGGATCGTGCCAGCGTCTACTACCGCATTGATGGCGTGTTGCAGTTCGTCCGTACCCTGCACAAATCACTGCTCGCCCCACTGGTCAGCCGTATCAAGATCACAGGGCGAATGAATATTGCCGAGCATCGCCTGCCACAGGATGGTCATGCACGGCTGGTTAAGGATAAACACCCGATCGATCTGCGTATCTCAGTAATGCCGACCGTGCATGGCGAGAGTGCGGTGATTCGTCTGCTCGATAAAGAGGTAGGACTGCGCCCACGCTGACCGCCATGGAGAGCGAAGTGAGGGCGGTTAGTCCCCGATAGTCGACGCCGTCTGCCTATTCGTAGTTGAGAGCGCGAGCGGACGACGAAGAAGATGCAGCAGCGGCTTTATGTCGGCGTAGAGTCACTGAGGGAGTTGTGTAGAGCCGCGAAGAGGTGATTACGCAACGAACGCAGGACGGTCGGGGCGCCGAAGGCATAAACGGTCGCGTTAAGTTTTGCTGTTTGCTTGGGCTGGATGCCCAAAACAAACTTTCGCAAAATAGCGACTCCCCGGCTAAGTGCTCGGATTTGGCGAACATGAGGTCGATACCCTGCGTGATCTGATCACCAAACCGCACGGCATGGTGCTGGTCACCGGGCCGACCGGCTCTGGTAAGTCGACCACCCTCTACTCACTGCTCAATGAGGTGAAACGGCAAAATCCGCACATCATCACCGTCGAAGATCCGGTTGAGTATGCGATGGACGGCGTCGAGCAGATTCAAATCTCAAACGTGAAGGGTTACACCTTCGCCGAGGCACTGCGCCACATCCTGCGCCACGACCCCGATGTGATTATGGTCGGCGAGATTCGTGACCTGGAAACGGCACAGATCGCCAACAAGGCTGCACTCACCGGACACCTGATGCTCTCCACTCTTCACACCAATGATGCGATCAGCTCCGTAACACGATTGATCGACATGGGTGTCGAACCGTTCCTACTGAGCTCCACACTGCTAGGCGCAATGGCGCAACGACTGGTGCGCGTTATCTGCGAAGAGTGCAAAGAGGTTGATACCATCGATACGAAACTGCGTCAGACACTCGGCGTTTCCGATGATGAGATCTTCTATCGTGGAAGAGGATGCCCCACATGTAGCCAGAGCGGCTACCGTGGCCGAGTCGCCGTCTGTGAAATCTTCACCGTAACGCCAGAGATCCAACAGCTGATCCACGCCAATAAAGGTGAGCAGGCAATCAGAGAGGCGCTTCACAAGGCGGGAATGACAACACTCTTTGAAGATGCGCTTGAGCTAGCCAGAGAGGGTCGTACCACCCTGGAAGAGGCCTACAAAGTCCGAACCGTCGGTTAATCATTAGGTAGGATGGGCGGAACGAAGTGATACCTACCATTTGACTGCTTGGCTTTCTCAAGTATTAACTACAGAAATTGATTTTCCAGGAGATATAGAACACCCTTCCAACGAAAAGCTGAGAAAGGAAGATACTCGGCACCACAATAAGCAGGATGCGAGCTACTATGCCAACCAATTTCACATGCTTACATAGCAGGGAAAGGTATGTAGGATGAAAATATCCCCCAGTCATTATCGTAGAAACAACAAAGTTGTCGCTAAAAGTGAGAACTATTGGCGGCATAACGTATTTATAAGAACCAGTCACATATCACAATATATGTGCTGGCTTCATAATTCACTGTTAGAAGCCATAAAATGAATGAAGGAACAGCGTTTGGGTTACTAGCTGCACTAATTATCATATACGTGATTGTTGGCAACGTTATTTATCTAGGGAAAGTAGTTCCGTATCTGAGTGAAAAGGGCAATATCAAAGGCCCTTCGCTCATGCCTTCGAGCAATTCAAACAAATGAGTGAATATGCAGCTGAATCACAAAAAGATGGCGCTAGGCATTGTCAGTTACAATAGCCAATAACTTTATTGCCATTACCATAGGGCTATCAATAGTTGTACTTATGTTAATGCTAGCGCTAGTAATAACATGAACAAAGCTTCTAACAATCAGCTCAAGCCGACCCGCCTCCGCGGCACTTATTTTGTGCTGTATAGCACAAAAACAAGCCCCGCTACGGTGGTCGGCTTAGCACACGTTAGAGCGCACAATATGGTGAAATTACTATTAAGAATGACATTAGCTGTTGTTGTTTTATGGCGGTGGGTATATTGGGAGCATTGGCATTTGAGGAAACCTGTTTCCCCATGTATTCACATGGTCTAATTAGTTTAGGATGCAGTGTAGCCACGTATACTCCTATTTATGCATCACTTGTAGCAGGAATGGTTGTAGCTTGGAGAGCAAGTCCATACGCTATTATTAGGAGCTTTACTGGCATCTTTAATTGGTTCTGTAGTGCTTTTCCGAGGTTTCTTCTCGTATTGGTACGGTTCAAACCTCCAAAACACAATACAGTTTATAGTGTTATGGTGCCTCGTACCTGCAATCATTGTTGCAGCGATAACATCTGGCATATATTTGTATAGGGAAGAAGTGCGTTCTAACAAAAGTTTAACAACGCTAATTCTTTGCTCGGACGCGCTACCGCGCCGGTTAACTTAGCATTATGTGTAAAAGTACAAAATATGAATGTACTATTTGTATGTAGTGAAAATCGACTACGAAGCCCAACGGGTGAAGCGGTGTTTTCAGAATGTGAAGGCATAAATGCTATTAGTTGTGGTACAAACAAGGATGCAGAAACACCAGTAAGCGGTGACCTCATTGAATGGGCTGATGTCATTCTAGTTATGGAAAAAAGTCATAGAAACAAAATATCAAAAAAATATAAAGAATTATTAAAAGACAAAAATCTGGCGGTACTAGATATACCTGATATATATGAATGTATGCAGCCAGAACTGATCCAGCTACTTAAGGTAAAGGTGCCCCGTTATGTGCGCATATAAACATCACATAACAAAACGCTCAAACAGACTGCCGTCGCAGAATATAATTATGTGCTTAAATAGCACAAGATTAATACAGCTACGGCGGTCGGCCTAGCTCTGCGTTATATGTTAAAAAATAGAAATGGCTAGTAAAGTAGTAATAAAAACAATAGAAGCATTAAATGAAATGCATACTGGCTCATTAATGAGTCGGCGTGCTGCTCTACTAAGGTGTGAAGAGTCTTTTGAGTTGTCTGATAGAAATGGGTATGAAACAAAGCCCAAAGTGTCTGAAACTGGAGTTATAGAGTTTAAAGATACACCTGAATGGCAGCAGGCATATAGTGAATTAAAGAGTGTGCTTTCTACTCGGGATAACATACGCTGACCGCCATGGAGAGCGAAGTGAGGGCGGTTAGTCCCCGATAGTCGACGCCGTCTGTATATTCGTAGTTGAGAGCGCGAGCGAACGACGGAGAAGATGCAGCAGCGGCTTTATGTCGGCGTAGAGTCACTGAGGGAGTTGTGTAGAGCCGCGAAGAGGTGATTACGCAACGTACGCAGGACGGTCGAGGCGCCGCAGGCATAAACGGTCGCGTGAAGTTTTTGCTGTTTGCTTGGGCTTGGATGCCCAAAACAAACTCTCGCAAAAATAGCGACTCCCCGGCCAAGCAAGCAGCAACGAAAAGAGATTCGTAGGAAAAAAGCGAAAAGCTCAAAATGATGTGCATCACATCGAAAAAAAACCGGATCAGAGAGCCGAATTAAAGAAGTGGAGTGATTGAAACTCTAGCTCTTCACAGGTGAAGAAAAAAGCCCGGATCGCTGAAAGCGTATCCGGGCTTTTTTGTTTAAAACGTTACTTACTGAGCGTTGATGATTTCGCCATTACTCTCTTTACTATCGGCTCCCATGAGGTAGAGGTAGCTAGCCATGATGGTATCGGGTGTCGGCAGGCTATTGGGATCTTCACCGGGGTAGGCCCAGGCACGCATGGAGGTGCGGACGGGACCAGGGACGATGGCGTTGGTCCGGATGTTGGTATTGGAGAGCTCTTCGGCGAGCATCTGCATCATGCCGTTGATGGCGAACTTTGAGACGCCGTAGGCACCCCAGTAGGCTTTAACCTCCTGGGTGATCTGATCGGAGGTGAAGAGGATGCGGCCATCCTCGGCCTTGTTCAGTAGTGGCAGACACGCCTGGGTAAGCAGGAAGGCGGCGTTGAGGTTGACCTGCATCACCTTGTACCAACCCTCCGGGTCGTACTGGTCAAGTGGACAGAGGCGGGCGAGTGAGGCGGCGTTGTGAAGTAGTCCGTCGAGGCGTCCGAACTCCTGATCCATTACCTTGGCGAGATCGTCGTAATCCTTGATCACTGCGCCCTCGAGATTCATTGGGTAGATGGCCGGCTGTGGATGACCGGCATCGACGATCTCGTCGTAGACCTTCTCCAGCTTGTGAGTTGTGCGACCCAACAGTACAACCGTGGCACCATGCGCGGCAAAGCTCCTGGCGGCCGCACGGCCTATACCATCTCCAGCCCCAGTGATGAGGATAACGCGCTCTTTCAAGAGATCGGCTGCGGGTGAATAGTCTTGCATCGGTCGTTCCTGTTTGATGATTAATTCTGTTGCGGCCACTCAGCCGCAATATCTTGTGCGCATTGTAGACCACTCCGTATCGCTCCTTCGAGTGTTGCGGGCAATCCGGTGTCGGTGTAATCCCCCGCCAGCCATAGCCCCTCGACTGTAGTGCGGTTGGCCGGGCGGTAGGCGTTGATGCCGACGTTGCTGGCAAAGGTGGCGCGCTTCTCGCGAATAACCAGCGATTCCAGCGGCTCGGGCAGTTCAGGATAGTGGTGTTTCAGCTCCGCAGTGACGTGGTCAGCTAGTTCGCAGTTACTGAGATCCATATGCGGACCGTTGGCGCTGATCACTACCGAGAGCAGCCCTGGCTGGCCGCAGTTACGACGATCGATGACCCACTGACCGACTGAGTCGAGTAGGCCAATCATCGGTAGTTCGAGCCGTGTCTGTTCCGGGTAGCGCAGATAGATGGTGCAGATCGGTTCGGTGGGGATCTGTACTAGCTGGTTTGCGGTCTCATTGAGGCCTTCATGTGCCTGTAGCAGCTGCGCAGTGGCGGTGTGAGGTGTGGCGAGTATCACATGGCTCGCAGGGATCATCTGTTCATCGATCGCCACGCCGAGGATGCGGCCCTGCCCAATGATCAGTTCGTTCACACGACGACTGAGCTGAACCTGTCCATTATGACGTTCGATGTAGTGTGCTGCCGGTTCCGGGATGGTGGTGCCGAGATCGGTGCGCGGTAGTAGTAGATCTGAGTTGCTGCGCTGGCCACTGAAGGCCTCCTTCAACACCCGTATAAAGAGTCTGGCTGAGGCATTTTCAGGAGGGGTGTTGAGAGTGGCGATACAGAGCGGTTCCCATAGGCCATGCACCACGCGCCTCGGCTGTGCGGCGAGCCAGTCGCGCACGCTCTGCTCCTTTTTAAGGGTGAAGTGTCGACTGTTGAGTCGCGCCATGAAGAGTACTGTTTTCAGCTTGTCGCCGATCGAGACACCCTTGGCGGTGAGCAGTGCGCCCAGCAGGTGCAGCGGGGCAGGTAGGTTGGCTGCGCGCATCTCGAGTGGGGATTCGGTAGGGGAGAGCAGCTTGAGTAGCAGACTCTGGCGTTCGACCAGTTGGTTCTGATCGAGCTTTAACCGTTTGAGTAGATCGAGCGTCGCACTGTAGGCACCGATCATGATGTGCTGACCATTATCGACCCGGCTTTCGCCAAACTGGACACAACGGGCGCGACCGCCCAGCTGTTTGGCCGACTCAAGAAGAGTGACGGGGACGCCGCGGTGGCTCAGCTCGACTGCGGCGCTGAGTCCTGCCCAGCCGCCACCGACCACCACGACCCGTTGTTGGGCGACGCTGTTCCGATCAGGCATGCTGGCGACGCATCAACCGTTTATGTTGGCGTTTTTCGTGCTGCATTGTCTTCCAGGCGATCCAGAGCTTGCGCAGTGGTGAGATCGAGGTACGGCCCTCAAGCACCTTGTAGCCACCATCGATGATCTCATGCAGCAACGCTTCGTAGATGGCAGCCATCACCAGCCCGGTGCGCTGGCGATAGCGGTCATCGGGGGGGAGCAGGGCGTAGGCGTCGTGGTAACACTGCAGGGCGCGTTCGGCCTGGAATTGGAGCAGCTTCTCGACCCGCTCACTCGCCTGTGGCCGGCGCAGATCCTCGGCAGTTACTCCAAACTTCTGCAGCTCATCCTCGGGAATATAGATTCGACCACGCTCGGCATCCTCACGTAAATCACGCAGGATATTAGTCAGCTGTAGGGCCAGACCGAGCGCATCGGCATATTTTCGCGTGTGACGATCTTCATAACCGAAGATCTCTGCCGCGAGCAGACCCACCACACCAGCGACACGATGGCAGTAGAGGCGTAGTTCATTGAAGCTGGCGTAGCGCTGCTGCACCAGATCCATCTCCATGCCGTCGATGATCTCCAGCAGCTCCTCCTGCGGCATTGCAAACTGCTCAATGATCGGTTGTAGCGCCTGGCCGACCGGGTGTTGTGGTTCGCCGTGGTAGGTGCGTTCCAGCTCCTCGCGCCACCAGATCAGCTTGTTTTGTGCCACGCTCGCATCACGACACTCATCCACCACATCGTCCACTTCACGACAGAAGGCGTAGAGCGCGGTGATAGCACGGCGCTGCTCGGCGGGGAGGAAGAGGAAGCTGTAGTAGAAGCTCGAACCGCTGGAGGCGGCGCGCTCCTGACAATATTCGTCGGGGGTCATGGTCATGTTTGTAAATAAGGTTAGCTAATGATGCCGTAGTCGTGAGTGGAAAGACAATATATGCGATGAGTGATCGTGAGATTTGGTGCTGCATGAAGTATCATAACCTGTAATGAAAATAGGGTATTACGGTGGCTAATATTGATAGATTTGTTGGTGGTGAGGTATTGAAATGGGTTTGTCTATATATCTGCCGGTCGCTACTACTCCTATGTATAAAAGTACCATTGTCGTCTCTCCGCGTGAGCGTTTCTCTTCGGTCATTCCATCGTTGAAGTCGATCTTCAATACCGTAGACGATTCCGTTCCGGTGATTGTGGTTGAGGGGGTGACGCCCACAGAGATTAGAGCCGAAATTAAGGCACTTCAGAGCGAACGGCCGTTTAAGCATATAGCGCTTTCCTATCCGGTTACGCCCAATGAGGCACGCAATATTGGTGCGGCTGAGGTTGAAACCGAATTTGTCCTCTTTGCCGATAACGATATCGAGTATGAAGCGGGTTGGCTGGAGGCCCTGGAGAGAAATGCTGATGAGAATGATGCGGATGCGGTGGCACCACTTATTTTTATCGGTCCGTGTGAGACGGTGACCATTCACCACGCTGGTGGCAAATTGCACCATGAACGCGACGGTGCGAATCTCATTCTGAGCGAGCAGCATCGCTTTATGAATGTTCCTCTTGAGGAGGTGGAGGCCCAGCTGAGTGATCCATCGATGCTGGAGAATGAAGTGTGTGAGTTCCACTGTATGTTGATGCGCAAGGATCTCTACGATCGCATGGGTGGTCTGGATGAGCGGTTGATTACCCGGGAGCAGATGGATTTTGCCCTGCGCTGTATGGATATGGGCACCAAGGTCACCTTTGAGAAGGATAGTCGTGTCACCTATCGGGCCTACGATCCTTTCAATTCGGTCGATCTTCAATACCACCTGTTTCGCTGGTCGGATGAGCGTGCGGTGGAATCGATCAAGGCGTTTGAAGAGACCTGGGGTGTAAAGCTGAAGGCAGACAGGATTCGTTATAGCTGGATTCAGAACCATCGAGATAGGGCAATTGCTACCGTATACCCGTGGCCCAGAAAAGTGCTCGGGCGAAAATTTATGAGGCGTCTGATCTCGCAGAAAATAGAGCGCCGGGTGCGAGAACAGTTTGATATGAAACGCGCCAAGTTGGGTGAAAAATCGATACCTAATAGACCGGAAGTAGTGTGGGCGGGAACTCTGTTTGGTCTGGACGATGGGCGAAGCGGAAGCCAGGCTTGAATAGAAATATGCGAAAAGATTACGTGGTCGTTGGAGGTATGGCGACTATGCCTTCGCGTGCCGATACCGCACCGATGGCGATTGAGAGCGCGCTAGCTAATGTCGACCATCTCTACCTCTATCTCGATAAGTTTGATGTTATTCCGAGTTATGCCAAACATGAACGGATGACAATTCTACGTTCACAGGATATGGGCGAGATCGGTGCTAACGGTAAATTGCTTGGTCTGTCGCTGTGTGATGGTGCTGACTACTATGCCTGTTTTGATGACGATATTTTATACCCGAATAATTTTATACAACGTCTCTATAGAGAGTGTGTGAAGTATGACGACCGTGTGGCAGCGGGTGTGCATGGCAGTGTGTTTGAAGCAGATATTGCATCATATAGACAGGATAGAAAGGTCTATGATGCGGTCAGTCGACTCTGCTTTGGAAAGCGGGTTGATGTGCTGGCCACCTGCGGGACATTGCATCCGATTGCGGCAATGAAGTTTGATGTAAATCAGTGGTCGGATGTGAATATGGTCGACCTTGGGTTTGCCTTCGAGGCAAAAAATGTGGGGCTGGGCCTAAGGGTAGTGTCGCGTCGAAAGCAATGGATCCAACGCCTAGGTCGGTGTCAGGCTGATAGCATCTACGCCAAATTACGCCAAGATGATGCGCTTCAAACCCTAAAGGTTAAAGAACTATTGGGACTGGGGGAGTAAAGCTGCTCTGCTTGCTGCAAGGGACGCGTGGTGAATACTAACTATGTATAAATATGCCCAGACGAATATTCAGCTCTATAGTCAGCTGCGTGCACTCAATTTTGATATTAATGCCGTTGAGCTGATATTTAAGGCCTACGAACTCTCGCTGGAGCTCTTTCCGTCGCATTTTCGTGCCAACGGCAGGCCGTTTCTATGCCATCTGGTCGGAACCGCGAGCATTATGGCTGAACACAAATTTCGGGTGGAACTGGTGGCTGCTGCACTGCTGCACTCGGTATATCTATTCGGTCAATTCGGAGATCCAAGGCCAGGTGTTACGGAGAGGAAACGTAAACAGGTGATTGCGGCTGTAGGTGAGGAGGTGGAGTCACTGGTTATGGTCTATACGGAATTCCCCTGGAGCAGAAGTGCGACTGGAGAGTATGCCATACAGTTCGGCCAGATGAGTGATCGTGATCGCGAGATTTTGATTATGCGCCTTGCAAACGAGTTAGAAGAGAATCTCGAATTTGAAATGGCCTATAGCCGTAAGGATCACTTGGCCCTCTACGAGGGTCGTGAGGATCAACTGAGATCGCTGGCCTTAGCGTTGGTTAATGATGAGTTTGCCGTCGAACTAAATGCCGTTATTAATCCGACGCAAACGAGTACGGTTTCAGAACGACTTAAACGTACCGACCGATGTCTTTTCTCCGCAGTTCCCACACCATGGTTGCATAGAGTTGTGGCCTATCTTTATAAAAAGAGACGTAAGCTTAATAAGCTGTTGTTCCGTTTCAAATAGTAATTAACGCCTGACGCGTTTTGGTAGGAGTGCCCGGCGCACGATACCGTACCAGTCGCGTCGTTCGAGTCGTGGTCTTTCGAATGGGTTGGTGCGCTCGCGTAGTTTGTAGAGCACTGTCACACCTCCTTCGCAGATCATTCGTAGCTCAAATCCAAAGCGTCCTTTCAATACGATGCCGAGTGGGCAGCCAGCGCGCAGCATCTTCTCGGCGCGGTCTAGCTGTAGGGTGATCAGGTCATCCATACGCAGTGCCTTGCGTTTCTCTTGTAGGTATTTCTCCCCAACGCCGAAACGTTTCATCTCATCCTGTGGCAGGTAGATACGGTCGTTTTCGTCGAAGTCCTGTCCGATATCCTGCATGAAGTTGATTAGCTGCAGGGCGCTGCAGACGCCATCGGAGAGGGCAAGGTTGCGTGGTGTGGCAGCACCGAACAGATGTAGCAGCAAGCGACCAACAGGATTGGCGGATCGACGACAGTAGTCCATCACCTCACCAAAGTCGGTGTAGCGTCGTTTCTCGACATCCTGACGAAAGGCGCTGAGCAGGTCGTGCAGTAGCGAGTAGGGGAGTGCGAAGCGTTCGATGGCATCGGCCAGGGCGATGAAGATCGGCTCATTGATGCTCTCTCCACGTTCCAGGGTATGCAACTTCTCGCTCATCGCATCGAGTTCGGCGTAACGCTGGTCGACGCTCAGATCACCTTCGTCGGCGAAGTCGTCGGCGGTCCGAGCGAAGGCGTAGATGGCCGCAATCGGTAGCCGTATACGACGTGGCATCAGCCAGGAGGCGACGGGAAAGTTTTCGTAATGGCTCTTGGCCATATCGAGGCAGTAGCGGTAGGCCGCCTTGATCTCTCTGGAGGAGGACATCGAAACTATTCGCTATCGCTGCTGGATGTTTCGGCCGACTCGACCCGGCGCGGTGCGCGTTCGATCTGCTGGCTATCACCGACCTCTTTCTTGGCACTGATACCCATCTCGGTGAACTTGCGCGCCGAGGGGAGAATGCGAGTGTCGAAGGAGCCTACCGCTTTATTGTAGTGATTCACGCTGCTATCAAGGCTTTTGCCTACCTTGGAGAGGTGATCGGCAAAGGTGGCGAGGCGATCGTACATCTCCTCACCCAGCTTACGAATATTCTCGGCGTTATCTGCCAGTGCCTCCTGACGCCAGCCGTAGGCAACCGCACGCAGCAGCGCGACAAAGCTGGTGGGGGTGGCAAGTATCACCTTGTCGGCCAGTGCATCCTCGAGCAGTTTACGATCGTTATCGAGCGCGGCGGTGAGGAACTGGTCACCAGGGATGAAGAGCACCACGAAATCGGGACTGTTTTTGAACTGCTGCCAGTAGGATTTGGAGGCGAGTTCTTTAACACGTTCACGCACCTTGCGGGTGTGACGGGCCAGTTCACGCTGGCGACTCTCGTCATCGGTCGCCTCAACGGCGCTGAGATAGGCGTCGAGTGGGGTCTTGGCATCGACGATGATCTCGCGCCCGTCGGGCATGCGTACGATCATGTCGGGACGTAGCGCACCCTCTTCGGTCTGCACCTGCTCCTGCTCGTAGAAATCGCAGTGCTCGACCATGCCAGCCAGCTCGGCGAGGCGCTTGAGTGTCATCTCACCCCACTGACCACGCACCTCGGGACGGCGTAGCGCCTGCACCAGATTGCGTGTCTCACCCTGCAGTAGGCGTTGCGCCTCGGCCATCGTCTCAAGGTGTTTGCTCAGTGAGCCGTAGGCGCTCTGGCGCTCGCTCTCCATCTTCTGGATCTGGCTCTCGGTCTTCTGCAGCGCCTCTCGGATCGGTTTGACCAGATTCTCAACCGCTTTTTCGCGTTGTGAGAGTTCCCCCTGTGCCTGGGTCTGGAACTGCTTCAGGTTCTCCTGCGCCAGCTTCAGGAACTCGGAACTGTTGTGTTTCAGTGCCTCGCTCGCCATCGCACCGAAGGTGTCGCTGAGCTGGCCACGCGCCTCCGCCTGCGCCTTCTCCAGTGCGGCGATCTTGTCGGCTGCGCTACGCTGTTCGTGTGCCAGCTCGCTACTGAGCTTGATCTTCGCCTCACGCAGGGTGGTGACCTCGCGTTGCGCACGCAGGTGGCCGATCAGCAGACCGAGGCCGAGGGCGAGCAGGGCGGTGATAATTACGACGGTGAGTTGTGTGGCATCCATGGGCTGGAATCATACCATTGCGGGCGATGTGAATAGCCCCCCGACGTGTCGGTGTAACGCAACTTTCATTTTTACCGCCAAGTTGCGTATAAATACGCCATTCTATTCATTCCAACCGAACAGTTTCGCAGCGCCTTCGCTGTAATTGGAGAGAGCAATGACCATCCGAATCGGCATCATCACCGCGTCCGACCGCGCCAGCGCCGGTGTCTACGAAGATATCTCCGGCAAGGCGATTATCGAGACCATGAACGACTACCTCACTTCATCGTTTGAGCCGGTCTACCGGGTGATTCCCGATGAGCAGGCAGAGATCGAGAAGGCGATGATCGAGCTGGCCGATAAAGAGGGGTGTTGTCTGATCGTCACCACCGGCGGCACCGGCCCGGCGCTACGCGATGTCACCCCCGAGGCGACCGAGGCAGTCTGTGAGAAGATGATGCCCGGCTTCGGCGAACTGATGCGCCAGACCAGTCTGCAGTATGTGCCGACGGCGATCCTCTCGCGCCAAACGGCAGGTATCCGTGGGAAGTCGCTGATTATTAACCTCCCCGGCAAACCCAAATCGATTCGCGAGTGTCTCGATGCCGTCTTCCCGGCGGTACCCTACTGCATTGATCTGATTGAAGGCCCGTTCCTCGAGTGCAATGAGGAAGTGATGAAACCGTTTCGACCCAAGGCGAAGTAGTATTCGCCTTTGTCACTGATCAAGTCGACCCGTAACGAGTGGTGCTAGTTTTATAGGGTGGGGAACGGATATTGAGGTGAGACTATGAGAAGAGAGATACGCTACCGCTGACCGCCATGGAGAGCGAAGTGAGGGCGGTTAGTCCCCGATAGTCGACGCCGTCTGCATATTCGTAGTTGAGAGCGTGAGCGAACGACGGAGAAGATGCAGCAGCGGCTTTATGTCGGCGTAGAGTCAGTGAGGGAGTTGTGTAGAGCCGCGAAGAGGTGATTACGCAACGAACGCAGGACGGTCGGGGCGCTCGTAGGCATAAACGGTCGCGTTAAGTATTTGCCGCTTGCTGGGCTTGGATGCCCAAAACATGCTTCCGCAAAAATAGCGACTCCCCGAATCTGTTTGGGTCTTTTTGCCTCTCTATGAACGGAAGTGTGCAGGCAGAGACAGACACAGCAGCAGAGCTGCAGGACCACCGTCAGCTAGTGGAGATGCCAGCCAAGACCCGCGCACTGATGCGCGCCGATATGCAAGATCATCTGGCAGCACTCACCACCATCTTTGCACTACTGGCTGACGATCAGTATGAGAAGGCGGGCGAGGTGGCCGAGCAGCGCATGGGCAAGAGCACGATGGGCAAGCACCGGGAGAGTGGAGTACCACCGGGGCGGTATATGCCGTTGGCGATGCGCGAGTTAGGCTGGGGCATGCATGAGTCGGCGAGTGAGCTGGCCGAAGTCGCCAAACAGGGCGATGTGAATAAGACCTACACTGCGCTGCAAAAACTGACGGCAGGTTGCGTCGGCTGTCACATGGCGTATCGAACACGATAACGGGGTTTGAAGATGGACTTAGATAAGACAAAATATTTTTTCCGCATTGTTCCCTTCAATGCTGAGGGTGAGCAGATTTCAGTGATCGATGTGCTGGAAAATTTCTCGGCGAATGAGCTTGATGCCTGGCTCGGCACGGTCGTGGCGCTGGCTGATGGACAACATACGGTACAGGAGCTGTTTGATCATCTGGGTGGTCACTATGAGGCAGGGCCGCCGGAGTCGTTTGAGACGACGCTTGGTTCGGTCTTCGATCGCCTGTTAGAGGCGGAGGTGATACGACTGGGCGATGAGCAGGTCGAGCTTCCCGAATATCTGGCCGTTCCTTTCAACCTGCAGGAGCGTGAAACGGCTATCGAGTCGATGGTCTCCGACGGTTACATCACCCAGGAACACCTCACCAAGCACTGATTCTAGAGCAGCGCACACCCGAATCAGGGATGTGCGCTGACGATCCCGTTACGACCCCATAAAGAACTCATTGTCGAGAGGACTTGGTTCAGGGTCGCGTGTCGGCTCCTTGGCCTTCGGCTTTGATTTACTCTTCTTCGGTTCAGGCTGCTTCACCTTGGTCCGCTTCTTACCCTTACAGTCGATATCGGCCTTGGTGGCACTCACCTGGCTCATATCGAGTTTACCCTTGGCGTTCAGGCTCAGTTTTAGGATCATCGGTACGGTAGTCACCGGGTCCGCATTGGGCTGGGTGATATGGGTGACGAGGTAGACCGGCTCCTTTTTTAGCTGCTCCTTGGTGATCAGGTACTGGGTGCCGAGACTGCTGATGCCCTTGATGGCGCTGCCAAAGCCGAGACGTGCCCAGATAGGCTCTTCGTAGACAGGCACGCGGAAGGTATCGAGCAGATTGGTACCGCTCTCCTGCCAGCCTCCCTCCTCATGCAGCACATGCTCACCATCGACCCAGCGGTCGTGGGTCCAGCTCACTGTCAGATTCCACTCCTGGTAGACATCGTAGATCCAGTATCCGACCGGACCACCGCGGTGGCCGCGAGGATCCTCGAGGTAGGCGGTCTGGAAGGTGCCGTCCCCAGGCGTATCGAGGATGGTGGTGCTGATCAGCAGCCCCTTGTCGTTGAACTTGCCGCCCACCCGAAGCTTGGTACCGCTCGGTTTGTGGGTGAACTTCTTCTTCAGCTTCTTCGAAACCGGGTCGTCGACGGTGTCGGGTTGTGCCGGCTCATCGCCGCCACCCATCATGCTCGATGGGCCCATGCCGAAGCCGCCACCGCCACCGCCGAGAAGACCGCCCAGGGCACCGCCGAGCATGCCGGTTGCCTTCTCGGTCAGACGTGCACCGCTGCCGACCTCACTGTTAGGGCCGACGCTGATGGCACGATTAGCGGCCGGGTCGGGGCAGATGGGTGGGGAACCGATAGCGATCTTTGGCTTCTTGGGACAGGGAACCTCGATGAACTTCTTCACGTTGTTGCGTTTAACCGCTTCATAGCCCGCCTCGGCCTCGGCGAGCAGCTTGCCGCAACGGTCGAGGTTGGGGTTACGTGCCATGGTGAAGAGCAGGGTGGCATCGCTTGAGGCTGCATCCGAGACCCGCTTCAGACAGGCATCGAGTTCGGTCTGCGCCTGATTGGCGGCCTGATCGCGAGCCTTGGCCGCCTCTTCACGTTTCGGTTTGTTACCCTCGCGCAGCTGATCAAGCTCCCCCTCCAGCTGTTCATGTTTGTCGTTGGCCTTGGCTAGATTGGGCCAATCCTCATCGGCCTGTTTGCGTAGTGCATCAAGCCGATCTTCTATCGGTTTTACCTCGCCCTCGAGTCGTTTCACCTCACGTAGCCATTTTGCGCGGTCGGCATGGAAATCGGCGATCAGGTTGGAGTAGGTCTGGGTGTAGCCGGTGATATTGTTGGCGCGGGAGAAGTCACTCGCCTCCTGCTGGGCACGATCGTAGTACTCCTCGGCCGCCTCCAGTTCCAACTTGGCGCGACGATAGTCGTCAAGTTTGTCGCCATGTTGTTGCTCAAGATTGTTGATCTCCTCATAGGTCGCTTTGAGGCGATCGCGAAGCGTCTGTGCAGCCTTGGCCGCATCCTCAACCTCTTTGTTCTTGGCGTTCTCGGCGTCGTCTAGTTTCTTGATCGCCGCTTCGAGCTGTTTGTTGGCCTCGGCGAGCGCGGCATCGTAGGCGTTCCAACAGGCGCGTCGGCGCTCCAACTGACACTCACTGGCATTAGCCTCAAGCTTCGCCTTCTCAGTGCGGATATTGGCGAGCAACTCATTGGCCTTCTCGATAGAGCGGCGCAGCTGCATGATCGACTCGCTGGCGCCTGCAATGGCAGCGCTGTTGGCAACCAGTTCACCCTCAAGTGTCCTGATGCGGCCCATACGCTCTTCATTCAGCCCCTGTATAATCTCGATGCCCATATCGATCGACTGCTTGAGTTCGCTTCACATAGCCATTGATCGCCTGCGCGGCGATGTCGGCAACCAGCATCTTGTTAAATCCACCCTTGTTGCCCGCCTCGATCGAGTTGACGACATTGGTTACCACACCATCGGCCACACCCTGAGAGACGCTGGGTGGAAACCCCTCGTCCTGAAGCATCTGTTTGATGCCAGATTTGGCCTGTGCAATCGCCTCCTCCTTGAAGGAGTTAGGGTCGAGTGCCGCCATACCCCCCATGCGCACTGATCCCGAAGCGGTCTCATCGCTACCGACCATGGTGTCGACCATCTCTTTTAATACTCGGGTTGGTGATGAGAGGTCTCCGGAGAGGAACTTGGCCGCCTCCCAGGCACCCTTGGAGATACTGCGCAGTACCTTGGCCGTCTGCCACGCCAGCACGGTGCGGTTGAGCTGATCCTGTGTCAGGTTGCCGGATTGGGTCAATGTTTCACGATTGGCGATAGTCAGCTCAAGAATACGCTCCATGCAGGCGCGGGCGGCGTAGGCCTTGTCCTCGGCCTCTTCGAGGGTGTTGAGCAGCCTCTGATACCACTCGCAGTCGGGGCCGTAACACTTCTCATCGCTCGCAATGGAGACCTGTGAACCTGCGGCCTGTAGGTTGGGGCTGAATGAAAGTGTAATCAGTAGTGCGGTGAAGATAGGAATGAGCTTCTGCCGCAGCATGCGAGGCCCCTTGGCTTGTTGTGTTTAGTTCTCAGCAGAATATAGACCAATGATGGCGATTAGAGCAGTGGCAATTTTCCAGCTGTGAGCCGTTGGAGGTATTCCGCTGATGATCGTAGCTGCGAATATTTCAATGTGCGCAGAGGCTGTTTACAAGCTATTTTATAGCTGTCAGTAGTGTCAGTGCCCATTGCTATTGGTTGCTGTAAATCAATGTCCTGTCGTGGAGGTGTTGGTAGCATCAACCGATGCAGTCCTCTTTCCCAGATTGGAACAATCTTGTCGCGTGCTCTACTTTTCGGGGGGCACACAGAGTGTTACCTTTAGAGTTCTACACGAGACATGGTCTGAGGAAAAAATATGGTAGCAAAGTCGACCCTTTATCGAGTTATTCGCTCCGCTGTTGTAGTACCGCTGGCACTCTCATTCTCCACAACACTTTATGCCTACGATAAAGAGACCGTTGAGGATCATGAGATGGAGAAGGCCGTTGCTATTGAGCCAAATATCGAGAACGGTAAACGTATTTTCGAAATCTGTAGTCTCTGTCATAGCGATAATGGTTGGGGCATGGTGCGAGGGTTAAGCCAGAGAAAGCCCAACGGCTACTATCCTCAGCTGGCGGGACAGCACAAAAATGTTCTGATCAAACAGCTTGCCGATATTCGAGTGGGTAATCGTGATAATCCCGTGATGTACCCCTATACGCTTAATAAATATATCGGCGGCCCACAGGATATTGCCGATGTAACCGGTTATATCTCGACCCTTCAAATCAGTCCCAATAATGAGCAGGGACCAGGACGGCACCTGGCGCTGGGTGAACAGATCTATAAAAATGACTGTAAGAAGTGTCATGGTGAGTATGGAGAGGGCAATAATGTTGAGTACTACCCGCGTGTCCAGGGGCAGAACTATAGTTATATGCTGCGCCAGATGCGGTGGATTCGTGATGGAAAACGACGCAATGCCAACGCAAAAATGGTGAAGCAGATCCAGGGTTTTAGCTATCGTGATATGAAAGCGGTCATCGATTACATTTCAAGAATGCCCGCGCTCCCTAAGGTGACCACTGAACAGGTTTCAACGAATTAATAAAGGCTTCCATCATGGTTTTTCAACTAAGAAATCTTTTTGCAGTTGCAGCGTTGGCATTGGCAATCTCATTTGTGCCGCAGCAGGTATCAGCCGCAGGAGACGATGAACTCAACAAACAACTACTCAGCGCGGTGAGTAAGGGAAATCTTGAAACGACGGAGAGGTTACTCAATGAGGGTGCCAATCCAGATGTTACAGGCGATTTTGGTTTTTTCCCTCTGATCTATGCCGCTCAAGATAGTAATCTCAAGATGACCAAGCTGCTGATTGAAAATGGTGCTGAGGCAGACAACAAAACATCCGATGGTTACACGCCGCTAATCGCTGCAGCGGAACACGGCAGCGTACGTATCACGGCACTACTTTTGTCGAGTGGTGCTAATCCACAGACCAAGACACGGAAAGGGAGGATGCCTTCATGTTTGCAGTTCGTGCTGGTTTCGAGGATGTGCTCTCGATGCTGATCGGTTACGGCGCAAGTGTGAATACCGCTGACAAGCATGGTCGAACGGCATTGATGAATGCTATCTCAAACGATCAGTATCACGTGATGCAGATGTTGTTGATGGCGGGTGCTGATCCCAATGTGGAGAGCTCGGACAGCAGTACGCCGTTGATGGTGGCTGCTGAGAAGGCGGAGGTAGGTTTTGCAAAGGCCCTGCTTCAACGCAAGGCGGACGTGAATGCGGCGGATTCGAGCGGTGCGGCACCGCTGCATATCGCTGCAGCCGATGGCAATGTGGATGTTGCCCTGGAGCTGCTGATGAGCGGTGCCGATAAAGAGTTACGCGACAGTGACGGCTGGACGCCATTGATGAGCGCGGCATTTAGTGGAAACGAGAGCATTGTTCATATGCTGCTTGAGCACGGCGCTGATCCTCAAGCGAAGAATAATCGTGGCAAGACAGCGCTCGACCTGGCTAAGATGAAACGCCATAACGCTCTAGTCAAACGGCTTGCAGAGACGACCAAGTAGAGAGTGAGTTGGGTGTTGTTTTCTGTACAACATCTGAAGAGGCTGACCAGAGTCGGAATTGTAAAGTCATTGAGTTATAGCCGATCACCTGCAGGGTTTAGCCTTGTTGGTGATTTGTCCACGATTTTTCAATAGTAGAGCACCCCAGATAAAGGCGAAGATC
The DNA here is from genome assembly GCF_013343005.1 of Candidatus Reidiella endopervernicosa. GTDB lineage: Bacteria > Pseudomonadota > Gammaproteobacteria > Reidiella > Reidiella endopervernicosa. Next base: position 1,862,893 of record NZ_CP054491.1, read on the forward strand.
ATCAGAGCTGAGCCGATGCCATCGACCATCACGGCGATGGTGTGATCTTGTTCTATCAGACCGAGGTCGAGCAGGATATTTTCCCAGTCGTGCCAGCCGGGACGATCTGCACCGGTGCCACCACCGAGTAGTGGCATGGTGAGAGAGCGGGCGTCGTTGATGTAGGGGGCGAGGTCCATCATGCTCTGACCCAGCCACCAAAGGCCGATGGTGGCACCAAAGGTGTCACGGTTTTTAATCAGCAGCGCCAGCATCGCGACGAGCGGTACGATCAGTTGCATCAGGCTACCGCCCAGGGTGGTCATGAACTCACCAAAGGGTCTAAACAGCACATGCCCCGCCTCATGAAAAACGAGGTTGATGACGTGCATGAAGGAGCTGTTGAAGCTGTCCCAATGAATGTCCATCAGAATGAAACTCCAGCCCCAGATAAAGAAAATCAGATAGATCAGGACTCGTCCATAAAAGACCATTGAGTCGGTTGCTGGATTAACATAGAGCAGGTAGTCGAAAAGTTCACGACCACGATGGCGTGATTCACTCTCTCGATGTTCGGTGGTGTGGTTGGCGCTTTTAAAACGCTGTTTAAGCCACTTCTCATAGATGATGCCGCAGTTGGCACAGCGATCGCTGTTTGCGGGATCGTTATCGCTACGGGTGTGTCCACACTTGGGGCAGGTTTTGTAGCGGATCGCCATGGTTCTTAACGGTTCAGAACCACGCCACGGCTTCGAGTGGATCGTTAATCATACCGTCGGCACCCCAGCGCTCAGGAGTCTCTTCATTGCCGATATAGCCAAACAGTGCCACCAGGGTCTGCATGCCAGCGTTACGTCCCGCTTCGATGTCGCGCTCGGCATCGCCGATGTAGAGACACGCCTCGGCACCACTACCCGCTTCACTGCAAGCGTGCAGCATCGGTGCCGGGTGGGGTTTGCGTTGATCAAGGGTGTCGCCGCTGATGACTGTTGCAGCTCGCTCATATAGATCGAGCTGTTTAAGCAGTGGGTCTGTCAGCCAGGCGGGTTTGTTGGTCACCACGCCCCAGTTACAGCCGCGCCGTTCTATCGTCTCTAGTAGTGTTTCGATGCCCTCAAAGGGGCGAGTGTGCAACGCGATATTGTCACGATAAGTATCGAGTAGGTATTGACGGTGATTCTCAAAATCAGGGTGTGAGGCATCGATCTCAAATCCCAGCTCAATCAATGCCGCGCCGCCGTGAGAAACAACCGGTCTGATCGTCTCGTAGGGGAGCGGGGCATGGCCAGCGGCCTTGAGTGTTTCGTTGAGGGCGAAAGCGAGATCGGGCGCCGTGTCGAGAAGAGTGCCGTCGAGATCAAACAGCACGGTCTTGATCTGGTTCACTTCAAACCTTCTCGTAACAGGCAAGGTAGTTGACGCTGACATCGCTGCCAAGGCTGTAGCGCTGAGTGAAGGGGTTGTAACTCATACCGCTGATGTTGCGTGCCTCGAGCCCCGCCTCGCGTGCCCAACTATCGAGCTCTGAGGGGCGGATGAACTTGCTGTAGTCGTGGGTTCCCTTTGGCAGCATGTTGAGCAGGTATTCGGCGCCAACAATGGCGAACAGATAGGCCTTCGGGTTGCGGTTAAGGGTGGAGAAGAAGAGTTTTCCACCCGGTTTAACCATGCGCATACAAGCCGCGATGACTGAGCCGGGTTCAGGAACGTGCTCAAGCATCTCCATGCAGGTAACGGCATCAAACTGCTCGAGGTGTGTATCGGCAAATGCCTCAGCAGTGCTCTGGTGGTAGTCGACCTCGACGCCTGATTCGAGTTTGTGCAGCTTGGCAATCTGCAGCGGGGCCTCACCCATGTCGATGCCGGTGACGATAGCGCCACGCTGCGCCATGCTCTCGGCAAGGATGCCACCGCCACAACCGACGTCGATTACTTTTTTGCCGCTCAGACTGACAGCGTTGTCGACATAGTCGAGTCGTAACGGGTTGATATCGTGCAGCGGTTTGAATTCACTGTTGGGATCCCACCAGCGGGAGGCGAGTGCCTCGAATTTGGCGACTTCGCTCGGATCGACGTTGGGCTGTTGGCTGCTGTTCATACAAATACTCTTTATCGGTAGTAGTTACGAGGCATCGTCGGTTGAGCTGATGCGATCGCGCCACGCCAGGGTCTGTTCATGGATAGTCTGTTCATCGAGTGTGGTCAGCTCGCGTGACTTGAGCAGGTGACGACCGGCGACCCAGACATCGCTGACCTGATGGCGACCAGTCGCGTAGACCAGCTGTGATACGGGGTTATAGATCGGCTGGCTCTCAAGGCCGCCCAGATCAACGGCGACGATATCGGCCGCCTTGCCAGCTACCAGTGAGCCGGTCACATCATCAATGCCGAGCGCTTGTGCACCATTGAGCGTTGCCATGCGTAGTGCGGCCGAAGCGGGCAGGGCGCTAGCATCGCCCGACACTGCCTTGGCGAGTAGTGCGGCAGTGCGCATCTCACCGAACATATTCAGATCATTGTTGCTGGCCGCGCCGTCGGTGCCGAGTGCGACGTTGATGCCCGCCTGCATCAGACGGTCGACTGGACAGAAGCCGCTGGCCAGTTTGAGGTTCGATTCAGGGCAGTGGAGTACCTGGCCGCCGTAGCGTTCAACTGTTTCGATCTCATCCTCGCTGAGTTGGGTCATGTGCACGGCGAGCAGGCGTGGTGAGATCAGTCCTAGCTCCTCGAGTCGCTCAATTGGGCGTCGGCCGTCAGCACTGTTCTCTACCTCATGTGCTGTTTCATGCAGGTGCATGTGGATCGGAATATCGAGCTCCTCGGCGTACATCGAGATCTTTTCCAGCGGAGCATCAGAGACGGTGTAGGGGGCGTGGGGGGCAAAGGCGGTGGTGATCAGAGGGTTATCTCGGAAATGATCGTGTACCTCAAGACCCTTGTGCAGATACTCATCGGCATCCTTGGCCCAGACGGTCGGGAAGTCGATGACGATCAGTCCAACCACGGCTCGCATTCCGGCGTGGTCGGCAACACGACCCACCTCATCGGGGAAGAAGTACATGTCGCTGAAACAGGTGGTGCCACCACGTAGCATCTCGGCTATCGCCAATTGGGTCCCTTCGCGAACAAAGGTGGCATCGACCCACTTCGATTCAGCGGGCCAGATATGGTCGTTGAGCCACTCCATCAATGGTAGGTCGTCAGCCAGGCCACGCATCAGTGACATCGCTGCGTGGGTGTGGGTATTGATCAGGCCAGGAATCAGGGCATGGGTGGGGAGATCGTGAGTGGCCTCAGCACGGTAGCGCTCATGAGCTTCGCTGCTGGGGAGGATCTCAACGATATTGCCATCACGAATGGCGATGCTGTGCGCATCGAGTACCTTATCGTCTGGCTCGACTGGAATGATCCAGCCTGCATGGATGAGTGTGTCGAACTGTTCCATTCTATATTGGCTGCCCTGTGAACGAGGTCGAAGTATAGCGCTAACGTCGTTGCAAACTCCAAGTGTCGATGGGCAAAAGAAAAGGCCCGCTAATAGCGGGCCTTATGGTCTAGCAGATAGAGAGTCGTTTATTTAGTAACGATCTCGATCTCAACACGACGGTTCTTGGTGCGACCCTGAGTGGTGTCGTTGCTGGCGACTGGCATGGTCTCGCCGCGGCCACGGGTCTTGATGCGGTTGGCGCTTACACCTTCACCGGCCATGTAGCGTTTGACGGACATGGCGCGACGATCAGAGAGGTCACGGTTATATTCCGCATCACCCATGCTGTCGGTGTGGCCGACTACAGTGGCTGACTTGATGTTACCGGCACCAACCTTAGAAACGACGTTGCTGATCTGCTGCTTACCTGCAGGCTTCAGGTCTGCGCTATTGGTATCAAACAGTGCGTGTGCACCGAGAGTGATCGACTGTACACCGCCACCACAGGACTTGATGTTGGTGTGGAGTTTGTTGATGTTCCAACATTCGCCGTATGCATTTTTGACAACGACGCTGCGTGAGTCGCCAGCATAGCGAGTGTCAGCTGCGGCTGAGGTGGCAACGATTGGGGCAATACAAACGAGGGCGCATAGTGCTAGCTTCTTCATTGTTTAGATCTCCTGATAGTTACTTATTAATTACTTATTAGTCCTGCCTTTGGTCTCATGAGTGTAGGGCTATTGGTTTAGTTATTCCAGTCCCGTTCTATTTGATATATGTGTCACTCAGACCGTCATGTTTTGACAGTGATGTGGTGGTGATATCAGAGAGATGAATGGCAAGATGTGGCAGCTGGATATGGCATAATCTCAGCGCTGATTTTTGCTTCGCAAATCGCAACCCTATTTAACACATATTAACTGCAATCAATATTGGTGATTCATGAGCGCCTTCGACAACATCCGCCCCATTCAGTGGGAGCATGGCAAGCTTCGTTTAATCGATCAGCGGATTTTGCCGCAAAGTGAAACCTGGTTGGAGTATGAGGCATCTGCAGACGTTGCCGATGCAATTACTTCAATGGTGGTGCGTGGTGCACCGGCAATTGGTATCACAGCTGCCTATGGCGTGGTGCTGGCGGCGCAACGACGTTATCGCGAGTCGGCTGACGGATGGCGGAGTGCGATTGAAGACGATCTTAAATATCTTGCCGCCTCTCGCCCCACTGCCGTGAATCTATTCTGGGCGATTGAGCGCATGCGTGGTGTGATCGAGTCGGTCGCTGTGGGGGGTCCGGGGCCCGCACTGCTCGCCGAGGCACAGCATATTCATCAGGAGGATGTCGCGGCCAACCTGCGCATGGGTGAGTTGGGCGCGGCGCTGATCGAGGGCGAGGGCGGCGGTATTCTTACTCACTGTAATGCCGGAGCATTGGCGACTGGCGGATACGGTACTGCGCTGGGTGTGATTCGCAGTGCCTTTGCTGCAGGCAAGACGGCGATGGTCTATGCCGATGAGACCCGGCCCTGGATGCAGGGTGCACGTCTGACCGCCTGGGAGATGGTTCATGACGATATCCCGGTCACACTGCTTGCAGATGGCGCGGCTGCCTATCTAATGAAGCAGGGCAAGGTGCAGTGGGTGGTGGTCGGTTCGGATCGGATTGCCGCCAATGGTGATGTGGCGAATAAGATCGGTACCTATAGTGCAGCACTTGCTGCCCGCTACCATGGGGTGAAGTTTATGGTGGTCGCTCCAACCTCGACGGTCGATATGTCGGTCGCCTCGGGGGGCGAGATACCGATTGAGTCGCGTAGTACCGATGAGATTCTGGGGCTAGCGGGACAGCGAATCGCCGCTGAGAAGGCGCAGGCGTGGAATCCGGTCTTTGACGTTACGCCGGCCGATCTGGTCGATGCGATTGTTACAGAGAAGGGCGTGGTGTTAAATCCGAACACTGAAAAGATGGCGGTAATGATGAAAAGCTGACCTTATCACCATATAAATAACGCTCAGGCCTCTCTTAATCGATTCTAAGCGGCGATTCTCATGCTGCCGTAGGGGGGAGGGGTGTGGTACGATGGGCGGATATTTTCGCCCTTTGGACGCTCAGGTTTGATTTGGGTGCCGACAAGAAGAATGACAGCACTAGCATTATCAGGTTGAAGCACGGATAGATATGGCTGAATTTGCCCGCGAAGTACTCCCCGTTAATCTCGAAGATGAGATGAAACAGTCCTACCTCGATTACGCCATGAGCGTCATCATCGGTAGGGCGCTCCCCGATGTCCGGGATGGACTCAAACCGGTTCACCGTCGTGTGCTCTACGCGATGAGCGTACTGGGCAATGATTGGAACAAGTCCTACAAGAAATCGGCGCGTATCGTCGGTGACGTTATCGGTAAGTACCACCCGCACGGTGATACGGCGGTCTACGACACCATGGTCCGTATGGCCCAGCCCTTTTCGATGCGATACATGCTGGTCGATGGTCAGGGTAACTTCGGTTCGGTTGATGGTGACTCCCCGGCTGCGATGCGATACACCGAGGTGCGCATGGCGCGCATCAGCCATGAGCTGATGGCCGACCTTGATAAAGAGACTGTTGATTTTGTCGCCAACTACGATGAGTCGGAGCATGAGCCGACCGTCTTCCCGACCCGAGTTCCCAATCTGCTGGTTAACGGTTCGGCCGGTATTGCGGTCGGTATGGCGACCAATATTCCGCCGCACAACCTCAATGAGGTGATCAACGCCTGTCTCGCCCTGATCGACAATCCCGATATCGATATCAAGGGGCTGATGGAGCATTTGCCGGGTCCTGATTTCCCAACCGCTGCCTTTATTAATGGTGCAAAGGGAATCCACGAGGCCTATCACACCGGCCGTGGACGTATCCATGTGCGTGCCCGGAGTGAGATTGAGACACTCGATAATGGTCGTCAGCGCATCGTTGTTCATGAACTCCCCTATCAGGTGAACAAGGCGCGACTGCTGGAGAAGATTGCCGAGCTGGTCAAAGAGAAGAAGCTAGAGGGTATCTCCGAGCTGCGTGATGAGTCCGATAAGGATGGCATGCGTATGGTGGTCGAGCTCAAACGCGGTGAGGTGGCCGAGGTGATTCTCAATAACCTCTACCAGCAGACCCAGATGCAAAATGTCTTTGGCATCAATATGGTGGCACTGATTGATGGTCAGCCACGTCTGCTCAACCTGAAACAGATTCTCGAGGCGTTCATTCGCCACCGTCGTGAGGTGGTGACCCGCCGTACCATCTACGATCTGCGTAAGGCGCGTGAACGCGCCCATATCCTCGAAGGTCTTGCCGTAGCGCTAGCCAATATCGACGAGATGATCGAGGTGATCAAGACATCACCCAGCCCCGCTGAGGCGAAAAAGGCGCTGATGGGTCGCAACTGGGAGCCGGGTCTGGTCTCCGAGCTGCTGGAGCGTGTCGAGGGTAACGCCTATCGACCCGATGATCTGGCGATTGAATTTGGAATGGCCGAGGATGGTTACCGTCTCTCCGAGGCACAGACCCAGGCGATCCTCGATCTGCGTCTGCACCGTCTCACCGGGCTGGAGCAGGAGAAGATCATTGCCGAGTATCGTGAGCTGGTTGAGAAGATTGACGACCTGCTCGATATCCTCAGCAGCTCCGAGCGTCTGATGCAGGTGATCCGGGATGAGCTGCTGGAGATTGTCGCCAAGTATGGCGATGAGCGTCGCACCGAGATTCTGACCAGCCACCTCGATCTGACCCTTGAGGATCTGATCAGCGAAGAGGATGTGGTGGTCACCCTCTCGCATGAGGGGTATGCCAAGGCGCAGCCACTCTCTGACTATCGTGCTCAGCGGCGTGGTGGCAGGGGTAAATCGGCTACGGCGATGAAGGAGGAGGATTTCATCGACAAGCTGTTTGTCGCCTCCACCCACGACACGATTCTCTGCTTCTCCTCGCGCGGCAAGGTCTACTGGAAGAAGGTCTACGAGCTGCCACAGGCAGGACGTGCCTCACGCGGCAAGCCGATCGTTAATCTGCTTCCGCTGGAGGAGGGTGAGCGTATTAACGCGATCCTGCCGATCCGTGAGTATGAAGAGGGTAAGTTTATCTTCATGGCCACTGCTAGTGGCACTGTGAAGAAGACTCCACTGGTCGCCTTCTCTCGCCAACGTGCCAACGGCATCATTGCACTCGATCTGCGTGGTGATGATGAGCTGGTCGGTGTGGCGATCACCGATGGTTCACAGGATGTAATGCTCTGCAGCTCGTCGGGCAAGACGATTCGTTTCAGCGAAGAGCAGGTCCGCACCATGGGCCGTACCGCCTGTGGTGTACGCGGCATCAAACTGCAGCCAGGACAGCGAGTAATCTCGTTGATCATTGTAAATGAGAACGGCTACGTCTTGACCGCGACCGTTAACGGCTATGGTAAGCGCACCCTGTTCAACGAGTATCCCACCAAGGGACGTGGTGGACAGGGCGTGATCTCAATCCAGGCGAGCGAGCGTAACGGCGATGTGGTCGGCGCGGTTCAGGTCGAGGATGACGACGAGATGATGCTGATCTCCGATGGCGGCACCTTGGTACGTATCCGCGTCGCTGAGGTCTCAACCATGGGTCGAAATACCCAGGGTGTGCGTCTGATCAACCTCGGAGGTGAGGAGCGTCTGATCGGGATCGAACGTATTGCTGACATCGGTGATGATGAGGATGACGACACCGACGAAGAGAGTGAGAACGATGAAGCGGCAGAGTAGCGCTGCAGTATCACCAACCAAACTAATTCAGAAACAGTAACCCAGAGGTCTACCATGTCACGTGTATTCAATTTCAGCGCCGGTCCGGCGATGGTTCCACAGGCAGTTATCGAACGTGCCCAGCAGGAGATGCTCGACTGGAACGGTAGTGGTATGTCTGTGATGGAGATGAGCCATCGCGGTAAAGAGTACATGTCGATCGCTGCTCAGGCCGAGGCCGATCTGCGTGAAGTGATGGCGATCCCAGAGAACTACAAGGTGCTGTTCCTGCAGGGTGGCGCATCGAGCCAGTTTTCGATGATACCGATGAACCTGCTGCGTGGTGGCAACAAGGCCGACTACATCCTGACCGGCTCCTGGGGCAAGAAGGCGATTGCTGAGGCGAAACGCTACTGTGAGGTGAATGTTGCAGCAGATGCCTCTGCCGAGAGCGGCAAGTTCACCTTCGCACCTGGTCAGTCTGCGCTGAACCTCTCTGCCGATGCCGCCTATGTGCACTACACACCCAACGAGACCATTGAGGGTGTTGAGTTTCCCTATCTGCCAGAGGTAGGTGACAAGCCACTGATTGCCGATATGTCTTCAACCATCCTTTCGCGTCCGATGGATGTCTCCAAGTTCGGTATGATCTACGCCGGAGCGCAAAAGAATATCGGCCCGGCTGGTCTGACGGTTGTTATCGTGCGTGAGGATCTGATCGGTGAGGTGGTCGACGGCACACCGACCATGTTCAACTACGCGACCCACGCCAAGGCCGACTCGATGTACAACACCCCGCCGACCTACAGCTGGTACCTCGCCGGTCTGGTCTTCGACTGGCTCAAGCAGCAGGGCGGTCTGGCGAAGATGGCCGAGACCAACGAGCGCAAGGCGGGCAAGCTCTACGGTGCAATCGACGGCTCCGACTTCTACGCCAATCCAGTTGCGGTTGAGTGTCGCTCCTGGATGAACGTTCCCTTCACTTTGGCCGATGCTGAGCTCGACAGCATTTTCCTCGCCGAGGCGAAGGAGCAGGGTCTGGTCACCCTCAAGGGTCACCGTTCGGTCGGTGGCATGCGTGCCTCGATCTACAACGCGATGCCGGAAGAGGGTGTTGATGCGCTGGTCGCCTTCATGGCCGACTTCGAGAAGCGTAAGGGCTGAGCAACTGCTCGAGTCTTATAGATAATGGTTCTGATCGAACTCGCCATCCTGGCCGTGCTTGTGCTGCTGGTGGTGGTGGCGATCAATAAACGCTGATTTGAAAACAGATAACTACGGGGTTTTAAGATGCATAAGATTTTGACGCTGAACAACATCTCTGCTGCTGGACTGGATCGTCTGCCGCGCGACGGTTATGAGGTCGCTTCCGAGTTCCAGCACCCCGATGCGATTCTGCTGCGCTCTTTCAAGATGCACGATATGGAGATTCCCGAGACACTCAAGGCGGTCGGCCGTGCCGGTGCAGGCGTCAACAACATCCCGCTCGACAAGATGAGCGAGAAGGGTGTCTGCGTCTTCAACGCCCCGGGTGCTAACTCCAATGCGGTTAAAGAGCTGGTCATCGCCGGTATGCTGCTGGCGTGTCGCAACATCGGCCAGGCGTGGGACTTTGCCAAGAACCTTGAGGGTAACGATGGCGAGATCGGCAAGGCGACCGAGGCGGGTAAAAAGAACTACGGTGGTTTTGAACTGCCGGGCCGCACACTAGGTGTGGTCGGCCTTGGTGCGATCGGAGTGCGTATCGCCAATGCTGCCGTTTCGCTCGGCATGAACGTCATCGGCTTCGATCCGGGCATTACCGTCAAGGGTGCCTGGCAGCTCGACGCGGCGGTCAAGCAGGCGGGCAGTGTTGATGAACTGCTCAACAACTCCGACTTCATTACCTTCCACGTGCCGCTGATCGATGCCACCAAGGATCTGATCAATGAGGAGCGTTTGAAGTCGATGAAGGATAACGTGGTGGTGCTGAACTTTGCTCGTGGTGGCATCGTCGATGATGAGGCGATGGTCAAGGCGCTTGATGATGGTAAGGCCTATGCCTATGTCTGCGACTTCCCCACCAATCTGCTGAAGAACCACCCGCGTGTCATTACCCTGCCGCATCTCGGCGCCTCGACACGTGAAGCGGAGGAGAACTGTGCCATCATGGTGGCCGATCAGGTGAAGAACTATCTGGAAAACGGCAACGTGGAGAATTCGGTTAACTTTCCCGAGGTCTCGATGCCGCGTACCGAAGGTGGTTTCCGCCTGGCGGTGGTCAACTCCAACGTACCCAACATGCTGGGTCAGATATCCTCCGATCTAGCTAACGCCGGTCTCAATATCATCGACATGCTCAACAAGTCGCGCGACGATATCGCCTATACCCTGGTCGATGTCGATAAAGAGGTGCCCGAGTCGGTCATCAACGAACTCGCCGCAATTGAGGGCGTGCTTGCGGTTCGAGCAATCGGTTAACGAGAGAGTAATGAGCAGCGAAGAGAAACTGCAGGCGATACGAACGCGTATTGATGCGCTGGATGAAGAGCTCCAGGCGCTGATCAATGAGCGTGCCTCGCTGGCCCAGGAAGTTGCCAGAGTTAAACTGGCCGATGGTGAAGAGGCACTCTTCTATCGTCCCGAGCGTGAGGCGCAGGTGTTGCGTCGGGTGAAGGAGCGTAACCAGGGGCCGTTACCGGCAGAGGAGGTGGCGCGTCTGTTTCGTGAGGTGATGTCGGCCTGTCTGGCGCTCGAGCAGCCGATGCAGATCGCCTTCCTCGGACCCGAGGGGACCTTCTCTCAGGAGGCAGTACTCAAACACTTTGGTCACTCGGCACTTACACTACCAATGGCAGCGATCGACGAGGTGTTTCGTGAGGTCGAGGCGGGCAGTGCCAATTACGGTGTGGTACCGGTTGAGAACTCCACCGAGGGCGCGATCAACCACACCCTCGATCTGCTGCTGAAGACCCCACTAAAGATTTGCGGTGAGGTGGAGCTGCGTATCCATGATCATCTGATGACCCAGGTCGATTCTTTGGCCGAGATCAAGTGTGTCTATTCCCATGCACAGTCGCTGGCGCAGTGTCGCGAGTGGCTCGATGCTCATCTTGCGGGTGTTGAGCGTGTCAGTGTGAGTAGTAATGCAGAGGCGGCACGTCTGGCTCGCGATGAGGCCGGGGCTGCAGCGATTGCAGGATACTCTGCTGCTGAGCTTTACGATCTTAAAATCCTTGAGTCGAATATCGAGGATGATCCTAACAACACTACCCGTTTCTTCATCCTCGGTCGTGACGATGTGCCGGCGAGCGGAAAGGATAAAACGGCGTTGCTGGTCTCTACCAAGAATAAGCCGGGTGCGCTGTCGCAGTTGCTCGAACCACTTGCACGCCACGGTATCTCGATGACACGTATCGAATCGCGTCCCTCACGTAAGGGGGTGTGGGAGTACGTCTTCTTTGTCGAGATCGAAGGCCATCAGGATGAAGAGCAGGTCGCCTCAGCGCTTGGCGCGCTGGAGCGGGAGGCGGCGATGTATAAAATCCTCGGTTCATTCCCCAGGGCGGTACTTTAGGTAACACCCATGACCGACTTCACCCAGTTTGCGACACCCGGTGTGCAGGGGCTCCGCCCCTATCAGCCGGGTAAGCCGATCGAAGAGCTTGAGCGTGAGCTCGGCATCGAAAACATCATCAAACTCGCCTCCAACGAGAATCCACTCGGCCCATCGCCATTGGCGCTGGAGGCGATGCGTTCAGCTGCAGAGGGTGTATGGCTCTATCCTGACGGTAACGGTTTTGAGTTGAAACAGAAGCTCTCGCAGAAACATGGCGTTGAGATGGCACAGATCACACTCGGTAACGGCTCCAGTGATCCTCTGGAGTTCGTGGTGCGGGTGCTAGTGCAGCCGGGCGATGAGGTGCTCTATTCGCAGCACGCCTTTGCCATGTATCCGATCGTAACTCGCGCTGCAGGCGGTGTCGGAATCGAAGCACCCGCCAAAAACTGGGGCTATGATCTCGACGCGCTGGCTGCACGTATTACGGACAGGACTCGGGTGATCTTCATTGCCAACCCCAATAATCCGACCGGAACCTGGCTTGATGGCGTTGAACTGGAGGCGTTTATCAAATCGGTGCCAGAGCGCATTGTGGTGGTGATCGATGAGGCCTACTACGACTATGCCTGCGATCCGGCAACTGGGGCTGAGGGTTACCCTGATGCAGTCAGTTGGTTGGCGAAATACCCTAACTTGATGGTGAGCCGCACCTTTTCAAAGTCCTACGCACTGGCGGGGCTGCGGGTCGGTTATGCGCTCTCATCTCCTGAGCTGGCTGATCTGATGAATCGGGTGCGTCCACCTTTCAATGTAAACAATCTTGCGCTGGTTGCCGCCTCCGCTGCGCTTGATGATAAGGCTCATCTACAGCGCTCCGTGGCGATGAATGCCGAAGGTCTGAAGCAACTGCGTGGTGAGTTTGAGGCGATGGGGCTCGACTACATCCCTTCGGTCGGAAACTTCATCAGTGTTGATGTCGGTCAACCGGGGATGAAGGTTTACGAGGAATTATTGCGAGAAGGTGTTATTGTGCGCCCGGTGGCCAACTATGGTATGCCCAACCACCTGCGGGTAACGGTCGGTAGAGCGGAGGAGAACACACGCTTTATCGAGGGGTTGAAACGTACCCTGGCGAGTACCTGACGGTCTTTTTTTATATGGTTGCCGAACACGCTTCGGCAGTTGGAATGCGATTTTAGCTATTTGAGAGTCTAGCGATGATTATCATCATGAATTCAGAGGTCACCGACGAGCAGATCGGCGGTGTGGTGAATAAGCTGAAAGATTTCGGTCTCGACAGCAATGTCTCGCGCGGAGTTGAGCGTACCGTGATCGGTGCCATCGGCGATGAGACCAAGGTCGATAAGGAGCTGATGCAGTCACTGCCCGGGGTCGAGAATGTGATCCGAGTGATGAAGCCCTACAAGATTGTGGCGCGCTCCTATCACAAGCAGGATACCGTGATCGATATCAACGGCATCAAGCTGGGTGGCAAAGAGATCCAGGTGATTGCCGGACCCTGTTCGGTTGAGACCCAGGATCAGATGGATGCGGCGGCGCAGGGTGTTGTTGATGCCGGCTGTCGCATGATGCGTGGTGGTGCCTTTAAACCGCGCACCTCACCCTACTCGTTCCAGGGTGCCGGTGTGGAAGGTTTAGAGATGTTCCATAATGCCGCCAGCAAACACAAACTGCCGGTTGTGACCGAATTGATGGATGTACGTTCACTCGATGCCTTTGTTGAGCACGAGGTCGATGTGATCCAGATAGGGACTCGTAACATGCAGAACTTCGATCTGCTCAAAGAGGTGGGTCGTATCCATAAACCGGTCATTCTCAAGCGTGGTATGTCAGCTACTATCAGCGAGTGGCTGATGGCGGCGGAGTACATCGCGGCGGGTGGTAACCACAACATCATCTTCTGTGAGCGCGGTGTGCGTAGCTTTGAAACCTACTATCGCAATGTGCTTGATGTCACCGCCATTCCGGTACTGAAAAAAGAGACTCACCTTCCAGTCATCGTTGACCCGAGTCATGCGGGAGGCAAGGCGTGGATGGTGCCGGCCCTGTCACGTGCAGCGGTTGCGGCGGGTGCCGATGGTCTGCTGGTCGAGATGCACCCAACTCCCTGTGAGGCGTGGTGCGATGCCGATCAGGCGTTGACCCCTGAGGAGCTGAAATCGCTGATGGGTGAGCTCAAGGGTATCGCTCAGGTGATTGGTCGCGATATCTGACCCAGGCGCTGATGTGATCGGTAAGCTTGCCATTGTAGGTGTTGGTCTGATCGGTGGTTCACTGGCGCGCGCTGCTAAGCGCGCGGGTATCGTCTCTGAGGTGGTAGGCATCGGTCGTGATGATGCCTCGCTACAGCGTGGTGTCGAGCTGGGTGTGATCGATCGCTTTACCACCGATATCGGCAGCGGCGTTGCCGATGCCGATATGGTGGTTATCGCGGTGCCACTGGCTACCATTTCCAAACTTCTTCCCCAGCTCAAGGCCTCAATGCCAGCCGATGCCGTTCTGACCGATGTCGGCAGTGCCAAGGCGAGTGTGGTTGAGGATGTACGGACCGTGTTTGGCCAGATTCCCGCCAACTTTGTACCGGGTCACCCAATTGCCGGAACTGAGAAGAGCGGGGTAGAGGCCTCCTTTGCCGAGCTGTTCGACAATCGTCGTGTCATCCTTACACCGCTCCCCGAGAGTGCCCCCGAGGCGATTGCCAAGGTTCGCTTGCTTTGGGAGCAGGCGGGTGCCGAAGTGATCGAGATGGGGGTTGAGCACCACGACGAGGTGTTGGCTGCAACCAGTCATCTGCCGCATGTGCTCGCCTATGCGCTGGTTGATGCGCTGGCCAGAGGGGAGCAGGGCGAGGAGATCTTCCGCTACGCAGCAGGCGGTTTTCGCGATTTCTCCCGCATTGCCTCGAGTCATCCGGTGATGTGGCGCGATATCTGTCTCGCCAATCGTGGTGCAATCCTGAAGATGCTCAAACACTTCACCGATGATCTAAATGAGATCGCCGATTCGATTGAAAAGGGTGATGGAGATCATCTTTTGGAGCTATTCTCTCGCGCCAAGGCGGCACGCGATCGCTATTGCGGGTAGAATGGCGCCCGAAATTTCGAACAAACACACATAAAGAATCAATACATCCGGTACGCTCCTTCATGAATAGTAAAAGTGTCACATTTGGTGTCCAGCCAGGCGGTTGTCTGAAAGGACGGCTGCGTGTTGCAGGCGATAAATCGATCTCCCATCGCTCGATCATGATGGGTTCACTGGCTGATGGTACTACCCATGTCACCGGTTTCCTCGAGGGTGAGGATAGCCTTGCCACGCTGCAGGCGTTTCGTGATCTCGGTGTTGAGATTGAGCGCGGTGGTGAAGGTGAGGTGACAATCCAAGGGGTTGGCGTTGATGGTCTCAAGTCGCCCGCAGACGATCTCGATCTGGGTAACTCGGGTACTTCAATGCGACTGCTTTCTGGGCTCTTCTCCGGACAGCTCTTCGACTGCACCCTGATCGGTGATGAGTCGCTCTCCGGGCGACCGATGAAGCGCGTTACGGTGCCGTTAGCGAGCATGGGGGCCAGAATCGATGCCACCGAGGCTGGAACTGCTCCGCTAAAGATTCACGGTAACCAGAAGTTAGCTGGCATCGATTATGAGATGCCGGTAGCCAGTGCACAGGTGAAATCATCACTACTGCTCGCCGGACTCTATGCCGAGGGCAAGACTTGTGTGACCGAGCCAGCACCAACACGCGACCATACCGAGCGTATGTTGACTGCCTTTGGCTATCCTGTCGCGCGCAATGGCAACAAGATCTGTCTTGAGGGTGGAGGGCGCCTCACGGCGACCGATATCGAGGTGCCCGCCGATATCTCCTCGGCGACCTTCTTCATGGTGGGTGCGGCCATTGCCGAGGGCTCCGATGTGCTGCTGGAGCATGTTGGTATCAATCCGACCCGCATTGGTGTGATCAACATCATGAAGCTGATGGGCGCCGATCTGGAGGTGCTCAACGAGCGTGAGGTGGGTGGAGAGCCAGTGGCTGATATCCGTGTCCGTGCCAGTCAACTGAAGGGAATTCGTATCCCAGAGGATCAGGTGCCACTGGCGATCGATGAGTTTCCAGCGCTGTTCGTCGCTGCCGCCTGTGCTGAGGGCGAGACGGTGCTGACCGGGGCTGAAGAGCTACGCGTTAAGGAGAGTGACCGTATTCAGGTCATGGCTGATGGCCTGGTCGAGCTGGGTGTTGATGCCAAAGCGACACCTGACGGTATTGTGATTCAAGGTGGCAAGATCGGTAGTGGGCGTGTGGTGAGTCACGGTGATCACCGTATTGCGATGTCCTTTGCGATGGCGGCACTTCGCGCCGAAGGCCCGATCGAGATCGAGGATTGTGCCAACGTAAACACCTCCTTCCCCGGTTTTGTTGAGTTGGCTGCCGGTGCGGGATTGGGAATTAAAACAATTTAACGTCAGGAAGACGTAGAGTGCCGCGTGGGTTATGCGGTCTATTCAATAAAGTGAGAGTTAACTGAGATGCAACAGCAGGTAGTAAAGGTAATTACGATCGATGGCCCCAGCGGTTCGGGCAAAGGGACGATTAGTCAGCTGGTCGCTGAGCGGCTGGGCTACCACTTTCTCGACAGTGGCGCACTCTACCGCCTGCTAGCGTTGGCAGCTGATCGTCATGCGATCTCGTTCGATAACGAAGCGGCGTTGGTAACACTGGCTGAGCATCTTGATGTGCAGTTCAAACAGGATGCCAGCGGTATCGCACAGATCATTCTCGAGAGCGAGGAGGTAACCGATGCGATTCGCAACGAGGAGGTCGCCGGTGGTGCTTCGAAAGTGGCGGCCCTACCTGCGGTTCGCAGCGCCCTGCTTGCCCGACAGCGCGCCTTCGCAGAGCGCCCCGGCCTGGTTGCCGATGGTCGTGACATGGGGACGGTGGTCTTCCCTGCAGCCCCGGTCAAGGTGTTCCTCACTGCCAGTGCCGAGGAGCGTGCGCAAAGACGCTATAACCAGTTGAAAGAGAAAGGAAACGATGTTAGTCTCGCCAGTCTTCTGAACGAGATAACTACACGTGACGAGCGTGATTCCTCTCGATCAGTAGCACCTCTGAAACCTGCGGATGACGCGGTGGTGATCGATACTACGGGTATCGGCATTGATGAGGTGACCGACCGGGTGTTAAGTCTGGTCAATGAACGTCTCGCGAGTTGAGACTATATTTGCAGAAACAATGGCGGATTGCGGCACCTTGCCACACTCCATTAATTAACTAGCCAAAGGTATCTATTGCCCTGGCTCCAACCATAATAGACCGTGCTTCACCGATGTTTCGGTCTAAGGAAAGTCCTACCCATGAGCGAAAGCTTTGCCCAACTATTTGAAGAGTCTCTTGTTAATCAGCAGATGCAGCCTGGTTCCATCGTTGTTGGAACGGTTGTCGATGTTCGTGCTGATGTCGTTGTTGTTAATGCCGGCCTGAAGTCTGAAGGCGTCATCTCCATCGATCAGTTCTATAACGATGAAGGTGAGATTGAGGTTGCCATTGGCGACGAGGTCGAGGTTGCTCTCGATGCAATCGAAGATGGCTACGGTGAAACCCGTCTGTCGCGCGAGAAAGCGAAGCGTGCACAGGCCTGGACCTTCCTGGAGAAGGCTCAGGAGAACGGCGATACCGTTACCGGCATTATCAGTGGCAAGGTCAAGGGCGGTTTCACCGTCGACATCAATACCATTCGTGCCTTCCTTCCTGGCTCACTGGTTGATGTTCGCCCTGTTCGTGATACCGCATATCTCGAAGGTAAGGACCTGGAGTTCAAGGTTATTAAGCTCGACCAGAAGCGCAACAACGTTGTCGTTTCACGTCGTGCCGTTATCGAGTCTGAGTACAGCGCTGAGCGCGAAGAGCTGCTTGAGTCGCTGGCCGAAGGTCAGACTATCAAGGGTGTGGTCAAGAACCTCACCGATTACGGCGCGTTTGTTGATCTGGGCGGTATCGATGGTCTGCTGCACATCACCGATATGGCGTGGAAGCGCGTCAAGCATCCTTCGGAGATGATTGAGGTTGGCCAGGAGATCGAGGTCATGGTGCTCAAGTTTGACCGTGAGCGTAACCGTGTATCACTCGGCCTCAAGCAGCTGGGCGACGATCCATGGGCAGCTATTGCACGTCGTTACCCTGTTACCACCCGCCTCATGGGTAAGGTTACCAACATCACCGATTACGGTTGCTTTGTTGAGATCGAAGAGGGTGTTGAGGGTCTGGTTCACGTCTCAGAGATGGATTGGACCAACAAGAACGTCAATCCTTCCAAGGTCGTACATCTTGGTCAGGAGGTTGAGGTTGTGGTTCTCGATATCGATGAGGAGCGTCGTCGCATCTCACTCGGTATGAAGCAGTGCCAGACCAATCCCTGGGAAGCATTCGCTGCGACTCACAACAAGGGTGACAAGCTCTCTGGTTCGATCAAGTCGATCACCGACTTCGGTATCTTCATCGGTCTCGATGGTGGTATCGACGGTCTGGTTCATATGTCAGACATCTCCTGGAACGAGCAGGGCGAAGAGGCTGTACGTTCGTTCAAGAAGGGCGATGAGCTTGAGGCCGTTGTACTTGCGGTTGACCCTGAGCGTGAGCGTATCTCTCTCGGTGTTAAGCAGCTCGACAAAGATCCCTTCTCAATGTTTGTTGCGGAGAATCCAAAGGGCAGCATCGTTAAGGGCACCATTACCGAGGTTGACGCCAAGGGTGCGGTTATCGATCTGGGCGACAGCATCGAGGGTTACCTGCGCTCTTCCGAGATCTCTCAGGATCGCGTAGAAGATGCACGCACCCTGCTCAAGGAGGGTGAGGCAATTGAGGCGCGCTTCATGGGTGTAGATCGCAAGAACCGCAGTATCAGTCTATCTATCAAGGCGAAGGAGTATGCAGAGGAGGCTGAAGCCGTCGAAGACTTCAATCGCTCAGCACCTGCAGCAGCGACCCTTGGCGATCTGCTTAAAGAGCAGATGGAAGGTAAAGAGTAAGATTGGTGATAATGTGCCTGCCGGTAACGGCAGGCACATGCCATTAAAGGTTTGCAGCGCCTGTTGAAATAATTATCTTTATCAGGGGCTTGAAGGAATACTCGGATTAAGCGCAAAGGCTTGATCGACTAATAATTAGAGAATGGGTAATGACCAAATCTGAACTGATTGAACAGCTGGCCAGAAAACAGAGTCACTTGGCCTATAAGGATGTAGAGCTGGCGGTTAAGAGTCTTCTTGAGCAGATGAGTGAATCGCTCTCAGGTGGGCAACGAATCGAGATTCGTGGTTTTGGTAGTTTCTCACTCCACTATCGTCCACCCCGTGTTGGACGTAATCCGAAGACCGGTGAGTCAGTTGAACTCAACGGCAAGTATGTGCCTCACTTTAAACCCGGCAAGGAGTTGCGTGAGCGTGTTGACGAAGGCAAGCACCACGCCATCAGTAATGGCAATGAATAACAGCTCTATTTGATAACCCAAACAAGCCCCGATGGCTGAGTTCAGATGGTGATTTCTGAACGGTTAAGGTCAAAACATCTCGCTGAGAGAATCGCTTTCAGCAATACTCGTACAAACCAATAAACGCTATAAACCATGCAAGGCAATTGTTATAGTCTGCGCAACCTGTGCGTCTATAGATGAGATTGGCATGCGTCCCTTCCTAACCGTATTAATGATCGTCCCCCTGGCCCTGCTATGGCTCGGCTTTTCAATGATCAATGCCGGTGGTGTTGAAATTGATTACTACTTTGGTGTGGTGGCTCTACCGCTCTCTATTCTTTTAGCAATTGTAATGGGTGTTGGCATGTTGCTGGGTGGTGGTGCGGGGCTTTCTAACTATCTCAGTATGAGGCGCGAAATAAATGAGTTGCGTGCGCAGGTGAGGATCAGAGATGAAGAGGTGGTTAACCTTCGCTCAATCCCGATTAAGGACGGGCCTTAAATGCAGGAGCTTGTCTGGCTATTGCTGCTGCCGGTTGCTGCTGCTTCTGGGTGGTGGGTTGCCTCGCGTGCCTATCGTCGTGGAAAGGAACAGGTGGCTCCTGAGTTTACCTCTGACTATATTAAGGGTCTTAACTACCTGCTCAATGAGCAGACCGATAAGGCGATTGAACTCTTTATCCGCATGCTTGAGGTGAATAGCGATACGGTCGAGACGCATCTAGCGTTGGGTAGCCTGTTTAGAAGGCGCGGTGAGGTAGATCGGGCTATCAGAATTCATCAGAACCTGATCGCTCGCCCAACTTTGACCACTGAACAGCGTGGGCTGGCGCTACTCGAGCTTGCTGATGATTACATGAGGGCGGGACTACTCGATCGTGCGGAGAACCTGTTTCTCGAATTAATCGAGCTCAATCTACATAATTCGGCAGCGTTATGGCACCTACTCGATATCTATCAGCAGGAGAAGGAGTGGGATAAGGCAATTGCCGTGGCGCATCGCATTGAGTCCGATGCTGGTAAACCGATGGATTCGATTGTTGCTCAGTACTGCTGTGAGCTCGCGGAGCGCTCACTCGACCATGATGATTACGGGGAGGCGGTCAGCCTACTGCATCGTGCACTTGAAAGTGATCGTAATTGTGTCCGTGCGAGTCTGTTGATCGGACGTCTAGAGCGCGAACGTGGTAACTGTGGTGAGGCATTGAAGGCATACCAGCAGGTGCTGCAGCAGGACGTTGAGTTTACCCCCGAGGTGGTTGATCCACTGATCAGCTGTTACACCGAGATGGGTAAGAGTGAAGAGATTCCCAGTTTTTTGAACCAAATCGTAGAGGCCTATCCTGCGGTTAAATCTGTGCTGCGTCTTGCGGAACTGCTTGAGAAGCGTGAAGGGCGTGAAGCTGCTGAGCAGTTTATGCTTCAACAACAGCGTAGTACGCCATCGTTACGTGGACTTCGTTGGGTGATCCATGCCCAGCTCGATCGTGCGGTTGAGCAGGACGGTCGAGCTGGGCTTCAACTCTTGGATGATCTAACGGGAAAGCTCATCGAGGGTCTACCTAGCTACCATTGTCAGCAGTGCGGATTTGATGCGAAACGGATCTACTGGCAGTGCCCAAGCTGTAAACGTTGGAACACCGTTAAACCAGTTAAGGGTGTCGGTTCAGACGCTAACAAAACTCCATCAATTTTAGGTGAATCATGACAAGTGTAGAGAATCAGATGGGACCACGTGTTGTTGTGGCGCTCGACTATCCAGAGGCGAAGCAGGCGCTCGATTTTGTTGGGCGTATAGATCCAACCCAGTGTCGGCTAAAGGTTGGTAAAGAGCTCTTTACCCTGGCTGGTCCGCAATTGGTTGAAACGCTCGTTGCAAAGGGTTTTGACGTCTTTCTCGATCTGAAATTTCATGACATTCCAAATACCGTCGCCAATGCTTGTCGAGCCGCATCTAAGCTGGGTGTCTGGATGATGAATATTCATGCTTTGGGTGGACGCCGAATGATGGAGGCGGCTCGTGAAGCGGTTGAGACGAGCGGGTCACGTCGTCCACATCTGATCGCTGTCACCATTCTGACTAGTCATAGCGAGGAGGAGCTGGGCGAAATTGGGCTTAGTGGTTCGCCAGCCGAAAACGTCGTCAGGCTGGCCAATCTGGCGCAATCTGCAGGTGTCGATGGTGTTGTCTGTTCCGCTCAAGAGAGTAGTGTGTTGCGCGCAGAGCTGGGCAATGATTTTATGCTGGTAACCCCGGGTATCAGACCTGCGTCAGCCGCAGTGAATGACCAGAAACGGATTATGACGCCGGAGGATGCGATTGCAGCAGGCTCAAGCTATCTGGTGATTGGTCGTCCAATTACAGCGGCTGAAGACCCGGCGGGCGTTTTGCTTACAATAAATTCAGCAATTGGCGCTATTTGAGCCGAATCTAACAAGCTATCGTTCCTACATCTACGTCACTCAGACATCGGGGCGTGGGGTTGTGGAGCCAGCTGCGCTAGGTTTCTCGTTATTGAAGAAGGATTTTAATTTAAACATGGAGGTTGTTATGTATCTATTGCGTCGTGCACTGTTAATTTTCATCTGTGGACTGCTTCCCTTTGCGGGAGTGTTTGCATCCGTCGATATCAATACCGCTTCTGCGGAAGAGATGGCTAAGGCGATTAGTGGGGTTGGTATCCAGAAGGCCACATTAATTGTTAAGTATCGTGAGCAGCATGGTGCTTTCAAAAACATCGAACAGCTCGCCAGGATCAAGGGCATCGGTTCTAAGACGATTGAGAGAAATCGTGATGTGTTGAGTGTTGGTGAATCGAAGAACTAACCATAAAGCAACATAGCTACTGAAGGCCTGATAGCTAAGCTGTCGAGCCTTTTATGTTGAGTTTACTAGTTGTCGCGAGAAAGAGGGTGGAAAGCTAGTAGTGGTGGAGTACGGAAGAGGCCCGAGTCTTCGACTCGGGCCTTTAGTTTGGCTCCCCGGCTGGACTCGAACCAGCGACATACGGATTAACAGTCCGGTGTTCTACCAACTGAACTACAGGGGAATAGCTCTTGCCTCCGGAGAGGAGGCGCTATATTACTCAAGCACCGTTTTAGGGTCAATACTGATTGCAAAAAAGTATTGGAATCTTTGCTTCTTAGCTGTTGATACCATCCAGATAGCTGGCGATACGATCAAGCGCCTGCTGCAGATTCTCTTTGCTGGTAGCAAATGAGAGGCGCAGATGGCCTGGGGCACCAAAGGCGGAGCCAGGTACCAGGGCCACTCCCGCTTCATTCAGCAGTATCTCAGCCAGGGCGACATCATCGTCGATATCATCCAGTCCATCGATTACCTCTTGAAAACTAGGAAAAGCGTAGAAGGTGCCATCTGATTTGACACACTCAACGCCCTTCATCTGGTTGAGGCGTTCTACCACATAGTCGTGGCGTGCCTTGAACGCCTCCAGCATCGGTGCGATACAGCCCTGATCACCCTCGATGGCTGCCTGTGCGGCGACCTGTGAGATTGAGGTGGGATTGGAGGTGCTCTGCGACTGGACCTTCTTCATCGCCTTGATCAGATCGACTGGACCTGCGGCGTAGCCGATGCGCCAGCCCGTCATTGAATAGGCCTTGGAGACGCCATTCATCACGACTGTACGATCATAGAGGGCGGGGCAGGCGTTGAGTAGATTGCAGAACGGTTCGTCACTCCAGAGGATGTGCTCATACATGTCGTCAACGGCGATGATGATCTCGGGGTGTCCCTCGAGTACCTTGCCTAGCGCTTCCAGCTCGGCACGTGTATAGGCGACGCCGGTCGGGTTTGAGGGGCTGTTGAGGGTGAAGAGCTTGGTGCGTGGGGTGATCGCCGCTTCTAGCTGCTCAGGTGTGATTTTGAAGTTTTGATCCTGTCCGGCGGAAACAATGACTGGTTTACCGTCGGCCAGCAGTGCCATATCGGGGTATGAGACCCAGTAGGGGGCCGGAATGATCACTTCATCACCGCTGTTGAGCAGCGCCTGACAGAGGTTGAAGTAACTCTGTTTGCCACCACAGGAGACCAGTACCTGTTCAGGGGTGTAGTCAAAGCTGTTGTCGCGCGCGAATTTATCGACAATCGCTTTTTTCAGGCTAGGGGTGCCATCGACCGCTGTGTATTTGGTGAATCCATTGCTAATCGCCTCAACTGCGGCAGCCTTAATGTGCTCAGGCGTATCGAAGTCAGGTTCGCCTGCGCCAAGGCCGATAATGTCCTTACCAGCAGCTCTTAGTTCAGCCGCCTTTGCAGTAACAGCGAGTGTGGGGGAGGGTTTGACCCGTTGTACTCGATCAGAAAGTTTCACGCTCAATGGAGTCTTCTCACGTAGTTATGACACAATTGCGTAATAATACTTTATGCGTGCCTTTTACCCAATCCCCGATTATGAGTAGACCTTTCCAGATTGAAGTTGATATGGAGCCCGCTGGCGACCAGCCTGAGGCAATTCGTCGTATGGTCGAGGGGCTGGAGGATGGCATCGCCGGGCAGACGCTGCTGGGTGTGACTGGCTCCGGTAAGACCTTTGCCGTTGCGAAGGTGATCGAGTCGGTGCAGCGCCCGACGCTGATATTAGCTCCGAATAAAACCCTTGCTGCACAGCTCTACGGAGAGATGAAGGAGTTCTTTCCCGGAAATCTGGTTGAGTATTTCGTCTCCTACTACGACTACTACCAGCCCGAGGCCTACGTTCCCGCCTCTGATACCTTTATCGAGAAGGATGCCGCGATCAATGAGCATATTGAACAGATGCGCCTTTCGGCGACCAAGGCGTTGGTGGAGAAGGAGAATGCAATTATCGTCTCCAGTGTCTCCTGTATCTACGGTCTGGGTGATCCGCGAGCCTATCTGAGCATGATGCTGCATCTGGTGCGGGGTGAGACGATTGACCAGCGCCTTATTTTGCGCCGTCTGGCCGAGCTGCAGTACACCCGTAACGATGTTGAATTGCACCGTGCCACCTATCGAGTGAGGGGGGAGGTGATCGATATCTTCCCGGCGGAGTCGGACAAGGAGGCGGTGCGGGTCGAGCTGTTTGATGATGAGATCGAATCGCTTGCCTACTTTGATCCGCTGACCGGTGAGATCCTGCGTCGAGTACCGCGTCTGACCATCTATCCCAAGACTCACTACGTCACGCCACGCGAGACGATTCTCGGTGCGGTAGATGAGATCAAGGTCGAGCTCAAAGAGCGACTCGAGCGACTGCGCGACCTCAATAAGTTGGTTGAGGAGCAGCGGCTGGCACAGCGTACCCAGTTTGATATCGAGATGCTGGTGGAGCTTGGCTACTGCAACGGCATCGAAAACTACTCGCGCTACCTCTCCGGACGTGGCCCGGGTGAGCCGCCCCCGACGCTGTTTGACTATCTGCCCGACAATGCACTGTTGGTGATCGACGAGTCACACGTCACCGTGCCGCAGATTGGTGGCATGTATAAGGGCGACCGCTCACGCAAGGAGAACTTGGTTGAGTATGGCTTCCGTCTCCCCTCGGCGTTGGATAATCGTCCGATGCGTTTTGAGGAGTTCGAGAAACTATCGCCACAGACGATCTACGTCTCGGCTACACCGGGTAAATATGAGCTGGAGCACTCTGATCAGGTGGTGGAGCAGGTGGTGCGTCCCACAGGGCTGGTCGACCCTCAGATAGAGGTGCGCCCGGTTACGACCCAAGTCGATGATCTGCTCTCCGAGATTAACAAACGAGTTGTACTAGGTGAGCGTGTGCTGGTGACAACGCTCACCAAGCGAATGTCAGAAGACCTCACCGATTATCTCAGCGAGCACGGCGTGAAGGTGCGATATCTTCACTCCGATATCGACACCGTCGAGCGTGTAGAGATCATTCGCGATCTACGTCTTGGTGAGTTCGATGTGCTGGTTGGCATCAACCTGCTGCGAGAGGGGCTCGATATGCCCGAGGTCTCGCTAGTGGCGATTCTCGATGCCGATAAGGAGGGCTTCCTGCGCTCCGACCGTTCGCTAATCCAGACCATTGGACGTGCGGCGCGTAACCTCAATGGTCGGGCCATTCTTTATGGGGATAAGATAACCGGCTCGATGAAACGTGCCATCGATGAGACCGAGCGACGTCGTGAGAAGCAGCAGGCGCACAACAAGGAGCATGGCATTACCCCACGTGGTGTGAAGAAGGCGATTGCCGACATCATGGAGAGCGCCCATGCCGGTGTGCCGGGTTCACCGAAGGAGTACGCCAAGGTCGCCGAGGAGGTGGCTGAATACGCCTCGCTCACGCCAGCACAGTTCGCCAAGAAACTGGAGGCACTGGAGAAGCGTATGTTTGAACATGCCAAAAACCTTGAATTCGAGGAGGCGGCACGTGTGCGAGATGAGATTGAGCATATCCGTAATAGCGGTTTCGGGCTGGTTGATAGAGCTATCTAGATAATCATCCCCAGATGGCTTGTTAATGCTCTTCTGCCTATGTTATCGTTCGCCCTCGATTTTGCAGGCGCGTAGCTCAGTTGGTTAGAGCACCACCTTGACATGGTGGGGGTCGTTGGTTCGAATCCAATCGCGCCTACCAACACTTTTAAAGCACCCTCGGGTGCTTTAATTTTTTGTGGAAAGTAATCACGTGGTCCCTCGTATCGACCACCACTGAGAATAGGAATCTGGCATGCCAACCATTACCCTTCCCGACGGTTCACAGCGTAGTTTCGATAACCCCGTAACCATCCATGAAGTTGCACTCGATATCGGCCCTGGTCTCGCTAAGGCCTCACTGGGCGGCAAAATCGATGGTGAACTTCTCGATACCTCTCATCTGATTGAAACTGATGTTGCTCTCTCACTGATTACCGAGCGTGACGAGGAGGGGCTGGAGATCATCCGTCACTCGACCGCACATCTGCTGGCGCAGGCGGTTAAGTCACTCTTCCCCGAGGCGCAGGTAACGATCGGTCCGGTGATTGAGGATGGCTTCTATTACGACTTTGCCTATGAGCGCCCCTTCACCCCAGATGATCTGACTGCGATCGAAAAGAAGATGGCTGAGCTGGTCAAGGCTGATGTCCCGGTTGAGCGTTCTGTGAAGATTCGCGAAGAGGCGATCGACTTCTTCGGCGAGATGGGTGAGAAGTACAAGGCGGAGATTATAGAGAGTATTCCTCACGGCGAAGAGCTCTCGCTCTACCAGCAGGGTGACTTCATCGATCTATGTCGCGGCCCCCATGTTCCTTCAACCGGAAAACTCAAGGCCTTCAAGCTGATGAAGGTGGCAGGTGCCTACTGGCGTGGTGACTCCGACAACGAGATGCTGCAGCGTATCTACGGCACCGCATGGAAGAACAAAAAAGAGCTCAAGGCCTATCTGCATCGTCTGGAAGAGGCGGAGAAGCGTGATCACCGTAAACTCGGTAAAGCGATGGATCTCTTCCACGCTCAGGATGAAGCGCCGGGTATGGTCTTCTGGCACGACAACGGCTGGACCATCTGGCAGCAGGTTGAGCAGTACATTCGCCAGACCCTGAATCGCCACGACTATAAAGAGGTGAAGACGCCCCAGCTGGTCGATCGCTCGCTGTGGGAGAAATCGGGTCACTGGGACAAGTTCGGTGACATGATGTTCACCACCCATTCTGAGAACCGTGACTACGCAGTGAAACCAATGAACTGCCCCTGTCACGTGCAGATTTTTAACCAGGGGCTGAAATCTTACCGTGATCTGCCGCTACGTATGGCTGAGTTCGGTTCATGCCACCGTAATGAGCCCTCGGGCACACTGCATGGTCTTATGCGGGTGCGCAATTTCACCCAGGACGATGCACACATCTTCTGTACCGAGGATCAGATTCAGTCGGAGGTCTCCGAGTTCATCGATCTGCTGCAGGATGTCTATGCAGACTTCGGCTTCACCGAGATTGAGGTAAAACTCTCTACCCGTCCGGAGCAGCGTGTCGGTGCCGATGAGGTGTGGGATAAGGCGGAACATGCACTCGAGCGTGCACTGAATGCCAAGGGTATGAATTGGGATCTGCAGCCGGGCGAGGGTGCTTTCTACGGACCAAAGATTGAATTCTCACTACGTGACTGTCTCAATCGTGTCTGGCAGTGCGGCACTATACAGGTCGATTTCTCCATGCCCGGTCGTCTCGATGCCGAGTATGTCGCCGAGGATGGCAGCCGCCAGATTCCGGTTATGTTGCATCGCGCGATCCTCGGATCACTCGAGCGTTTTATAGGAATTTTGATCGAGCAGCACGCCGGTTCATTCCCGCTCTGGTTGGCACCGACCCAGGCGATGCTGATGAATATCACCGATAACCAGGCCGAATTTGTTCAGCAAGTCGAACAAACCTTGCAAAATCAAGGCTTCCGGATTAAATCGGACTTGAGAAATGAGAAGATCGGCTTTAAAATCCGCGAGCACACATTACAGCGTGTCCCGTACCTGCTGGTTGTTGGTGATCGGGAAGTTGAATCTGCTACCGTGGCCGTGCGTACCCGAAGTGGTGAAGATCTTGGATCGATGAGTGTTTCTGAACTCGCTGATCTCTTCGCTGCTGAAGTCGAGTCGCGTGGCCGCACTATTTTGGAGGATTGAAGCATCGCCCTGAAAAACAAAAAGGATACAACCCGTCTCAACGGTGAGATCACCGCACCAAGCATCCGTTTGATCGGTGCTGATGGAGAACAGGTCGGAGTTGTATCAAACGCTGAAGCGCTCGGTATCGCTGAAGAAGCCGATCTCGATCTGGTTGAGATCTCTCCTGATGCGGAACCGCCAGTCTGTCGAGTGATGGATTACGGCAAGTTCAAGTTTGAGCAGAGTAAAAAGGCTCAGCAGGCGCGTAAAAAGCAGAAACAGATTCAGATTAAAGAGGTTAAGTTCCGTCCCGGAACCGATGAGGGCGACTACAAGATCAAGTTGCGTAATCTCATCCGTTTTCTTGAGGATGGAGACCGTACCAAGGTAACGCTTCGTTTCCGTGGTCGGGAGATGGCTCACCAGGAGCTCGGCCTGCAGCTATTGCAGCGGGTTGCGGCAGACCTGGAAGAGTATGGAACGGTTGAGCAGCATCCCCGTTCTGAAGGTCGTCAGATGGTTATGATGATCGCCCCTAGAAAGGGCAAGTAAGTAGCAAGATGCTTCAGCGTCCGGCTTTCAAAGGCTGCCGGCGTGAAGTTTTAATAACACTCAAACTGGAGTAGAAAATGCCTAAGATGAAGACCAATCGAGGTGCTGCCAAGCGCTTCAAAAAAACCGCGAGTGGAGGCTTCAAGTGCAACTCATCGCACCGTCGTCACATTCTCACCAAAAAGAGCACTAAGCGTAAGCGTCACCTGCGTGCTCCCTCAATGATCGATGCAGTCGATGTACCAATGGTACGCCGTATGCTTTGTACTAAATAAGGGGAGTAGACAATGCCAAGAGTAAAACGTGGTGTAACCGCACGTGCCAAGCACAAAAAGATCCTCGGCAAGGCAAAGGGCTACTATGGTGCCCGTAGTCGTGTCGTTCGTGTAGCCAAGCAGGCCGTAACCAAGGCAGGTCAGTACGCATACCGTGACCGCCGTCAGCGTAAGCGTCAGTTCCGTGCCCTGTGGATTGCCCGTATCAATGCAGCCGCTCGTCTGAATGGTCTCTCTTACAGCCGTTTCATTAACGGTTTGAAGAAGGCTTCAATCGAGATCGACCGCAAGGTTATGGCTGATCTGGCTGTATTCGACAAGGCAGCATTTGCTGCTCTGGCGGAGCAGGCCAAGGCCAATCTGTAAGCGAGCACGATCTGGTTACACGCCGCAATGCGGTGTGTAACCAAACCAATTTACAGAGAGGGGAAGGGCCTGTGCCTTTCCCCTTCTTATTTTTTACGGGGCTGCCAAATAGATTGGTGGTTCCAAATCTCCATGGAGATCGATAGTTGTGGAAGATCTGGCAACGCTAGAACAGCAGGCGGTAGCACAGCTCGCCGAGGCAACGAGCCTTCAGGATCTCGACCAGGTCCGGGTTCACTATCTGGGCAAAAAGGGGTTGTTGACCGAGCAGCTCAAGGCCTTGGGCAAGCTTGCACCTGAGCAGCGCCGTGAGGCCGGTCAGGCAATCAATAAGGTCAAACAGGCCGTGCAGGCGCAGATAGAAGCGCGCAAGGGTGAGCTCGAACAGGCCCAGCTTGATGCCAAGCTTACTGCCGAGTCGATCGACATTACCCTGCCAGGACGTGGTGAGCAGAGTGGTGGCAAGCACCCAGTTACCCGTACCCAGGAACGAATCCAGGAGTTCTTTCTCCGGCTCGGCTTCGAGATCGCCGAGGGACCCGAGATCGAGGATGACTATCACAACTTCGAAGCGCTCAACATCCCAGCGCACCATCCAGCGCGTGCGATGCACGACACCTTCTACTTTGATGCCCATCGATTGCTGCGTACCCACACCTCACCGGTACAGGTGCGGGTGATGGAAAAATCGGAGCCGCCGTTGCGAGTAATCGCACCTGGGCGTGTCTATCGCTGTGACTCCGACCTAACCCACACACCGATGTTTCATCAGGTTGAGGGATTGATGGTCGATGAGAATGTCAGTTTTGCCGATCTCAAGGGAATTCTCGATGAGTTCCTGAAGTTCTTCTTCGAGAAGGACCTACGGATTCGTTTTCGCCCCTCCTACTTCCCCTTCACCGAACCATCGGCTGAGGCCGATATTGAGTGCGTGATGTGTGGCGGCGAAGGGTGTCGCGTCTGTAGTCATACCGGTTGGCTCGAAGTGCTTGGCTGCGGCATGGTGCACCCTAAGGTTTTCGAACACGCCAAGATCGATAATGAGCAGTTCACTGGTTTTGCCTTCGGTATGGGGGTCGAGCGACTCACCATGCTGCGCTACGGTGTGAATGACCTGCGGCTCTTCTTCGAGAACGATCTGCGCTTTCTTAAACAGTTCGGTAAGGGCTGATCATCAGCTCTGAAATTACGGAAATACAGCAATGAAATTCAGTGAAAAGTGGCTGCGTGAATGGGTGAATCCCAACATTAGCAGCGAGGTGCTCTCCGAACAGCTGACCATGTCTGGACTCGAGGTCGATGCTGCAGAACCGGCAGCCCCCGAGTTTGACGGTATCGTGGTTGGTAAGGTGCTAACTGCTGTGCCGCATCCCGATGCCGATAGGCTTAAGGTGTGTGAGGTCGATGTCGGTGAGGGACAACCGCTGCAGATCGTCTGTGGAGCAAGTAACGTCCGTCCAGAGTTGATGGTTGCAGCAGCGCGTATCGGTGCCTGGCTGCCGGGTGACTTTAAGATCAAGCGAGCCAAGCTGCGTGGCGTTGAGTCTGAGGGAATGCTCTGCTCCGCCAAAGAGCTGGGGCTGGCCGAGAGCGCTGATGGCTTGATGGAGCTCTCAAGCGAAGCGGTCATTGGTCAGAGCGTGCGAGAGCACCTCGATCTCGACGATACCGTCTTTGAGCTGGGCCTGACCCCTAATCGCAGCGACTGTCTGGGTGTGATGGGTGTGGCGCGCGAAGTTGGTGTATTGAACCGTGTCGACGTCACCATTCCCGAACAACATGCAGTGGCAGCTACCACCGAACAGCGCTTCGAGATCAATGTTGAAGCGCCTGAGGCATGCCCGCGTTACCTCGGTCGTGTTGTCACCGGCATCAATCTTGCCGCCGAGACACCAGTCTGGATGGTTGAGCGTCTGCGTCGCAGCGGTGTCCGAGCCATCAGTGCGATGGTTGATATTACTAACTACGTGATGCTCGAGCTGGGCCAGCCGATGCATGCCTTTGATCTGCAGAAGCTTGAGGGGGGCATCAAGGTGCGCCTTGCTGATGCGGGTGAAAAGCTGGTGTTGCTAGACGGTCAAGAGATTGAGCTCAATGCAGAGACTCTGCTGATTAGTGATCACAAGGGTCCACTGGCGCTTGCCGGTATCATGGGCGGTGAGGCCTCAGGTGTGAGTGATGGCACCACCTCGCTACTGCTCGAAGCGGCCTTCTTTACCCCTGAGGTGATTGCCGGTCGTGCCCGTGGTTACGGCCTGCATACCGACTCTTCACACCGTTTTGAGCGTGGCGTAGATCCAGAGCTACAACGTCGTGCTATGGAGCGTGCAACCGAGCTGCTACTGGAGATCGCCGGTGGTGAGGCGGGTCCGGTGATTGAAGTAGTGAATAGCGACCAGTTACCCCAGCGTCATGAGGTGGTACTGCGAGAGGCGAGGGTGGCCCGTCTGCTCGGATCAAATATTCCTGCTGTTGAGATCGGTGAGATTCTCGAATGTCTCGGTATGGCGGTTAGCCGCACCGATGATGGCTGGAAGGTGATTCCGCCCAGCTTCCGCTTCGATATTGAGATTGAGGCCGATCTGGTTGAAGAGGTAGCCCGTGTCCACGGATACAATGCGCTGACCAGTAGCCGCTTGTTGGCTGAGATGTCGGGGCAGCATGAAAGCGAGCAAAAACTCGATGCTCGCCGACTCTCTAATCTGCTGATCGACCGAGGTTATCAGGAGGCGATCAGTTACAGCTTTGTTGATCCAGAGCTGCAGTCATTGCTTGATCCAGAAGCAAAACCGGTAGAGCTTGCTAATGCGCTCTCGCTTGAATTGTCGGTGATGCGGACCACTCTCTGGCCGGGGTTGATCAAGGCGCTTCAGTACAACCAGAATCGACAGCAATCGCGTATAAAGCTCTTTGAGACGGGTCTTAGCTTTGTCGGGCAACTCGATGATCTTGTTCAGAAAAAACAGATTGCAGGCGTCGTTTCGGGTAGTCGCTATCCTGAAGGCTGGAACAGCGCGAGTGATGCGGTCGACTTCTACGATGTGAAGGCTGACATTGAGTCGTTGTTGGCGCTTTCCGGCACCGATACAGCGTTCCGCTTTGAGTCGGCCTCACATCCCGCTCTCCATCCGGGACAGTCTGCCGAGATCCGCAAGGGTGATCAGCTGGCTGGCTGGCTCGGGGCGATTCACCCCTCGCTTTTGAAGAAGCTGGGGCTCAATGGCCCGGTATTTCTCTTCCAACTTGAGGTTGAGTCGATCACCGAGGCGACTCTGCCCAAGTTCACGCCGCTCTCCAAATTCCCGGCGATACGCCGTGATCTGGCCATTGTTGTTGATGAGAAGATTACAGCTCAGCAAGTTGTCGACACGATCGGTGCTGAAGAGAACGAACTGCTGCAGAAGGTCGAGTTATTCGACGTTTATTCTGGGGAAGGGGTCGAAAATGGGAGAAAAAGCTTAGCTATTGGCTTGATTTTACAAGACCATTCGCGCACTCTTACCGATGCGGACGTCGACGACGTTATCTCGCGAGTATTGAATAAAATCCAGGAAACACTGGGTGCGACACTGAGAGATTAGGGAATGACACTGACCAAAGCACATATGGCCGATCGTCTATTTGAGGAACTCGGTCTCAATAAGCGTGAAGCAAAAGACTTTGTTGAGATCTTCTTCGAAGACATCAAGGCGTGTCTTGAGAAGGGAGAGCAGGTGAAGCTCTCCGGCTACGGCAACTTTGATCTACGAGATAAAAACCAGCGCCCAGGAAGAAATCCCAAGACGGGTGAAGAGATTCCAATTACCGCACGTCGAGTAGTGACATTCCGCCCAGGACAGAAACTCAAGGCTAGAGTCGAGGCATATGCTGGAACCAAGCAACAATAACGAATTACCGCCGATTCCGGCGAAGCGCTACTTCACTATTGGTGAGGTAAGTGAGCTCTGTGATGTCAAAGCACACGTGCTGCGTTATTGGGAGCAGGAGTTTCCTCAGCTCAAGCCAGTCAAGCGTCGCGGTAATCGTCGTTATTATCAACGTCACGATGTGATGTTGATCCGTCAGATTCGTGCACTGCTCTACGAGCAGGGCTTCACCATCGGCGGGGCTCGTCAGCGTCTCTCTGGCACCGAAGTGAAAGAGGAACTAAGCCAGACCCAACAGCTTGCGCGTTCACTACGCAATGAGCTGGAAGAGGTTCTAGAGCTCCTTAATCACCGATAGTGATTTATTTCCCGTTCTAAAGCGGGTATCATCTCGCCTCCGCTTTGAGGCGGAATCCCCATCTAAGTAATACCTTTCGGGGCGTAGCGCAGCCTGGTAGCGCACCTGCATGGGGTGCAGGTGGTCGGAGGTTCGAATCCTCTCGCCCCGACCAATAATGGGAAAGCCGACCACTGGTCGGCTTTTTGTCCTCATGATTGCTCACAAAATAGTGGATGTTGATTTTGATCGGATTATTGTCTGGCGTGTATATTCCCTACATACAATCAAGGTTAAAGCTTGAGAGATGATCAAAAGCTGAGGAAAAACAGTAGTGGAATCTGAACAAAGCATGGGCAGCGATATCTATATTACCGATTCAGACATTGCCGTCTCTGGTATTGATGAGGTGATCACGCTCTCTGTGGTTCGTGATAGTGAACCTATGCTGCCCACCACCTTTGGCATCACCTGTCGTTATCGTCCCGGCTGTGAATATCAGGAAAGGTCATCCCCGATGCCTGCTGCGCATGTGATGTATACACCGGCTATCTGAAGGCTATCTGATAGACTGTTTCAACATATTATTACGATATCTCCGAATTAAGGAGCGCAACTTTGGAATCGATGATGCAGTTCAAGGCGGAGTACATATCGCTCGAGGATCGGCTGCGCCTGCGAATCCGTAAGGGTGAGACCGAGTTTCTGGTCTGGCTGACCCGTCGCTATACCAGGCTGCTACTCGAGGTTCTTGAGAAGGTTGGCGATGCCACTGATGATAAGACCGAAGAGTCGAGCAAAAAGAGGTCGTCGCTACAGAGCGTAAAAGAGGCAATTAAAGCTTCAAACGTGATGCCGCTCTGAAAGAGGCGGATTTCAAGACCAAATATAAAGAGACGCCAGCTGAGCGTCCTTTGGGCGAGCAACCGATGCTGGTCTCACGTATCAACTACTCAGCAGAAGAAGATGGCAAGGTAAAACTCAACCTGATCTCACCCGAGGGTAAGAGCGTAAACATCATAATCACTCAGGAGATCGTCTTTATGTTGATCAAGCTGTTGGGTGAGACCTCAGAGAAAGCGGAGTGGGGATTAGGTGACAGGGCTGCATCTATTACAACTGCTTCTGGAAAGGCTGGGGTTGATAAGGGTTTATTGCACTGAACTTATATATCTCCAAGTATCACTAACTCACTTCTAAGTATCGTCTCTCCTTTTTGTTGGGCGTACTCGTGGAATTTATTTAATGGAAAATGTAAAGTTACTCATCATCAGACGATGGGTAGAGTGGTAGTTGCGATAGATCATTGTAAGAAAGATGAGCTGATCTGTGAGGGAAAACCCACTGGAGTAGCTGCAACTCGTGATAACCATTCACTTCAAGTAGGTCATCAGATACACGTCCATCTTGATGAGCCAGCACAGATTTTCGCCCAT
The DNA here is from genome assembly GCF_013343005.1 of Candidatus Reidiella endopervernicosa. Lineage (GTDB taxonomy): Bacteria > Pseudomonadota > Gammaproteobacteria > Reidiella > Reidiella endopervernicosa. Next base: position 1,897,481 of record NZ_CP054491.1, read on the forward strand.
AGCTGTGAACCTAATCTCTACATAAATAATAATGAATTTGGTGGTTATAACTTCTATGCGGTCAGAGATATCGAACCAGGCGAGATGCTTGCGTTTCACTATGGAATGAGCGAGGCAAACTCAATTGCTGTCTCTGAGTGTCACTGTGGTGCAGATAATTGTTATGGAAGGTCTGTAGGGTTCAAAGAGGCTGAGCCCCATTTGCAGCATTACCTTCATGATCTTGGAGTGGCTGACTATCTTAGTCGTTGGTATAAACACCAGATGCCCAGTTCTTAAACAGCCGATATCGACTTCAACTATTTTCATAATGGGTGAATGCTGATTCCTAAGTAAAAGGATTTTCCCCATTGTTATTACCGTAGCCCGGAAGAAGCAGAGCGTAATCCGGGGGCGAATGGGTTGGCAGAAGAGTCCCTGATTTCGTTCCACTTCATCCGAGATACGTGCTACGCGCTGCTCGGCACATTAGCTCTTGGTCTGTTTTCGCCTCTTCATATTCGGTAAGCATATATATTTATTGAAATGTGGTGGGTATGGACTACTGTCTGTAAACAGTGATGAGATCTATTCACTGGAATGTATCGAGTAGTGTCATGCAGTCTGGCGCAAATGATCCCCTGTGGAGAAATGCCGACATGAACGAACCTACAATGCTTGAGTCAAGGAAAGTCGCCCCCGATATCACGTCACTGGTGTCATACATTCCGATACCAGGTTACGGTGTGCTACCGGTCAATGCCTTTGTTATTCACGCTGAGCAACTAGTGTTGGTAGATACGGGGCTTGCGTCATTGCGATCAGAGTTTTGCAGGAGTTGCGTTCAGTTGTCGACCCTAAAGACCTGCGCTGGATCTGGATTACTCATGCAGATATGGATCACCTGGGGAATTTAGAGGCTGTACTATCAGAAGCCACCAATGCTCGAATAGTCACTACATATATTGGTATGGCTAAAATGGGTTTGCACGGTTTACCTCTGGTTCGAGTGTTTCTACTTAATCCAGGGCAGTCGCTGAATGTCGGTGACCGGCAATTAATGGCGGTAAAGCCGCCCACTTATGATGCGCCGGAGACAACCGGCTTGTTGGACAAAAATCCAATACATTGATTAGTGCTGATTGTTTTGGTGCGATTATTGATCGACCGGCTGAAACAGCTGCAGATATTGAACAGAAAACCCTTCATGATGGCAGCGTTCTGTGGGCAACAATTGATGCGCCGTGGTTAAGCACGATCGATGCTGAAAATTCGACCGGAGTCTGGCCGCTATAGAACAGTTGAATGCCGAGGTTGTACTCAGTTCGCATTTGCCTGCAGCAGAAGGTATGACGAAAACGTTATTAAGTATATTGGCCGGCGCTCCTAGGGCACCAACCTTTACTGGGCCTGATCAGCATGCCCTGGAAAGAATGATGGCGGTTTGATTGGTTGACATCAAAATGTTTCTTTAAGGTGTTTCACCTTCAAATATCAGGGTGCGGGGTGCCCGGATACTGATTGTCTCTGCTGCACTTGTCCAGTTACTTCAATGTCATCGTAATCCCGTGAGGGTAGTAGGAGTGACAGAAGCGCCTCGGATTTCGTTTTACTCCATCCGAGCTACTCTCTGAAATGTATCGAAAACCTACTTCTTGATGGTGATCGGTGTTCCCACGACTCCAGCATAAAAACTATAATTTCAGCCGTCTCACTCCCTTCATTCTTTCCATAGTGCCATTTGTCGACAACTTCGACAATGGAATCCCCTCCTTCATGTGTAGCGTTTTGCCATCTTCCCGAATTACCGTTAGTTCACCTCTCAGCAATACACCGGCATTAATTACCGGGTGTTTATGCATGGGTAACTGAACCCCCGCTGGGATATTGATTCTGAGAATGGTGACCTCTGGAGTGTCTTCAGAGTAGTTGGATAGGGCGCTTCCGTCCCAGCTGGAGGTCGATTTTGTAACTTCATCAACCTGAGTGGTGTGTTGATCCAGGGCAAAACATTGCTTGATAACAGTAGGGTAAGCAATGTTCCTAAAATTACTCTTCTCAGCTTGCGCTGACCGCCATGGAGAGCGAAGTGAGGGCGGTTAGTCCCGATAGTCGACGCCGTCTGCCTATTCGTAGTTGAGAGCGCGAGCGGACGACGAAGAAGATGCAGCAGCGGCTTTATGTCGGCGTAGAGTCACTGAGGGAGTTGTGTAGAGCCGCGAAGAGGTGATTACGCAACGAACGCAGGACGTCGGGGCGCCGTAGGCATAAACGGTCGCGTGAAGTTTTTGCTGTTTGCTTGGGCTTGGATGCCCAAAACAAGCTTCCGCAAAAATAGCGACCCCCCGGTTTCCTTTGTGTGTCGATAATATGGGCGTTATTTAAGTGCGCTAACAATCGCGAGATTGGAGCTGTCAGAACTTATTATATCTATAATTAGCTAATGCTGTGATTGGCTTCTGGATTATCTGTTTGCAGCTGATGTCCAGAATATTCAGACTGAATATCCATCTAAATTAAGGTATTCCAAGCTGAGTATATAAGGTGTCTACGAAGCGATAGTTCAAAGCGACACCCGCTATTGGCACAGAGGTAAAACTAGTGAATGGTATTACCCCGTTCAACCCATCCTACTAAAACCATTGATCAATTGACTCTGACACCTTTGGTTTCTCTTTATCCCAATATCTCCCATGCTATTATTTGCTCTAACGTTCTGATAAGGCGCCGCGGTAGCGGCGTCTCAGTGAGCGAGAGCAAACGATCTTGATGCGGTGTTAGGAATTTTGGTGGCCACCTTGAGTATTTGAATTGCCCTGCACCAAGACGTTAGTTGCGGCTGCAAATGCAATAAATGATAAATATGTAGAGGCAATATTTAGAGCTACCATTACAGGCAGTATATTTGAAATACCAATGCCTTGTTGAGCCTGTTCGACTGCCTACAAATAACCGCCGGAATTTATAACAAACATTGCTGTAACAAAGGTGGCTATTTGCATGCTTTTCCTAATATTGTTAAAGAAGTATGCAATACCAGCAACAACAGACATAAGCCCTAGCTGTTTTATAAACACGATTGGCATTCGCTGACCGCCATGGAGAGCGAAGTGAGGGCGGTTAGTCCCCGATAGTCGACGCCGTCTGCCTATTCGTAGTTGAGAGCGTGAGCGAACGACGGAGAAGATGCAGCAGCGGCTTTATGTCGGCGTAGAGTCAGTGAGGGAGTTGTGTAGAGCCGCGAAGAGGTGATTACGCAACGAACGCAGGACGTCGGGGCGCCGTAGGCATAAACGGTCGCGTTAAGTTTTGCTGTTTGCTTGGGCTTGATGCCCAAAACATGCTTCCGCAAAAATAGCGACTCCCCGAGCATAAATTGTAACAACCCACATCGAAGCCTTTGCTGCTTCCTTGAGCAAGATGTGTTGCTCTACTGACAAGGGAGCAAATTTAATAAGATAATTGAAAAGAAGCACAGGTGTCCCTACAGCAATAAGCGCTATGAGGTAGTTTTTCCAGTTCTCTCCAACTATCCGTAATGCATCTGTTTCGTCTTTTTGCTCTATTGTCTGTGTGATTTTGCCGTTAATCACAATAACTATGAAAAACTAAATATGAGCGCTACCATAGACACATAAGTCATAGCGCCACTAAAAACGAGACATTAAAAGACCTATTAACGCCACCAACACAATATGTCGATTTACGACTTTGCTTGATATAAGAAAGTGCTCTTTCATTATTATGCTAACGTCGCCGTTAACAGGCATACCGTAGCGGTGTGCGATTTAAGCACAAATTGAACGCCGCGGAGGTATGTCCGGGTTGAACGGCATTGTTATAACTAATTGTTTGGTTGATGGTGTTTAAGTGCCTGTTTGCATTTTTCCAATTTACAGTTGTTTTTGAGGATGTATATGTACGTATCTGCTGCCTCATTTAGCTGTTTGGAAGCCGCGGCCAAATCGCCAGCCGCCAGTTGTGACTGAACTTCAGATACCAGCTTTAGTTGAGAAATTGTATTGTCGCTCAGCACTCTCTCAACGATTTCGCCGGACTGCTTATCAATATGGCGCTGTATTGCATCTAGGACGAGGTAAGCACACATAGCGATTAAGGCTGACAACACAGAGAAACCAATTGATTTTTTCATTCTTTTGCTAGGCCACTGAGTAGTTATAACGCTCAGGCTCAGGGGCTTGCCGGAGCGGGTGAGGCTTGTGGCATTCGCCGCAAACGAAACGCCGCGGAGAGCAAGTCCCTTGGAGCCAATTGTTAGGTTTCAATTTTATTATTGTATATTCTTCCAGTCATTATCCATGTCAAGCCAGAATGCCGGAGTTAATGAAGGTGTAGCTTTGTAACTGACCACTTTACCTTCGTACTCTCCCAATATTTTTGTTTCTACATGATTGACCAGATCTCCGATACTTTTATCTGTGAACATTCCTTTTGGCAATTCATCAATATCGGAACAAGTTTCCGCAAACTTGCCATCATAGAATCTACAGACAGGCCCACCCATACCGTAAGAGTTGGGTATGTTTACATCATCAATATATTCCCACCAGCTGATCGCTCTAACTATAAACCCATTTCTGAACAGTTCTTCAGCAAGACACTTGTACTTATCTCTCATTACAATTATGTCGATATAACCGCTCCCAACTGGTTGAGCTTTATACTTACGGAGCAGTTTGTCTAGTATTTCTTTTCTTTGCACTTTACTACCCATGAACTCAGTCTCTACTGAAACCTAACGGTTGAGCTAAGGGCGCGCTTTAGCGCGTCCGTTCCTTGAGCGATTTGTTAGAGGTCTTCTGGTTAACCACCAAACTGGATAGTGTTTTATTGTATTTTTTCGCATATTGACCAGCTAACACACATAATTCAATATGTTCTTCACCTTCCATAAGTTCGCAATATCCTATAATTCTGTATCCATCTTCCTTATTTGCATTAGGTGTCTTGTTGTCTGGTAATCCTGGAAATGTAAGGCTATAACTTGTAATTGCTAAATATCTAAAGTCATTATTCTTCAGAGCCTCATTAGCATCCTTTTCTGGATCAGCGGATCGTATCCATTGCATAGGCGATACCAATTTCTCAACATAGTCAGAATAGCCCGAATCAGAACAACCAACTACTAACACCAGAAAGCTGGATACTAAAAGTGTTCGAATCATTTGTTTTAAGACCTCTAACGTCTTGGCTAACAGGTAGGCGCGTTTTTGCGCCGATTGATCTTCACCCGATAAATCGGACACGCTATTTTCACGCAACCATCCGCTCATAATAAGCTGGTGGCATATACCCAATCCCCGAATGCATTCTTCGGTGATTATAGAATTGATTGATATAGCTGTTTAGTGCAAACCGTAATTTAACATCATGATCGAAGTGCGATCCACGAATCAGTTCTGCCTTTAATGTGTGAAAAATGATTCCATGTGTCCATTATCTGTGCAGTAGCCAGGACGGTTTACACTGTGGCGGATTTCATGCCTTTTAACTCATTTCTGAATCGATGTGCTGTGTACTCAATCCCTCGATCTGTATGAAATATCATTCCCTTCTCTGGCTCCCTGTCCCTGAGTGCATGCCTTAGCGCTTTAAGCGTGAGATTGGTTGTTCTATCTCGACCTAAAGACCACCCAATAATTCGACGGCTAAATACATCCATTACTGTGGCCAAATATCGCCATGCGCCTTTTACCTTCAAGTAGGTAACATCTCCAACCCACACTTGATTGATCTTGTCTGGGTTCGGCGCAAGCCGTTTCAGGTTTTCACCCTCAGCTTTAAATCGTTTTAATCCAGGCTGTCGTCGCGTAACTTTAACGACTCGGCCAACCACGCCATTATCTCGCATCAGGCGCTCAACACGCTTCTTGCCGATGCGAACGCCTTGATTGCGCAGTGTCTGATGTATTCTTGGGCTGCCATAGACGCCGCGATTCTGACGATGAATTTTCACGATCTTTCTGGTCAGGTACGCATCTTCCTTTGTTCTTTCAGCCGCTGGGCGTTTGCAGCAGTCATAATAGCCACTGCGGGACACGCCCAGCCACTCGCACATGTACTTTACTCCGAGTTTCCGGTTTCTCTGGATGAATCGATATTGTTCTGATGTTCTTCCGCAAGAAACCGTTGCCACTTTTAGCAGATCATTCTCCTGCTTGAGTCGGGCAACCTCCTTTTTCAGCTTCTTCATCTTATCCAGCTCAGAAGCTTCTCGGCGAATACTGGTCACCTTTTTCTCTTATCTGCCACAATCACACCTTCTCGATACTCTTTTCGCCATCGTGACAGCATAAACGGATGGATGTCGAGCGTGTCAGCAACCTCTTTAACCTGAACTCCTTCCAGAAAACTTAGCTGGACAGCTTTTACCTTGAATTCATCTGTGTAGCGCCACGTCTTTCGTGGGTTATTGTATTTGGCATTAAACACCCCGCTGACCGCCATGGAGAGCGAAGTGAGGGCGGTTAGTCCCCGATAGTCGACGCCGTCTGTATATTCGTAGTTGAGAGCGCGAGCGAACGACGGAGAAGATGCAGCAGCGGCTTTATGTCGGCGTAGAGTCACTGAGGGAGTTGTGTAGAGCCGCGAAGAGGTGATTACGCAACGTACGCAGGACGGTCGGGCGCCGCAGGCATAAACGGTCGCGTGAAGTTTTTGCTGTTTGCTTGGGCTTGGATGCCCAAAACAAACTTTCGCAAAAATAGCGACTCCCGTTCAGTTAGAAGTTGGTGTCCGTTTTATCGGGGATGTTCAGATCCTTGTTGAGCCACTTGTTAGGCGCCTTACGCCAATAACTGAAAGCCAGCCTACGATAATAGCTATTATATATGGAATAACAAATCCAATTGAAAACACCAATAGGGTTGCCAGCAATATACCAATAAAATAAATAAATACAGACACCATATACTTCTGATGTGGAGCTATAAGCGCAGCAACAAAACCACGAGGATTGAAGACAAAGTGAAATGAAAAGACACTAGCCATTCAGGGTATTGAACCCATTCATTCGCGCAACAATCAGAACCTTTACGAAATCCAGCAGGACAATATAATACGGCTCGCACATAATTAATTTGTAATGTTATGAGAAACGCTGTAAGCCAAGCCAATATGATTGCCGGAAACAGAGCTATGTATCTAAATGTGTCCATGATCCTAACTATTATTAGACACCCTAAATGTCCCGTTACTAACGGAGCATTTAGGGTGTATAAAAATCCAGCTTGTTTTAAAACAATGATTTAACTTCGTAAAACGGAGCCTAAAAGGTGTTGCTAACGGAGCTGCCCGGATTGTTTGCTTGATATGGGGTGTTTCTATGCCATTGGCGGCATGGTCTCTACCCATGGCCTGGGAATGGTGTTTATTCGTGAAATCTGTTTGTGAGCGCAGCGGTGGATCTTGTTCCATGATCGAGATGCCTCCTGGCTGATTGATATAAATGAAGCGTCCTACAGCTAATCCCTGAAATCAAGTATTCCCGATAGCTGTTGTACGGCTCCTTGATGCTTGTCCTACCTCTCGATTGCTTACAGAATGGGCCTTTCTTCTTATGTTCTGGTGCTGATGTGAAGGTTGTCCTTGCCCCCAACGCCCTCAAGGGGAGTCTGTCGAGCAGTGATTGTGCTTCTGCGATGGCGGTCGGTGTGCGGCGTGTTGTGCCCGATGCTGTCTGTATTGAACTGCCGATGGCCGATGGTGGTGATGGGATGCGTGATGCATTCATGGCGCTTGATGGTTTTGAACTGTGTGAGATCGTCGTTGAGGGGCCGCTGGGTGATTCGGTGACTGCCCCTTTTCTTTTGGACAGTGAGAACGCCACGGCGGTGATCGAGATGGCCGACGCCTCGGGGCTGGCGCTGCTCGATCCTGCTCGACTCGATCCGGTTAACGCTTCTACTGTGGGTGTCGGTCAGTTGATGGTGGCGGCGCTTGATGCGGGTGCAGAGCGGATTGTGCTCGGTATCGGGGGGAGTGCGACCAACGACGCGGCGACTGGTCTCGCTATTGCGCTGGGTGTACGTTTTCTTGATGGTGCTGGTCAGCTGCTGAAGGGGTGTGGTGGTTCGTTGACGCAGGTCGCGTCGATCGATCTATCCGGACTCGATCCGCGTATGACCGATCTATCGCTCGATATTGTCTGTGATGTCGATAATCCCTTTATTGGACCCGAAGGGGCGGCGGCGCTCTATGGGCCACAGAAGGGGGCCGATGCGGCGACCGTGCAGGTGTTGGATGCAGGCATGGCCCACTTTGCCGAAGTCTTGAAGGAGGTGACCGGTGTCGATGTGTGTGAGATGCCGGGTGCCGGTGCGGCGGGCGGTATGGGGGGAGGGCTCCATGCGCTTTTCGGGGCTCGCCTGCTACCGGGGGCGGAGCTGATGGCCGAGGTGGTCGGACTCGATACCGCGCTCGAGGGTGCTGATCTGGTGATCACCGCCGAGGGTCGGATCGATGGCCAGACGGCACATGGCAAGGCACCTGCTGAGGTGGCGAAACGTGCCAAAGCGGCAGGTGTACCGTGTGTGGCAATAGCCGGTTCGTTGGGTGATGGCTACCAGCAGCTCGCTGATGTTGGCATTGATGCCTGCTTCTCGCTCTGTGCTGGGCCGATATCGCTTGAGGAGGCGATGGCGCAGGCATCGGAGTTGATGAGTGATACCACAGAGCAGGCCGTCCGGCTCTTTATTGCTTCAAAACTGTACTAATCACTCGCTATTTCAATGGAGGGCGCAGAGGTTGTGCCCAGCTACCGATTCGTGCCTATCACCTGTTTGTCAGATTTATAACTGTCCGTAATCAACGTCTTTTCAGGCAATCGTCAAAAAAACGGCCTATTCTTACGCTGACCGCCATGGAGAGCGAAGTGAGGGCGGTTAGTCCCCGATAGTCGACGCCGTCTGCCTATTCGTAGTTGAGAGCGCGAGCGAACGACGAAGAAGATGCAGCAGCGGCTTTATGTCGGCGTAGAGTCACTGAGGGAGTTGTGTAGAGCCGCGAGGAGGTGATTACGCAACGTACGCAGGACGGTCGGGGCGCCGTAGGCATAAACGGTCGCGTTAAGTTTTTGCTGTTTGCTTGGGCTTGGATGCCCAAAACAAACTTTCGCAAAAATAGCGACTCCCCGGCTTGATATAGTTTGAGTCCATCCTTTCAGAGAGGGGAGGTCGGTATTGCCGATGGGGCTGGGTGCCTAGAATAAGAACCAGAGGGCGCTTTAAGGATAGGGGCAGTCTGTTTAATGGATAAAAACAATAATTGGCTAGGGAGTTTTATTGCACTGATTGTGCTACTTAGCGTGCTGTTGCCGTTATCAGTGACTGCGGCTCCTGATCAACCCTTTGAATTGACCGCCGAAGAGCAGCGCTGGCTCGAGGCGCATCCCCGCATCCGTATCGGCACCATGAACGCCTGGCCGCCGATGGACTATGTCGACAAGAGCGGCCGGCCACTCGGCATCGGCACTGAGTTCATCCGCGCTATCAATATCCGTCTGGGGCATCGACTCGAGATTGTGCCCGGCTCCTGGGAGGAGAATTATCGCTTAGCTAAGGAACACCGACTTGATGCCTTGATGGGAGTAACGCCACTCGCTGAGCGCGAGCAGTTCTTCAACTTCACTACACCCTATATTGAGATTCCTCACCTCATTTTCACTCGCAACGATGCGTCATACAAAGGTTCGCTCGATGATCTTGCTGGACAGACCGTTGCTGTTGAGCGGGGCTTTTTTATCGTTCATCTGCTGGAGTCTAAATACCCGAAGATCAAGGTCAGAGAGTTTGATACGACCAGCGATGCACTCGATGCACTCTCCAAAGGTGCGGTGGATGCCTATGTCGGTAATCGTGCGGCGGCGATGTATGTGATCGAGAGTGAGCTGATTATCAATGTTAAGGCGCACCGGGAGTCGCTATTTTTGCGAAAGTTTGTTTTGGGCATCCAAGCCCAAGCAAACAGCAAAAACTTCACGCGACCGTTTATGCCTGCGGCGCCTCGACGTCCTGCGTTCGTTGCGTAATCACCTCTTCGCGGCTCTACACAACTCCCTCAGTGACTCTACGCCGACATAAAGCCGCTGCTGCATCTTCTCCGTCGTTCGCTCGCGCTCTCAACTACGAATAGGCAGACGGCGTCGACTATCGGGGACTAACCGCCCTCACTTCGCCTCCATGGCGGTCAGCGGGGAAGATCTCCGAGAGCTCCTCGATTAATGCCATTGGAGTGCGCAAGGATCTGCCGCTTCTGGCGGGGATACTCAATCGTGCGCTTGCAGATATCGACCGTGATGAGCTACGCGTGATCCATAAATCGTGGGTAGGTGAACTGAAAGAGGCAGAGTTGGGGCTTACCTATGCGGAGCGTGCCTGGCTCGATCACCATCCGGTTATCCGTGTTTCCAGCGAGGCCGATTATGCACCGTTCGACTACCGTATTGCAGGCAAGCCTGCCGGCTATTCTGTGGAGCTGGTGGAGATTCTGGCCGATCGGATCGGCGTCGAATTGGAGTTTGTGAAAGATAGTTGGAGCAATATGCTGGGGATGGCGAAACGGGGAGAGATCGATCTGCTCCATTCGGTCTTCGACTATCCCAGCGAGCGTAAGCGCTATCTGAAGTTCACCCGGCCTTATAAAGGTGTCGTCAATGTCATCGTTACGCGCAGTGAGTTGACTCATATCGATGAGTTGCGGGAACTGAAAGATCTTCGTGTGGCGGTAGTAAAAGATGATTCGCTGATCGTCGCCCTGAAGGGAGTCGTTGACGATCAACAGCTGGTCTATTTCGATAGCTACTCCGATGCGTTCAACTCGGTCGCTGCCGGCAAGACAGACGCTACCCTTACAGAGCTGCCAACGGCGACTCACCTGATCAATGAACTCTATCTCAATAACCTGGTGATCACCGCCAAGAGTGACGCGCTGGGGGGGCGCGATCAGCGCTACCGCCTTGCGGTGCGAAATGACTGGCCGATGCTTGCCTCAATTCTGGATAAGGCGCTCGACTCTCTCTCGGTGGCAGAGTTGCGTCGTCTCGATGCAAAGTGGTTGAAGCTTCCGGAGCCGCCGAGACAACGCGCTTCCCAGCTTGCGCTCTCTGCGCGTGAGAAGGGGTGGATCGATAAACACCCGGTTGTGAGCATCGCCTTTGACGAAAACTATCCGCCCTACAGCTTTCGCAATGAGAAGGGGGAGTTTGTTGGAATTGCGGTCGACTTCGCACGTGAGCTTGCACAGCGGGCCGGTTTTTATTTCGAGCCCTATGAGGAGGGAACGTGGAAAAAACTCTATATGGCAGCCGAGAAGCGCGATGTTGATGTAATCGCCACGCTGGTCAAACGCAAGGAGCGTGAGGAGCTGTTTGCGTTCACACGTCCATATGTTTCCCTGGCCCAATATATCGTGACCCGCAAGGAGGATCTGGGGGTGATAACCCGCCCGGAGGATCTATCCGGTAGGCGGATGGCGCTGGTAAAGGGCTACTCAATGAGTGATGTACTGCTCGAGGAGATCGAGGGTATTGAACCGCTCTATGTAATGAATCTCAACGAGGGGCTGGAGGCCGTCTCGGCCGGTAAGGCGGATGCAACCATCGGTGCTATCGGTATGGCACACCACCTGATTACCCAGGCGGGATTGCCCAATCTTGGCTTCGCCACCCTCTACTCGAAGGGCCAGTCTGAGCAGCGATTTGGCGTGCGCAAGGATTGGCCTGAACTTGCCACCATTCTCGGTAAGGCACTCGATTCGCTCAGCGATGAGGAGGTGCTGGCAATCTTTGGCAACTGGACTCGCCCCGAGATCGCTCGTACCGAGGCCGAGCTGACGGAATCACGTGTTGCATTGACTGAGGAGGAGCGTGCCTGGCTCGAGACGCATCCAGTGATTCGCGTACATAACGAACAGAACTGGGCACCCTTTAACTTTATCGAGAAGGGGAGGCCGAAGGGCTACTCGATCGACTACATGAACCTGCTGGCCAGCAAGCTCGGTATCGAGGTGGAGTATCTATCGGGACCGAGCTGGGATGATTTTCTTAGCATGATGAAACGCAATGAGCTCGATGTGATGCTCAATATCGTCGATACCGAGGATCGGCGCGACTACATCAACTTTACCGATAGCTATCTGCGCTCGCTGACCGGAATCTATGTACGACAGGATGAACCGCTGATCACCTCGCTCGAAGCGCTGGAGGGGAATACGGTTGCGTTGCCGAGTGGCTTCTTCGAACAGGAGCTGATCGAGCGCTACTATCCCAATATCAAGATGCATCTGGTGAAGGATAATCTGTTGGCACTGCAGGCGGTTATGCTGGGTGAGGCCGATGCCGCCATCGGTGAGCCGGCGGTGATGAACCATCTGATGCTGGAGCAGAGCATCTTCAATATTCGCCTCTCAGGCAGTATCTCCGACCCACGCTTCGATAATGTCTTAAACCTCGGTGTGCGTAAGGATTGGCCGACACTGCGCACGATCCTACAGAAGGCGATGGATAGTGTTGCCTATCAGGAGAGACAACACCTGCGAGAACGATGGTTGCCACAGGCCGCAGCAAAATTGACTCAGAGAATTGATCTGAGTGCCGAGGAGATCGCGTGGCTCAAGGCCCATCCTGTGATACGTGTCTCCAACGAACTTGACTGGCCCCCCTACGATTACAACGTTGCTGGCAGACCGACCGGTTTCTCAATCGACTATCTGCATATGCTTGCGGACAAGGTCGGTGTTGAGCTTGAGTTTGTGACCGACTCCTGGGCCGCTTTAATGGAGCGGTTCAAACGGGGCGAGATCGATCTTATCCATCCGCTTCACTACAGCAACGAGCGTGCCGAGATCATGCACTTTACCAAGCCCTTTTTCACGCTCTCGTGTGTGGCGGTGGTTCGGAAAGAGGATGATGAGATCACCAGCCTGAAGCAGCTCTACGGTAAGACCCTGGCGGGTGCGGACGACTGGGCGTTGACCAACTATATTCGCGAGCACCATTGAGATTGTTGTCGGTGGCGTCGGTTATGGTCGCGTTGATATCGGCTATTCAATGCTCGAACTGCATCGACATATCGATCAGGTGCGCGATATTGCGATATCGATCGCTCTCTCAGAGATGGTACTGGTCGCGCTCTTCTCACTCGTGTTTGGTAGTTTTTTAACACGACAGCTGCTTGCGCTCACAACGGGAGCAGAGCGCCTTTCTGCGGGTGAGTTGGGTTATCAGCTGGAGGTGAAGGGGAGTGATGAGTTGGCTCAGACTGCTGTGGCGTTCAACGCCATGTCGCACGATTTACTCGCCGACCGCCATAAGCGAAATGCAATCATGATCGCCTCTCTCGATCCGATCATTACGACGGATAAAGATGGCCACATACTTGAGTGTAATGCCGCGACCGAACGTGTATTTGGCCTCGCGGAGAGAGAACTGATAAAGCGCTCTCTGGTCGAAACGCTGATCCTGGAGGAGCATCGCACGCACTACCTTAATCTGCTTCATGGTTTGGCCGCACCAAGAGACATTTCTCTCTCTGCACAACGCTTTGAGATTCGTTGCCAGCGGGGAGATGGAAGTCCATTTACAGCTGAGCTCTCGGTGGGTAGTTCCGAATTCGATTCCGAAGTCTATCTGTGACTCTTCAAGACATCACACGACGTCTAAGGCCGCGAACGAGCGAGAGCGTGAAATCATATGATTCTCGAGGCGGCTGGAGAGGGGGTGTTTGGTCTGGATAGTGAGGGACGTCATACCTTTGTCAATCCGCGGGCCGCTGAACTGCTCGGTTTTGAGGCGGAGGAGCTGATTGGTAAACGCTCTCATGAGACCTGGCACTATCGTCATGAGGATGGCAGTGACTATCCTGATCACGACTGTCCAATCTATTCGGTTTTGCATTCTGGTGTGATGCGCCAGGGTGTTGAGTACTTTGTGCGCAAAGACGGCACCATGATCCCCGTAGATTATGTTGCTACACCACTGCTTGATAGGGGACACGCCAACGGTGCGGTTGTTACATTTAACGACATCTCTGAGCGACTGGCCGCCGAGGAGTATCAGCGTCAGGCGACTACGGTATTTGAGAGTACCAATGACGGCATTATCGTTACCGATGCAGAAGGTAAAATTCGTCTTCACTCAGGCCTTTAGTGAATCACTGATTAGACGGAGATGTTGCGGACACCAACCTGTAGTTAGGTGCACGACGCAGATTTTGAAGATGGGCAGAGGTTAAAAGATCTCGTGGTAGATCTGGATCACGCAAGGGAGTATCTCAGGGCTACGTATTCGGTACGCAATGAAAAAGGTCAAACCACCAACTATGTCGCGACCTTCTCCGATATCTCGGAGTTACACAAAATTCGTGAAGAGCTGATAATCAGGCCGAACCATGACGCTTGACGGACGCCAACGCCGCCTGTTTATGACCGTCTAACCCCTTGCGATCATCATGCCGCGCAATGGGCGTTAGTATTCTCTGATCGACCGATTTAAAATGGTTAACATATCTCAGTCTGGCACGTCGTTGGTATCGTCTGCAAAGGTCACGATCGACTGGTAACGTGAGTACGTGCCAGGATATCCTCGGGTTGAAAATTCGTGGAGCCCATAATCAGGCAACCATGACGCCTTGACGGACTGCCAATCGCTCGCCTGCTTTCTAATGACCGTAACTAGACCACTGATGCAGATCCATCAGCGCCGCAAATGGAAAGAGGTAAGCTATTCTGTCTCCGATACTCGACCGTTTTAAAATGGTTAACGATAGTCTTGGCCATCTGTTTGGTGATCGTCTGCTGCAGAAGGTGGTCGATCGACTGGTAACGTTGGTACGTGCGGAGGATACGGTGGCACGTCTGGGTGGTGATGAGTTCATTGTGCTCAGCGATGATCTGAACAAGCTTGATGCGATTGCCAACATTGCTGCTAAGTTGCTCGACTCCTTTAAACCTCCCTTCCTGCTTGATGAACATGAGATCCACCTTGGATGCAGTATCGGCATCGCGCTTTTCCCTGAAGATGGAAATGATGGGGATCAACTGATACGTGCTGCCGATACTGCGATGTATCGCGCCAAGGAGCGTGGACGTAACAACTATCAATACTTCTCCGAGGAGATGGCGACGACTGCCTATGATCGACTGTTGATGGAGAGTGCGCTGCACAGTGCCATTGAACAGAAAGAGCTGGTGGTCTACTACCAGCCGAAAATTAACGCCTTAACGGGGAAAATCGTCGGTGCTGAGGCCCTGGTTCGCTGGGTCCATCCCACGCTGGGTTTTATTCCACCAATTCAGTTTATTCCCCTTGCTGAAGAGAGTGATCTGATTAATCAGGTGGGTGAGTTTGTATTACGAACGGCCTGTTCCGACGCTGAGATGTGGCGCCAGAGCGGCTATCCACTGAACAACGTTGCTGTGAATATCTCGGTGCAGCAGTTTGTAAAACAGGATCTAGTATCACTCGTCTCAACGGTATTGAAAGAGTGCGGGATGCCAGCAGAGATGCTGGAACTGGAGATTACAGAGAGCGCACTGATGCGAGAGACGGAACGTTCTCTGGCCATGCTGGTACGCCTTACCGAGCTGGGTGCCAAGATAGCCATTGATGATTTTTGAACCGGCTACTCCTCCTTGAGCTATCTGAAAAAATTACCCATCCACAAGTTGAAAATCGACCAGAGCTTTGTCGCTGGTCTGCCAGAGGACCGAGACGACATCTCCATTTCACGTGCCGTCATAGCTCTGGGGAAGAGTCTGGGGTTGTCGATTGTTGCCGAGGGTGTGGAGACAGAGAGCCAGGCGGAGTTCCTTGCTAAAGAGAGCTGTGATGAGCTACAGGGCTATCTCTTCTTAAAACCGGTACCCGCTGAGACCTTTGTGCAGCTACTGCAGGAGAGTGCGCAGGATTAGGTTGCTTATCTTTGGTTGAACAGCCGCTGACCTATTTTCTGCTGTCGACCTCTTCACTCTCTAGCTTGGCGGAGTAGAGCGCTGCATTCTGATCATCAAGGGCGTTAACCAGTGCATCCTTCGGTGCGTAGAGCATAGTGGCGATGTCGACCAGGTTTTTGGTGATGCTGGCGGCGTTGGCACTGTCGTTGATCAGTGAAGAGGCCATCTCTCGTGTGATCACATTTGTGAGTAACAGCTCACCGATGCGACCGTTGAGCAGGGTATCCAGATGTTTAGCCTTTTTCCGCTGTTGCTGCAGAGATTGCAGATCCTCACTCTCGATACCCTCGCTGACCGCCATGGATAGCGAAGCGAAGGCGGTTAGTCCCCGATAGTCGACGCCGTCTGCCTATTCGTAGTTGAGGCGCGAGCGAACGACGGAGAAGATGCAGCAGCGGCTTTATGTCGGCGTAGAGTCACTGAGGAGTTGTGTAGAGCAGCGAAGAGGTGATTACGCAACGTACGCAGGACGGTCGGGCGCCGTAGGCATAAACGGTCGCGTTAAGTATTTGCCGCATGCTTGGGCTTGATGCCCAAAACATGCTTCCGCAAAAATAGCGACTCCCCGACAGGCCCTATGTGTTTGATCAGCCGCACTACCTTGAGGATATGACGCCGTAGCGTGTTGTACTCACGACGAATGGCGTCGTTATCTGAGTCGAGATAACGGTCCATATTGAGGTGGAGTGGTTTCATACGCTTGACCACCTGAACCAGCAGACGATCTGCAACCAGTACATTTCGGATCGTCTCGATCTCACAGTCATCGAGTGTGAACTTCTGCTGTAGTTGCGTCGCATAATCGAGAATTTTGCTGTAAATGCGTTTGATGCGTGTTGAGTAGAACTGGTCGATGTCGATCTCTATGGTATCGATCTGCTCAAGAATCTCCTTCAGATGACGTTCAGACTCCAGGTCTTTTCGGTGCACTCGAAGCCCATGTGAGAGCACCTTGTAGGCGGCATTCTCCAATAATCTTACCGATTCATCACTGAGTGCCTTGATGGCTGTTTGTGAATATTTCATCGATGCCTTATCCAGAAACCTGGGTTCCTCAAGCAGGTGCTCTGGTTCGACGACCTCAGGTACTAGCCATTCGACAATACGGACAATCAGCGGCAGGAAGCCAATCAGGAACAGGGCGTTGAGGATGTTAAAGCTGGTGTGGAACAGCGACAGTGCAATCGGGATAGCAGCAGCCTTGATGAACGGGGAGTCCCCCTCCAGCTGTTCGATCACAACGGCCACCCCTTCGATAAAGGGGTAGAAGAGCAACATTACCCAGGTCACCCCGAGCAGGTTGAAGATTAGATGGGCGCGCGCTGCGCGCTTCGCCTGATAGTTGGCAACGAAGGCGGCAATGTTGGCGGTGATGGTGGTGCCGATGTTCTCACCCAGTACCATTGCGGCGGCCATATCGAAAGGAATCCACCCCTCAAAGGTCATCAGCAGGGTAAGGGCCATGGTGGCACTTGAGGATTGGATGACCAGCGTTAGCAGTGTGCCGATGCCGAGAAAGAGTAGTAGCGAGAGGTAGCCCTTGCTGGTGTACTCAGCGAGAAAGGCGAGTGCATCTGGATTGCTACCGATATCGGGTACCGAATCCTTGAGAAACTGCAGACCGATAAAGAGCACAGCAAAGCCGATGGTAAACAGACCCCACTGCTTGATCTGTGCACGTTTCGACATACTGAGCAGAAAGCCGGCACCCACCAGAGGTAGTGCGATGGCGCTCATCTTTACCTTGAAACCGAGAATCGAGATTAACCAGGCCGTTACGGTGGTGCCGATGTTGGCCCCCATAACCACTCCCACCGCCTCGGTCAGCGTCAGCAGGTTGGCATTGACGAAGCTCACCACCATCAGTGTGGTTGCTGAAGAGGATTGAATGGCGGTGGTAATCAGAAAACCGGTAGTCAGGGCGAAGAAACGGTTGGAGGTGGTGGTAGCCAAAAAGGCGCGCATACGAGTACCGCTGAGCTTCATCAGCGCCTCACTCATCACCTTCATACCGAATAGGAACAGCCCCAACGAGCCGAGCAGGGTCAGTATGTCACCGATTCCATAGTTCATTAAGGCAGATTCTAACAGTGATTGAGAGGTTGTCGCGCTCTTTGGAGTAGGGCTGAGAGTGACTATTTAGGAAATCACTCAACACCGTGCAAAGGTGTTGAGTGTGGTTCAAATGCTGCTGAGAATGGCGATAGGGAGGGGTGATCACACGGTTATGCAGGCGCAGCGACTAAATGCTTAATCACTGCAACGGGCAGAGAACGGCTCTGTTTTACCATTGACCTGAAATCTTGGTCGGATCGAGAGCAGTTAGTGTTAGAGGCTCACCTCACTCCGATCTGTTATCACTATTGTTTATCGAGCTGAGAGCGAGTTATCGTATCTCCTCAAGCACGATGACCAAAGATGTGGTGAAGATAACGGATACAAAGGACAGCATCCATTTTGCCCAATCCCAGCGCTGACCGCCATGGAGAGCGAAGTGAGGGCGGTTAGTCCCCGATAGTCGACGCCGTCTGCCTATTCGTAGTTGAGAGCGCGAGCGAACGACGGAGAAGATGCAGCAGCGGCTTTATGTCGGCGTAGAGTCACTGAGGGAGTTGTGTAGAGCCGCGAAGAGGTGATTACGCAACGAACGCAGGACGTCGGGCGCCGCAGGCATAAACGGTCGCGTGAAGTTTTTGCTGTTTGCTTGGGCTTGATGCCCAAAACAAACTTTCGCAAAAATAGCGACTCCCCGGATATTCTTTTCATAATGACTACCTCCTGATTACGCGGCAACGATAAAAGTTAGCATGACCGTAGCTACAGCATCGTAAGACCAAGGGAAATAGTCAAGTATAAAGGGGCTCAATTATCAAGCTAATTGCTCATATGCCCCAATTTAGAGCGAAAAGGCCTTGAAAGCGTAGGGAGATTTCTTCTCAATGTAGGTGCTCAGTACTTCTGGAAAGTCGGTAACGGTCGAGTAGCGGACCGCATCAAGTTGCAGTAGTGATTCGGCCCAGTCATCCACCTTCGGACAATCTTCCGCCATCGCAAGCGGACCAGAGAGACCGAGTAGATCGATACGGTTGAAGAGCGGTGCGATGGAGAAGTCGAGTAGTGAGACCTGCTCACCGTTGAAATAGGGCCCTTCACTATCAAACGCCTCCTCCAGTGTGTTCAGCTTTCCTTTCAGCCGCTGCTGACCACCGTTAAAGGCATCGGCATCGGGTGCATGGATCATGGCCGAAAGATCCATGATCGCGGCAGAGGCAAATTCGGCCCAGGCACGATTTTGTGCACGACGCAGTGGGTCGTTGGGTTGCAGCGAACCGGGGGTTACCTCGTCGAGATACTCGCAGATAATAGCTGACTCAAACAGCACTTCATTATCATCAATACGCAGCACTGGTACCTTGCCTAGTGGTGATATTTCACCGAACCAAGAGGGTGGATTGGAGAGATCGATGTAGGTGGTCTCGAAAGGGACCTCTTTGTAATTAAGAGTAATCACCGAGCGCTGTACGAATGGACAGATTTTGAAGCTAATAAGCTCGAGTTTCATGCAGGGATCCCTTTATTTGTTTTTTTAGAGTTTCAGAATCTTAACGATGCCAGATCGATGCTGCAACGTTGCGGGCGGTAGTAGTTTTAAAAATAAAAGAGGATCATAATATACCTTCGATGTAGGGGATATTTTGGAGATTGGGTTTATGCCGGTGGAGCATCACGATCTGGTTCGCGAATTGCCGGAGTACAGAGACAAGATTCACGAGATGAAGATGGGGAATAGCCACTTTTCTCGGCTCTTTGATGAGTACCACGATGTAGATCGTGAGGTACGTCGCATCGAGCAGGAGATTGAGACCCCATCAGATGAGTACACTGAAGAGCTGAAGAAAAAGCGGCTCTTCATTAAAGATCAGCTCTTTTCGATGTTGCAGGCCTGATCGGACGAGCTATTGTAAGTCACAGAATAATAATTAGAATTGCGTGGATAGGAGGAGAGTTTTATGCCATTTGTTGAGAAGACAGTCGAGAAGACCAAAGAGTGTGCCGGTACGTTTCTCTGTCGCTATAAGGTGATTTTACTGCTGTTTATTTTACTAATAGCAGGTTCGATCTTCGGTGTTGTCTACTTCACCAATAAATAGCACATCTCGCTGCGGCTGCAGTTAGCTGCGCCAGGGTGGGTGTTGCTCATCTTTATACTGCACTCGCTTCAGGGGCGAGCCCAATGCTCTCCACCTGCTGCCCAGAGACAATAATAAATCCCTGTTGTCTCTCCACACCATCTGCACTGTACTCAAACCGGTAGTTACGCTGCAGCGTTACCCGACCGCTTGTCGAGCGGGCGAGGCGAATGCTCTGCAGCGAAACCGTACTATCGAGTAGCTGTACTCCCTGACTTTTACAGGTCGCCTGCGCAGCACTCTTGGCACGCTCCAGCGCCCGTAAGGCGCTCTTCCAGAATAGTAACGCCAGCATCAGTGCGATGATCAACAGTGGTGTTGAGAAGGTCGATAGCATGGTGTTATCTCACCTCGGCCGCGTTGTTGATCATCAGCAGTGACTCAGCTGCGATCTCCCTGACCTCACTACTTTCATCGTTGAGACGCTGTTCGAGGTGGGGACGGGCCTCTGGATTAAGGCTCAGGCCGAGGTAGTGACAGACATCGGCGCGAATATTGGCATCTTCACTACCCGAGAGGCGTGCCAGTTCAGCGAGCAGGGGAGTGAGAGCCGGTTCGCCCTCGACGCCTTCCAGTAGCGCACCGACGCCGATACGGACTGTCATCTCAGTATCGGTCTCCTCAATCAGCGGGATCAGCGCCTGAAGCTGTTTGGGACTCTGCTGGATTAGCTGTTCGGCCTTCGCCAACTGTCCCTCTTTGAGCAACATGGTGAGATAGCGACTCATACCCGTCACGGTTCCATAGTCCACCACCCAGCCCTCCAGTTCAGCAGGCGTTATTGCCCCCTGAAACTCATAGAGCCCAATACGCGCCCATGGTACCGAACGGGTACCGACTTCAGCGGCCTGTTCGGGGTGGTGTTCTATGTTAACCGCTTCAAGTCTACCGATGGCTCCTTGCTTGAGTAGCTCACTGAGTGTTTTGAGCATCACCGGGCAGTGGGGGCAGCCGGTTGAGAGCAGCAGTAGCGCATCGGGTGTAGAGGGGGTATCGGTAGACATGGATTCTATTCCAGGGAGCTGGGTGAAGAGATGATAGCGGTAACCGCAATGCGGTAACAGGTATCCGATAGGAGGCGTGTATAATTGGCGCTCTTTTCAAGTACTCCAGACTTTTAACCGCATAACTGCACCGCTTTAGGTTTCCCATGCCCCTGCTCACGCTAGATAACATCACGCTCCATTTCGGCCCACAACCTCTGCTCGACGGGGTGGCGCTGCAGATCGACCCTGGTGAACGGCTCTGTCTGGTAGGACGCAATGGTGCCGGTAAATCAACCCTGTTGAAGATGATTGCCGGTGAGGTGATTGCAGAGGATGGCACCATCTGGCGAGACAAGGGCGTGAAGATAGCCTATCTCGCTCAGGATGTGCCGGTTGAGGAGCAGCGTCCTGTGTTTGAGGTGGTTGCCGATGGACTGGGTGATCTGAGTGGTCTGATTGCCGACTATCACCAGGCGACTGTGGCTCTGGCCGAGGGGGGCGATGAGCGTGACGTAGAACGACTGGCCAACCTGCAGCACCAGCTTGAGGCGGCCGATGGGTGGTTGCTTGAGCAGAGGGTTGAGCGGGTGATCTCGCGCCTCGAACTCCCTGCAGATGCCTCAATGGCGGCACTCTCAGGCGGTATGAAACGACGCGTGCTATTGGCGCGTGCACTGGTGACGGAACCCGACCTGCTGTTGCTCGATGAACCGACTAATCATCTCGATATCGAATCGATCATCTGGCTTGAGGAGTTCCTGCTCAATTACAACGGTGCGCTGCTCTTTATTACCCATGACCGCGATTTTGTGCGGCGACTCGCCACACGTATTGTCGAGATTGATCGTGGTCAGCTCACCTCCTGGCCCGGTAACTACGATCGCTATCTGGAGAAGCGTGAAGAGCGGCTCTCGGTTGAGCTGGCACATAACGCCCAGTTCGATAAGGAGTTGGCGCAGGAGGAGGTG
Organism: Candidatus Reidiella endopervernicosa; assembly: GCF_013343005.1. Taxonomy (GTDB): domain Bacteria; phylum Pseudomonadota; class Gammaproteobacteria; genus Reidiella; species Reidiella endopervernicosa. The sequence continues at coordinate 1,919,573 of NZ_CP054491.1, forward strand.
TGGATACGCCAGGGGATCAAGGCACGACGCACACGCAACGAAGGGCGTGTTCGGGCGCTCAAGGCACTCCGAAATGAGCGCTCACAGCGACGTGAGCAGACCGGTAAGGCGAGCTTCTCGCTCGAACGTGGCGAACGCTCGGGCAAGTTGGTGGTTGAGGTGGAAGGGAGTAGCGTCAGTTTTCCCGAGCGAGAGGTGATTCGTGACTTCTCCGTGCGCATTCTGCGTGGTGACCGTGTGGGAATTATCGGTCCCAATGGGGCCGGCAAGACGACCCTGATCAAGCTGTTACTGGGTCAGCTTCAGCCCGATGCGGGACGTGTTGAGTTGGGCACCAAGCTTGAGGTGGCCTACTTCGACCAGCAGCGAGAGCAGCTTGAGCCGCAGAAGACGGTGATTGAGAACCTCAATCAGGGCAAGGATACGGTCTCGATCGGTGGTCGTGATCGCCACGTCATTAGTTACCTGAAGGATTTCCTCTTCACCCCCGATCGCGTCCATGCCAAGGTGCATACCCTCTCTGGTGGTGAGCGTAACCGCTTGCTACTGGCACGCCTCTTTACCCGTCCCGCTAACCTGTTGGTGATGGATGAGCCGACCAACGATCTAGATGTCGAGACGCTGGAGCTGCTCGAGGAGCTGCTATCGGAGTATGACGGCACCCTGTTATTAGTCAGTCACGACCGAGCCTTTCTCGATAATGTTGTTACCAGCACCCTGGTCTTTGAGGGGAACGGCCACGTGGCTGAGTATGTTGGTGGTTATCAGGAGTGGTTGAGGCAGCGATCTGCTATGCAACAGCCGTCAGCACAAAAGCCGGTTGCCAAGGTCTCGCAAAGCAAACGTAGCGAGGTGGCTGCACAGCCAGTCAAAAAGAAGAAACTTAGCTACAAGATTCAGCGCGAGCTTGATGCGCTACCCGCACTGATTGAAGCACTGGAAACCGAGCAGGTAGAGCTGGAGGCAACCATCGGTGAGGCAAGTTTCTATCAGCAGGCGCATGAGGTTGTGACGCCCGTTCTGGAGCGACTCGAGGCGGTAGGTAGTGAGCTTGAACAGGCCTATACCCGCTGGGGAGAGCTGGAAGAGGAGTCGTAGCGTTTAACTCGGCAAGGAGGTCGACAATATCGCACACACAGTGTGGTTTGTGTGATGCCAATCTGTAGTAGCATTCCATCCAATAATAACAATGCATCGATATGGATAATTACGGAGTGATATGGAATGGCGACTCAGATTCGTAGCGCAGCGGCGCTGATACCTCTCCTTCTGATTCTACTGCTGACCGCCTGCTCTGAACGTCATTCGGAACAGGTATTGATGCGCGTCGGTACCAACCTCTGGCCTGGCTATGAACCTCTCTATCTGGCCCGTGATCTGGGCTATCTCAACGCCAGTCAAACACGCCTGGTCGAGTATCCTTCGGCGAGTGAAGTGATTACCGCTTATCGAAACGGTGCGATTGAGATAGCGGCATTGACGCTCGATGAGGTGCTTCTGCTCGCGCAGCACGGACTCGATCCTCACATAGTGCTGGTAATGGATATCTCGAACGGGGGAGATGTCATTATCGGACGAGAGGGGATGTCGGATGTGACGAGCCTGAAGGGTAAACGGGTGGCGGTGGAGAGTACCGCGCTGGGTGCCTTTGTCCTGAGTCGTGCGCTCTCAATTAACGGTATGGAGAAGGACGATATAGAGATCGTTCACACTGAACTACTCGATCATGAGCGTGTTTTTGTTGAGGGGGAGGTCGATGCCGTGGTGAGCTTCGATCCGGTACGTACCCGTCTGCTTAATAGTGGCGGTAAGGAGCTCTTCAGCAGCCGTGAGTTACCCAATGAGATTGTCGATGTGCTGGTCGTCCGAGGTGAGTTTATGGCTCAGCATAGTGACCAGGTGGGGGAGCTGCTGAATCAGTGGTTCAAGGCCAACGAGTATATGAACGGCAATCCGCAGGATGCGGCTCTACGTATCTCAAAACGGCTCGGTATCAGCCCAGAAGAGTTTATTGAGTCGCTCAACGGACTCGAGATTCCTGATCGAGAGACCAATCTGCGTATGCTCGCTGGAGAGCGGCCTGAACTGATTGCCTCCGGAAATAAATTGAAACTGGTCATGCTCTCGAGCGATCTGCTGCTAAATGATATCGACATCGAGACCATCATTGATGGTCGTGGGCTGTGATGCATCACCTTTATAGAAGGGTGCATCATTGATCTTTCCACTACGCATTGTTGTTCCGCTATTGCTGCTGCTCTTTGCAGTGCTTATCAGCGCCTATTCTCTCTGGTACAACATCCCGATTGCGTTGAATGAGGTTGAGCGCAATTCACGCAACGACCTGGTGCAGCTGATGACGCGTACTCAGGGTACGCTGACCAACAGTTTTCGTGATGGCAATCTGCTCTCCGCCCGTGAGGAGATCTCACGACTCGGGGCGATCCCCGAAGTGCAAATGGTGGTGCTGGTCGATGATGTCGACACTGTGATTGTCTCGTCTCGCTATGAGATGGTTGGTCGCGGTATCGAGGAGGTCGAGTTTGGAGTCAGTGATCAACTGCTCCAGCGTGCGCGCGCCAATCTGGCCGGTTTTGATCTCTGGCTCGATGATAAGCAACGAATGCGTGCCTACTACCCAGTTTTTCTCGCCACGGTTGGAAATCGTCTTCGACCAGACCGGGTCGGCGTGCTCTATGTCGAGTATGACATTTCAACTAAAAAGGCGAGGGCAGAGAGTAGCGTTATCCGTCAGGTAGAGCAGTTCTCTCTTTTTAGTGTGGGGCTGGCGATCTTACTAGCGATGCTGTTCCATTTTGGAATGACACGTCGCGTCAGTCGGCTGGTCAAACAGGTGGATCGATTCCGTGCCGGTGAGATGGATGCGCGGGTGCACCTGAGCGGTCGTGATGAGCTGGCGAGAATCGGAGCCGCCTTTGATGCGATGGCCGCAAAGACCTCTGATGACAAGACACGACTCGAAGAACGTGAAGGGCGTCTCCAGGCAATTCTTGATAACGCCGGTGATGCGATTATCACCATCGATAGCGAAGGTTTTATCCAGACCTTTAATCCGGCTGCCGAGCAGATTTTTGGTTATACATCGATCGAGATTCTGGGAGTGAATGTCGATCGCCTGATGCCGGAGCCCTACCACAGCGCTCATCATGGCTACCTCAGTAACTACCTACGTAGTGGCAAGCGGAAAATTATTGGAATCGGTCGAGAGGTCGAGGCACTTCGTAAAAACGGTGAGGTCTTTCCAATTGATTTGCAGGTGACTGAAATTATGCTTGCCGAAGAGCGTTTTTTCGTCGGTATTATTCGCGATATCACCGAGCGTAAAAAAATAGAGCGCATGAAGAGTGAGTTCATCTCAACCGTCAGCCATGAGTTACGTACTCCGCTTACCTCCATTCAGGGATCGCTGGGGCTGATCACTGGAGGTGTGGCTGGTGAGCTTCCACCACAGGTGCAGAGCATGCTCGGTATTGCACAGAAAAATAGCGAGCGACTGATTCGGTTGATTAACGATATTCTCGATATCGAGAAAATCGAGTCGGGCAAAATGCTGTTTAAATTCGAACCGCTGGATGTAGTGAAGCTGCTTGAAGTCTCGATTGAATCGAATCACGGCTATGCAGAGAAACATGGTGTGGAACTGCAACTGGAGCACTCTCTGGATTCGTTGCAGATCAATGTCGACAGTGACCGTTTTAATCAGGTGATGGCCAATTTGATCTCCAATGCCGTTAAGTATTCACCTGAACGGGGTGTGGTGCGAATCTGTGCCGAACGAAATCATAATGATGTGTTGATCAGTGTGATCGATCAGGGTAGTGGTATCCCTGCTGAGTTTCATGACAAGATATTTATGAAGTTCTCTCAAGCCGATGCCTCGGATACGCGTGAAAAGGGTGGCACTGGTTTGGGATTGAGTATCGCCAAGGCGATCGTTGAGAAACATGGCGGTGAGATTAGCTTTCGTAGTGAGTCTGGGCAGGGCGCGGTCTTCTACTTCCGCTTACCACTCTTCGAGAAAGGGGAGCGCCAGCAAACCGCTGTCGAACCTGTCTGCCTCCGTCAGATACTGTTGTTTGGTTCTGAGCAGAGCTGCTCCGCTGAGTTTCGCAGGCTGATGGCAGAAGCAAATCTGGAGTGTGAGCTGGAGTCTGAGCTCGACCAGCTATTGAGCAGACTTTCCAGTGGGCGCTATCTGATGTTGCTGATCGATCTCGGTTACGCGGGTGGCGATCTGGCTGAGGTGGTGAAGCTTATACGGCGTGATCAACAGCTCGTTCATCTGCCGGTGGTTGCCGTCTCTTCTGATACTGAAAAGGGCACTGAGTCACGAGGACTTCCGCTCGATCTGGTCGACTGGATGGAGCGTTCCGTTGAGCCGCAACGTCTGGTCGACTCCATTCGTTCGAGAATTAATGAATCACAGCACGGCAAGTTTAGAATTCTCCATATTGAGGATGATGTCGATGTGACGGCAGTGGTCTCAGCCGTGCTGCAACCAGAGATGAGCTACCGTGTGGCGGCCAATGTTGCTGAGGCGCGTAGTGTGTTTTCACAGGAATCGTTCGATCTGGTGATTCTCGATATCGGTCTGCCCGATGGGAGTGGTGTTGATCTGCTGCCAGAGCTGGTAAATGGTGATGGTCAGCCCATTCCGGTGGTGATCTTTTCGGCCTATGATGCCGATCCGGCGGTGATCAGGCGTGTGGATGCCAGTCTGGTTAAGTCACGCACAACAAACTCGGAATTGTTGAGTATGATTAGGACTATACTTGGCACCTCAAGATGAAGAATATAATAACGGCTTAGAAAGGACGGAGTGATGTCTGAGAGCTTGCTAGAGAAAATTATGTTGGTTGAAGATGAACCCGATATCCAGGCCGTTGCGCAGTTGGCACTGGAAGCGGTGGGTGGCTTTACCGTCGAGGTGTGTAACTCGGGTGGAGAAGCGCTTGATCGGGTGGCTGAGGAGATACCCGATCTGATTCTCTGTGATGTGATGATGCCGGGTATGGATGGCCCTGAGATGCTATCCAATCTGCGTAGCAATCCAGACTACTCAACCATCCCATTTATCTTTATGACCGCCAAGGTCCAGCCTCACGAGGTGGCGCAGTACAAAGAGATGGGCGCGATCGATGTGATCGCCAAGCCATTTGATCCGATGACGCTGGCTGAACATGTCCGCGAGATCTGGAGCCGTGACCACTGAGGTGGTTGAACTCATCTATACTGATTTGCGACTGATGATCGCAGTAAATAGGGAAAGGAAAGGGCATGATTGATGAGACGTTGAAGAGTGCGCGCATTCTTATCGTCGATGACGAGCCAGTTAACGTGAAGTTGCTGGAGAAGATTCTCGCCTCTGCGGGCTATACCTGCGTGATGAGTACCAACGACCCGCGTGAGGTCGAACAGCTCTATACCGATACATCCCCCGATCTGATTCTGCTCGACATCAATATGCCGTATATGGATGGCTTTGATGTAATGACGCGTCTCAATGAGATCGAGGTGGATAGTTATCTGCCAATTCTTGTTCTGACCGCGCAGACCGATCAGAAAACCCGAATCAGGGCGTTGGAGTCGGGTGCCAAAGATTTTGCCACCAAGCCGTTTGATCGTGCTGAAATACTCAACCGTATTCGCAATATGCTTGAGGTGCGTACTCTGCATAATCAGGTGCGTAACCAGAATCGTATTCTGGAGCAGAAAGTCACAGATCGTACCCGCGAATTGTTCGAGACGAGAATGGAGATTATTCGTCGACTCGGTCGTGCTGCGGAGTATCGAGATAACGAGACCGGTCTGCACATCATCCGCATGAGTAAATACTCGCAACAGCTGGCACTCGCCTACGGGATGGATGACAAGGCTGCGGAGATGGTGCTCAATGCCAGCCCAATGCACGATGTTGGGAAAATCGGAATTCCCGATCGCATTCTCCTCAAGCCCGGAAAGCTTGATGCCGATGAGTGGCACACCATGCAGAGCCACGCTGCAATCGGTGCCGAACTGCTTGCTGGGCACGATTCAGAATTGATGCATATGGCCTCAATGATTGCCGAAACTCACCATGAGAAATTTGATGGTAGCGGTTATCCCAAGGGGCTCGCGGGGGAGGAGATCCCGCTGGTTGGAAGAATCGTTGTGGTATGCGATGTATTCGATGCACTCACCTCCGCGCGTCCTTATAAAAAGGCGTGGAGTGTTCAGGAGGCGTTTGATGAGATTGAGCGTACCAAGGGTAAACACTTTGACCCACAGCTGGTTGATCTCTTCTTCTCAATTCAGGATGTCATTCTTGAAATTAAGGAGCTTTATGCTGAACCAGAACTGGAGCAGGCGGTCTCCTGAAGTGAGCAGTGATGGGTAGCGCATCCGAATCGATAGAAGAGCGCCTTAAGGCACTACATATCAACTATCTGCAGGGGCTACCTGCAAAGTTCGCTGTGATCGACGATCAGTGGCGTAAATTATGTGAGTCGCCCAAGAGTCACGAACGCTTAACTGAACTACACCGTTCAACCCACACCATGGCTGGCTCGGGTGCCACATTTGGCTGCCCGGAGGTTGGTAGCGCGGCGCGTAACATCGAATCCAATATCCGTCTCTTGATCGAGAGTGATCAGCCGCTTGACGAGCAGAAGGTCAATGAGATTGAAACCCTGATAGATCGTCTCAAGGAGGAGATTGATGCTGTTACTTCACGTGGTTGGCAAGAGGGTGAAAGTATCGAAACGCTGGTGGCCGAGGTGCCATCCGAGAGTGAGCATGACGAGCAGGGTGACGATGAGGGTAGTCGAGGGCTGATCTATCTGCTTGAACAGGATGAGCCACTGAGCAAAGAGATCGCGCTGCAGATCGTGCAGTTTGGTCACCAGATTCGCTGCTTCAAACATCCGGATGCACTGCGGAGTGCGGTCCTTGAGCAGGTTCCGCAGATCGTTATCGCGGACCTATCCTCATTTGGCTCTGAGCAGTCTGGCGTCGATGCAATCCATCAGATGCAGGAACACCTCTCCGAGCCGGTCCCGGTTATCTTTGTCTCGGAGAAGAGCGAGATGCATGCACGGCTTGAGTCGGTCAGGGCTGGTGGGGCAGCCTTCTTTACTAAACCTCTCGATATCGCGATTCTGATTGATCGTTTGGATCAGATTGGTCGTGAAGGTGGGGAAGAACCATTCCGTATATTGATTGTGGATGACTCCGTATCACAATCGAAATACTACGCCATGATTCTTCAACAGCATGGCATGATTACCAAGGTGGTAAACAACCCTATCGAGGTGCTTGAGCCTATTCAAGAGCTCAATCCCGATCTGATTCTGATCGATATGTATATGCCCGAATGCAATGGCCTGGAGCTGGCTAAGGTGATCCGGCAACTCAATGAGTGTGTCAGCCTGCCAATTGTATTTCTCTCCTCGGAAACGAGTGTCGACAAACAGCTGGTGGCTATGAGTCAGGGTGGTGATGACTTTCTCACCAAACCGATCAAGCCGAACCATCTGATCTCTGCTGTGACCAGCCGAGTGCAGCGCTACCGAACCATCCGCTCAATGATGCTGCGCGATAGCCTGACGGGACTTTACAACCATACGACCATAAAAGAGCAGTTGAAGAATGCGTTGCACCGCGCAGAACGCCATGATGGCGTCGTCAGTTTCGCAATGATCGATATCGATAACTTTAAGTCGGTAAATGATACCTACGGACATCCTGTGGGAGATCGAGTGATCAAGAGCCTGTCGCGCCTGTTGCAACAGCGCATGCGTCGCTCCGATCTGGTGGGGCGTTATGGTGGTGAAGAGTTTGCCGTCATCTTGCCTAACACTGACAAACAGACGGCGGTACGGGTACTCGATTCTGTGCGAGAGGTGTTTTCAAAAATGCAGCACAGTGCCGAGCAGGGGAGTTTAATGTCACCTTCAGTGCCGGTGTTGCCAGCTTCCCAGAATATGAAAGCGCTTCTCTTCTGAGTGAAGCGGCAGACCGCGCCCTTTACGAGGCTAAGCATGCCGGTCGTAACCAAATTGTGAAGGGGTAAGCAGTCGTCGATGAAGAAGGAGTTTGAAGTCGTTGAAAAGCGTGTGCTCTATGATGGTTTTTTCAAACTCGAGGGGTATCGACTTAAACACACCCTGTTTGAAGGGGGCTGGAGCCGCGAACTCTATCGTGAACTACTCGAACGCGGTCATGCCGCTGCCGTCCTGCTCTACGATCCAAAGCTCGACAGTGTGGTGTTGATCGAACAGTTTCGTATCGGTGCACTCAATGCTCCCAACGGTCCCTGGTTGATGGAGGTTGTGGCTGGCATGGTAGAGCCGGGTGAGCCGGTGGAGGAACTGGTCAAACGCGAGGCGGAGGAGGAGGCCGGCTGCAAGGTCGAGGAACTCGAAACCATCTGCGACTATTTTGTCAGTCCCGGCGGAGCCTCAGAGATTATCTCGCTCTTCTGTGGGCGAGTTGATGCCAGTGGAGCTGGTGGAGTTTATGGTTTGGAGCACGAAGGGGAGGATATTTGTGCGCTGGTCGTTGACTTCGATGAGGCGATGGAGTGGTTGAAACAGGGCAAGATCGATTCGGCCAGCCCTATCATCGCGATGCAGTGGCTGGCGCTAAATCGTGAAGCGCTACGGGAGCGGTGGTTGAGAGATAGGTAGTGGGTGACAGTATGTTACGTAGCCCGGATGAAACAGAGTGTAATCCGGGTGCAAGGCCTCTATCTAACCGCCTCAACGAGAATCTCGATCCGCTGCTGTGACCAGCCGCGTGCGGCGGTGCTGTAGAGGGTTCCGCCACGAGCGCGTTCGATCTCATCCAGATTGGCACCGATCTCCATCCACTCACCGAGCCGACCACTCATGTGGCTCTCCAATTCCTGCGCTGACCGCCATGGAGAGCGAAGTGAGGGCGGTTAGTCCCGATAGTCGACGCCGTCTGCCTATTCGTAGTTGAGAGCGCGAGCGGACGACGAAGAAGATGCAGCAGCGGCTTTATGTCGGCGTAGAGTCACTGAGGGAGTTGTGTAGAGCCGCGAAGAGGTGATTACGCAACGTACGCAGGACGGTCGGGGCGCCGAAGGCATAAACGGTCGCGTTAAGTTTTGCTGTTTGCTTGGGCTTGGATGCCCAAAACAAACTTTCGCAAAAATAGCGACTCCCCGGTTTTCGGATCACGCCACCACTGCCCATCGACTGACGCTGAGGTGCAATGGTCAAGGTGACTCCCTCACTGCCAGAGCGGCGTGCCATTACCTCAAAGCCGGTCATCACATCCTGATAACGGATCCGTTTCTGTACCGAGGTTCCCCACGGGGTCTGATCGACGCGCTGCTCACCCACCGGGATTGATCGACCCACCAGGATATGACCCCAGTGTCCTTCAAGCAGCCGTAGCTGCTGCATCGTAGGTGTGTTGGAGCGGTTGCGGGTGTTGTAGCTGCGAATTTGAGCATTGCCGGTCACACGCCCATCACGGCTGTTGAACTGAATCGATTTTTGGTCGCCGCTATTGGCCATGCGCTGTCGGGCACCCTGGCGGACGATAATCACAAACTGCTGCGGTATCAGGTCGAGCTTTTTGATGACCTCCTTTAGTTCGTTGAGCCGTTCTGGTGTGGCACGCAGGATCAGTTGATAACCCATGCCGCTGATCTGTTCGGGTGAATCGATGAACTTCTTCAGCTGCGGTAACAGATTCTCCGCGCTCTGGTACTTGAGCGGGATCACCTCGATCTGAGTCGAAGCGGCACTGAGCATCAGTGGAAAGAGCAGCAGTAACAGCAGAAAGCGCTTCATAGGTGAAGCCTCCGTAGTTCAGGGTGGGGCTGGCTCTTCTCCCAGACCTGGGTGAAGGTATGGATCAATTCGCGGCCACGCATGGGTGCGTTGAAGTTGGCAGTACCTTCGTAGCGGCTTGCCAGCTGGCGATGGATAACCCCGCGTCCATCGACGACCAGAAATGCCTCGTTAAGGGTGTGAAAATCGGAGTGGATCTCGCGGAGTTCGATGGAACTGCTGAGGCGACGAAACAGGTCGACCAGACGGTGACCGTGTTTGATCGCATAGGTGGGATCGCGGAAGAGGATCTGAACGGTGGTGAAGCGGCTGTAGATTACCAGCTCCTTAACGGCGCTGACAAACTCGTCGTTGTCGTAGATCTGCGGTTCAATATCGTGGCTGAAGATGTGCAGAGTGCGGCGTGCCTGGCTGACCATCTGTGTGGCGGCAACTCGATTCTGTTCACTACTCTGCAGCTCAATATCCTCACCCCCTTCGCCGAGGGTGAGGCCATCAAGAAATGGTTCTGACATTCCGTGCCTCGTGATTGTTATGGGAAAACTCAAGCTCCATAACAGTCAGTCTAGCGGGTTGGTGTTAGATTTTCTGCGCCTGATCGACCGCATTACCGATGTAGTTGGATGGGGTCAGCGCCTTTAGCTCATCCTTGGCACTCTCCGGCATCTCCAGTCCATCAACAAAGGCGAGTAGTGATTCACGGTCGATACCCTGGCCACGGGTCAGCTCCTTGAGCTTCTCGTAGGGCTTCTCGATGCCGTAGCGGCGCATCACCGTCTGGATCGGCTCGGCTAGCACCTCCCAGGTGGCGTTGAGATCGTCGGCGATACGTTGCGGATTGACCTCGAGCTTATTGATGCCGCGCAGGGTCGAGCTGTAGGCGATGGTGGAGTAGGCGATACCAACCCCCATGTTGCGCAGTACCGTTGAGTCGGTCAGGTCACGCTGCCAGCGAGAGATCGGCAGTTTCATCGCCAGATGGTCGAAGATCGCATTGGCCAGCCCCAGGTTGCCCTCGGAGTTCTCAAAGTCGATCGGGTTGACCTTGTGCGGCATGGTCGAGGAGCCAACCTCACCGGCGATGGTCTTCTGTTTGAAGTAGCCGAGCGAGATGTAACTCCAGATGCGGGTAAAATCGATCAGAATGGGTGTTGAGCATGCGGGATCGCACGATAGACACTCTCGGCATATAGTCGTGGACCTCGGGATCTGGGTGGGTAGGGGTTCCATTCAAGACCGAGACTGGTGACAAAACCCTCGGCAATCGCCGCCCAGTCGAGTTCTGGATAGGCACTGAGATGGGCGTTGTAGTTGCCGACCGCACCGTTGATCTTGCCCAGAATCGGCACACCAATCAGCAGTTCGCGCTGACGCTTAAGACGGTAGACGACGTTGGCCATCTCCTTGCCGAGCGTGGAGGGGGAGGCGGGCTGGCCGTGGGTGCGAGAGAGCATCGGCACATCGGCGTTGTTGTGGGCCAGTGCGGTGATGGCAGAGATTAGATCATCCATCATCGGCAGTACCACCTGGGTGCGACCTTCGCGCAGCATCAGGGCGTGGGAGAGGTTGTTGATATCCTCGGAGGTGCAGGCGAAATGAATAAATTCGCTGATCGCCTCCAGCTCCGCATTGCCCTCGATCTTCTCCTTGAGAAAGTACTCAACCGCCTTTACGTCGTGGTTGGTGGTGCGCTCGATATTTTTTACCCGCTGCGCATCTTCTTCGGAGAACTTCTCAGCGATCTCATTGAGCAGATTATTGGCATGTTCGCCCAGAGGGGGTACTTCGGCAATGCCAGGATTGGAAGCGAGCATCTGCAGCCAGCGCACCTCAACGACTACGCGGTGTTTGATCAGGCCAAATTCACTGAAAATTGGGCGTAGATCGTCGGTTTTAGAACCATAACGGCCGTCGACGGGTGAAACTGCTGTTAATGATGAAAGATCCATGCCTGCTCCAGAGCTCAAAATTGAATCGGGCAATAATACACCAAGCGACCGGCTGAGGGATCAAATTGAGGCCATATCAGACTCGAGAAAACATCACTAATAGTGTTTAATATATGCCACCCTTTACAGTGACCGTCGGTAGCTCGGATAGAGCTGTAACGCAGGTCAACAATAAGAATGGATTGTGACGATAGATGACAGATTCTCAGGAGACACCCTCGGTTCTACTGGTCGATGATCAGGAGATGGTCGCGCACCTGATTCGCGACATGTTATCGAACGATCCCGAGGTCGCCTTTCACTACTGTCAGGAGGCAACCAGTGCGATTGCGATGGCGAGTGAGGTGGGTGCTACCACCATTCTGCTCGATCTGGTGATGCCCGATGTTGATGGCATGATGTTACTGAAGTATTTCCGAGCCAATCCTGCCACCCGTGATGTACCGATTATCGTGCTTTCCAGCCGTGAGCAGCCGGAAACTAAACGCAACGCCTTTCAGCCCGGGAGTCGCTATTTTTGCGAAAGTTTGTTTTGGGCATCCAAGCCCAAGCAAACAGCAAAAACTTAACGCGACCGTTTATGCCTACGGCGCCCCGACGTCCTGCGTTCGTTGCGTAATCACCTCTTCGCGGCTCTACACAACTCCCTCAGTGACTCTACGCCGACATAAAGCCGCTGCTGCATCTTCTTCGTCGTCCGCTCGCGCTCTCAACTACGAATAGGCAGACGGCGTCGACTATCGGGGACTAACCGCCCTCACTTCGCTCTCCATGGCGGTCAGCGTCGGTGCCACCGACTATCTGGTTAAACCGCCTGAGCAGATCGAGCTGATCGCCCGTGTGCGATCCCACTTCCGCCAGTATCTTGACCGCAAAGAGCGTGATGCGGCGCTGCAGGAGCTGCAGTCGGCTCAGCAGGAGCTGGAGCGGATGAACGAAGAGCTGAAGAAGCTCTCGCTCACCGATGCCCTGACCAGTGTTCCTAATCGTCGCTACTTCGATGAGAGCATGGAGCGCGAGTTCAGTCGTGCGCAACGCGACCAGCATGAGATCTCGGTCATCATGATCGATATCGACAACTTCAAGAAGTACAACGACAGCTACGGTCACCTCGAGGGTGACAGCTGCCTGCAGCTGGTGGCCAAGGCGATGAGTGACGCGGTTAAACGTCCCACCGATACCATCGCCCGTTACGGTGGTGAAGAGTTCTCGATTCTGCTGCCCGAGACACCCCTCGAGGGTGCCAAAGAGGTGGCTGAGGTGGTTCGAGCCGCCGTTGAGGCACTCGGCATCGAACATAAAGAGAATCCCCCCGGTGTGGTTACCGTGAGTCTCGGAGTTGCCACCGTTATTCCAGATAATGAAAATATAAATAAGCCGGTTAGTTTCGTTAATCTTGCTGATAAAGCGCTCTATAACGCCAAGGAGACGGGTCGTAACCGCTTCGTGGCAGCGGGCGATTAGTCAATAATCCCCAGTTTTATTGCCCGTTCTGGGCACAGGCACCTCAACAGGGTAGAATCACCCTTTTTAATACCCGACTATTCTTATCAGGTGAATAAATAGATGCTTGAAGCTTACAGAGAACACGTCGCCGAGCGCGAGGCCGAAGGCCTGCCACCGCTTGTCCTGAGTGCTGAACAGACCAGTGAACTGATGGAGTTGCTCAAACAACCCCCCGCTGGCGAGGAACAGACACTCATCGACCTTATTACCCATCGCGTGCCACCCGGCGTTGATGATGCCGCCTACGTCAAGGCCGCCTTTCTCACCGATATCGCCAAGGGGAGTGCCACCTCGCCACTGATCGACAAGGCGCGTGCCACCGAACTGCTCGGCACCATGATGGGTGGTTTCAATATCAACAGTCTGGTCGAACTGCTAGACGATTCCGAGCTGGCGACTACCGCCGCAGCGGCGTTGAGCAAGACCCTGTTGGTGGCCGATGCCTATCACGATGTGATGGAGAAGGCGGCTTCGAACGCTCACGCCAAACAGGTTGTTGATGCCTGGGCCGAAGCGCTCTGGTTTACCGATCGCGAGCCGCTCGCTGAAGAGATCAAGGTCACCGTCTTCAAGGTACCCGGTGAGACCAACACCGATGATCTCTCTCCCGCCTCCGAGGCGTGGAGCCGTCCCGATATCCCACTGCACGCCAAGGCGATGCTGGTCTCCAAGATGCCCGATGCGTTGGAGAAAATCGCCGAGCTGAAGCAGAAGGGGCTACCGCTCGCCTATGTCGGTGATGTGGTTGGTACCGGCTCTTCACGTAAATCGGCGATCAACTCGGTGCTCTGGCATATGGGTGAGGATATTCCCTATGTGCCCAACAAACGTCAGGGTGGAGTGGTGATCGGTGGCAAGATCGCACCGATCTTCTTCAACACCGCAGAGGACTCGGGGGCGCTGCCGATTGAGTGTGACGTGTCGAAGATGGAGATGGGCGATGAGCTGACCATCAAACCGTTTGAAGGGAAGGTCTACAACGGGGCGGGTGAGGTGGTTGCCGAGTTCGATCTCAAGCCGAGCACCATGTCTGACGAGGTGCGTGCCGGTGGCCGTATACCGCTGATCATCGGCCGTTCGCTGACCGACAAGACCCGTGAGGCGCTTGGCCTCTCACCCTCAGAGACCTTTATCCGTCCGGTTGCACCGGCCGACTCCGGTAAGGGCTTTACCCTGGCACAGAAAATGGTTGGCAAGGCGTGTGGTGTTGAGGGTGTGCGTCCCGGCACCTACTGCGAGCCGCGTATGGCCACGGTCGGTTCTCAGGACACCACCGGTGCGATGACCCGTGACGAGCTCAAGGAACTCGCCTGTCTCGGTTTCTCCGCCGATCTGGTGATGCAGAGCTTCTGTCATACCGCTGCCTATCCAAAGCCGATCGATATCAAGCTGCAGCACACGCTGCCCGATTTCATCACCTCACGTGGTGGTGTCTCGCTGCGTCCGGGTGACGGCATCATCCACTCCTGGCTCAATCGCATGTTAATGCCCGATACCGTCGGCACGGGTGGTGATTCACATACCCGCTTCCCGATCGGTATCAGTTTCCCGGCCGGTTCTGGTCTGGTCGCCTTTGCTGCAGCACTTGGCGTGATGCCGCTCGATATGCCCGAGTCGGTACTGGTGCGCTTCAAGGGCGATATGCAGCCGGGTGTCACCCTGCGTGATCTGGTAAACGCCATCCCTCATGCTGCCATTCAGCAGGAGCTGCTGACGGTGGAGAAGGCGGGCAAAAAGAATATCTTCTCGGGTCGTATTGTCGAGATTGAGGGGCTACCTGACCTTAAGGTGGAGCAGGCGTTTGAACTCTCCGATGCCTCGGCCGAACGCTCAGCGGCTGGCTGTACCGTACATCTGAATGAAGCGCCGATCATCGAGTACCTCAACTCCAATATCACCCTGCTGAAGTGGATGATCGCCAACGGTTATGACGACAAACGTACCCTGAGTCGTCGTATCGAATCGATGCAGAAGTGGATTGCTGATCCGCAGCTGTTGGGGCCTGATGCCGATGCTGAGTATGCGGCGGTGGTCGAGGTCGATCTCAATGAGATTAAAGAGCCGATCGTCGCCTGTCCGAATGATCCGGATGATGTGAAACTGCTCTCCGAAGTGGCAGGCAACAAGATCGATGAGGTCTTTATCGGTAGCTGCATGACCAACATCGGACACTACCGTGCCGCCGGGAAGGTGCTGGAGGCCGATGGTGGCTCGGTGCCGACCCGACTCTGGATCGCACCGCCAACCAAGATGGATGAGCATCAGCTGACTGAGGAGGGCTACTACAGCATCTTCGGCAAGTCGGGTGCACGCACCGAGATGCCGGGCTGCTCACTCTGTATGGGCAACCAGGCGCGTGTGGCTGATGAGGCGGTGGTTTTCTCCACTTCGACGCGTAACTTCCCTAACCGTCTCGGTAAGGATGCGCAGGTCTATCTCGGCTCGGCCGAGTTGGCGGCAGTGGCAGCACTGCTCGGTAAGTTGCCGACATCTGAGGAGTATCGGGAGAAGGTCGCACTGCTCGATACCATGGCCGATGATGTCTACCGCTATCTCAACTTTGACCAGATCGATAAGTATCAGGGTGTGGCCAAAGCGGTGCAGATTCCGGTTGTTGCGGCCTGATAGACGACCCTGTGGTGTAAAGAGCCGTGCCGATTACCATCGGCGCGGCTTTTTTATGTCTCAAAAATGACAGATAGGTCACTAATTTTTCAACTATTTAGTCGAGCGGCCGATAAGAGTAGGAAGAGAAGGAGAGGTGTGCCTATAGTGACGTGCGCCAATCTACAAGGGATATAGCTATCGATGGATAGGCATAATAAAATCAGGGTGTTCCGGCGTGTCTGTGCAGATAACGCGGAGAGTGATGGGGAAGGGTAGTTAATGATCGGCTTGATAAAGAAGTTTTCACAGAAATCTGGCAAACAGTCCGGGCAGAAGTCGGACAAGCCGGAGGTGAAGTCGATCCCGTTTGATAAGATCGAGGAGCTGATCGGCTACTTCGTCATCGGCCAGAAGCTCTCCTGCTTCCCCGAATATAAAGAGGATCTACAACTCGATACCATCATCGTTGGTTACATGCTCGATGATGAAGCGGTCTACAGCGCCTCAGAGGTTCAGATCGAGCAAGATAGTGACGGCAATCACCATCTCTATCTGGCCAGGCGGGGAGAGCGGGTCGAGATTAAGAAAGTCGAGAAGTTCTCCATCATGGTGCCTGCTGAGAGCCACGAAGAGGATAAGCTCGACTACGATAGCAAAGCAGAGCTACGTCGTACCGGCATGTTCCGCATCCGTAACTCGATCTCACTCATCTCATCGGTCTGCAAACACGGCACGGTACCAGTGGTCGACTCCACCGTCCGACGTAATCAGGAACTAAAAGAGGGGGTCTATACCAACCTCCGTGTCGCACTGCTCGACCTGGTACCCGAGAGCCTTGCCCTCAAAGAGCGTCGCAAACATACCCGCGTATTTACCAAGATCCCTGCAACACTACGCTCAGGAACCAGTGATAAACGCTACCAGTGCAACGTGATCGACTTCTGCGAAACCAGTGCGCGTATGCAGTTCGACCCCGATAGTAAGGTGTCTGTCATCAGCCAGCCAGGGCGTACTCTCATCCTCGATCTTCCTGTTCCCGAGTGCAATCAGTACTACAGCTTTCAGGGCAGTGTGATGAAAATCGAAAACGAACATCTGGTGATCAATCTGGAGAAGATGTTGAAGGCTGGTACTTTCCGTCAGATGAGCGTCATCGATGCACTGGAAGTAAAGGCGACGCTGCTTAGCCATCCCGCCTCGAGTATGCCGGACGATTAATCGTCAATCGTTTTAGAGTGTAGAAAACAACAAGGAATTAACCCGAGGGAGATGGGATGAAAAAGTCACAGTTCTGTGCATCCAAGCAACAAATTCCACAAATTGATGAGAACAATTGGCGGCATAATACAATTATACGAGCCGGCTACATAACGCATTATATGTGTCGTCCACATAATTAACTGTTAGATGCATAAGGAATAAATAGTAAATATTGGAAACTATATTTCTGGCTGCTGTTGTTGCTATATGTTGCTGCAGGTTTCGGGTATGTTGCTTCGACCACCAATTCTGAAGAGACTCTTACATCAGAAATGGATTTAGTAACTATTGTTAAAGTCATTGTTTACACCTTTACAATATACGGTGTATATGGCTTTTCATTTAAAAAGAGGTTCCTATCTAAAGAACAATGGAAAATAATATTCGTGCTTTCTCTTGCAGTTGGCGTGCATGGACTGGGGTGGTTCTTTCTGTTGGGTCTGAATTGTCGCTACTTACTACGGATGTATTGGCAAAGATTATGCTGGCAACTTCCTTCTACTGCCACAATACATAGCACTCTATCTATACGGGTGGAAGTCGAAAGAAATATGGGAGCAAGGTCAGTGACAAATGCATCTAACAATCAGCTCAAGCCGACCCTGAACATCCCCGATAAAACGGACACCAACTTCTAACTGAAGGGGTGTTTAATGCCAAAATACAATAACCCACGAAAGACGTGGCGCTACACAGATGAATTCAAGGTAAAAGCTGTCCAGCTAAGTTTTCTGGAAGGAGTTCAGGTTAAAGAGGTTGCTGACACGCTCGACATCCATCCGTTTATGCTGTCACGATGGCGAAAAGAGTATCGAGAAGGTGTGATTGTGGCAAATAAGAGAAAAAGGTGACCAGTATTCGCCGAGAAGCTTCTGAGCTGGATAAGATGAAGAAGCTGAAAAAGGAGGTTGCCCGACTCAAGCAGGAGAATGATCTGCTAAAAGTGGCAACGGTTTCTTGCGGAAGAACATCAGAACGATATCGATTCATCCAGAGAAACCGGAAACTCGGAGTAAAGTACATGTGCGAGTGGCTGGGCGTGTCCCGCAGTGGCTATTATGACTGGTGCAAACGCCCAGCGGCTGAAAGAACAAAGGAAGATGCGTACCTGACCAGAAAGATCGTGAAAATTCATCGTCAGAATCGCGGCGTCTATGGCAGCCCAAGAATACATCAGACACTGCGCAATCAAGGCGTTCGCATCGGCAAGAAGCGTGTTGAGCGCCTGATGCGAGATAATGGCGTGGTTGGCCGAGTCGTTAAAGTTACGCGACGACAGCCTGGATTAAAACGATTTAAAGCTGAGGGTGAAAACCTGAAACGGCTTGCGCCGAACCCAGACAAGATCAATCAAGTGTGGGTTGGAGATGTTACCTACTTGAAGGTAAAAGGCGCATGGCGATATTTGGCCACAGTAATGGATGTATTTAGCCGTCGAATTATTGGGTGGTCTTTAGGTCGAGATAGAACAACCAATCTCACGCTTAAAGCGCTAAGGCATGCACTCAGGGACAGGGAGCCAGAGAAGGGAATGATATTTCATACAGATCGAGGGATTGAGTACACAGCACATCGATTCAGAAATGAGTTAAAAGGCATGAAATCCGACACAGTGTAAACCGTCCTGGCTACTGCACAGATAATGGACACATGGAATCATTTTTCACACATTAAAGGCAGAACTGATTCGTGGATCGCACTTCGATCATGATGTTAAATTACGGTTTTCACTAAACAGCTATATCAATCAATTCTATAATCACCGAAGAATGCATTCGGGGATTGGGTATATGCCACCAGCTTATTATGAGCGGATGGTTGCGTGAAAATAAGCGTGTCCGATTTATCGGGTGAAGATCACCGCTTCCGGGACGTGTTTTGTGCTAAATAGCACAAAACACGTCCCGCTACGGCGTCGGCTTAGCAAATCGTTATGTGTCATGAGTAACTCTATGCGAGCACTAATCATTACATCTTTAACTTTTATGCTGCAGGGATGTGGTGAACCGGATGTAGAAGATCTAGTTTCTAGTATTAATAATAGCCACCTAATTAAAATAAGTTACGAAGTAGGTGGCATCATTAATAAATGTGAACCCGAAAAATCGCAG
Source organism: Candidatus Reidiella endopervernicosa (assembly GCF_013343005.1). Taxonomy (GTDB): domain Bacteria; phylum Pseudomonadota; class Gammaproteobacteria; genus Reidiella; species Reidiella endopervernicosa. The sequence continues at coordinate 1,938,830 of NZ_CP054491.1, forward strand.
CAATTGCTAGCCCAATGGAGCAATACTTTAAAAACCTGAAATAGGTTCTTGGGTAGATGCGGATGAGTATATTAATTTAGAGTTCGATGATGATGCGAGTTATCGTGCCAATGTTACATTTACACCAAAATTTGGCTACTCAACAATTCGTATGGGATCTTTACATATTGGAGAGATAATAAATATTGGTGGTGTATGCAAAAATACATAACAATAAGCTCAAGTCGTTCGCTGTCGCTCACTGGGACGCTTCGCGATGAACGGCTCCGCGCCCCTTAGAAAAACGTTATGTGTATAAGGAAAGATAACGATGATTAAAGCATACCTGAACGGAATTGGCTTTGGGTTTGGTTTCTGTTTGGCTGTAGCGATTGTTGCTTGGGCCGTATCTCAATTTGGGGAGCCAATCGGTGAAAGGATAATTCACTCATCCTCAGACCAAGAAATTGGATATAAGGAAAAACCAATGGAATGACCTCACTATAGACGAAAAATCAACAAAACTACTGTTGTCGTTATTGTGATATTTCGGAAAGAAGCAGATAGCCTCAACGCAGCCTATATTGAGGATATTGTGCGACGAGACCTGGATTCAAAATTGAATATTAATATCGGTGATCGACTCGTAAAGTCTGATTTTTCCGGGAGTCGCTATTTTGCGGAAGCTTGTTTTGGGCATCCAAGCCCAAGCAAGCGGCAAATACTAACGCGACCGTTTATGCCTACGGCGCCCCGACCGTCCTGCGTACGCTGCGTAATCACCTCTTCGCGGCTCTACACAACTCCCTCAGTGACTCTACGCCGACATAAAGCCGCTGCTGCATCTTCTTCGTCGTCCGCTCGCGCTCTCAACTACGAATAGGCAGACGGCGTCGACTATCGGGACTAACCGCCCTCACTTCGCTCTCCATGGCGGTCAGCGTTCGCATGGTGGCGATAATAGAGATAGAAATGGCGCTGTTATTTTTTTCGTGCGGAATCCGGGAGTAGAAATAGGCCAAAGCTATCTATATGACGATCGGATGATTGGAGAAGGGGTATGCCTCTGGAGCTATTTTGCGAAAGTTTAAAGAGGCTAGCTGACGGTGCGTAAGTGGGAGTATACACATAACAAGGCGCGCAACCCGGACGGTTGCGCCGCCGGTTCGCTTGGTCGTTAGAAGGAGATGATCCATTAAAACCGTGTTCTATATAATGTAATAAGTGGGGTCAGATTGAAACTTAGCTCTTGATACTCCATTCTTGTGTAGTGGCATAGTTAGTTTAGCCACGTGACCAGAGGATAAGCAGCCACCTTACAAAGGATTTATAAAAGTCATATAAAGAGTACCGCCCTTATCTCATGACGCTACGAGTGATAGGCAGAGAGTTATTTCACCGACCTCAATTATCCGAACGAAGCGGCCAGAATTACACAAAGGAAGGGTTATATTTCATCTGACCCCGCTTATTCATTGAAGAAGAAAAGCGGCCGCTTAACCATGCTTCTCACGTGAAGTATGAGCAGGGGAAAAGGAATTCCTCAAGGCTTTCCATAAAATTGAATTGTAAATGTCATAACTAGGCCTTCCAGCGGATGCAGTTGCTAATGCTCCTGCTACGCTGAAGGCGACGTTATATTATAAATGGAGTTGTAAGTATGGATGGTCTAATCAAAGTCACTAAATTATATAAGCACCCTAAACACGGTGTTTGTGTTTGTGAGGAGACTATTAGTTCGTATATAGAAAAGGGTTATGATCTTGTCTCTATAGAAAAGACTATGTTTTAGGTTGCGGTATTACTTTCGCTGACCGCCATGGAGAGCGAAGTGAGGGCGGTTAGTCCCCGATAGTCGACGCCGTCTGCATATTCGTAGTTGAGGCGTGAGCGAACGACGGAGAAGATGCAGCACGGCTTTATGTCGGCGTAGAGTCAGTGAGGGAGTTGTGTAGAGCCGCGAAGAGGTGATTACGCAACGAACGCAGGACGTCGGGGCGCCGTAGGCATAAACGTCGCGTTAAGTATTTGCCGCTTGCTTGGGCTTGGATGCCCAAAACATGCTTCCGCAAAAATAGCGACTCCCCGGTCGTTTCTTTTCATTCGTGAATCATCTAATAAATCCTACAAAGTCTTTACTAAAATGGGAGCGTTATTAGACCCTGATAATTCCCTATTTAACGGTTTTAAAGTAAAAATATCCTCTCTATGAAATTCCTTTGGTTTTCATTGGGAAATTTTATATATTAGAATCAAATTAAGTGGTTGGCATATAACGAAGATAGGCAGGAAGATAGGTGCCAGAGAGCAATTGTTTCTAATATTAGAGAGTTTTTTATCTCCGATCCGACCAGTTATTCAAAGTGCATCTTGTTTTCATTTAGTGCATAGGTCCAGGGTAGGCCGTTATTTTTCCATCCATTGACAGTGCGCTGTCCGTTGTCGGCAAGCACCTTGCTTTTGTCACTTTCAAAGCCATCAATGACCGAGTAGACGTTTGTGTAGCCCATCTTGTGCAGAAGATGGATTGCCTTCGCGCTACGTTTTCCAGAGCGGCAGATGACGACTATCATGTCATTTTAGTCAGTCCCTTATCTTTTAGTGAGTTTTCCAGTGCCAGCGAGAAGTTGCTGTTGGCCTCTTTTGAAAGTGCCCTCTGTCGTCATCCCAGCTGGAGAAGTCGTTTATCAGATAGGGAATGTTGACGTCGGCAATAACCGGAAAGCCTACAAATTCGACCTCTGCGCGTGTTCTGACATCGACGAAGAGTGAATTCGATCGATTTTTCTGAAGAAGTTTGTAGATATCTTTGGATTTGACGTAGAGACCGAGTGAGGTTGTTTTATTGGATGGTAGCTCTGTGCTGTTTATTTCGTCTGTACCGGTTCTGGTTTTATTGGTGGTCTCGCTCTGGCTGCCGTTTTCAAATTCTGCTTTCCAGTCTTCATAGATTGCTCCAGCCCTCGATGGTTATGCACTCGGTGTACTGGTCGGCGTTGAGTGTGTCGGGGCAGTGTGCGTAGGTAAGTGAGGGTAGTAGCAGGGTGGTGAGAATAAGTACGATTGTCTTCATGGGTGAATCCTCCTTGATTGCGATTGTTGTGTTCAACCTGGCATAGAGATATGCGAGGTGTTGTTCTGCAGTGACATCGTAGAAGAAGGTTGAGTGTCTGAGTATTAGACAAAAGTATGAATTTTAAGAATGGCTCTAATAATTTCTCTTTGTAAGGGAGTGCAGATATGATGTCATTGTAAAGCTTGTTTGTAGATGGCTGATAACAATAATAAATTGATCGAGAGGAGTCTTGGTAAAATAAAAATATGGATAACCCTGCTGGGCCGGTGCTGTTGACTGATGTCTGGGCGGGTTACGAAGAACATAACCCGGTGACAATCATTGTTACCCCTTCGCAGTGGGACGATGATGATTCACCCCCATCTCACGTGAATGAGTATTTGTATGCCGATGATCTCGGTAGGGAAAATATCGACCATACCAGTGAAATCCAGAGAGCGATGCCCGGCATGTCACTGATGCAGGGAGGCGGTTTCGGTAATGTTGTGATTCGGGGCGTTGGCAGCACTCTCTCATCCGCATCCGAGTCGGGTGTTGGTAATTATGTCGATGGTATCTATCTCAATGGCGGCATGTGGTCACCACGCAGTCTCTATGATGTCAAGAGTATCGGACTGCAGAAGGGCCCTAGCAGCGTGGCGCAGGGCTACGGAACCATCGGTGGTGCCCTGTCGATTGTGAGTCGTGACCCCGATCCCTACATTAATGGCTTTGTCGATCTGCTTCTTGGCGACTATGGCCAGAGGCGAGTTAGTGGGGCTTATAACCAACCGCTGGGTGGTGACTGGTCGGTTCGTGTTGCTGGTACGGCTATCCAACGGGACGGTTATACGAAGAACCTCTATCTTGGTAACGAGGTTGATAATCAGGAGAGCTATGCGTGGCGAGGTAAGTTGCGATTCTGGCCGGAAGATGGCTGGGACCTGATGCTGAGCATGGAGACGGAACGTGTCGATGATGCACACGGTTGCGGTAAGCAGCCCGATACCGATTCAGGTGTCAATGGCGGCATTCTGCTCGGAGGCACGGTACCCGATAATCCACGTGAGGTGATGCATGATACACGTGAGTATCAGGACACTGAACGGGATATATACAGCTTCAGAGTAAAGCGCGATTTTGGCCCGGTTAAACTCCATGCAACGACCGGTTATCAGAGGCTCGTTGTCGATTCGAATGAAGAGCTCCATGGCACCGAGGTCGATTTTGCATCAAGTATTCGTGCCTTGCGTAGTGAGGCATTGAGTCAGGAGCTACGCTTCAGCTCTTCGGATGTCGAACGGTTCAGATGGTTGGCGGGGCTCTACCTGCACAACAGTGAGAAACGTCTCGGCTTCGATGTCGATCTGCCAGCGCTGGCTTCGCTGTCACAGGGTAGTGGTGATCTTAATGAGTGGTCGGCGGCGTTGTTCGGTGAATTGGCCTACCGGGTCGAGGCACGCTCCTGGGCACGTTTCGGTCTGAGCTATCGTTACGATAGCCGAGAGGTTGATCAGGATAAGCTCCTGGTCAGCCCGATGGGGAGCAGTCTGCTCAGTAATCGCGATAGCGATGCCTGGTTGGCGCTGCTTCCCGAACTATCGATCGAGCATAATGATCTGAGTAACAATCGCTTCTATGCCAAGGCTGTTCGTGGTTATAAAGCGGGCGGCTTCAATGCGGCATCGATTCAATCGGCCTATGAGCCAGAGTATCTATGGGCTTACGAAATGGGGGTTAGCCGGGCAGCTACAGGACGCCGTCTGAATGGTCACGCCTCGATCTTCTACTACGATTACGAAGATATTCAGCTCTTTACTATTCCAGCCGGTGCGCCGGCGGGCACCACGCCACTGATCAGTAACGCAGCACGAGCCTCGGTTTGAGGTGTCGATCTGAATCTAAACTACAGTATGACTCCAAGACTGGTTTTCGATATTGGCGTTGTTGCGCTGGATGCCCACTACGACGCCTTCTCGACGGTTGATCCTAATAATCCACTTGATGATCCCGATCGTTCCGGCGACCCGCTCCCTGACTCTCCCAATCTGGCGCTAAATTTGGGCCTCTCCTACCACTGGTTGCATGACCAGGGTGTCAAAACGGGTGTGAGTGCAAATTACCGCTATCGTTCCAGGGTCTACTTTAGCCCCTACCACGATGAAGCAGTAATGCAGGAGGGGCATGGGGTGCTCGATATCGGTATGGATATTCGGGGGCAGAAAGAGCGCTGGTCGCTGTCGCTGTTTGTAAATAATCTTACCGATGAGCTCTACGCAAGATCGATAGTCCGCGTCGATCCGATTGTCGGAACCACTCGTTTCTGGGGAGAACCTCGTCATTTTGGAGCCAGCCTTGAATACCGTTTCTGAGTTTATGAAAAGAGGTGTATCGACAGGGAAAGATGTTGATGAAGAGAACTCTATTGAACAGGCGAGGTTGGAGGAAAGTTCACCAAGGAGGCGCTGGATGAGGTCTATAGTAGTGCAGCAAAACCCGGTGTATTCACGGCTACTCTTATTCCCGTCATTGTAGTTGTGGTGATGTGGCCGCATTTCGACGCCGTTACGCTGTTGGTATGGCTGTTTTGGTCTCATGTGTCGTTGTGATTCGTTATCTGATTGCCGTACGCTCATGAAAGTAGCGAAGTGACGTGGAGAGTGCGAAGCTATGGAGTGATCGAATGTCACTGACCGCGTTGGCTTCTGCCCTCCTATGGTCGTCGACGCCTTCGCTGACCGCCATGGAGAGCGAAGTGAGGGCGGTTAGTCCCCGATAGTCGACGCCGTCTGCCTATTCGTAGTTGAGAGCGTGAGCGAACGACGGAGAAGATGCAGCAGCGGCTTTATGTCGGCGTAGAGTCAGTGAGGGAGTTGTGTAGAGCCGCGAAGAGGTGATTACGCAACGAACGCAGGACGTCGGGGCGCCGTAGGCATAAACGGTCGCGTTAAGTATTTGCCGCTTGCTTGGGCTTGATGCCCAAAACATGCTTCCGCAAAAATAGCGACTCCCCGATTCTGTTTTATGTCGACAATTCGGCTGCACATCAGGTGTTTATTTTCACCCTGCTGATTAGTTTTGGTATCGGTTCAGTCATGTTCGGCGCCTACACGCCAAAATCGTTCTACTTCTTGCCATTCCTACGATCTCTGCGGTGGTTATCAAGCTATTGATAGAGGGAAGTGTGGCGCATGTTTCGCTAGCGTTTCTGATGCTCTGGTATCTGCTGGCGGCCATAACGCTGAACAAAAGTTAAATGGAACGATCCGCTCAGAGATGTTGTTACGGCATAACAGCGATGCAATGACTGAAGCGCTACAGGTTAAAACAGAAGAGGCGAATCAGGCGGCCATTGCCAAGTCGCGCTTCCTTGCCGCAGCCAGTCACGACCTTCGTCAGCCACTCCATTCAATGACACTGCTCTTTGATGTACTCAAGGAGACGACGAGTGAGAGTGAACGTCAACGGCTATTAACCAAGGTTGACTCTTCATTAGAAGCGCTGCGCAACCTCTTTGATGCGCTACTCGACGTCTCCCGACTCGATGCCAATGAGATCACGGCAGAGATGAGTCACTTTGATATTGATAAGCTGATGAAGCAGCTGTCTGAAGAGTTTGAGACAGAGGCAAAAGATAAGGGGCTACGGCTCTCATTTAGAAACAGTTGTGGCGCAGTTGTGACCGATCGATTGTTGTTAGAGCGGATAGTGCGCAATCTGATCAGTAATGCTCTTTTCTATACGGAGAAGGGAGGCGTTCTGCTCACCTGTCGTAAACGTGGTGAGAAGATTCTGTTACAGGTTTGGGATAGCGGTATTGGTATCCCTGAACAGGATCAGGAGGTGATCTTTGACGAGTTCCACCAGTTGAATAATGCCCGACGCAATCGAAGCGAGGGGTTGGGGCTGGGATTGGCTATCGTTAAGCGCCTCTGTGATCTGTTGGCTCTTCCTATTAGTGTGAGATCGAGAGTGGGGCGGGGAAGCGTCTTCTATCGAGCTGCCCGAGGGCAGTGAGTCGATGGTCACTGAGGCGGAGCAGGGCGTTCAGCACAGTTGGGATCTAGCGGGCCGGGTGCTGCTGGTCGTGGATGATGACCATGATGTACTCGATGCGATGGAGGAGCTGCTGACTAAATGGGGGTGTCGGGTGATAATCGCTGAATCACTAGATGATGCACTGACTAGCGTTGAACGAAGCGATTCAATACCTGATGTGCTGATATCAGATCTTCGCTTGAGTGATGAGATGACGGGTGTAGAGGTGCTCGATAGTTTAAGGAACGGTATGACAACTCTATTCCGGGGATATTGATAACGGGCGATTCGATACCCGATCAGGCGGAGTTTACTGAGTCGACGGGCTATCAGCTGCTGTTGAAACCGGTACAGCCAGCGCGACTGAGAACAGTCATACACCAATCGCTTTCGGAGTGAGTGAATCCAGATTAACTGGGAATGATGCCCTGGTGTTGTGCCAACTGCACACACTCAGTGCGGTTCTGTGCGCTTAAGGCGTTAAACAGTGCGCTGATATGCGTCTTGACGGTGTGCTCGGTGAGAAAGAGTGAGGCGCTGATCTGTTTGTTCGAGTACCCCTTCGACAGGAGTAACAGCACGTCATATTGACGCTTGGTAGTACCACTCGCCTTCAGTTGGCTGTTGTTCTCAGCCGCCTTGGGAGGACGAGTGGTTGTGAGGTTGTCGATCTGCTTCTGTATCCCCTCCGGTACATAAATCTCACCGTCCAGCACCGCCTGCAGGGCGCTCAGCATCTCCTTGCTACTATGGGATTTTGGAATAAAACCCAAGGCCCCAATCTCGAGTGCCGCTTTGATCGTGTTTGGGTGCTCTTCAGCCGAGAGCACAATGATCGAGTTCAGGCTGCGGCGTTCATGCATGCGCTGCAGAATCGACATGCCATCCATACCGGGCAAATTGAGATCGATCAGTACCAGGTCGAAACTCTGACTGCTATCTAGAATGGTAATCGCATCCTCGGCGCAGTTCGATTCGGTAATGACGACATTACTATTGAGTTTGGCCAGAATATGACGCAGTCCATCGAGGAAAAGCTGATGGTCATCGACGATTAAAATTTCCATATCACGTACTCGCTAATCCATTTTTATAAATGTTAGCACGAACTGTTTTTTCCAAAATCATACTTATGGTTGGTTTGAAGAGTGCGAATCAGGTCGGTAGTTAGGATAGTTCATGCCAGAGGTTTGCTCTGAAGTATTCGAGTGGTCTGTAATCACCCTTGTACGCCATCTTCTGGCAGTTCTCGATCCAGTAGCCGAGGTAGAGGTAGGTTAGTTGCTCTTTTATGCACGCTTCAATCTGCCACTGAATGGCATATTTCCCGAGGCTCCGTTTGCCCTCTTCAGGATCGAAGAATGTGTAAACGGCAGAGAGGCCGTTGGCAACGCGGTCAGTCACTGCGACTGCGAGTAGTTTTCCGTACAGGCGAAATTCGTTGAATTGGGTCTCACTCCAGTTGCTGGTCAGAAAGTTGATGTACTCCTCACTGCTGCTCTCGGCCATACTGCCATCGGGATGGCGTGCATTGAGGTAGCGGCTGTAGAGCGCGAAGTGCTCTTCATCAAAACTGGCCTCAGCTCGAGTTACTGTGAGATCGCTGTTGAGTTTAACAATGCGTCGATCACTGCGTTTTGGCGTGTATTGGGCCACAGGAATTCGTGCCGACCAGCAGGCATCGCACTCAGGGCATTGTGGGCGGTAGAGGTGATCACCACTGCGGCGAAAACCGAGTTCAATCAGTTTATCGTAGATAGCGGGAGTCAGCGCTGCCTCCGGGTCGGCAAACAGCGTTCTGGCAACGTGATCATCCAGATAGCTACAGTCGTGTTCCTGACTGGCGAAGAAGGCGAGAGAGTTTAGGTCGATGCCGTTGCTCATAGGCTGATAGTCTGTTCGCAGGGGACGTCGATCTCTAGCGGCCAACTGGTGGGGGGGTTGGGGTAGTCGCACCACTGGTTAAGAAGAGTGGTGAACTGCTCGCGCCTGATCTCTCGGGCACCCAGGCTGGCCAGGTGATCCGTGTAGACCTGACAGTCGATGAGCTTAAAATCCCAGGCGATCAGCTGTTTGACCAGATGGGCGGTGGCAACCTTGGAGGCATCGGTGGCACGGCTGAACATCGATTCGCCGAAGAAGACCTTGCCGATGGCAACACCGTAGAGTCCGCCGACCAGCTCACCATCCTGCCACGCCTCAACCGAGTGGGCATGTCCGTTTCTGTGCAGATTTTGATAGGCGAGGCCCATCTTCTCATCGATCCAGGTGCCGCTCTGGTCTTTACGGGGTTCGGCGCATCCAGCCATTACGCTGTTGAAAGCACGGTCCAGGGTGATCTGAAAAGGGGCCTTGCGCAGGGTCTTTTTTAGTGAGCGAGAGATCTTTAGCTCATCAGGGAAGAGCACGGTGCGTGGGTCTGGAGACCACCAGAGGATTGGCTCGCCCTCGTTGTACCAGGGGAAAATGCCGTGACGATAGGCCTTGAGCAGGCAGCGCTGGTTCAGGTTGCCGCCAAAGGCGAGCAGCCCGTCTGGCTCTAGCAGTGCTTGGCTGACATCCGGGAAGTGACACTCTTCATCAGATGGATCGATCCAGGGCAGTTCTATCATTACAATTCGTCGGGTTGCGCAATGGGTAACAAGATATTTATATATTGCCTATAACCTGATTATATCTAAGACAGAAGTGACAGCCACTAGGGTGTGAAGCTTGGCAAAGCTAACTGAAATGAAAATTGATATTGGCGCTACGGTTCAGCTCCAATTGATAGGTGATAATGATGCGCCGCGTGGAGAAGTGACGCTGATCGGATATTTGGCTGGCAAGAGTCTTGTCGTGACTACGCCCCAGAGTGAAGAGAAGCCCTTTACCCTGAAGGCAGGTGACCATGTGGCGGTTCGTTACATGGGGGCAAGCGATATCTACGCCTTTTCGACGGTGGTGATGGGGCTCAATAATACACCCTACGACTACCTTCATCTGCGCTATCCCGAGAAGATTGAAGCGGTGAAGATACGCAAGGCACAGCGGGCTGAAACCAATATTGAGGTCAGGGTTGCCAAGGGTGGTGTGGCAGTCGGTGAGGATGGTGTGCGACTACTCGACCTGAGCGCCTCGGGCTGCATGTTGGTGGCCCAGACACACCTTGGTGAGAAAGAGGATATCCTTTCGTTAACGATGCCGCTCACCTTCAGCGGTATGCGTGAGAAGCTACGTATCGCGGGTGTAATTCGTAATAGCAAGATTTTCGAGAATCAAGAGGGTAAGCGCCGCGTTCAGTATGGATTGGAGTTTGGTAAGCTCGATCAGCACCAGAGCCTCTTTATCAACGGTTACGTCTTTGAACAACTCGCCAATGGGCGCGGTGGTTAGCTCCCGCTATGTTGCTTAAACGGCAGGCGATCACGCATGTCGTCGATATACTCCCCATCATCGCTCGTTCCTGTTGTAGATAACGGTCAATCATTTCGCGAAACTGTGGATCAGCGATCCAGTGGGCCGACAGGGTCTCGGTCGGTTCAAAACCACGTGCCACCTTATGTTCACCCTGTGCCCCCGGCTCAAAACGCTTCAGATCATGTTGAATGCAGTAGTCGATCCCCTGGTAGAGACAGGTCTCGAAGTGGAGGCTATGGTGGTTCTCGAGTGTGCCCCAGTGGCGACCGTAGAGCGTATCATCGCTTCGAAAGCAGATGGCACCTGCGATGATTTTGCCCGAACGTATTGCCAGAATAACGACCATCTTGCGCCCCAATCCACGTCCTACCTCACGAAAGAAGGCCTCGTTCAGTGTTGGAATACCTCCCTTCTCGTGGAAGGTTGAGGCGTAGAAGTGGTGAATCTGTGGCCACAAATCGTCGCTGATCTCATCTCCGTGTAGTACCTGAAATTCAATGCCCGCTTCAATGACGTGCCGACGCTCACGACGCAGTTTTTTCCGTTTGCTGGCACTGAAGCGCTGCAGAAAATCATCAAAATCACTGAAGTTGTGATTGTTCCAGTGGAACTGACAACCGATGCGTTTGAGTAGGCCTTTCTCTTCCAGCTGCGATGTTTCATCCTCTGTTGGGAAGAGCAGGTGTAGGGATGAGGTCTCTAAGGACGTCGCCAGTTCAACGGTGTGATCAATGAGGTGATTACGCAGCTCGTTACGATTCGTCGCATCTCCAGTCAGTAGTCGAGCGCCCGTTGCGGGTGTATAGGGGATCGATGAGACCAGCTTGGGGTAGTAGTCGTGACCGGCACGTTTCCATGCATCCGCCCAGCTCCAGTCAAAGACAAACTCGCCATAGGAGTTGTCCTTCAGGTAGAGCGGTGTGGCCGCGACCAGTCTCTGCTGGTCGTTGTAGAGGGCAATATGATGAGGTAGCCAGCCAAAGCGATCGCCAACGCAGTTGTTATGCTCAAGTGCCGAAAGAAAGGCATGTTGCAAGAAGGGGTCGCTAGAGCCGGTCAGTGCGTTCCAGGCCTGGGCGTCGATCTCATCAATAGAGCTATGGATAACGCGCTGCATCTGATCATCTACTCGCTATGTGGTTATCTATTGCGTGCTGCAAGTGAGATCGGAAAATACATTAATGCGACGTTGAAGCCAAACCATAACAGGGTGTTTTATAGGGTAATTATCGCTTCTCTTCGTAGTAATCTACGATTGATTCATGGGCAGGTGATACTGCGATAGTAATCATTAATTACAGGGGAACGGATGACCATGCATAAGTTGCGTAGTTTCTATCTTTCAGTGTTGTTGCTGATAACGCCCTTTGGTTATGCGCAACAGACTCTCGTCTTCTCTGGAATTGAGGGTTCGGTGAATACCGACATCAGTCTGCAGGTTTTAGAAGAGGCATACCAAAAACTAGGGATAACGGTCGAATACCGCCCACTTCCTGGTGAGCGTGCACTGCGAACAGCCGACACTGGCCGAGTGGATGGTGAGGTTTTCCGCATTGCCAATGTTGAGAAGCGTTATACCAATCTGATTCCGGTGCCGACAGCGATTAATGTGTTGCAGGGAATCGCCTTTAGCAAGGTGGAGCAGATACCGATCTCAGGCTGGGAGAGTCTGAAGCGTTACCATCTGGGCATTCAAATCGGTATCAAATTTGCTGAACGTGGCACGGAGGGAATGCAGCGAACACTGGTGGAGACCAATGAGCAGCTGTTTAAAATGCTGGACGCCGAGCGTGTTGAAGTTGTTATTGCAGCACATGCCAATGGACTCAAAACCCTCTCAGATATAGAGATAGATTCGGTGCATGCGCTGAAGCCAGCGATACAGGAGTATCAGCTCTATCACTATCTTCACAAAAGACACGCAAGCCTGGTGCCGAAACTTGATCAAGTTCTTCAGCAGATGCAGCAATCGGGGCGGATCTCAGCGATTCGAAAACAGGCCCTGCTCAAACTTGAAAATGGGCATTAGGCGAGCGGTTAGATTCGACGCTGCACAATGAACCTCTCTCTATTCTCTTTTAAACGCTCAATAGCGAGCCAACTCTTTAGAGTCATCTTTGGGCTCTATGTTTTATTTACGCTGGTTGTGGCGTCGATTCAGATGGTGATCGAATACCAACGCGTTCACGCCCAGCTGAGTGAAGAGCTCGCATTAATTCCCGATACCTATAGTGCAAGTTTGGGCAATGCCCTCTGGACCTTCAACGAAAAGAGTATTCGTTCGATTATGGCCGGTATCTACCAGTTACCTGTAGTGACTGGGGTTAAGATCGATGATCGAGATACGATAAGAGGGATTGGGGGTATAGAGGCAGATGGTGCAGCCCATATTGAATATAGTGGTAAAGGTATAAGCGAGATTGTTCGCTCGGGTACTTTTAGTCAGCCGATCAGCTGTGAGTTTGAGATCAAACATACCGATCGAAATGGTGTTGTTATATCGCTGGGAAAAGGGACGATCTACTCCAGTTCTGCTCTGATATTTGAGCGGGTAAAGGAGGGCTTTGTTCTCATTCTGATCAACTCGTTTGTGAAAATGGCCGTGTTGCTGATTATCTTTATATTTTTTGTACGGCGTATCTTATCCAGACCGCTCAAGGAGTTGGCGAGACAGACAGAGATGATAACGCTCGATAATCTTGAGCCTATCGCTATTGATCCCCTGCATCGCAATGAGAATGAACTGACCGTTCTGCAGGGCTCCTTTAATCAGATGTTATTAAAACTGCAGCAGGCGAGAGATGATCTCGATTTTCTGAATGAAAATCTTGAGATTGAGGTGGCTCAACGCACCAGGGAACTGGAGTTGGAAAACAAGCAAAGAATTGCGGCGCAACGGGCAGCGGAGAAGGCGAACGATATCAAATCAGACTTTATCTCCAATATCAGTCATGAGATGCGCACCCCCATGACCAGTATCTACGGTATGGCGCGTTTTATTCAGAAGTCTGAGCTGAGTGCGAAGCAACATCCGCTGACCGCCATGGAGAGCGAAGTGAGGGCGGTTAGTCCCCGATAGTCGACGCCGTCTGTATATTCGTAGTTGAGAGCGCGAGCGAACGACGGAGAAGATGCAGCAGCGGCTTTATGTCGGCGTAGAGTCACTGAGGGAGTTGTGTAGAGCCGCGAAGAGGTGATTACGCAACGAACGCAGGACGGTCGGGGCGCCGCAGGCATAAACGGTCGCGTGAAGTTTTTGCTGTTTGCTTGGGCTTGGATGCCCAAAACAAACTTTCGCAAAAATAGCGACTCCCGGACTATTCCGATGTGATCGTGCGCAATTGTGAAAACCTGATGGCGTTGATCGAGGAGCTGCTCGACTTCTCCAAGATCGAATCCGGTACGCTGGAACTGGTCAACCAGCCGTTTGATCTGAAGAGCATGTTGGATGGTCTGCTCAAGCTGTTTGAACTTCAGGTCGAGGGTAAAGGGATTGAGCTGAACTATACGGTTGATGCTTCCGTTGATGATGTCATTACCGCTGATGAGAAGCGGTTGCGTCAGATTTTGATCAATCTGATTAATAACGCTTTCAAGTTTACCGAACAGGGTGAGGTACTACTCTCGGTCGAGGTTGATCCAGAAGTGGAGAGTTCGCTGCGTTTTACCGTTACCGATAGTGGTATCGGCATTCCGAAAGAGAAGCAGGCGAAGCTATTTGAAGCGTTTACCCAGGTTGATGCCTCCTCATCGAGAAAATATGGCGGGACTGGTCTTGGTCTTGCGATCTGCAAACGCTTTGTCGAAATGATGGGGGGATCGATCGGGCTAGAGAGTCGGATGGGTGAGGGTAGCCGTTTCTATTTCACCATTCCGCTCGATCAACCTGAAAAGGATTGATAGTGGTTTATAGCTTCTCTCTGAGCGTGATTCGTATAGATTAAATTTAACCTTTCTTGAGCACCATTTGGCACTAGGGTATAAACACTCTGTATCAGGGAGTGAAGTCCTCATCTCTCATAATAACGCTATCGCCAAAGGATCTGATCAATGCGTATTCTGATCACCATACTGATGTTGCCACTGCTTGCTTACGGGGGGGTAAAGGGTTACCTCTGGTACGACTTCAAGAGTAAGGTCGATGAGGCGATTGCCGGTGTGGCTCCCTTCGTTGATATCAAATATGAATCTGTTCATACAGACCTCCGTGGCGAGGTAGGTCTTAATAAGGTTGTTATTCAACCGAAAATGGCACCCGATGTGATTGAGCTGGCTGAACTGCGGCTCAAGGCTCCTAACATTCTCTACTTCCTCGATGTCAGCAAACGGGTTAATGAGGGCAAGATGCCTGAGCTACTCGGCATGTCGTTGACCGATCTCAAACTCGATCTCGATAGCGATCTGCTGCGTTCTATGGCGCAGATGCAGGCACAGGCCGAGGCGGCCAGTGGCGTTGAGCCTCAGACATCAATGGATGCACTCGGTTGTGGCGATGTACGCTCCTTTGGTGTGGCTGAGTTGCAGCAGATGGGCTATAGCGAGCTGGTGAGTAATGTCGAGATGCAGTTTGAGTTCGATGAGTCGGATAACACCTTCACTATCGATCTCAATGGCAACAGTGATGGGCTCTATAGCTTTGAGGTAAACACCCAGTTCCAGATGGACCCCAATGCGATGGCCGGTGTGGCAATGGGCATGGTGGGGCCGCAGGTCAATCGTCTGCGACTCGATTTTAACGATCATGGTTATGCCAAGAGCCGTAACGCCTTCTGCGCAGCTAAAGGTGGCGGAGAGGTTGAGGCCTATGTCGATCGCCACATTGCACTACTGGCTGAGGAGATGGGAGCCAATTTCTCTGAGAATGCGGTTAAAACCTATCGTAACTTCATGCTCAAAGGTGGCACGCTATCGATTGCTACATACCCTGCAGTGGGAACAGACTTTACCGGGTTGGCGCTTTATACACCGCGTCAGGCGATCGCGATGCTCGGCATGGAGATTACGATCAACGGCACGCTGATCACCGAAGAGGAGCTTGGCTGGCTCGATGAGAAGACGCTGGAGAAGCATCGTGTGGAGGCGGAGGAGGCCGCACGCCAGAAGGAGATCGAGGCTGCGGTTAAAAAACGCAAAACCGTTCGCACCATAGGCCTGGCTGAGTTGACTCAATATATCGATTGGCGCATTACCCTCAACATGGCTGATGGAGAGATCCACAAAGGGCGGCTGGAGGCATATGATGGAAACAACGTCATCGTGCGCAAGCGGTTACACGGCGGAACCATCAGTTATCCGGTAGTAGCCGCCGATGTGGTAACGATTCAGGTGGTTAACTAGCCAGGAATTGCGCCTCGGTCGATTGTAACTAGTCCGTTGCGATCAGTTGTCGTAGATACTTAAAAATCACCCGTGCAGTCGCGGGTGGTTTTTCCGCCTTGCGCTCCTTCTCCGCCTTGCGCAGTAATTGACGCAGATGTTGGCGGTCAACAGCAGGGTGCTCCGCCACTAGCTCGCCAAGCGCACTATCACCTTCACTGAGTAGACGATCACGCCACTGCTCGATGCGGTGGAAGCGGGCACGATCCTCGATGTGTCCCTCCTCAAGACGCTCCAGGGCGAGACGAATCGGTTCGGGGTCACTATGACGCAGCAGCTTGCCGAGATACTGCAGCTGGCGTTTCAGTGCGCCGTGTTTCTTGATGCGGCGCGCCTCACTGACAGCCGCAGCGATGTTCTCAGGCAGCGGCATACGTTTGAGTTGCTGGTCTGAAAGCGCAACCAGTGTTGCGCCCAGATCGCGCAGGGCAAGACTCTCGCGCTTGAGCTGGGTCTTGCTGACCAGCTCAATCTCATCGTCTTCTATCGGCTCTTCATTCTCTGACATATCGGTTTTTCCCCACGAGATTAACTATGGGGCGCTCGATCAGCCCTTATCGAGATTGTCGAGGAAGCGCTCGGCATCGAGCGCGGCCTGACAACCCGAAGCCGCTGAGGTGATCGCCTGCTTGTAGATCGGATCTGCTACATCGCCAGCGGCGTAGACACCATCGATAGAGGTGACGGTGGCGTTGGCATCGCTGCCCTTGCGGGTATTGATGTAGCCGTGGTCCATATCGAGCTGACCGTCGAAAATATTGGTGTTGGGTTTGTGGCCGATGGCGATGAAGAGTCCCATCAGCTCGATATCCTTGGTCGAGCCGTCCTTGCTATTCTTTAGGCGGGCGCCAGTTACACCGGAGTCGTCACCCAGCACCTCGTCGATCTCCTGATAGAGCTCGAGCTTGATGTTGCCGTTCTCAACCTTATCCATCAGCTGGTCGATCAGGATCTTCTCTGAGCGGAACTCGTCACGACGGTGAATCAGGGTCACCTCGGCAGCGATGTTGGAGAGGTAGAGCGCCTCCTCAACAGCGGTGTTACCGCCACCGACCACGCCGACCTTCTGGCCACGGTAGAAGAAGCCGTCACAGGTGGCACAACCGGAGACACCCTTGCCCTTGAATGCCTCTTCGGAGTCGAGGCCGAGATACATGGCCGAGGCACCGGTGGCGATGATCAATGCGTCGCAGGTGTAGGTCATGCTATCGCCCTTAAGAGTGAAAGGGCGCTTGGAGAGATCGGTCTCGGTAATGTGGTCGAAGAGTACCTCGGTGTTGAAGCGCTCAGCGTGGGCCAGCATGTCCTGCATCAGCTGTGGACCCTGCAGACCCTCGGCACCGCCCGGCCAGTTGTCGACCTCGGTGGTGGTGGTGAGCTGGCCACCCTGCTGCATGCCGGTAACAATAACCGGGTTGAGATTGGCGCGTGCTGCGTAGACAGCGGCGGTGTATCCAGCGGGGCCCGATCCGAGGATCAGAAGACGGCAATGCTTGGTGTCGCTCATGTATAATGACTCCAACTTTCTCGGTTGTGGTAAGTGCCGCTCAGGCGGACTAATAAAGAAATATAAGCAACCGATAATATTACGTAATCTGGCCCTCAGGGTAAAGGATTGAAGATGCGCATCGGCGTACCACGAGAAATCAAGGCGAAGGAGGGGCGTGTCGGGCTGATACCGGCGGCCTGTGCCGATCTGGTTGGCCGTGGACATACGCTCTATATCGAGCAAAAGGCCGGTCAGCTGAGTGGTTATAGCGATGATGATTACCAGCGTGTTGGGGTGAATGTCGTACCCGATGCGGCAACGCTCTATGGTGAAGCGGAGCTGATTGTGAAGGTCAAGGAGCCGATTGATGGTGATCTCGACCATCTGCGTGCCGATCATCAGCTCTTCTGCTACCTCCATCTCGCTGCTGCACCGCAGCTAACCGAGCGACTACTGAAGATCGGCCTGACTGCCGTCGCCTTCGAAACGGTAGAGGAGCAGAACGGCTATCTGCCGCTACTGGCACCAATGAGCGACATCGCTGGCAAACTCTCGATACAGATTGGTGCCAACCTGCTGCAGCAGCCGCAAGGTGGCAAAGGGCTGTTGATGGGAGGATTGCCTGCTGCTGAACGGGGGCGTGTAGTGGTAATCGGTGGTGGTACTGCCGGTGGCAATGCGGCGGCAATGGCGGCGGCGATGGGTGCCGAGGTGACCGTCTTTGATCGAAAACGGACCAAGCTGGAGCGGATGCGCGCACTGGGTAACAACGTCACCGGTCTCTACCCCTACCCGGAGAGCGTTCGTGATGCGGTCGCCAGTGCCGATCTGCTGGTTGGTGCCGCATTGGTAACGGGTGCCAGGGCGCCGCATATCGTCTCAGCCGAGATGGTTAGGCAGATGAGTGCCGGTAGCGTGATTGTCGATATCTCGGTCGATCAGGGTGGCTGTGTCGAGACTACCCAGCCAACTACCTATGAGGCTCCGACCTTTCTCTGGGAGGAGGTGCTCCACTTCGGTGTAACCAATATGCCAGGGGCGGTTCCACGTTCTGCTTCACAGGCACTTTCGGCCTCACTGATCCCCTTTGTGCAGCAGATTGCTGAGCAGGGATGGCGTGAAAATGAGGTGCTGCGACGCGGTATCAATGTCGCAGACGGCGCACTGGTACATCCTGCGTTGATCGATTAGAAAATTATAATTAGCTTAAGAAATATATTTAATAACAAGGATTAATCTTGGGTCAGGCGCGTCGCAAATCTGCTGATGAACAACCGATAGGTACCTACGTCACTCGTGGTCTGCGTGAGGCGGCGCTGTTTCTGCTTGCAGCCTTAGCGCTCTATCTACTGCTGGCGCTCTTCAGCTACAGCCCCACCGATCCGGGTTGGTCGCACAGCGGAGTGGTCGAAGTGATCGCTAATGGCGGTGGTCGGGTGGGTGCATGGTTTGCCGATGTCTTTCTCTACCTGTTCGGTTATCTCGCCTATCTCTTCCCGATTATGGTGGCGATCAGTGGTCTGATCGTCTATCGCATCAATCCCGATGGCAGTGGTTTCGATACCCACCTGTTTGCGATGCGCTGGAGCGGTTTTCTACTCACCCTTGCCGGTGGCTGTGGTCTGGCCTCACTTCATCTCGCACACCTCTCAACCGGCTTGCCACTCGATGGCGGCGGGGTACTGGGTCAGGTGGTCGGTGGCGGACTGGTAGGGGTGCTGAGCCCACTGGGTTCGAGTCTCTTTCTCTTTACCCTGTTTATGATCGGTGTCACCTTCTTTACCGGCCTCTCCTGGCTCAAGGTGATGGACGCCACTGGCCGAATTACACTTGAACTGGTCGATCGCAGCATCGCGAAGATTCGTACCCTGCGTGAGAATCTGGTCGCCCACCGTGCGCGCAAGGAGCGTGAAGAGACGGTCAAGGTGGTCAAGGAGCGTAAGAAACGTCGCACTGCGCCGAAGATCGAGATCCATAAACCGAAGCCGAAGGTGGAGGTGAGTGAGCGGGTTGAGAAGGAGCGGCAGGTGCAGCTCTTTGATGTGCCCAACGATGGCACCACACCGCCGCTGGCGCTGCTCGATGAGGAGCAGCCGTTCGATAAGGGCTTCTCTCCCGAGGTGCTGGAGGCGATGTCGCGGCAGCTGGAGCTGAAGCTGGCTGACTTTGGCATCGAGGTGGAGGTGACGGCGGTCCACCCGGGACCGGTCATTACCCGTTTTGAGATGATGCCGGCGGCTGGTGTGAAGGTCAGTCGGATCACCAACCTGGCCAAAGATCTGGCTCGTTCGCTCTCAGTGATCAGCGTGCGCGTGGTCGAGGTCATTCCTGGTAAGTCGGTAATCGGTATCGAGATCCCCAATGAGCATCGTGAGATGGTGGTGCTCTCCGAGATCCTCAAATCGCGTGATTACGATAAGGCGGGTTCCCCGCTCACCCTGGCCCTGGGCAAGGATATTGGCGGTTTGCCGTCGGTCACTGATCTGGCCAAGATGCCGCATCTACTGGTGGCCGGTACCACCGGTTCGGGTAAGTCGGTGGCGGTCAATGCGATGATTCTCAGTCTGCTCTACAAGAGCTCACCGAGAGATGCACGCATGATCCTGATCGATCCAAAGATGCTGGAGCTCTCGGTCTATGAGGGGATCCCGCATCTGCTCACTCCGGTTGTGACTGATATGAAAGAGGCGGCCAATGGGCTGCGTTGGTGCGTTGGCGAGATGGAGAGACGCTACAAGCTGATGGCCGCACTCGGTGTGCGCAACATTGCCGGTTACAACCGCAAGGTGAAGGATGCAGAGGAGGAGGGTACCCCGATCCCCGATCCACTCTTCAAGCCCGAAGAGAGCATGGAGATGACGCCACCCAGTCTTGAGCACCTTCCCTATATCGTGGTGGTGGTCGACGAGTTCGCCGACATGATGATGGTGGTTGGCAAGAAGGTTGAAGAGCTGATTGCACGACTGGCACAGAAGGCACGTGCCGCTGGTATCCATCTGATTCTTGCCACCCAGCGCCCTTCGGTCGATGTTATTACCGGTCTGATCAAGGCCAATATCCCGACCCGTATCGCCTTCCAGGTTTCGACCAAGATCGATTCGCGCACCATTCTCGATCAGGGTGGTGCCGAGCAGCTACTCGGTCACGGCGATATGCTCTATCTCGCACCCGGTACCGGCCTGCCGGTGCGTATTCACGGTGCCTTTGTCTCCGATCAGGAGGTGCATCGTGTGGTGGATAACCTCAAGGCAAACAGTGAGCCGCAGTATCTCGAAGAGATCCTCGAGGAGTCGAGTGACCCGTCGACGATGCTGCCGGGTGAGGCACCTGCGGGTGGTGATGCCGAGAGTGATCCGCTCTACGATGAGGCGGTACGTATCGTCACCGAGACGCGTCGAGCCTCGATCTCCGGTGTGCAGCGTCGTCTTAAAATCGGATATAACCGTGCTGCGCGTATGATCGAGGATATGGAGCTGGCCGGTATCGTTGGTGAACTACAGTCCAACGGCAGTCGCGAGGTGCTGGCACCGCCACCACCCAAGAATTGAACGATTCGAGTGGTCGGCAGTCTCTCAGAGAGAGGCGCATTAGAGAGAATTTTCCACTGATGAAGAAGTTTCTGATAATCCTGATCGCAACTTTCCCAACCCTGCTGTTTGCCGGTGAGGGGGAGCAGCGGCTGCGCGCATTTCTTGAGAATACCCGGACTCTGCAGGCGAGTTTTGTACAGACACTGACCGATGAGCGTGATGTGGTGCAGCAGCAGAGCAGTGGTCGTTTCAGCCTGCAACGCCCCGGACGTTTTCGCTGGGAGTACCACACACCCTATCCGCAGCTGATTATCGATGATGGAGAGCGGATCTGGTTCTTCGACAGTGAGCTCGCTCAGGCCACGGTGAAGTCAGTCGATAAGGCGTTTGCCTCCAGCCCGGCGATGCTGCTAACCGGAGATGAGCCGTTGGAGCGCCACTTCTTTGTCGAGGAGTTTGCGATGGAGGGTGAGCGGCGCTGGGTACGACTGACGCCGATCCAGGAGGACGGTGAGTATAAGGAGATTCGCATCGCGATGACCGAAAACGAGCTGGCGGCGATGGCGGTCCTCGATAATTTCGGCTCTACGACCCATATTGAGTTCAGCTCGCTTCAGCTCAATGCGGAGCTTGATCCGAGCCAGTTTCAATTCGTCCCTGCCGAGGGTGTCGATGTGATCATTGGCAGTGAGATCCTCGACTAATTCCAGAGTATCCACGAGCCAGGCAGACCATTGAATTCCCTTTTTGAATCAGAGGCCGATGTCCGGCCGCTCGCCGACCGGATGCGTCCACAGCTGCTTGAAGAGTACGTGGGCCAGTCCCACCTGCTTGCTGAGGGTAAACCACTACGTCAGGCAATCGAAGGGGACCGACTCCACTCTATGGTCTTCTGGGGGCCTCCCGGTACCGGCAAGACAACCCTGGCGCGGCTGATCGCCCACTACTGTGGTGCGCAGTTTCTTAGTATCTCCGCCGTACTCGGTGGGGTGAAGGATATACGAAGTGCTGTTGATCAAGCGAAACAGGCCCTGGCTGAGGGGCGTCGCACCATTCTCTTTGTCGATGAGGTACATCGTTTTAATAAGGCGCAGCAGGATGCCTTTCTTCCCTACGTTGAGGACGGCACGCTCACCTTCATCGGCGCCACCACCGAAAATCCCTCCTTCGAACTGAACAATGCGTTGCTCTCACGGGCGCGTGTCTATGTGTTGAAGTCACTCGGCAGTGGAGAGATTCGGCAGATCGTCGACCGGGCACTGAGCGATGAGTCGCGTGGTATCGCTGCCAGTGGCATCGAGATGGGTGATGAGCTCAGAGATAGTCTGGCTGGGGCAGCTGATGGCGATGCACGTCGGGCACTCAATTTTCTCGAGATCGTTGCTGAACTGGCGGCCAGTCGTGGCGAGACGGGTGAGATCGATGAGGCACTCCTTACCGAGGTGATTGCTGGAGGTGTGCGACGCTTCGATAAGGGAGGAGAGGCGTTTTATGACCAGATATCGGCACTGCACAAATCGGTGCGTGGCTCCAATCCCGATGCAGCGCTCTACTGGTTTGCTCGCATGGTTGATGGTGGTTGTGATCCACTCTATATCGCCCGACGGGTAGTACGCATGGCCTCTGAGGATATCGGCAACGCCGATCCGCGGGCGTTGCAGCTGGCACTCGATGCCTGGGAGGTGCAGGAGCGGCTCGGTAGCCCCGAAGGGGAGCTGGCGATTGCTCAGGCAATTGTCTATATGGCCTGCGCTGCGAAAAGTAATGCGGTCTACATGGCCTATAAGGCAGCGATGAGTGATGCACGAATGCATGGTTCGCTGGAGGTGCCGATTCACCTGCGCAACGCGCCGACCAAACTAATGAAGGAGCTCGGTTACGGTCACGCTTACCGTTACGCACACGATGAGCCTGAGGCTTATGCCGCAGGTGAACACTACTTCCCGGAGGAGATGTCGGCGGTCAGTTACTACCAGCCGGTGGCTCGTGGTTTGGAGCAGAAGATCGGTGAAAAACTGGCGCATCTGCGTGACCTGGACAGAAAAGCGGGCAAATAACCACGCCTAGTGGTGATGGACCTTGCCACCAGGCGAAACATGTTGTAGAAATCCCTGATCAATAATAACTAATAATTCTGAGGTCTATTGATGTCAGAGAAAAATTTCCAACGCTTCAGCGATCGCTACTTCAGGGTCAGTCCGCTCTATGCCTTACCCGGCTGGTATCTTAAATTGCGGGGCAGGGGGAAAATCATGGGGCCCTATCCGACGCGCCAGCACGCCGAGGTGGCGGGTGAGTATTACGTGAAGGATTGTAAGACGAGTGGGGATATTGGCGGTCGTTGTAGATAGAGACTGTATCCTGTAAATCAACAGTCGATATTCGGCTCAATAGTGAAAATGATGAGTCGTCTCTTCCCCGTTCTTCTTTCTCTACTGCTAACCACTATTTCGTTAGTCCATGCTGCTGAATCTGCGGTAATTCTTCAGTACCACCATTTTAGCGATACCACGCCGCGATCAACCTCTATCTCTCCAGAGCGTTTTGAGCAGCAGCTTAACTATCTAGAACAGAATGATTTCACAGTCTGGCCGCTGCAAAGGGTAGTAGATGCTGTCCTGCAGGGTGATGTGGTACCGGATAAGACTATCGCGATCACGGTCGATGATGCCTACGATTCGATCTATAGCGAGGCGTGGCCACGATTAAAACGACGCGGCTGGTCAATGACCGTGTTTGTAAATAGCGATGCGGTCGATAGTGGTCTACGCCCCTATCTGAGCTGGGAGCAGATGCGCGAGATGCAACGCTCGGGTGTTGCCTTCGCTAACCATACGGCATCACATGATCATCTGATAAGGCGCCGAGCAGGGGAGCCGGAGTCGCAGTGGCGTCTCCGGGTAATTGCAGATATCGACAAGGCTCAGCAGCGGTTGCAGGAGGAGTTGGGTAGGGCGCCCAAGCTCTTTGTCTACCCCTATGGCGAGTATGACTATGCGCTTCGACAGCTAGTGGGAGAGCTTGGATATGTCGGGTTTGGCCAGCAATCGGGGCCCATTGGACCCTTGAGTGATCGGCGTGCACTACCGCGTTTTCCCATGGCAGGCCCCTACACTGAGATGGCGGGCTTTATCGAAAAACTCAACACCCTGCCGCTGCCAGTTAATGGGCAAGGTGAGGTTGATCCGCTGTTACCGAATCAGCTCGAACTACCCATTCTGTCTCTTAAGCTCAATGCAGGGGCGTTTAATCCTGACGCGATCAGCTGCTTCATCACTGGGCAAGGGAAAGGTGATGTGAGCTACCAGGCAGGGCTGTTGACGGTCATGGCGAAGTCAGCGCTGCCGGTAGGACGCAGCCGCTACAACTGCACCGTTCGGCATAACAAAATGAACCGCTACTTCTGGTATAGCCAGAACTGGATTCGGCGTAACAGTGACGGTAGTTGGTATCGCGAATAGCCGTGGTGGTGGTCACTGCTTATGAGGATTGTGTGCCTGGGTGGTGTGTTCATCTTGGATCAGATGTTCATGACGCCCTACATCATCCCCTAAAATAACAGGAAAGATTATAAAATAAGCAAATACTGATATACTCTGCGACTTGTTGCCAGCTACTGTTTGAGAGCTTGTTATGGTTAGTCGTAGGATTCTATTTGTCGGTCTATTGATGGCGATGACGCAGACCAGCGTCTGGGCGGAGCGTTACTATCCACAGCGTGTTGCCTACACGGGTTATCCAGCATATGTCGCACCAGTGAACTATGCGCCTCAGTCCTACTATTCACCCTACAGATACCGCTATGGTGGATACCCCTATCCAACGCCCCCTGCACAGCAATTAAAGTCCAAGGCGCTTGGGAAAACAGTTAATCCCGCTAAGAGACCCAGCAAGATGAAGAGTGATGCCAAGGGTGCGGTTAACCATCCACCTGTGATTGTTCAAAAGAGTGGTGGTAAGAAGACGACATTTATCAACAAGCTGGTACCACTGGTCGAAGTTGAAAATCGACGTATTGCCGAGGTTCGTGCGGAACTCATTACTCTTTTCGATTCTGTAGCGGCTGGTGGGGTGCTCACCGATGGTGAATTGAATCGTATTCACAAGATTGCAAAACAGTATCGCGTCAAGGGGGATCCTCTCTCTCAGCGTGAGGCGCTGCTACAGCGAGTCGATATCATTCCTGTTGAGCTGGCTCTTGCCCAGGCGGCCAATGAATCGGCGTGGGGTGAGTCGCGTTTTGCTCGCGAGGCACTTAACCTGTTTGGCATCTGGACCTATGACGCCT